>JAJDXM010000012.1 GCA_022823225.1 Gemmatimonadota bacterium
CCCGACATCGTCAAGCTGATCTTCGAATGCGAGACCGCCGAGGAGTTCCTCCGGCGGGTGCGGGAGGCCTGAGGGCGTCAGCGATCACGCCCACGGACGCCCCGGAATACGTAAAATGCGTAATTCATGTAAAATGCGTAATTCATGTAAAATGCGTAAACGCCCTCACCTCTCGATCCAATACATCGCCACCCGCTCGACATCCAGCTCATCCCGCTCGCGCAGCAGCATGTAGTCGTCTCCGATTTCAAGGATGTCGCGCGCCGGCCCCGTCGTCATGCGGGCCAGTGGAAGAGCGTTCTCGTCGAAGATGGTCCAGTTCAGTTGTTCCGTGTTGACCAGCATGGGCGACGGAACGTAGTCGGCGATCCAGAGGCGCCCGGAATCGTCGAACCGGAGTTCGCTGAAGAACGGCACGCGGCCTCCAGTCGAAACCGTGCCCAGGTACTGCAGCGCCTGTTCCGCGACGCCCACGTTCTCAGGGTTGTCCACCAGGTCCATGATCGCCTCGAGGTGCCCCCGGGTCACAATCTGCGGTTCCCTGCTCACCCGCAGGATGCGCCTGAGGGCGCCGGAGGAGTCGCGAAACCTGACCTCCCAGCGATCCGACTCGGCAAGCGCAAGCCCGCGCGGGCCGAAGGCCCTGTGCCCGTGAGGAGAAAAGAGTTCCGGAACGCTCCAGACTGCCAGCGTACCTCCCACCATCCACGAAATGTTGGCCCACCCCATGTCCGAAACGGAATCGAACAGCTCGACACCGTCTGCCACCTCGAGTGCCAGAGTGTGAGTCGTCCCCGGATACCGGCGGACCACATTGTGTCTTGGCGGCGGCTCCGGTTCCTCCGGTTCCTGAGGGCCGAACCAGAAAGGGGTGCCGTCGCCGACGAGTCCGTCGAAGTAGCAGCGGAGCGCACCGCGCGCGCGGAGGGTTTGAGTGACGGCCGAGCTGCACGCGGCCGATTGAGTCTCCACAAGCGCGGCCTGGTCGTCGAAGAACGTCAGTCTCCTCAGCGAACTATCGAACACCGCGAAGCCGCCTTCCCGCAGCTTTCGCATGAACACCACCCGCCTGAACTCTCCCGGACCTTCACCCCGCCGCCCGAACGCCCTGCGAAACACTCCGTCGGGACCGAAGACGCGGAACTCCAACCCATTCTCATCCACGATCACGATCTCGTCGGACGGCAGCCTGATCGCCCCGGCAATCATCCCGAACATGTATGGATCCTCGCCGGTATCGACGCCGATCGTAACCGCGGTCTCGCCGGACAGCGACCATTCGGGCAGGGTGTAGAGCGTTTCTCCGCCCACTTCCACGATCCGGATGTACGCCGAATCGGTGACGGTCACGCCCATGGAGACGGCACGGGGCACGGAATCCTGTGCGCAACCGGAGACCGACGTGACCATGGCGATCACCAGGAGGAACGGAGGACTTTGGCAGGACGGCACTGGTCAGTGCGCCGGTCCGCGCTCAATGCGATACATCGCCATGCTCTCCACATCCATGTCGTCCCGCTCGCGCAGCAGCATGTAGTCGTCTCCGATTTCGAGGATGTCGTCCGAAGGTCCGGTGGTCATGCGTGCAAGAGGCAATCCGTTCTCGTCGATAATCGTCCACCGCCACTCCTGTGGCACGACCAGTACGGGGTCAGGGACGTAGCTGGCAATCCAAAGGCGTCCGGATTCGTCAAAGCGCATCTTTCCGATGAAGGGCATCGGGCCTCCGACCGTAACGTCGTTCAGGTAGTCCAGCGCCAACTCTGCGGGGCTCAGGCTTGCTGCGGTACCGATTAGCTGTCTGATCGCATCTTGGGTAACCATATAACGTCAACGCTGTCGCCCAGCAGGGCGTATTGTTAGAGACTGGATCAGCCAAAGGGGAACCCCAAGATCGTCGGCCGTGAGGCGCAGCGCAGTTTCGCCGCTCAAGAGGCCAAACACATATTGGTCGAATCGCTGAGTGGCAACGATCTCGTTGGTGTTCAAGTCGATAACCTCGACCATCGTGTCGAATCGGTTGTCTAGAGCGTCTCCGGACTGCGCAATCCGTGTCCCCGGAGGCGATGGAGTCCAACTCGGATCCGGTACTGGAACGACGGTCCACAGACGCGAGCCGTCTCCCGAAATGCCAGCTAAGTGCGGCGAAACCTTGCCGTCGTCGCGACGGGTCGTTCGCAAGGGGAACCATTCCGCCTCGCGGGTCCAGACTCTCTCAATGGAACGTCCGTTCCACAGCTCAATCCGGTAAGGCCTGCCCGACGCCGAGGTCGAAAGGAAGCGCCCGTCGTCAAGCACTATGACGTGGCGCCTGCCAACCCCCTCCGCTCCGGGCATAAGGCTGGCTTCCGGACCAAACGACTCGAGAATCGTCCCCCTGAGATGGACCAGATGAAAAGGAATCCCGGCCAGTTCCGGTGTCCGAATGGATGCACTGACCAGGAGAACAGAGTCGGAAACCGGGAGCGCCCAACTGATCCTGTGCGGGAAATAGTTGGATTCGATGAACGTCCCGTCCCTTTCCAGGATCGAAACACGAACGTTGTCCTCGTCAAACACGGCCACCCGCCCACTCGGCAACTCCACGATGGGCATCGGCCGCTGGTATTCGCCGGGTCCCTCGCCCGATCTCCTGATCGTGAACTCAAGTTGGCCATCCGCACGGTAGAAGAACATCTCGCTCCCGCCCGCACCGAAATCGTGAACGTAGATGCGGCCGCTCGCCCCCCGATTGACGTAGACGCTGCCGGTCAGGAGGTTGTCGCCGTCATAGTCACCGCCAAGCACGGCGACCGTCTCGAATCTGATGCAGTCCCGGCAGATGTCTGCAGATTCCCTGAGTTGGACAACCTCTTGGGCAACCAGACCAACAGAGACGTTTCCCAGGATCAGGCCGGTACTGACAACCACCGGCAGGACTCGTCGCGTCAGCGAGTCGAGAGCCTTGAAGCGCGGGGATTCGCCCGCTGGACATCCTCTGAAATGGCGCATCAGTTCACCTCCGGCAGCACGCCCGCACACGGCGTGCCACCCACGCCGCGCACGCTTACGCGGCGCAGAGGGTTGAGCACGACCTTGTTTGAACGATCGGAAAATCCCTTCACCTGCCTCCCCCCGAGCGTACGAGCCTTCTCCCCACGACGTACCTCACCCCCAGCTCGTCGTAGCGTTCTCCCCACACATGGGTGTCGTTGACGTCGCGAGGGTTGAACTGCTCGGGCAGGACGATCCTGCGAATCGCTCCGTCGGTCTGGCCACGCGGGGCGGTGTACCAGACATGTGAAGCATTCTCCACAGGAGAGCGGAACCAGATGTCGCCGTTCGCCATCAACCGGATTCCCCTGATTGCGGGCCAGTATTCGGGGACAATGAGCGTCTCACGGATTCGTCGCTTCAGCGAAGGCGAAGGCACGCTGTCTCCCCCGGAACCTCTGGCAATCGTCGCAGCCGTCCGTTCAACGTCCGCCTCGACCTCTTGCTCACCGAGGGGAACGGGCGCCAACTGAAAACGGCGGACCCAGAGGGTGTCGCCGGACGCCGCAGCCACCTCCACCATCTCCACAACCCCCGGCGGCATGTCCTGAGTCCTTGCGCACACCACACTCTCCGTCACGGCATCTGCCCGACACGTATCCTCGTAGACCCAGGTTTGCGAGAGCAGGCGCGGAAAGTCGTTTCCCGCAATCGGGAATACGATCGTCGTGTTCCGGATGCTCATCTGTGCGATCGTGTCCAGTGTCCACGACCCGTCCCTCTGACCGGCACGGAGGAAGGGAATCTCGTGCATCGGGTCGTCGCCGGTGAGTCCTTCCGTGACCATCCCGGGAAGCGTCGGGACGCCCAGAAAGCTGCCATCGTCCAGGAGCGCCTCGTTGGCAATCGGAAATCCCCGCCAGCTCACAAACGGGGGCAGCACATCGCGAACGACGAATTCGCCTTCAAGCGAGAACGTTGTGAAACCTCGCAGGTCCCGCACTTGAAGCACGTCGTCCAGAAGGCGGACTTCGCCCGGCCGCCAGAGGTCGCCCGGTCCTTCTCCCTCCCGTCCGAAGCGGCGTATCAAGTCTCCGCCGGGGGTCCAGACACTGACTTCGGAAGCGGTCTGGTCCAGCACATACACTCTCGACCCATCGGTGGCTACATCCACGTCGACCACAAGTCCAAACAGGGCGTCACCGTCGAACACATCCCCGAATTCGTACTCCGCCTGGGTGACCCATTCCTCGATGGGGGTAAGCGAAATATCGTCTACCCGCGTATCGCCGTCGCACCCGCAGACCGCCAAAAGGACCGACAGGCACAGGGTCGCGTTCTCCGAAGGCCTTGTAGTCATACGCCCGGTACAGGCGCGATCAAGCGCCGCCCCACCACGTACTCGATTCCCAGCTCGTCACGCCGCTCCCCCCACACATGGGTCTCGGTGACGTCTCGAGGATTGAACCACTCCGGCAGGGTAATCCTCCTGATCGGACCATCGCCGTCGGCCCTCGGAACCGCGTACCACACACCGGGGACATCGCTCTTCGCTGCTCGAAACCATATCTCCCCATTTGACATCACGCGGATCCCCCTCGTCACGGGCCAGGCCTCGGGCACGACGATCGCGCCGCGCACCCTCCGCCTCAGGGACTGCGAGGGTATGCTGTCGCCACCCCACGAGGCAAAGGCCGCGGCGGTACGATGCACGACCGCCTCGACTTCGTCGTTCGCGATGGGAACCGGTGGCAAGCGCACCTGCCTCGTCCACACCGTATCGCCGGCAGGGGAGATTTCGATGAGCTCGAGTGTCCCGGGCGGGGCTGCTTCCATTCGTGCCACGATTGCGTGCCCGCTCACCGGATCCCCCCGAAAGCTGTCCGGGACGACCCACTCCTGCGTCAGGTTGGCCGGAAGCGTCTCGCCCGGCAAACGGAAGGGCACCACCCAGTTCCGATAGCTGATCACGGCGAGCGTGTCCAACGCCCACGACGAGCCTTCCCTGAAGACCCGAACCGCCGGCAGAACATCGACGGGGTCGTCGCCCATCGAGCCAGCCATGATCCGGGTCGGGACGATCGGAGTGGCCACAACGCTACCGTCGGCGAACAGTGCCTCATGCCTCAACCTGAACCCGCGCCAGCTCATCGACGGTGGAACCATGTCGGTTCGCAGGAAGTTGCCGTCCAGTCCAAAAGTGGTGAACCGGCGCTCGTCCGAGACATGGAACCTGTCCTGGAGGACTGCGAGGTCAACGGGCCTCTGGAACTCGCCCGGGCCCGGGCCGTCGCGCCCGACACGCCGGATCAGGGTGCCGTCCGCCGTCCATATGGTCACTTCCGCGGAACGGCCATCCAGCACATAGACGCGAAGCATCTCTGCGGAGGCATGGACATTCACATCGGTGACGGAGCCGAACACCGCGTCCCCTTCCATGGCGTCCCCGAACTCGTAGTGCGGCTCGGTGACCCAGTCCTGGACGGGCGTGAACTCGCTTCCGCCTTCGGGCGCGTCGTCCGAGCAACCGACCAGGATGGGCATCGCCAGCCAGGCTGCCAGCCGTAGGGGTCTCATGCGCGCCCTGCTATTCCCCGGCATTGGTCGTGACGGCGACCGGTGCCTGCCCAACGTCCCGCAAGTCGATCCGGGCTACGATGGTGTTGGCTCCGCACTTGCTTCGCAGCAGCAACCGGTCCCCACGTGTCGCGACATAGAAGTTGCCATCGCCGGGCAACATCCCGCCGCTCTCGAATGCCCGAATCGCTGCATCCTGAGCGGCACCGAGTGCCATCGTCTGGCCTCCACCCTCACAGAAGTCACCGTGGTCGCGACCGAATCGCAAGCCAAGTGTACAGTGTCTGGAACATGGTCTCTCTCCTCTGCAGTGTCAGGATGAATCGATCATCTGCACGGTATGGGTAACGAGTATCGATCTATGATGAGGCCGGGCACTGTAGTCACCTGCCCGCTGCCCGGCCTTGTGGTCGAGATCCGGTAAACCTGGTACCGCACGGAACCAGCGGGCGTCACGGCGGTCCTGCCGATCATTCCCGGCGCGACGAAGTTGCTGAATTCCTCGTCCAGCCGAACCCGTCCGATCACTCGCAACGCATCGAGGTCGATGACTTCGATGATGGTGTCAAAGAAGCCGTCACGGTCAGGATTGCCAGGATTCGCCTCCGATGCGTCCCGCCAACGTTCGTCCGCGACTTGGAGTTTGACCCACAATTGAGAGCCTGTTGCCGCCAGGGATCCGAGTATCGCGTTCGGTCGTTCAGACCATCCATGGACCATGGTGGACAAGGTCGCTGCCGGGAACCACGGCACGTCGCGCACGAGAGAGCGTTCGAGACCGTCCGGTGTCCATAGCTCGATGCGGTACTCGTACCGCCGGGCCGCCCATACGGCGCCGGCCGGTCCTTCGGCAAGCACCCGACTCATTCCACCTGCGTCACTGAGCCGATACTCACCCGTCAAGGACCCAAAGGAGAGGCCCACGCTGCCGTCGTCCAGGTCGACGACGTGAAGCGGAAGGCCCGTTCGCTCAGGCGTTGGCACATTCGCTGCAATGACCATCCCCAGGCCATCGGCGTACACAACGCCGTTGCTGGTCGGCGCGAACGGCAACCGCGTTTCACGCAGGAGTTTGCCTGCAGAGTCGAAGAACTTGAGGCCGCTGGGGTCGTCAAGCACGGCGACGACGCCATCGTCGAACTGGAGAACGGATCTGATCAACCTGAACTCGCCGGGCCCCTCGCCGCTTCGACCGAAGCGATGCAGGAACCCGCCCGCACCGTCGTAGACCTTGACTGCGGTGGGTGGATTGTCGACCAGGTACCAGCGACCGTTGTTGCCTGGGAAGCCTCGCACATACTCACCGAGCATCCCCGGCCCCTCATCGTCTCCGAATGTCCCCGCAAGCTCAACAACGAGCGGGCATGGCGCTTCGCATTCCGAAATCGGGATGAACTGCGCACTGATGTGGGCAACCGGAACACAGGAGGCGACAGTGGCAATCAGAAGCCAGCCCACCAGCTCCCGTTTCATGGGCCTGCCCGGGCGGACCATGGTTGGCTCGCTACGCGCACCACTTCCACCATGGTTCCGTCGCCCCGTTTGTGTACGACCGGAAAGGAATCCTGCTGCTCCACTCCAAACTGCGTCTCCGCCTGGGCGACACTCGAGCCGTCTGGAAGAAAGTGATCAACGCAGGGCGGGAGAAGCGTGACGCTTTTTGGTTCCCTACCGAGAAGATCCCGGGCCACCCGGAACCCCGCGTTACTCCGTCGGGTCACCGATTCCGCGAAGAAGCGGGCGGCCGAGCGCAGATTGACCTGGGTCGAACCCCACGAGCCGCCACGCCACACTCTCGACTCGCACAGGCCATCCGTCCATGCGCTGCCGTCGTCGGGAGCGCCGTCATAGACGTTGAATTGCGCCGCGGGGACCGGGACATCGCCGGGGGTCCGAAAGCAATCCTCCGTCCATTCGAAGACGTTCCCCACGAGGTCGTACACCCCGAACCCATTCGCCTCATATGTCCCTGCCGGGGCGGTGTATACATACCCATCACTGCACTGTGTCGTCCTGCGGTGGGGGTTGGGAGAAGGGGGCAGAGCCGCGGCCGCGTCCAGGTCGTGACCGTTCGCGTGCCGACACTGATCCGACGGCGCGTCGCCCCAATACCACCTCGTCTCCGAGCCCGCGCGCGCAACGTACTCCCACTCCGATTCGCTCAGTAGCCGGTACGACTCCCCGGTGTGGTCGGAAAGCCACTCGACGTACGCCTTCGCGTCATGCCAGTCGACGTTGATCACCGGGCGGCTTCCGCGGCCCCATCCTTCGTCGCCTGGGCGGTACCCTCCGCATCCTCCGGCTTCGACGCAGGCATCCCACTCAGCGAAGGTCACCTCGTACCTGCCGACCGCAAACGGAGCCGCGAACGTCACTTCATGCTGCGGGCGCTCGGACCCTTGCCCCCCTTCCCCCGACAGTGCGGTTTCCGACTCCGGCGATCCCATCAGAAAGGTCCCCGCCGGCACTACGATCACAACCGGGCACGCCTCACAGTCCTGGATGACCTCTCCTGCTTCCTGACCGGCTGCCGGAAGTCCGGAAAGAAGAACCAGGAACAAACCCAGGACCATAACGGTGCATCCGCGGCTCCACGCCAACCTCGTGGGAATCGTCACGGTTCAGCCCTCCCGGTCAATTCGGTAGCCCTCCAACCTCTCCCTCCCCAACTCGTCACGCCGCGTGATCACGAACATGTCCCTGTCGATCCAGCAAGGTGCAACGACCCTGCAGAGCCACGGCTCCGCAAGGCCTTCAAGTACGCCAAGCCATCGACCCTCCGGACTGAAGACGCTCCACTGATCCGGCATTCCGGTTTCCGACGCCGACCACTCCCGCACCCACAGATGTCCCTCGGTGTCGACGACCAGGGCGGCAACTGCGGGATATGTGTCTCTCGGGGGCAGCGCCCTGACGACTGCAGCCATGTAGTCCTGCCCCAATGAATCGGCCAGTGCCGCCAGGTACTGCTTCCTTGCCTCGTCCGCCCTTGGGGTCACCGCAAGCGGATCACCGCTGCGGCGGATGCTCCGCACCAGTGTTCCGTCAAGCGCGAATTGCTGTATCTCGTTGCGGTCACCGTTGCTGATGTAGACCATCGGCGGATCGCCCCCCACCGCGATGTGCGAATCGAGCATCATGTCCGCCGGGGCCACGTCCGGGATCTCATGTTCCTCATGAAGCCGCTGTGGCACCGCCCATGCCTCCGGACCGTCCCACGTGCCCCCCAGCGGGACAGGCATGTATGTGCTGGGGTCGATCCTCGAAAACTGTACGGACGGATACCGGAACATGGTGCCATCGGCCGGGCGCGCGAAGTCGGGATCCCAGTGCTCTACCGCGACCACGAAGGACCCATCCGGCAACGGCGTCGTCGGAGATTCAGCCGTGGCGTCCGGCAGCGAAGCCAGCGTGCGGCTACGGTCGGTCGGCCGTTCGGTGAGGAGCGTGCCGGTGGTGTCGAAGTAGCTCACGGGTCCCATCCAGTGTTCCCACACCGCCAACGTGTCGGGCGGCAGGTACTGCATGTGTTCAGGACGAACGAACTCTCCGGGACCCGGCCCTCTGCCTCCGATGGCACGGGAAAGCCTGCCGGATGGCTCGAAGACAACGACCTGATGGACCCCCGCGGACAGGACTGCGATGCGATGGTCCGCCAGGCGGGCCACTCCCCTGACCTCGAAGATCAGCGCAGCCAATTCCTCACGGGTACGACTATCCCCCCATTCCTCGTCCCAGGCCAGGCCGTGTTCGGTCCCACCCAGGACGAACTCCGGCTCCGCACTCAGCGACCAGAAGCTCCCGGGCGACCGCTCCGGTGCATGGTTCTCGACGATCTCGACGCCCGCCGAGTCATGGATCGTGACCCCCTGCAGAGAGGCCGGCCGGGGCGGGTCCGGCGAGTCGGAGTCACAACCGAATCCGCCAAGGATGATCGCGAGGGTGGCGGCGGCCGCCGGGCACGCTCGGGGGCGGGTGGCGGTGCCAGGGTGCGTCTGCAAGGCAGGTCGGTCGCCATCCATCACTACGGCACCCCAGACTTCATTGCTGCTTCAAGTTCCGCCCGGAACTCCGGGACAATCGCGACAGTAGCCATTGGGACAACCGGATCGCAAGGTAGCATGAAATCGATCCGACCCGCTTCCCCGAGATACTCGACTACCAAATCCCCTCGGTCTTCGAGTATTGCTGCTGCAACCATCGTAACGTCTGCCGCGTTGAGGCCTGCCCGGACCTCCGAAACAGCGTCGGCCAAGGCTTGCATCTGGCCACCGTCACCACAGGGTTGATGGCAGGGGCCACTGCGCCAGTCCGTGTGACACTCCGACTCTCCCCCACAGCGGACGCAGTGCTCACCCGCTGGTTCATCGCAGTGAAACCCGCCGGCGGTAAAGCGGTGCTGCTTCCACAACCCCCAGCCCCTCTCCTCGCACCAGGCGCAGATCACTCCGTCCTGTGCTGCGGCTGGAACGGGAGCCACTGCGGACACCGTCAGGAGTGCCCAAACGGCGAGAAGAAGGGGAAAGAGTTTGCGTGAGCTAGGCATTGAAGGCCTCCTCGGGGATGTGAGACGCTGTCATGGAGGCGGTTCCTCCATAGACTAACTGCATATCAGTTCTCGACGCCAGAACGTGCAATCCCGTGCCTGGGAGCACGTCCGCGATGCTGAAAATGCGTTCCGATGCTCTCTTCCAGTGGCCGACAGCGAGCGGCTGTATTGCCAGGAAGAGCGATTTGATTGACAGAGATGCGTATAGTGGAAAGCGATGGGCTGGGTCGCCAAGCACGAGGGCGGCGAAAAGCGGGACTGTTATTCTCATGGCATTGCCTCCCTCTGGGGTGAACTGATCACTCGGCGGCGGAATCGCCCTTCTGATGACATAGACAGTTCCGGGACGCGAAACGTGCAATTTGATTTTTCCCGGCGCACGCGCGGGCCACCTTCCGTTACCCCGCAGAAGCCCGGTCCACAGCTCCCAACAGGGCGCCAGCCACTTCCTTCAACTTGCTGCCGTGGCCTTCACTGACGACGACGCCCTCCTCATCGATGGCGATAATCCATGGCGCACGCGCCGTGATCATCCGCGCCGTGTCGTAGTCGAGACTTTCCGGCGTCGCCACCGGGACGTGCCATCCCATTTCGCGGGCGTAAGCCGCCGCTGGACGGGCAGATCCGGGGGAGATGACGAGAATCTGCAGGTCTTCCGCGTGCACGCCCGAAAGCCACGCCGCCCAAGCCGGCGCCACCTGCCCCGTATGGGGACAGTCCGGATCGAAGACCAGCAACAGGGTGGGGCGTTCGGCACCCAGCTGAACCACCGTGCCGTCGACGAGGTCCATCGACAGCGTCGAGATGTCGTCGCCGACGGTCAAGAAATCCGATGGGCCGAAGGCGCGGGCCCGTGCACCGAGCGCTATGAGCTGTGCGACGGCGAGGACGCCCAATCCGAGAACCAGCGTGCGTCGGCGTTGCCTTGACCGGTGCGAAGGCAGATCGTGGCAACGTTCCCTGCGGTTGCTGGTTCGATTCCGGGGAAGAAGTGTGTGCATCGGTAGAACTCTCCTGGTCCGTGGTGGCCACCGTTCTGGTCGCCAGGGTTGGTTGTGGCTATCACCACACACAGACAGGTGCCGAACGAAGAACGTGCAATCGAGCCGATGGACCAGGTGGTCCTCGAGTCGCCGCGTACCGTGACGCCTACCTTGCGCGATCCCTGTTCCAGAGGTACGCCGCAACCGCGCCGCCACACACGACCGACGCCGCTGCGCGAAGGAGGAGGGGCGCCGTTTCCGCTCCGGTCATTCGGCCAAGGAGGAAGGCGAACATCGCCACGCCGACGAGGAGCCCGGCTATGGCAGCCTCCCAGCGGGCGGGGGGCCGTTCGAGCTTCCGCTTTCGGGGTTCCAGCCGGGAAATGGCGGCCTCGATCAGGTCATGCCGCGCGTCGCCTGGCGGGTCCATTGCCATTCGGGTCCCCTCGACCAACGCATCAGGCCGGCCGCTCGTCGGCTCTTCCACCCGATCCTGGTCGTCGGCCCGAGGGTCCGCCGGTGATGTCGTATCCGGACGCTTCATTCCCGATAGTCCTTCATCATGATGCGAAGCCTCTTTCTTGCGTGCCGAAGGTTGGACCGGACGGTTTCCGGGCGCACCCCCTGAACCCTCGCCGCCTCCGCGATGGTGTACTCCTCGACATGGACCAGAAGGAAGGTGTCGCCCTGCTTCCTGGGCAGCCGCGCCACACAGTATCGCAGCCGATCCTTGAATTCGGTTTGCGCGAGGTGCTGGGCGGGATCGAACCCGTCCTGACCCGCACCGTTCATCGACACCGCCTCGGAGAGATACCTGGCCTCCTCTCTCCGCCGCGTCTTCCGTTTGTCGGCCCAGTTGGAGCAAACGCTGCCCGCCACCCTGTTGATCCATCCGCGCAAGGAGCCGCGACCCGTGTACTGCATGCGCCGCTCCCACACTCGGATGCACACCAATTGGAACAGGTCGTCCCGGTCGCTCTGGTCACGGGCATACGAGGCCGCCACGCTCTCGATCAGGGGGCTGAAGTGCTCCAGCACCTGACTCAGACGGTCGAGGTCACCGCTCTGGAAGTCCTTGAAGTCGAGTTCGGCTTCGTCGTCACGCTTGTCGCGGGTACTTCTGGAACCGTCACTCATACATGGCGCTTGCGCGCGATGCCGAACAGCACCGCACTCAGCAGGAGTGGCACCACCAGCGGAATCCATGCGCCCAGGATTCCCGACCGCATCGTGCCGTCCCGCACGAATGGCTGCGTCGGTCCGGCCAGCACCACAGCCCCGAAGAAGGCCAGGCCGCCCAGCACCCCCAGCGCCAGCAGAGCGTTCCTCCGGGCACCGCGCCCGAAGTTCTCGGTGAGCTGATTGGCAAACACCCCCGCGAGCGTGTTGATCAAGCCGAACACGGCCATGGCGACGGGCAGGTGGAGGTGCCACCTGAGTACGTTGGGCGGAGCCCTTGTCTGTTCGCTGACGCGCAGACTGTATTCCGCCGGCTGACTGGCTTCAACCGAGCGTAGGTTCCGGAGGATTCCCGAGGGGGTTGCGGCCCCAAACGGGTGCAAGTCAACGACCTCTGGCCCCTGGGTTTCCCAATATCGCTTTTCCATTGCAGGGGCGCCCCACGCGGCAAGATAGTAGGAAGACGCGGCGACCGCGATACCAAAGGCCGCGGCGGTTGGAAGGAGGCGTCGCGAATAACCCATCACCCGGGCGATCCTCACACCGCCTGCGAAGAGCAGGAACGGCAAGATGAAGCTCAGGTCGTCGACGATCCACCAGACCCACCATGAAGGGACCGGGAACTGGTCGTCGGATGACCATTGGAACAGCAGCAGAGTCCTAATCCCGACCAACAGCGCACACCAAGGCAGCATGGCTGCCAGGCCCGCCGCCGCGCAGGCCAGCACGGAGGGCCGCTCAGCTGCTATCGTCCGCATTCCAGGTTTCCAGTGTGGAAGTCTCCAGATTCGGGTCTCTACACTGCGCGTCTGTCTGACAGTGGATGCCTAGCCAGCAGCACTTCCGACAGCAGTACGCATCCTCCCCATCGCCCCGACAGCAGTTTATGAATCCACTCCCAGGGCTCGTCGTCGTCGTAGCCTGAGCGCCTCCCAGCGCGAGGTTGAGCAAGATGAGTACCATGGCGAATCTGCGCAACGTAGTCTCTCCTTGTTGCTGTGGGGCTCACCCGGTTCGGGATCATCGCCCGTCTCTAAAGGGTTGGCTTCTCTGGGGACTATAGACAGCTGCCGGCGGCAATCCGTGCAAAACCGGCCGGTCGGTCAGTCGGCTGCGGCGCGGTGCCGCTCCTCTGTTGATTCCTCGGCGGACTCTTCCGTCGTGTCCGCTTCAAACACCATCACGAGCGCCTCTTCCCGGAACGTCGCGTGCTTCAGTTGGCCCTGGACGAAGTAGCTACAGTGCACCTCCCTGTCCTCGGTGTCTTCGACCGTCATCCACGGGCCACCACTCCTGAGCATCACGATGTCTCCAGCGTGGGGGTATTCGCTCATCATCTGCTTCGGTCTCCCCTCCGTCGTTGCCGGACGCACTTGTGGCTTTCAATAGACATAGACAGCTGCCACGGGAGAAACGTGCAAAACCGGCTTCGGCCCCATCCGCCCTGTCGGCAGGCCGAGCGGCGCCCTGAGGAGCAGGGCTAGTAAGGAGAACGTGACATTATGTAATGTCGACGTTACATATCTCTCGCAATCTCCCCCATCCCCAGCCCCCTCAGCACCTCGTTCACCTCCGCCAGCTCTTCGCCCCACACCTCCTCCAGCGCCTCCAGCAGCCCGTCCAGCGTCCCCACCATGATCCCGAACACCTCATGCATCCCGCTTCCCGGCCGCCCGTCCCCCCGCTCGGACATCGACAGCAGGTTGGCCAGCCGGTTGTTCACCTTGATCGGGAAGTTCAGCGGATCCTGGTTCGACCGGTTCCGAACCTGGTAGATCTCCCCCTCCACCGCGTCGAGCGCCCCCTGCAACCGCGCCCCCGTCACGTGCAGCCGCTCGTCGTCCGACGCCTCCAGCCGCTCCTCCAGCTGCGCCTCCACGTCGCGGATCTCGATCACCGCCCGGTTCGCGCGGTCCACCTGGTCCCGGATCCGCACACCGAACTCGTACTGCGCCACCAGGTCGTCGTCGGTCACGCCCTCGACCCAGGGGTTGCGCTTCACGATCAGGTCGCGCGACGCCACCGCCCCGCCCACCCGCAGCCGCACCGTGTACTCACCCGGCGGCACCACCGGCGCCATCGTCCGCACGCCCCACAGGATCATCCCGGGGAAGGTCGCCGCCGGATCGGTCCGCAGATCCCACCGGAACCGGTTCCAGCCCGCCTCGACCCGCAGCGCCGGCCCGCTCCACCGGTCCCGCGCCTCGCCCTCTCTCGCAGGCTCGAAGGTGCGCACCACTCGGCCGGTCGCGTCGAGGACCTCCAGCTTCGTGTCCTCCGCACTCTCCACCCCCTCCCCCACCCACCACGTTAGCACCGCCCCATTCGCCGACCGGTACGCCGGCGCCGGTTCGAACATCACCAGGTCCCCATCGAGCATTCCCGGCCGGTACTCCCTCAGCGGTCCCACGTTGTCCAGCACCCAGAACCCGCGCCCGTGACTGGCCATCGCCAGCTCGTCGTGCTCGGGGATCACGTCGGTCACCGGCATGTCCGGCAGCCCCGGGTTCAGCTCCTGCCACCACGCGCCGTCGTCGAACGTCACGTACACGCCGTGGTTCGTGCCCGCGTACAGGAGACCCTCGCGGTTCGGGTCCTCGCGCACCGAGTTCACATAGGCGTCGTCGCGGATGCCGTTCACGATTCTGGTCCACGTCTCGCCGTAGTCGTCCGTCTTCCAGATGTGCGGCCGGAAGTCGTCGAGCAGCGGCAGACGCGCCGAAACGTACGCCTTGCCCGTGTCGAACGCCGACGCGTCGATCAGGCTGACGCGCCCGAAGTCCGGCATGTCCGGGGGGGTCACGTTGGTCCAGTTCGCGCCGCCGTCGCGCGTGACGTGCACGAGCCCGTCGTCCGACCCCGTCCAGATCACGTCGATGTCCACCTTGCCGGGGCCGACCGCGAAGATCGTCGCGTAGACCTCGGGGCCGTTCATGTCGCCGGTGATCGGGCCGCCGGAGTGGCCCAGCGTCATGGGGTCCGCGCGGGTGAGATCGTCGCTCAGGCGCTCCCAGTTGTTGCCGCCGTCGGTGGTCCGCCAGAGCCGGTTCGACGACGTGTAGAGGGTGTTGGGGTCGATGGGCGAAAAGATGATCGGAAAGGTCCATTGCCAGCGCTCGACCATGTCGATGGCCGGCTCGCCGGAGTAGAACCAGGGGTAGGGATTGACCTCGCGCGACATGCCCAGGCGCCGGTTGAACCGGTCCAGGTAGCGGCCGTTGTTGGTGCCCGAGAAGAAGACGTCGAGGTCCTTCGGATCGGGCGCGATGTAGCCCGGCTCGCCGCCGCCCGCGCGGTAGTGCACGTCCATCGAGCCGCGGGTGATCGCGGGCACCCGGGCGCCGGCGGGGACTCCGCCGTGGGTGCCGGCATCGGCCGCGTCGCCCCTCCCGCCCGCCATCGCCGCCGCGAACCGCCCCGCGTTCCAGTCCGACGGCAGGCAGAGCGTGCTGTTGTCCTGCTGCGAGCCGCAGATGTGCCAGGGGATGTGCGCGGTCGTGACGCCGTGGTAGAACTGCGCGGTGGAAAACTCCTGGTCGGTCCACTCGCTGCCGGTGGTGAAGCTGACCGCGCCGCCGCCGTCGTTGGCGACCACGACGTGCGCGGGATCGTCGGGGTCGATCCAGAAGTCGTGGAAGTCGCCGTGGGTGCCGTTGTTGATGACTTCGTAGGTGGCGCCGCCGTCGGTCGAGCGGAAGAACGACGTATTCTGCACGTAGACGACGTCCTCGTCGTGATGGTCGGCGAAGACGTGCGTGTAGTAGAACGCGCGCTGCCGGATCCGCCGCTCGTCGTTGATGAGCTCCCAGGTGTCGCCGCCGTCGTCCGAGCGGAAGAGCCCGCCGTCGTCGTGCTCGAAGAGGGAGTAGACGCGGCCCGAGTTCGCGCTCGAGACCGCCAGCCCGATCCGCCCGACGACGCCTTCCGCCGGCATGCCGGGGTTGCGCGTGATCTCGGTCCAGGTGTCCCCGCCGTCGACCGATTTGAACATGCCGCTGCCCGGCCCGCCGGACGACATCGTGTACTCCTTGCGGAAGGCCTCCCAGAGCGCCGCGTACATCACGTCCGGGTCGTTGCGGTCGATCGCGATGTCGATCGCGCCGGTGCGCTCGTCGCGGAAGAGGATGCGCTCCCACGTGTCGCCCCCGTCGGTGCTGCGGAAGACGCCGCGCTCCTCGCTCGGCACGCCGTACTTGCCGAACGACGCAACGTACACGATGTCCGGGTTGGTGGGGTGGACGCGGATCGTGGAGATCCCGTGCGACTCGGAGAAGCCGATGTGCTCCCAGGTCGCGCCCGCGTCGCGGCTGCGGTAGACGCCGTCGCCGGGCAGGATGTTGCCGCGGATGCAAGTCTCGCCGGTGCCGATGAAGACGAGGTCGGGGTCGGTTTCGGCCACCGCGACCGCGCCCACCGACGCGGACGTGATCTGGAAATCGGTGACGGGGAACCAGTCCTCGCCGCCGTTGACGGTCTTCCAGAGGCCGCCGCCGGTTGCACCGAAGTAGGCTTCCTGCGGGCGGCCGACGACGCCCGAGGTAGCGATCGAGCGGCCGCCGCGGTCGGGCCCGAGGTTGCGCCAGGAGTAGCCGGCCAGGAAGGCGGAGTCGAGGACGATTTGCTGGGCGGCGATGGGGGCGCCCGCGAGCAGGGTCGAGGCGAAGAGCAGGGCCGGGATTGTGAAACGTTTCACGAGTGCATTCCTGTGGGAGAAGACGTCGAAGTTGTCGTACACGCGGCTGGAGGTGAAGAGGTACTTCGGGGTGACCATGGCGAGGTCGAGCCGCCCCGCCTACCGCTCCCCGCCGATCCCCCTTCGTCTCTCGCGCGGCTGGAATACCGCGGTGATCCGCACCGGTCCGCTAATCGTCATCCGGATGGCGCCTGCCCCGGGCACGGTATTGGTTCCCTCCATTTCCCGGTGGGATTCCAAATATGCCGGCAGGTTGAACTCGGTGTCCCACAGCACGAACCCCGTCGTGGTCCCCGTCATCTCCTGGGTGGACTGTTCGTCCTCCTCGCCCTGGACCGTTTCCAGACTGACCTCGCCCCTCACGTCGAACTTCAGGAGCGTCCGGTCGCCGATCAGAGTGTCGCCCACCAGGGTGTAGCGGTAGATGGTGTTGTTTGTCGAGGCCGTCACTTCATCCACAACGTACCAGCTCACCGTGTCGACCCAGCTGTCGCCGGGGCCCACCGGGTATGCGGGCAGCCGAGGGAAGATCTCGAAGGCGATCCCGGGAAAAGGAGACAGATCCGCGACCGCGGTGTCGAAGACGGGCATCGTTCCGACCTCCACGTGGCCCCCGGGGCTCAACACCAGGGCAAACGGCCCGTCGATGTCGTCGGCGTCTGCGGTCCGGATGCCCGCGAGCGAGTTTGCCGACACGGCGTTGAAGCCCACCACCGTGCCCACCACCCCGATGCCAGTGGGGTCGGGGCCGAACAGCATGCGCATCGACAGCTGCGTCGTGGTCATGACCTCCATGTCCCCCACGGGGGTGCTCACACCGACAAACAGCGAATCCTCGATGTGGTAGAGGCCGGTCGGGTTCGACGGCACCCTGTAGGCGAACCTGGTCGCACCGTCGGTCGAACGGGCGGCCGGACCAGTGGCGGGTCCCGCGGGTCCGGCCGGCGCCCCTGCACAGGCGGACATCACCGCCGCGCAGGCAGCCGCCGACAAAGTGCCGGCAAATGCAAAAGGTCTGTTGGTCTTCATCATTTCCTCCGTCGCGGTTTCCTCGTCTTCTAGTTGATCAGGCGCATGTGGTGCGTCTGGACCGCGGTCATCGCCACCAACCCCAGACCCGGAACGAACGTGCTTCCATCTACGTCGGTGACGGTCATTGTTTGCAGGACAAGGCCGCGATCCGCGTCCCAGAGGTGAAAGCCCGACACCGAGGCCGCCAGGTTGACTGTCATCTGTCCCCCGCTCTCCTCGTCCATCAGCATATCGACCACAGTCATTCCCTCGACCGCGATGCGCAGAACCTCGCCGGCGCCGTTCCCGGCGTCTCCCTCAAAGGTATAGGAGCTGATCGTGACGGTTGTGCCCTCCATCGAGGCCCCGAGTTCGTCGACCTCCATGTCCTGGGAGTATTCCAGCGTGTCGGCCCAGGTATCGCCCGGCCGAATGGCGTGCGCCGGCCACTTGGGGAAGAGGCCGGCAGTCAGGTTGTTGGAGGGCCCGAGGTCCATGCCGGTAAGCCCGGCGAGTTCGGGGATGGCGACGCCCTGAATGACGCCCCTCTCGTTGATCACGAATTCGATGGTCTGCTCGCCCCGTGCATCGGGCATCGGCATGTCGCCCATCATGTCGCTGGACATGCTCGCCTGCTCGATGGTGATGACGCCGGTGACGCGCACTCCGTCCGGATCCTCCGCAAAGTCGAGATCCAGGCGCATCTGCATGATCATCGTCATCGTCATGTCCCCGAGCGGCGTGGCCTCCACGGTCATCAGCGTGGTGTCGGCGACCACGTAGCTGACGGCCGGCGGCGTTGGAACCCCGTAGGTGAGGGGTCCGACCTCCTGCGCCGCCGCGGTTCCGGGTCCGGCGAACGCCGGGACGGCCAGAGCCGCCAGGAGTGTGGCCAGGGATCTGCTCTTCATCTCTTCCTCTCGATCTTGTGAGTTGTTCCTCAGCTCGCGCTGAACCCCGATTCCCGGTGGGACCCGTCGCAGAACGGCTTCGTCGAGGACATTCCGCACCGGCAAAGGGCCCCTTTCGTTCCTGCGGAGGTCTTCCCGTCCGCCGCCACGACCGTGAGGGGACCGCGTACGAGCAGCGGTCCGTCCTTGGCGCATACGATCAAGACGTGTTCTTCGTTACCGGCCTGTCCCGCAGGCACCAGCCTGCCACCCCGGATCAGGCCGGGGTCGTCGAACCCGACTCTGCGGTGCGACCCGTCGCAGAAGGGCTTGTTGTTGGAATGGCCGCAGCGGCACAGCGCGACATCGTCGGTATCGGCGACGATTTCGCCGCCCGCCTCGACATGGATCCGCCCGGTCAGGCACAGGGGGCCGCCGGGCGCCACGTCGGCCACATTGCCCCGTCGCGCATCGCTCACTGGTCGTCTCCTCGCTTTCGTGGCCGGCGGCGCGTCACATCCGCCGGTATCGCGGGCCGCTCCCGCCCTCGCGCGGCGACCACCTCGGCCCGAGCACATCGGTCGCCTTGCAGTCCACGCAGTTCGGCGCATTCACGCGCAGCTCGTCGCCGTCGCGCTCGTACACCTCGGCGGGACACATGTGAACGTACATCTCGGCGACCTCTGCCGACATGTCTTCGCCCACGGTGAGGTGCGAGGGAATGTCGTCTCGGGTCTGGTTTCCGCTCTTGAAGACCGCGTCGACCTTGGAGACGGCGAGCGGGCCTGCCTGCGCGGTTGGCTCGGCGGCCGTCTCCGCCCCAAGCCACTTTGGCTCGGCCGCGTCGCTTTCCGTCCGAATCCTGCCCGCCGGGAGCCGCCCACCGGTCACCGTGGCGAGGCTGGCCTTCGCGCCGCCCAGGAAGAAGCCGCTCTTGAAGGCGAGCCGCATGTTCCGGTTGCGCCAGAGGTCGCGCACGATAAACGAATTGTCGACTGCTTCCGTGTACGGGGCGAGCGCCCCAGCCGATACATCGCCGGCCTTCAGCGCGGCATGGATGGCGCGCGCGGCCAGGATTCCGGACTGCATCGCGTAGTGGATGCCCTTGAGCGACGCGACATCCACGTAGCCCGCCGCGTCGCCCACGATGCAGATCCCGCCGCCGTGCCTGCGCTCGGGGAGCGAATGGTACCCGCCCTCGGGGATGGTCTTGGCGCCCCATTCGACCATCTCGCCGCCCGCGAGGATCCGGTGGAAGAGCGGGTGGTGCTTCACGCGCTGCAGGAGCCCGTGCACGTCGAGGCGGGCGTCCGCGTAGTCGAGGCTCGCGACCAGCCCGAGGGCGACGAGATCGTCGGCGAGCGGATACGCGAAGGTGCCGCCGAAGCCGTCCCGGATCAGGGGCCAGCCCATCGTGTGGATGATCCGGTCGAGGGGCCGCTTCACCTCCCACAGCTCCTTGACGCCCAGGGAATGGATCTGCGGATTCGCCGACGCGATCTCCTGCCACTCCATGTACGCCTGGGTCAGCGCGCCGCGCGTCCCTTCGGAGAGCACGGTCACGCGCGCGGTGAGATCGACCGGGGGCATGTAGCCGGATCCGCCGGGTTGGCCGTCCCGGCCGAGGCCCCGGGGCACGGTCCTCACGCCGATCACGTCGTCGCCGTCAACCAGGAGCGCGTCGGCGGGGAACCCCGGCAGGATCATCACGCCCGCTTCTTCGGCGCGCTCGCCAAGCCACCGCACCACCTCGCAGATCGACGCGATGTGGTTGCCGTGGTTGCGCATCGTGGGGGGCGCGGGGATGCGCAGATGGGACCGCTCGGTCAGGAAGTACACCGCTTCCCGGGCGACGGGCCGCCGAAACGGGAACTCGTTGTCCGGCATGCCGGGGAAAAGCTCCCGGAACGGCCGCGGGTTGATCACGGCGCCCGAGAGGTTGTGGTCGCCGAGCCCCTCGGCCTTCTCCAGCACGCCGATCAGCAGGTCCCCGACCCCGTCTCCCGCTTCGTTCCCCTCGGCGACCAGCCGGGCCAGTTCGATCGCGCCGGCCAGCCCTGCCGGCCCGCCACCCACGAACACCACGTCCAGCGGCTCGGCCTCGGGGCCGGGCGGCTCGCGCACGATCAGCTTCTCGACCGGCAATTCCGGCTGGTGCCGGTCCGGGTGAATGGGACTGCGGGATTTCATTCTGTTAACTTACCCCCATGAACCCTCCCGAACCCACCACCCTCGGCGCCCTCAAGGCCACCGGCCATCGCTCCCGCTCGATCAAGGACGAACTCCGCGACAACCTGATCGCGAAGCTGGAGGCCGGCGAGACCCTCTTTCCGGGCATTCGGGGCTACGACGATTCGGTCGTGCCGCAACTCGTGAACGCCATCCTCGCCCGGCACGATTTCATCCTGCTGGGGCTGCGCGGCCAGGCGAAGTCGCGCATCCTGCGGCAGCTCGTCGACCTGCTCGACCCGCACATCCCGGTCATCGCGGGGAGCGAAGTGAACGACGACCCGCTCGCGCCGATCTCGAAGCACGGCCGCACCATGATCGCCGAGCACGGCGACGACACGCCCGTCGAGTGGCTCGCGCGCGAGCAGCGCTACCTGGAGAAGCTCGCGACTCCCGACGTCACGATCGCGGACATCATCGGGGACCTCGACCCGATCAAGGCCGCGCGGGGCGGCCACATCCTCTCCGACGAGCTCACCATCCATTACGGGATGCTCCCCCGCGCGAACCGGGGAATCTTCGCGATGAACGAGCTGCCGGACCTGTCGCCGCGGATCCAGGTCGGGCTTTTCAACATCCTCGAAGAGGGCGATGTGCAGATCAAGGGCTACCCGGTCCGCCTCCGCCTCGACCTGCTGATCGCCTTCACCGCGAACCCTGAGGACTACACCGCGCGAGGCAAGATCGTGACCCCGCTAAGGGACCGGATCGCGGCCGAGGTGCGCACCCACTACCCGAAGGATGTCCGGACGGGGATGGAGATCACCGAACAGGAGGCGTGGACCGCGCGCAACGGTCGGCCGCTCCAGATCCCCGGTTTCGTGCGCGAGGTGGTGGAGCGGATGGCCCTCCTGGCGCGGATGGAGCAAAGGGTGGACCAGCGCAGCGGAGTCAGCCAGCGCATGCCGATCGCCGTGCTCGAGACGCTGGTGTCGAGCGCCGAGCAGCGCGCCATCCGCCAGGACGAGAACGAGGTCGTGCCGCGCATCGGCGACATCTACGCGTCGCTCCCCGCCGTGACCGGAAAGCTGGAGCTGGAGTACGAAGGGGAGCTCCAGGGTGCCGCACGGATCGCCCGCGAACTGGTGTCGGCCGCGGCCGGGATGACCTACGACGACCGTGCCGGGGGCGCGGATGTCGAGCCGATCGTCGAGTACTTCGAGGGCGGCGGCGTGATGCAGGTCTCCGAGGACGCCGCCGCTTCGGCCTGCGTGACCGGTTTCGGTCAGGTGCCCGGCCTGCTCGATCTCGCCGGATTGCTGGGGCTGGCGCCGGACGGCTCGTCGGACGGTCTCCGGGCCGCCGCCTGCGAGCTGATCCTCGAGGGCCTGGTCGCCGACCGGAAGATCAGCCGGACGCGGGGCGGGGGCTACACCCGGGCCACTGCCTGACGGCGGTCGGGCCCCGCTCCGACGCTGCCCGGCCTGCGCGCAATCCACTCCTGGAGCAGCGTCCCGATCTTTTGCTGAGCGACCGGGAGCGCCCACTCGCCGAGGCGCGTGTGGTGGACCCAGGCGGCGGGCGGAGAGCCGGTGCCGGACGGCGTTTGCGGCCCGCCGGACGGCGTTTGCGGCCCGCCGGGCAGCGTTTTCGGCCCGCCGGGCAGCGTCTTCGGCCCGCCGGGCAGAATGATGGGGTAATAGGTTGCGCGAAGGTGGGTGAAGGCGTGGCGGACCGGGGGGAGGGGGTCCCCGGGGGCGTGGGCGCTCGCATGCTCCGATGCGACACCTCGGGCCGCCGCCACGATCGCTTCGCCGGCGGGCCGGGCCGCCGCCCCCCCCGCCCCCCCCGCCCCCAGCCGCACGGCGGGAAACTCCCACATGTTCGCGAGCAGTCCCTGCGGCGGCCGCCTCACCAGCAGCGTGCGCCCGGCGGCGTCCACGAGCACGGCCGTCGCGTACTCCACCCGCGGGACCGGTCGCCGCGTGCGCGGCGCGGGGCGTTCCTCGACCGTGCCCGCCGCTCGCGCGCGGCACCACCGCGCCACCGGGCACTCGCCGCAGCGGGGCGCCCGCGGGGTGCACAGGGTCGCGCCGAGCTCCATCATCGCCTCGTTGAAGTCTCCGGGACGCGCGGGGTCGAGGAGTCGCGCGGCTTCGCGGCGGAGCTGCGCCGGCGACGGCGCGGCGATGTCGAGAAGGCGCGCGAGGACGCGGCGGGTGTTGCCGTCCACCGCCGGGACGGCAATACCGAAGGCGATGCTGGCCACCGCCCCGGCCGTGTAGTCACCGACGCCGGGCAGGGCCCTGAGGGCGGCGGGGTCGGGGGGGAGGTGGCCGCCGAAGCGATCGCGCACCGTCCGCGCGGTGTGGTGGAGGTTGCGGGCGCGGGCGTAGTACCCCAGACCCTTCCATTCCCGGAGCACTTCGTCTTCGGTCGCGCCTGCCAGCGATTCCCAGTCCGGGAACCTCCGCAGCCATCGTTCGTAGTAGGGAACAACCGTCTCTGCCCGCGTCTGCTGCAGCATGAACTCCGACACCATCACCCGGTACGGGGTCCGCCCAGCGCGCCATGGCAGCGCCCGCCGCCCGCCGTCGTAGTGCGCCAGCAACGCCCGCCGAAAGCTGGCGGCCTCCGCGGGCTCGCCGATAGTGTTCATCATGCGCTTCACCACCTACACGAAATACAGGAAGGGCTGGCTCGACGCCCTCAATCTTCAGGCCCTCATGGAGATGCTGTCGGAGTTTCTCCTGGACGGCGGCTTCGCGGGCGGGCCGCACTTCCATCCCTACTGGGGCTGGTCCGGACTTGAGGATACGTCTTCGCTCGACGCGTTGAAACAGGCGCTGCTGCGCGCGCTCATCGAGAGCGGCCAACTCACCCCGGAGATGATCGAGGAGCTGCGGGGCGAGGGCCCGGGCAATCCCGAGGTCCAGCAGGAGATCGCCGACCTCCTCGACGAGATCGTCAACAAGATGGTCGAGGAGGGCTACATCACCCTCGACGGCAAGCCGTCCGGCATGGGCGGCGCCACCGGCGAGGTCGACGGCGGCGGCCAGGTCGACGACGCCCGCAAGGCCGCGAGCCATGTGCACTTCAACCTCACCCGGCAGGGGTTGGACTTTCTGGGGTACCGGGCGCTCAGGAATCTTCTTGGTTCGCTGGGCCGCTCCAGCATCGGGGCTCACGAGACCAGCGTGCAGGCGACCGGGGTGGAGGCCGACGCCGGCAGCAAGGCCTACGAATTCGGCGACACCCTCAACCTGGACATCCCCGAGACGCTGAAGAACGCGATCGCGCGCGACGGGCTTCAGGTCCCCATCGACCTCGACTACAAGGACCTGATGGTCCACCAGACCGACTACCGTTCGTCGTGCGCGACCGTCCTCATGCTGGACATCTCGCACTCGATGGTGCTCTACGGCGAGGACCGCTTCTCGCCGGCCAAGAAGGTTGCCCTGGCGCTCTCGCACCTGATCCACACCGAGTTTCCCGGCGATTCGCTGCGCGTCGTCACCTTCGGCGACCGTGCCGAGGAGATCCCGCTGGCCCGGCTCGCCAGGGCCCAGGTCGGCCCTTTCCACACCAACACCGCCGAGGGCCTGGAGGTCGCCCGCCGGCTGCTGAGGGCGCAGAAGAAGGACATGCGCCAGATCATCATGATCACCGACGGCAAGCCGAGCGCGATCACTCTGCAGGGAGGCCGGATCTACAAGAATTCGGCCGGGCTGGACCGAAAAATTCTGCGCGCGACCTACCGGGAAGCGTCGGCCTGCCGCAGGGCAGGGATCCCGATCAACGTCTTCATGCTCGCCAACGATCCCTATCTGGTGCGTTTTGTTCGGCAGATCACGAAGATTGCGCGCGGCAAGGCGTATTTCACCTCGACGATGACCCTCGGGCAGTACATCATGCTGGACTTTCTGAAGCGGAAGCGGCGCGCGGCCTGAGCCTCGTCCGCTCTTACGCGACCCCCTCGAACGCCTCCGGATTGACCGCCGCGGCCCGCTGCGCCCGCAACTCCGGCATCACGCCGCGACGGGCCTGGTACACCAGGAAGAGTCCCTCGACCGCCAGGCCGAAGACGGCCAGGCCAACGCCCAGCACCGCTCCGCCGACCGCGGCGCCCTGTAGCAAAAGGGCGGCGGCGACGATGCTCACCACGCGCCACACCGCGCCGATCCCCACAAAGACCGGCTTTCCGGAACGGACGAAAAGCCCCTGGTAGTATTGCCGCAGCCCGTAGAGGAGCGGGTAGGCGGCGGCGATCGGAAGCGCGGGGCCGGCGATCCCCAGCAGCCCGGACTCCAGCGCGAAGAGAAAGCGCAGGATCGGTTCGCGCAGGGCGGGGAGCGACAGGAGGAGGAGCAGTCCCATCATGGAGAAGGCCACGATCCCGCCCCATGCCCGGACGCGGCGGTGCGTCTCCGAACACTTCACCAGCGCGATGCTCGCGTGCTGCATCTGGCCGACCGGCGCGGCGATGAACCAGGCGACAGCCTCTACCACGGCGAAGGCGGCGATCGCGCGGTCCGGGTCCGCGGTGCGTGCCAGCACGGCCGTGATGATCAGCGGCGTCGCCCACCAAAGCAGCACGTTGAGCATCAGGGGCGCCGAGAAACGGGCGACATTCTCGCTGTCGAGCTCGCAGTCGTCGCGCTCCAGCTGCAGCCCCGGCGTGCGCGCCCACATGACCACCGCCATCTCCACGACCATGCCGGCGGTGAACGCCGCCGCCCCGAGCCAGGCGCCCCCACCCGTCGCGAGCAGGCTGAAGGCGACGATCGCCAGGATCGCGGTCCTGCCGCCGGTGGCCCCCGCGATGGGAACGGTTCGGTGGCCGGCCACCAGCCGCCCCTGGTGGGCTGCGCGAACGGCGGTCAGGAAGGGCACGGGCCAAAGCCACTGCATGGCCCGAAGCGACTCGCTCAGAACGTCCGGGCTCACGCCGATGAGGCGGGCGAAGAGGAGGTCGCCGGCCGCGGTGTACGCGATCAGCGCCCCGAACAGGGACAGAACCGCCCCCGTCAGGTAGGCGAAGCGGGTGACCGGCGAGAACGAGCCGCCGCCCAGAAGGCGCGCCGCGGCCACCTGCTGCACCACGAGCAGCGGGGCGTAGAGCACGCCGCAGACCGCGAAGGCTGCCTGGTAGCCGGCCAGCGCGGCCACGGGATCGACGGAGCGCGCGAGGGCTGCAGCCAGGATCGGATTGGTGGCGGTGAGAAGGAGGCTGGTCGCCGCCAGCGGCGTGTAGAAGCGGGCGAACCCTCCCGCCGTGATGAGCGACTCGCCAGCCTTCAGCATAGTTGCGACAGGTCGATCGATTCGTCGATGAGCATGATGGGAATCCCATCCCGCACCGGGTAGAGGATGCGGCCGTCCTCGCGCAACAGTCCGTGGGTGACCGAATCGCCTATCTTCTCGCCCCCCAGAGTCACGGCCGTGCCGTCCGCGATCGCGGCGTTCAGGCGCTCCAGCACTTCAGCGCCCGCAAAAGCGACGGGCTGCCTGCTCTCGGGACAGACCAGAATCTCGAGGAGTTGCGGGTCGATGGTCACGGTGGCCTCATGGGTGCGGGGTCGCGAGGCGGGCCGCGCGATGCGATTTCGGGCTCCCCACCTCGGACACTAAACTATGGAAGCGCCCCAACGCACGCGAAAGCACGAGGGAGATGAAGAGCATTCGCTGTCCGCGGATTGTCCCCGCACGATCGCTGGCCCCGCCAGCGTGCCTCGCCGTTCTTCTCCTGACCGCGTGTGGCTCCGGGGCCGGGCCGATCGTCCGGAGCGTGCCGGCGGGTGCCGCGGCCGGCGCACTTCCCGTCCGGCTGCCCGCCCCCGGCATGGCGTGGGTCATCTTCGGCCCGGACACCGTCCATGCGGAGGTCTCCGCCACGCCGGCCGCGCGCGAGCGGGGTCTCATGGGCCGCAATTCCATACCGGACGGGACAGGCATGCTCTTCGTGTTTCCGGAGCGCGAGGAGCGCCTTGTCTGGATGAAGGACACGAACATCGCCCTCGACATGGCGGTCTTCGACGAGCGCAACCGCGTGGTCGCCATCAAGCCGCTTGAGCCGCTCGACGAGTCGCTCACCGAATCCGACGTGCCGACATCGCTTCTGCTCGAAGTGCGGCAGGGGTGGTTTGCGGAGCGCGGGATCGCGGAGGGGGCGGTGGCGAAGGTGGTATTCCGGCCGGGGCTGAAGATCAGCTGAGGGAGGTAGGCGCCCGGGACCAGGCGTCCGGCGGCCCCAGGCGTCCGGCGGCTGCCAGGCATGGGGTGTTGTCCGGAAGGCCGTCCGAGAAAATCTTCCCGATCGGGAATAAAACGCCCGGTCGGCTTGCGAAATCTTCCCGATCGGGAAAAATTCGCCGGACGGGCTACGGACATGCCCCACGGTGTGTCCACCGCCGTCTCAACGTGACATCAGCGCGGTCTCGAACGCGGCCACCAACGCTTCCATATCGTCCCTGGTGTTGTAGACGTTCGGCGAAACGCGCACGCTCGCGCCCCGGAACGACACGCCCACGCGCCGCCGGGCCAGACAGGCCTTCAGGCGCTCCAGGTCGGTCCCGGGCGGGAGACCGAGGCCGAAGAGGTGGGGGCAGCGCCAGCGGGGGTCCTCCACCCGCAGACCAAGTTCCCGCAGGCGCACGAAGACGCCCGCGGTCAGGGCGGCGCAATAGCCGGAAATCCGTTCCGGCCGCCACTCCAGGACCAGGTCCAGCGACGCGGAGAGCGCCGGGATCAGAGCGAAGTTGCTGCGCTGCCCGACATCGAATCGAAGCGCGCCCGGCTGGTATTCGTCCACGTAGTCGACCAGCCCCGCGAAGTCCTCCGAGCCCCGGCGCCCGATCCAGGTCTCCTCCAGCGGGATCCCGTCCAGGTAGCGGTCGCCGAACCACGCCAGCGACAGCGAGTACGGGCCGAGCAGCCACTTGTACCCGGCCACGATCAGGGCGTCGGGAGCCAGCGCGGCAACATCCAACGGCGCGGCGCCAACGGTCTGGGTGCCGTCCAGGATGAGCGCGGCGCCAACCTCATGGGTGCGCGCACGCACGGCTTCCACATCGAAGCGGGTCCCGTCGGTCCAGTGCACGGTCCCCATCGCGACCGCCACGGTGCCGCCGTCGACCCGTTCGAGTATGCGGTCGGTCCAGCCTTCGCCGCGGCCCCCCTCGCCCGGCGGCCCGACCACGCGCAACTCGCCCCCCTCTTCGGCGACCAGGCGCCGCCACGGGTACACATTCCCCGGGAACTGTTCATGCACGATCACGACATTGCTCCCCGGCCCGGCGCGGGTGTTGCGCGTGATCGTCGACACCGCATACGACACCGACGGAACCGTCGCGATCCGGTTCGGCTCGGCCTCCCCGATCAGGCGCGCAAACTTCGCGCGCAGCTCGTCGGCGGGCGCGAAGAAGTCCTCCGGCGAGATCGCCTGCGGGAAGCGCTTGGCCCGCAGTCCCGCGATTCCCGCCCGCTCGGCCGCCAGCGGCAGCGGCCCCATGTACGCGCAGTTCAGGTAGTGGAAGTCCTCCGGGAGCGAGAAGTGGTGGCGCTGGCAGGCGAGTGGGGCGCCAGTCACGAGCCGCCGGGAAGGTTCGCGTCGACCCAGGTCTGCGTGACGTCGTGCAGCCGGATCGGCGCGTCGGCGAGCGCGTCCATCGTGATCTGGTGCACCATCTCGTGGACCTGCGCCAGTTCCTCGCGCTCGTCGGTGAGCAGCCGCACCACCGCCGCGACCACCTCGTCGGGCAGGTCGGCCATCGCGACGACCCAGTTCATGATCCCAGCCGTGGGCACGGGCTCGGCGGTGCCCGGATACGTGCCGGCCGGGATCTCTCCGTGGACGTAGTAGGGATACCGTTCGCGCAGGGTGTCGACCCGGTCCGCCTCCATTGCGAGCAGCCGCGCGCCTCCGGTGGTGGTCGCTTCCAGGACCGCCGCCGCGGGATAGCCGACCGAGATGATCGCCGCGTCGATGGCGCCGTCCTTCAGCGCGGTGGACGACTCGTTGAAGCTGAGGTAGCGGGGCGTGACATCGTCGTAGGTCAGGCCGTACGCCTCCAGAATCTGCCGCGACATCTGCTCGGTGCCGCTCCCGGGCGGCCCCACCGACACGACGCCGCCCGCCAGATCCGCCAGCGAGGTCGCAGTCGAGCCGCGCTTCACCACGATGTGGGTCATGTTCGGGTACAGGGGCGCGAGGATGCGCAGGTCGGACACCGGCTCCGGGTAGTCCTGTCCCCCGGAGAACGCCTCGAAGACCGTATTGCCGGTGGCGAAGGCGAGGTCGGTCTGGCGCTCGCGCAGACGGTTGACGTTCTCGACCGACCCGCCGCTGACCTCGGCCGTGTACTGCCGCAGCGTATCCGAAATGGACAGCCGCGCGGCCATCGCGCCGCCCAGCGGGTAGTAGATGCCGCCGGTGCCGGCGGTGCCCAGGCTGAGAAACTGGCGGGAGGCGGAATCGGAGCAGGCGGCGGATGCGGCCAGGGCGCCGGCGGCCGTGGCCAGTACGAACATGGGCCCGCCCATGCGCCGATGGCGCCGGTGCGGCCGATGCCGCGCGTGGAGGTGGTTCGATTGGGTCATTCGTCGGGCTCGGAAAAGTGTTATCACGTAGTCAGGGTGTGCTGTCACCGCGGCTCACACCCAGGAACGCGGCCCCCAGAAGCGCCGCCAGGCCGGCCGCATCCCAAACCAGGCCAGGGGCGATCAGGGCAACCGCCGCCCCGATCAGGACGACCCTGCGCCAATGCGCCAACGGTCCCGTGACGTGGCCGATCACGGCGCCGGCGAGTGCGATCACCCCTACGAGCGCGGTCAGCGTTGTGGTCGCAATCTCGGCAGCGGAGCCCGCCAGGATCAAGGGGGGCGCGTAGATGAACATGAAGGGAACCAGGAACCCCGCCGACGCGAGGCCCATCGCCGTCCAGGCCGTCTTGAGGGGTGGCGAGTCCGCGATCCCCGCAGCGGCGTACGCGGCCAGCGACACCGGCGGGGTCACGTTCGAGATGCACCCGAAGTAGAAGATGAAGAGGTGCGCAGCGAGTAGCGGCACCCCGAGTTCGACGAGCGCGGGGGCGCCGAGTGCCGCCAGCACCACGTACGCCGCCGTGGTCGGGAGTCCCATCCCGAGGACGATCGAGCCCATCCCGGTGAGGATCAGGGCGACGAGCAGGTTCCCCTGGGACACGGTCACGATCAGCTCGGACATCCGCAGCCCGATCCCGGTCAGCGACGCCACCCCGACCACGATCCCGGCGGCCGCGCAGGCAGCCGCGACCTGCACCGCGCCCGAAGCGGCCTTTCGCAGCGCTTTTGCGACATCGCCGCGCCCCGGGCGCGTGCCGGGCAATGCGTACGCCGCCAGCACCGAGACCACCACGCCCCAGAAGGCGGCGCGCATCGGTGAGCGTCCCAGCGCCAGCATCACCACGATGATCAGCACCGGCAGCAGCAGGTGGATCCGCGCCAGCACCTCCCCGCCGCGCGCCGCGACCGACCCCTTGAGCCCCACCTTCGTCGCGCGGAAGTGGATGGCCCAGAGCAGCGCCGCGTAGTAGAGGATCGCGGGGATCGCCGCCGCGAGGGCGACGCGCGCATAGGGGATGTTCGTCCAGGTCGCGAGGATGAACGCCCCGGCACCCATCACGGGAGGCATAAGCTGGCCGCCGGTGCTCGCCGCGGCCTCGATCGCGCCGGCGAAGAAGGGGCGGAAGCCGGAGCGGCGCATCAACGGGATCGTGAAGGCCCCGGTGGTGACCACGTTGGCGACCGCGCTCCCGGAGAGCGATCCCATGAAGGCGCTGGCCACCGCCGCCGTCTTCGCGGGCCCGCCCCGGGTGCGGCCGGCGATCCGGTCGGCGAGGCCGATCAGGAGCGCGCCCCCGCCAGCGACATCCAGGAAGGCGCCGAAGAGGACGAAGAGGAAGACGAAGTCGGCGGAGACGCCCAGCGGCACCCCCCAGATCCCCTCGGTGGAGAGGAAGAGCTGCTCGATCAGGCGGCCGGGATTGTAGCCCCGGTGCGCCAGGAATCCGGGAAGCCAGGGCCCCAGCAGTGCATAGGCCAGTGCGCCGCTCGCGACGACGACCAGGCCCCACCCCGTCGCCCTCTTCGCGAGGAGGAGGACCATCGCGACCACCACCGCGCCCGCCGCCAGGTCCGTCGCGGTGGGGCTCCCGGAACGCGCCACCAGCGCCTCGTGCTGGGACACGAGGTAGAACGCGCAGACCGCGAAGACCGCGCCGAGGACGGCGTTGAGAACCCAGCCGGGCCGCGAGCGGGGCAGCAGGCGCACGCCCACGCCCAGGAAGGCGAGCGTGCCCATGAGCGCGAGATGGATCGGTCGCTGCACGAGGGCGGTGAAGGGCGCGACCCCCGCGCCGTACAGGTGGAAGAGCGCGGCGGCCGCGGCGACCAGGAGGACCGCGCGGCCGCGCCAGTCGGGATGGGCCGGCGGCGGGGCGGGTGGGGCGGCCGGACCGGCTTCAGGCGGCGGCTTGGTCAAGTGGCGGGCGTCAGAACGTCGGCGAAACCGCCGTAACGAAGCCCGCGCACGCGAGCGCGACGATCACCTGCAGCACCATCAGCACCGCGATGGTGCTCCCCGCGCTCCGCCTGGGGTCGAGCACGGCAAGCCCGATGCCGGTCACCGCAATCGCCCACAACTGAAAGAGGGGCATCACATTCAGGAACGTGAGAAGGAAGCCATCGGGAAGAAACGGGGCGAACGTGCCGAGGGACAACGCCAGTTCGAGGTCGCCGGCGCGGATCTGCAGCGGAAGAGTGATGGCCGCCCCCGCCAGCGAGATGATCCCGGCGTGGGCTACAACGCAGAGGTGCTGCCTGTAGGTCGCCTCGTCGCCGCGCATGAAGACGAAGATGACATAGGTCACGGCACTGACAACCAGGGTCATGATCGGCAGGAAGATGATCGTCCCGGCAACCATCAATCCCTTTGCGAAACCGCGTGCCGCGTCGACGTCCCCCGAGCCGAAGCCGCGCGCGCGCATCTGCTCTTCCATCAGCTCGAAGGGGATAAACGACAGGATGGCGCCGGTGGCGACCGCGACGAGGAGCGTGATCGGAAACCACGCGGGGTTGCGGCCAAGGGACTCGAACAGCTTCCCGGGCTGCACGAAAACCATCCAGAACCGGTTCAGAAACGCCGGGCGCCGGGGTTTTTCGCCGGCCTGCATCGTCGCCTGGTCGTCCATTGTCTCACCCCTCCAGTGTCAGACGGGTGGTCGCGGTGAAGCTGACCTCCACCTGGGTGCCGTCGGGCGCGGTCATTCCCCCCTCCTCCACGCGGGATATCTCCGACGAGGCCACCAGCCCGCGTTCCATGTCCCACAGATAATGCCCGGCTTCCGAGCCGGTGAGGTTCATCGACATCGGCCCTTCGGCGATCGTCAGGCTGCTTTCGCCCGAGACGGCGATCCTCAGATGGGCCCGCCCGTCGTGGTCGACCTCCCCCTCCAGGGTGTAGGTGTAGACGATAACCCTGTCGCCACCGTCGCCGACCCTGGCCGACACCGTATCGACCCAGTTGTCGCCGGCCTGCGCGCCAGCCGCTGGAAGACGTGGGAAGATCACCGCTTCCGGATTCACCAGGATGGGAAAGTCGCTGTCGAGCCGCCGCGTTTCAGAGACGATTTCAGCCAGTCCCCGCGGGCCCAGCAACACCTCGAAACTGTCGGCCACCCCGGCCTCGGCCCGGGATGCGGGGCTGCTTCCGGTCATCGGGTTGCTGTACGATGCCTCGAATTCCCCCAGTTCGCCCGCGACCCGGATTCCCTCTCCCTCGGCGGAAAATGTCAGCGAGAAGTTCCAGGTGGATTGTCCGCCAATCTCCAACGCCCCGGTGGGGCCGTCGAGCGACAGGTCCGTGCTGTCCACCATCGTGTACGTCGCCGTCGCCGGAGCAGGAAGAGCGTAGGCCAGTTGCTGCCCTGCGGCGGCGGCACCGGGCACGGTCGCCACGACCATCAGGACGAAGGCTGCGATTGAGGACGAGCGGCGCATGGTTCGACTCCCGGCGCGGGTTGGCGTGACGATCAGGTTGACAGGCAGTCCCTTTCCTGCTTCAATGCTCATTCCGCGGTTCTGCGAGGAGCCGCCAACCTACCCGCCGAACGCTGGCCGGGCAACCTGGAAGGGGTTATCCTTCCCGCCCCGAACGGAACGACTCCCCCGAGGCACGATGAGCTACAGGACCAACCCCGACAGAATACTTGAGAATATCGACCGCGCCCGCAGCCGGGATATCGAGCGCGCGCTTTCCCTGAACGACCGCCAGGCGCGGGGACGCGAGCTGGACACGGAGATTCCCGAAGGGGACTCGACCACGCCGGAGCGGATGCGGAGAATCTTCGGACTGGTCGAGGCCGGATACCGGCGTGCGGCGCAGGGGTCCGAGATGATGCCGCTGGCGGCGCGTTTTCGGGCGATCGGGGACATTTCCCACCAGGATGCACGGGGCGATGTCACCGTGAGCGTGCACTATCACGACTCCGAGCGGCGGGACGACATCGGCGTCGCCCCCTTCGAGATCACGCCGCGCGACCTGGAAGAGGCCAGGAAGGCGACGCGCACCAGCCGGCCCGACGTCAACGCGATGAAGGTGCTCCGGCTGCGCCTCCGGGACGGCGTGATGGCCGCCTACACCAAGATCGAGCCGCGGCTGCGCGACGCCCTCAAGGAGCGCGCGGACATCGGCCACGTGGAGGCCGAAATCACCCTGGATCTCCGTCCCACGGACACGACGCTGTAGCGAAATCGGCGCATTCGGCCATGGAGGCGCCCCGCGCCCCGCGCAAACTTCCCCGGCATGGAAAACGCCAGGGAGGACGTACTCGGAAGATTGCTGGTCGACAGCGGCGCGCTGACCGGGACCGCGCTCGAAGGTGCGCGCGAGGAGCAGCGCCGTTCGGGTAGACCGCTCGGCGCGGTCCTCCTGCGCAAGGGACTTGTCGACGAAGTGCAGGTGGCCCGGGCGGTCGCGACCCAGATGGGCCTCGCCTATGTCGCCCCACCCTTCGATCCGGATCCGGCGGCGCTGAAGAAGGTCCAGCCGGCCCTCGCGCGCAGCAAGGGCGTGCTCCCGCTGTCGCTGAAGGGCCGCAGGCTGACGGTGGCCGTCGGCGACCCGCTCGAGGCCGACGTCATCGACCACCTCCGATTCCAGTCGGGGTGTCACGTCGAGGCGGTGGTGGCGCCTCCCTCCGCGATCGCCCGGGCGGTGCGCGACGTGTACGGCGGCGAGCTCCCCGAATTGCTGGAGCGGCTCGGCTCCACCGGCAGCGCGGAGGGACGCAGCAATCTGCAGGTGCTCGAGCAGGAGGCCAGCGCGGCCCCGATCGTCCGGATCGTGGACCACCTGATCGCAACGGCCATCGACCGCCGCGCGAGTGACATTCACATCGAGACGCACGGCGCCGGTTCCCGGGTGCGCCTGCGCGTTGACGGCCGGCTGACCACTGCCACGGAACTCCCGCCGGGCACCCACCGGGCCGCAATCTCGCGCGTCAAGATCATGGCCGGACTCGACATCTCGGTGCGGCGGCGCCCGCAGGACGGCGGCTTCACGGTGAGGCAGGGGAACGCCGAGCTGACCGTCAGGGTCTCCACCATCCCCACCCAGGCCGGGGAGAAGGCCGTGCTCCGCCTCCTCGATCCCGGCGACGCGCCGGCCGACCTGGCCTCGCTCGGCCTGTCGTCCCACGATCTCGTCCGCCTTCGCCAGATACTCAAGCGGCGGCAGGGCGTTCTGCTCGCCGCCGGGCCGACCGGTTCCGGCAAGACCACCACCCTGTCCGGAGCGGTGGCCGAGCTCTCGGGCGGCAAGATCAACATCGTCACCCTGGAGGACCCGATCGAGTACACCTTCCCGGGCGTCGCGCAGATGGAGATCGACACCAGGGCGGGGGTGGATTTCCCATCGGGACTGCGCGCGATCCTGCGCCAGGACCCCGACGTGATCCTCGTAGGCGAGATCCGCGACCGGGAGACGGCCGAGATCGCGATGTCCGCGGCGGTGACCGGTCACCTCGTTCTGAGCACCATCCACACGGTCGACGCACCCAGCGCCGTGGTGAGGCTTCTCGAGATGGGGGTGCCGCCGTTTCTGGTGGCGGGGGGGCTGTCCGGGGTGGTCGCGCAGCGGCTTGTGCGGCGCTTGTGTTCGCGGTGCAACGGGCGCCACATCGCCGACTGCGCGGTCTGCACCAAGGGCTACCGTGGCCGGAGCGGCGTCTTCGAGGTGCTGGTGGTTGACGACGACATCCGGTCGGCGATCGGCTCCGGGGCTTCGCTGGCCACTTTGCGCACACTCGCGCGGCGCGGCGGCATGGGTTCGATGGCCCGCGATGCGATGCGGCAGGTCGCCGAGGGTGTGACCGCGCCGCACGAGGCCGGCCAGATCATGGCGCTGACACGCGGGGCCGCGGCGACCTGCGAGAGCTGCGAGACGCCGCTGCCGCCCGGCGCCCTGGGGTGTCCGGGATGCGGGAGGCCCCGCGCCAGGACCTGCGCGTGCGGCAATCCGCTGGAGAGGAGGTGGCGCTACTGTCCGTCGTGCCTGCGCGCGGCGTCCGGGGCGGGCTGACCGTCGTCGCTACGCTTCGAAGACCTCCATCCGGGTGGTCAATGCCTCGATCCGCCCGGCCCGCGGCTCCACACCGATTCCGGGACCCCGCGGCACCGGCATCATCCCGTCCACCATCTCGAACTCGGGCGACACGATGTCCTCCTCCCAGTACCGGCGCGAGTTGGAGATGTCTCCCGGCAGCGTGAATCCCGGGAGCGACGCGAGCGCCACGTTGTGCGCACGCCCGATCCCCGATTCCAGCATGCCGCCGCACCACACCGGCCACCGCGCCGCGCGGCAGTCGTCGTGTATCGCGACGGATTCCCCCAGACCCCCCACCCGGCCGGGTTTGATGTTCACGATGCTGGCGGCTTTCAGGTGCAACGCGAGACGGGCGTCGCCCAGGGACCGAATCGATTCGTCCAGGCACACCGGCGTTTCGATGCGGCTTTGCAACACCGCGTGGTCGAGCAGGTCTTCGTGGCCCAGCGGCTGCTCGATCATCATCAGATCCAGATCGTCCAGTTCCCGCAGCCGCGCAAGGTCTTCCGGGAGCGAATAGGCGGAATTCGCGTCGGCCATGATCGGCGCTTCCGGAAAGCGGTCCCTCACCGCCCGCAGCATGTCGACATCGCGCCCCGGCTTGATTTTGATCTTGATCTTGCGGTAGCCTTCGCCCAGGTATCCTTCGACCCTGGCCAGCAACGCCGCATTGTTCTTTTGCAAGCCGATCGATACGCCCGCGGGCACGGCCCTCCCGGTGCCGCCCAAAAGGTCGCTCAACGACACGCTCCGGCGCTTCGCCTCCAGATCCCATCCGGCCATCTCCACAGCCGCGCGCGCCATGGGGTGCCCGCGCAGCCACGGTGCCGGGTTAAGGCGCCGGCCGTCCCGGACCTCGCTCCCCGTCAATTCGGGCAGGAGCCACCGAGTCAATACATGCCAGGCCGTGTCGGTCGTTTCGTACGAGTAGCCCGGCGTTTCGCCGGCAACGCACTCCGACCACCCCGCAACGCCGTCCGCCTCCAGGGTGAGAAGAAGCACGCGCCGTGCCTGCGTGCCTCCGCTGCTGATCTCGAAGTATTCCCTGAGCCTCAGAGGTATTTCGCGCAATACCGCCCGGGCGATGCGCATTCAGGCGTCGTCGGATCCCTTCTTCGCCTGCGCCTCCGCCTTTATCTGATCGCGCCGCCGCACCGAGTGCAAACCCGTCAGCAGGGAGGTCGAAGACTTCGACCGGACGCCGCCGGCGACAAGCGCGTCGCGAATCTGGGGCACGGTATAGCTGTGACCGAATTCGGCAATGAACTTCCGATAAGCCGCCGTCGGTCCCAGGCCCTGGTAGTGGTTCGCCCCAACTTCCGGATGCCCGGCACCCGCGCTGCCACGGGGCTTTCTGAGCCTCGGCATCGGCGCCCGCCGCGCCTTCTTCGCAGGCTTTGCCGCACGCTTTTTGGCAGGTTTCGTGGCTGGTTTCGCGGCCGGTTCCTCCGCGCCCAGTGCAAGCAGCGCCCTCAGGCTGGCCACGGTATTGCGCAAAGCTTCGCCGCGTTGATCATGTGCCGCAAGCTCGGCCTCGGCCTGACGCAGCGCTGCCTGGTACCTGCTCGGTGTCGCGTCACTCATCTCTTTTTCCCTCTCCCTGTGTTCCCATCGGGTTTGCTGGGCGCGGTTTCCGGCGGGAGCGCCGGATCCGGGTTCATGATGCGGATTATATGCAGCCTCGCCCAAGTACACAAGTCCCTGTACTCACAATGTCTCGAAGAGGCCCGCCATGAGCGCAATTCGCCGTGGAAGGTCTTCGAGGACGACGCATTCCTCCAGCGCGTGCGCACCGGACCCGTCCGGCCCCAGGCCGTCAAGAGTCGGGCAACCCACGCCTGCGGTGATGTTTCCATCACTTGCGCCGCCCGATTCCCCGGCACCGATTCCGAACCCCAGCGTTGCCGCGAGCGCGCGGGCCCTCTCAAAAAGGCCGGCCGACTCCTCGGTTTCCTCCAGAGCCCACCGGTTTATTCCCCCGCGGATCGACAGCTTGCAACGCTTGTCAAACGGCTGCGCCGCACACAAGGCGCGATCCACGCGTTCCGCTTCGACCCTGGTCCAGAAGCGCACATCGGCCGTGCAATGCGCAAGCTCCGCCACTACGTTCTCGCGCGTTCCCCCGCCGACCACCCCCACGTTCAGGGTTGTACCCACGGCGGGCCTTGCGAGGTTGTACATCCAGTTGATCTGCCTCGCGAGTTCGTGCACGGCGCTGGCCCCTTTTTCAGGTTCGATGCCGGAGTGAGCCGCCTTGCCCGAAACCGTCAGATCGTATGCGGCGACACCCTTGCGCCTGCACTTTGCCGCGCCCCCGGGGACCGACGGTTCCACGACCAGCGCGGCGCGCGCGGATCGTGCTTCGCTTTCGATCAACCCGCGTGAATCGGGTGAGCCGCGCTCCTCGTCGCAGGTGATGACAAAGGAGAGGTCGGCGCGCGGCCCCGTCCCCTTCTCGGCCAGCAGGCGAAGCGCCACGAGAGAGGTCGCGAGGCCGCCCTTCATGTCGTAGGCGCCCGGTCCCCACACCCGGCCTTCCCGAACCGCAAAGGGGAGGCGTTCGAGGGTTCCGACACCGTGCACCGTGTCCATGTGGCCGATCAGCAGAAGCGGCGCGCCGCCCCCGCCCGAAGTCCCCGCGAACCGGCCGGCCAGGTGGACCCCGAGACCGGGCGCCGGGACGCGCTCCACCCGCCCCCCGGCCCGGACGAGTTCGTCCTCCAGCAACGCGGCGATCGACAGGTTGGCATCGACATCCCCGGTTGGCGTCTCCGTCTCGATCAGCGCACGCAGCAGCTCCACGCACTCCGCGGTGCGCAGCTCGGCGTCGGCGACGCTCAGGGTCAGGCCGCTCATCCTCCGCTCCTCCCGTAGACGCCGCCCCTCTCATAGCTCGCATCGAGAAGTTCCACGACGTGCAGAATTCTTGTCGTGCGACCCGCCAGGCGGAGTCCCGCGCCGATCTGCATCATGCATCCGGGGTTGCCGGTGACCAGCGCCGCAGCCCCGGACTCGACGACGCTGCGCACCTTGTCACCGCCGATCCACGCACCCAGGTCACGGTGGGTCAGCCCGTAGATCCCCGCCCCCCCGCAGCACTCCGCCGCCCCCGCGAGCGGGACGATCTCGACGCCCGGCACCGCCCTCAACACGGTCTCGGGCGGCCCGGAGACGCCCTGCGCATGCAGGAGGTGGCACGGCGGGTCGTAGGTCACAGCGATGGCGATTTCGCCCCCCGGCAAGGGACCTCGCATGGCCAGGAGCTCCGACACATCGCGGACCCGCGCGGCGACCGCCTCGGCGCGGCCGGCGATCTCCTCGTCCCCGCCGAGCAGGGATCCGTACCCGGCCATCGCGGCCCCGCACCCCGACGCATTCAGCGCGATGTAGTCCGCGCCGGCCGCCTCGAAGGCCTCGACATTGCGCCTGGCCAGCTCGGCGGCGCGGCCGAGGTCGCCCGCGTGTGCGTGCAGCGCCCCGCAGCACCCCTGAGCGGGCGCCGCGACGACCTCGTAGCCGTTCGCGCGCAGTACCCGCACCGTGGCGGCGTTAACCCGCGCGAAGAGCCCCGCCTGGACGCATCCGGTCAGGATCGCGACGCGCGGGGCGGGGGTGGCGGGGCGGGGTGCGCGGGGGCGGGCGGCTTGGCGCCGGGTGCCGGGGGCGCTGGGGGCGCTGGGGCCGGGCCGGCCGCCCGGGGCGGAGGCCGCGAGCATCGCCATGCCGAGACGGATCGGGCCGGGCGGGCCGCCGCCGAAGCGCAATCGGGCCGCCAGCGCGGGGATCTTCGTCGCGCGGAAAAGGCGGGCCGCGAGCATCGCCGGGCGGGCGATCCACGGCGTGCCGAACACCCGCGGCAGGAGGCGGGAGAGCAGGGATGGCCGCCGGGCTGCGCGGCCAACTCCCCGGGCGAGTTCGAGAAGGTGGCCGTACGCGACGCCCGACGGGCAGACCGGTTCGCAGGCCCTGCAGCCCAGGCACCGGTCGATGTGAAGCTGGTATGCGTCCGAGCCGGGGTCGAGGCGCCCCTCGGTGACCGCGCGCATCAGGTGCAGCCTGCCTCGCGGCGAGTCGGCCTCGTCGCCGAGCCGGCGGTAGGTCGGACAGGCCGGCAGGCAGAAGCCGCAGTGCACGCAGTTGAGAAGGCCTTCCTCCTGCTCCTTCAGCGCCTCGGTGAGCGCTTCGCTGGCCCTGGTCATGGCGGCCCCGCCGCCAGCACCGAGTCCGGGTCGAAGAGCGCCTTGATGCGCCCGCCGATCCCCCCCTCCCCACCCTCCGTCCCCGTCCAGCCCACCCTCGCGGCAAGAGCTCGCGGGGCCTCGCTCAGGGTCAGCGTGCCACCCCCCGCCTCCATCGCCTCACGGGCCGACCCCAGGCACCGCGCCAACTCGTCCACCCGGGACGCAGCGCAGCCCCCCTTCACCCGCACCAACCCGCTCATGGCATCGGCGGCGATCCGGCCCCGCAAGGCGCCGGCGACCTCGTCCGCGCACTCCACCGTGCGGCCGAGCCGGTCCGGCAGCGCCGCCAGCCGCGCGACCACGCGGGAATCGCCGGCCCTTGCATCGGCCTCCGCCTCCCAGCCGAGGCGGCCCCGGTGCAGGGCCTCGCTGCCCGCACCGCTCAGCACCTCGTCCGGCGCCTCCCCCACGCTTCCGGCCACTCTGTCGCAGGCTTCCCGCACCTCTTCGGCCCCACCGAGCAGCCGCACCACCACGGCCATCGCGTCGCCGCCGAAAACCTCCACCGACGCCGCCTGCACGGCACCGGCACAGACGGCCCGCGCCTTCGCCACCGCTTCCGGCGCATTCCCGGCTCCGAAACGCAGCGTCACATCGGCCGCGGGAAGCGGGAAAAGGCGCACCGAGGCGCGCGTGATCAGCCCGAGGCTGCCACGGCTTCCCGTGAACAGCCGCACCATGTCGAACCCGGCCACGTTCTTCACCACCCTGCCGCCGATCCTGAGGAGGCGGCCGTCCCCGGTCACCACCTCGAGGCCGAGCACGTTGTCGCGGACGCGGCCGTAGCGCGGCGCCAGCGGCCCCGACACCCCGCACGACACCGTCGCGCCGAGGGTCCCGCCGTCACAGCCCGGCCCGTCCGCCGCAAGCCACTGGCCGTTGGGCGCAAGCATGTCCGCCAGGGCATCCATCCCGATTCCGGCTCCCGCGGTCAGGGTGAGGTCCGCGGGTTCGTAGTGCGCAACCGCGTCCATGCGCGACATCGAGACAATCACCCGGGCCTCGCGCCCCCAGCCCCCGGCGGCCAGCCAGCTTCCGCGGCCAGCCGGCAGCAGCCGCGTTCCCGTCTCGGCGGCCGCCCCGACGATCGCCACCACTTCCTCCGCCGATTGGGGGAAGAGAACGGCCTCCGCACCGGTCCCCGACGCCCATTCCCGTGCGTGGCCGCCCGTCAGGACCCGGTTTCCCGGCAGGACTCCGCCGAGTTGCGCCGCGGGGCTGGTGGCCGTGGCTTTCATCCGTGCATCCCCGCGAGGGCCGGTGCGGCGCCCGCGGCCCCCGGTCCGGTGCGCGCCACCCCCTCGCCGGCGCCCGGCAACTCCGGATCGGTGTCTTCCGGCAGGACCTTGCCCGGATTCATGACGCCCGCCGGATCGAAGACGCGGCGCAGACCCCACATCGCGTCGAGTTCCGCGGGGCCGTAGATGAGCGGCATGTGGTGCTTCTTGTCGAGCCCCACGCCGTGTTCGCCGGTGATGGTGCCGCCCGCATCGACGCAGAGCCGCATGATCTCCTTCGATGCCCGCTCGACACGCTCCAGGTCTTCGCGAATTCGCCGGTCGAAGAGGATGTTCGGGTGAAGGTTGCCGTCGCCCGCGTGGAAGACGTTGGCCACCACGAGGTCGTAACGGCGCGCGATCTCCGCGATGCCCCTGAGAATCGAGGGCAGCGTGGTGCGCGGGACCGTGGCGTCCTGCACCAGCAGATCGGGCGCGATTCGCCCCATGGCGCCGAAAGCCTTCTTGCGGCCCTTCCACAGCGCGAGGCGCTCGTCCTCGTCCTTCGCGGTGCGGATCTCGCGCGCGCCCGCCCGGCGGCACAGCTCGGAGGCCCGCGCGGCGTCTTCGTCGAGGCCCGCCTCCAGTCCATCGAATTCGATCACGAGCGCGGCCTCCGCATCGGTCGGGTAGCCGGCGGCGAAGACGCTGTCCTCCACCGCCCTGATCGTGGGCCCGTCGATGATCTCCATCGCCGCGGGGAGAAGGCCGGCGCTAACGATGTCCGAGACGGCCCTGCCCGAGTCCTCGATCCGGTCGAAGATCCCGAGCAGGGTACGGATGGCTTCGGGCACCGGGAGCAGCGCCACTTCGATCTCGGCGGCGATCCCGAAGCAGCCCTCGGAGCCGACGAAGAGCCCGACCAGGTCGTAGCCCGGGGCTTCCCGTGCACCGCCCCCCAGCTCGACCAGCGATCCGTCGGCCAGCACGACCTTCAGGCCCGTCACGTACCGGGAGGTGACTCCGTACTTCAGGCAGTGCGGCCCGCCCGAGTTCTCCGCGACGTTGCCGCCGATCGTGCACGCGGTCTGGGACGACGGGTCCGGGGCGTAGTAGAGGCCCTGACATGCCGCCGCGGCGGAGAGCTCCGCGTTGATGACGCCCGGCTGGAGGACCGCGCGCCGGTTGGGCGCGTCGATCTCGAGGATGCGGTTCATCCGCGCGGTCCCGATCACCACGGCGCCGTCCAGTGGCACGGCCCCCCCGGAAAGCCCCGTCCCCGCCCCGCGCGGCACGATCGGGAGGCCGAGGCGGGCCACCTCCGCGACGCTTCGCCGGAGCTCCTCGGTGGTGCGCGGAAGGACGACCGCGCCGGGCCGGTGCCGGTATGCGGTGAGGGCGTCGGACTCATAGACGAGGAGCCGGTCCGGGTCGACGATGACGCCGTCGCTGCCGCAAATCGCCGCCAGGCGCCCGGTCAGTTCGCTGGGGATCATCCGGGGCAAGCTATTCCTCGTCCGACAGGTAGTCCAGCATCGCCGCGACGCCGGATTCGGCCATCGCCCGCAAAGGCGCCGGGAGGGGCCCGTACACCTGCCGGGTGATCTCGGCAGGCTCGCTGTAGCCCCGCGCAAAGGCTCGGCGGACCTGCGCGATACGGGACAGGCGGTGCCGCCGGAAACTCCGGATCGCCGCTTCCGCGTTCCGGATCGGAGGGCCGTGCGCCGGGTAGAGGCTCGTCGCCCCCAGGCCTTCCAGTCGGTCGAGCGACTCCAGGTAGTCGGCGACGCCGCCCGGGTATTCGCCGATCCAGGTCGTGTTTCCCGTGCCGATCAGGAGGTCCCCGACGAAGACCGCGGCCGATTCGGGGTGGTGGAAGGAGAAGTGGCGGCGCGAGTGCCCCGGGGTCGACACCGCGATGAGCGGTCCCGCGCTCGTGTCGAAAGTCTCGCCGTCCTCGATTGCGCGGGCGCCGGGGCCGTGCACGGCGGCGTTCGTCAGCGCCGCAAGCCGCCCGGCGCCGGCCGCGTGATCGGCGTGGTCGTGGGTCAGAAGGATGACCACCCGGGACGCCCCGTCCAGCACCCCGGCGAGCGCGGTCAGGTGGGAGGCGACCTGCGGGCCCGGATCGATGACCGCCGCCGGGTCGTCCCCCACGATGTGGGTCCGCGTTCCATCCAGGGTGAGGGGACCCGGGTTGGGAGCCAGAAGGAACCGCACCGCATGTATCCCCGCGAGGCGCTACCGCCGTTCGTGGGCGATCTGCTCCGCGAGCTTGTCGGCGATCATCTGGATCGCCACTTCATCCTGGTTGGCGAAGGCATCCGGCTGGTGCGAGTCGATGTCGAACTGGCCGTAGATCTCGCTGCCGGCGCGGATCAGCACCACCAGCTCCGACTTGACGTGCTCACTGCACGACAGGTAGCCGTCGAACTCCGAGACATCGGGCACGTTCTGGTTGGCCCCGTGGGCGATCGCCGTCCCGCAGACTCCTTCTCCCACCGCGATCTTCGCATGCTCGGTGGGGGCGCCAACGTAGTTGTGCAGCCAGAGTTCCAGCCTGTCGTCGTTGAGCAGGTAGACGCCCACCCAGTCGTAGTCGTCGCCGGAGTCGTAGAGGGTTCTCACTGCGTATCTGATCAGGGCATCCGAAAGGTAGCCTTCCTCTCGCATTTCCTGGATTTCGGTTACAACGGCACGTGCATCGATCATGGACTTGGTTTCCGCACCTTTCGGACCGCGATGAAGTGGGCAGTAAATATAGCAGTCCGCGGACAAGCCCGCGTTGTGCCCGGCGCCCGCTCAGCCCCGGCCGAAGTCGGTTTCCCGGTCCAGCCGCGCCACGAAGGCGGCCAGGAGTTCCGCCGTGTGGAAGAGGTCGGGGATCGAAACCATCTCGCTGGGCGAATGCATGTACCGGTTGGGCACCGAGACCAGCCCGGTGGGGACGCCGCCCCGCGCCAGGTGAATCGCGTCGGCATCGGTGCTCGTGCGGAGCGGCGCGGCCTGAATCGAAAACGGGATCTCGTTTTCGCCGGCGGTCTCGGCGAGCAGCTCGAAGACGGCCGGGTGCGTCGCCGAGCCGCGGGTGAGCACCGGTCCGCCGCCGAGAGAGTGTTCGCCGACCTGGCTCTTCTCGACTTCGGGCACGTCGGTCGCGTGCGTCACGTCCACGACGAGCGCCACGTCGGGCCGCAGTCCGAATGCGCTGGTGCGCGCGCCACCGCCGGAGTACCCGATTTCCTCCTGCGCCGTCGCCACCGCGACCGCACCCGCGCGGCCGTCCGCCGCGGCGATCCGGCGCAGCGCCTCCAGCACAATGAACGCACCGACGCGGTTGTCGATCGCGCGGCTCGCCACGCGGTCCCCCGCAAGGCGCACCATGCCGGCGTCGATCACGGCCGGATCACCCACGCGAACGCCCAGCTCCTTCAGCTCGTCCCTCGAGCCCGCCCCCACGTCGATCCAGAGCTTCTTCACCTTCACCGCCCGGTCGCGCTCCTTGGGCTCCATCAGGTGGATGGCCTTGCGCCCGATCACCCCCGGAACGTCGCCCTTCACGCCGAGCACCCGCACCCGCTGTCCCACCAGCACCTGCGGGTCCCATCCGCCGATGCCCCCGAAGTAGAGCAGCCCCGACTTGTCGGCGTGCGTGACCTGCAGTCCGATCTCGTCTATGTGGCCGGCCAGGAGCGCGAGGGGCCGGGCGTCCCGCCGCACGGCCGCGTAGCTGTTGCCCACCACGTCCGACCAGGTGCGGGCGAAGGCGCCGGCCTCGTCCCTCCAGACGCGCGCCGGACGGGACTCGAAGCCGGAGGGGCCGGGGGAGTCGAGGAGGCGTTCGAGGAAGCTGATGTCGTGGCCGGGCTTCGGACTCATCGGCTGTCCTCCTCGTCCGAGAGGCCGCCGCCCGGCGTGAAGACACGAAACTGCACTGTCCCTTCCTCGATCCGGCGTTCCATTCTCCGCCGGATCATTCGCTGAAGCCACCGCCGCGATGTCGGCAGCAGAAGACTGAACCCGGCGGCATCGGTGAGGATTCCCGGCGTCAGCAGGAAGGCGCCGCCCACCAGAATCGACAGACCGTCCAGGAGCGACCGCCCCGGCAACCGTCCCGCCGCCAGCTCCTGCTGTACCGCGAGAAGCGCCCTGATCCCCTGGTGGCGGGCGAGCGCGGCCCCGGCGATTCCCGTCGCCACGACGAGCCCCACCGTCGGCCACAGCCCGATCCACTGCCCCAACTGCAACAGGATGGCCAGCTCGACGAGCGGTATTGCGACGAAGAGGAAGATCAGTCGGCTCAGCAAGATTGGTGCTCCCTTTGATGTGTGCCCGGCGCGCCCCGGCTTGCCCGGCCCCACAGCCGCTCCGTCCCCCCGTCGGCCGCCCGTTCCGACCAGCCACTGTGTCGGCCCGCCGCAAGGAATGTATATTCTTCCCATCGGCGGGACGCTCCCGCACCCGGAATCTGCCGGGCCCCCGTCCCATGAGGGATTCGGATGAAGGATACCTATTTCAGGAAGGGCTTCGGACTCAAGGCCGAGGTGAAGCCCGTCATCGATACGGAGTACCACTCCGCGCTTCTGGAGCGCATCCGCTCGCGCGCGTACACCGACCGCTTCGGCGACATCACGGTCCGGCTTGCCAAGGACTTCGGTTTCTGCTACGGCGTCGACCGCGCGGTGGACTACGCCTACCAGACCCGCCACAAGTTCCCCGACAAGAGGGTCTTCCTGGTGGGCGAGATCATCCACAACCCGCACGTCAACCACCGTCTGAAGGAGAAGGGCATCGAGTTCCTCTACCCGTCCGCCGAGGGCCGGTTCGACTTCAGCGAGGTGACCCCGGACGACGTGGTGATCATCCCCGCCTTCGGCGTCACGATCCACGACATGAAGGTGCTGCAGGAGAAGGGGTGCGTGCTGGTCGACACCACCTGCGGCTCGGTGCTTCTGGTGTGGAAGCGGGTCGACAGCTACGCCCGTGACGGGTTTACCGCGATCATCCACGGCAAGTACCAGCACGAGGAATCGCGCGCGACAGCCAGCCAGGCGCTGCGCCACGAGGGGGGCAAGTACATCGTCGTGCGCAACATGGCGGAGGCCGAGGTGGTGGGGGACTACATCACCGGCCGGCCGGGGCGGCTCGACCGCGACGACTTTGTGGCGCGGTTCCGCAAACGCTCATCGGACGGCTTCGATCCCGACCGGGACCTCCGCAAGGTCGGCGTCGCCAACCAGACCACGATGCTGGCCACCGAGTCGCTGGCGATCGGTGCGCGCCTGCGCGAAATGATGGTCGAATCGATGGGCGAAGAGCACGCTGCGGAGCATTTCCGCTCCTTCGGCACGATCTGCTCGGCGACGCAGGAGCGGCAGGACGCCGTGCTCGATATGATGAAGGAGCCGCCCGACATCATGCTCGTGGTGGGCGGCTACAATTCGTCCAACACCAACCACCTGGCGCACCTCTGCCGGGAGTACACCACGACCTTCCACGTGAAGGACGCCGAGTGCATCGACGCGGACAGCGGCGCGATCAATCACAAGCCGGAGCTGGACCCGCACGCCCCCGAGGTGACGGATTGGAACTGGCTGCCGCCTGGACCGCTGCAGCTGGGGATTACCGCCGGCGCCTCGACCCCGAACAACGAGATCGGCAAAGCCGTGGCCAGAATCCTGGCGATCAGGGGGATCGAAGTCGACGACTAGGACCCCCGCGGAATGGGGGCGGCGAAGCGTCCGCACCGGACTGGCAGCCGTGGATAATACCCGCGTCGCACCGAGGGCGGCGAGGCGCCGGGCTGGCAGGTTGCTGGTGGCGAAAATCACGGCAAGAAGTCACGTAAGTCCAATCAGGACTGCACGATCTGCGCTTCTTGCCGTTGGATCATAGCGAGTTCCGCCGAGCGCGAACAGCAAGAGAGTCGC
>JAJDXM010000056.1 GCA_022823225.1 Gemmatimonadota bacterium
GGCCGAGGTGCGCGTGCACCCGACGGGCAAGGCAATAGCCAGATTCGGCACGAAGTCGCAGGGGCAGGGCCACGAGACCACGTACGCGCAGATCATTGCGGAGGAGCTCGGGCTGCCGGCGGCGCACGTGCAGGTGGAGGAGGGCGACACGGACACGGCGCCCTACGGGCTGGGGACGTACGCGAGCCGCTCGACCCCGACGGCGGGGGCGGCGGGCGCGATGGCCGCGCGGAAGATCCGCGACAAGGCGGCGAAGATTGCGGCGCATCTGCTGGAGGTGAGCGAGGAGGACTTGGAGTGGGAGCCCGGGCAGTTCTCGGTGAAGGGCGCCCCGGACAAGGTGAAGACGATCCAGGAGTGCGCGTTCGCGGCGTACACGAACCTGCCCGAGGGGATGGAGCCGGGGATGGAGGCCACGAACTACTACGATCCGCCGAACCTGACGTTCCCGTTCGGGACGTACATCTGCGTGGTGGACATCGATCGCGGCACGGGCGAGGTGAGCGTGCGGCGGTTCGTTGCGGTGGATGACTGCGGGAACATCATCAACCCGATGATCGTCCAGGGGCAGATCCATGGCGGGCTGACGCAGGGGCTGGGGCCGGCGCTGTTCGAGGAGATCCCGTATGACGAGGACGGGAATAACCTGGCGGGGTCGTTCATGGACTACCTGGTGCCGACCGCGGTGGAGACGCCGGCGTGGGAGACCGGGCATACCGTGACGCCGTCGCCGCATCACCCGCTGGGCGCGAAGGGGGTGGGGGAGTCGGCTACGGTGGGGGCGCCGCCGACCATTGCGAATGCGGTGGTGGATGCGTTGGCGCACCTGGGGGTGACGCACATGGAGATCCCGATTCGGCCGGATCGGGTTTGGGAGGTGTTGAGGGAGAAGGGGGTGGCTGGGTAGTGAGCGCGAAAATGGTGGCTGGGCAGCGGGGGGTGAGTGCGGCGATGGTGGCCGAGCTGGCGGGGTCGGGGGGCAGGTCTGAGCGCGAGGACGGTGGCGATGGTGATGTGGTGCGGGCCAAGCGTAGCCACAATCGTCAGCACCAGCAAACGCGAGTTTTCCGATGGTCCTGACTCTCTGAGCCATGCCACCGCGGGCCACACCGCGTGGCCTACTAGGCTCAGGTAGCAGATGTTCAGCGCCCAGTTGCATCGACGCGCCCGTACAGGGGCAGATGCGAACTTCAAGAGAACTCTTGCGGCAACCAAAGTAGCCGCGATGACCGAAGGGCAAGCCGAGGCATTCCCGTGCCTGCAGGTCTCAAGACGGTGTCGTTGCCTAAGCTGCCGGACGGTCAGCATGCTGACCAGGCATACAAAGAGTATGTCAACCGTTTGTGAATCATACAACCTACTGGCATTGATTCCCGTTGGTCCGCTTAGCTCGACGGTATTGACTCCGATGACAATCACTATTGCACTTCCCCACGCGTACGCTCCCCACCGTCGCCACGCCACCAGCCCGAACACTAGATAGACACTGATCACCAACAGTATAGCATATGTGAACGGATCGATCCAACTTGAGTTGCCGGGAGGCGTAACCAATAGCTCTGTTCCGACTAAAGCGCATACCGGTGCCACGATACCCGCCGCGAATCCGCGAAGGAAACCCTTGGTAGTCGAACGTGAGGCAACCCGCCACATGTCGCCGAACATGCGATCCATGTTTGCTGTCCTCCCGGCCCAAACGGACCCTAGACAATCTATTGCGCTGGTCAGTTCAGAACGGTCTTGGGATTCCCCTTGCTCCCGCAATGCCTTGGTATTGCCGGGAACATTCCAATGGTTCGAGTACCTGCCATGCGGATCGTGAAAATACAACCAAAAACGGGAGGCCAAGCGGTGTCGCAAGCGGCCTGCAGTCGCATCGCGAACGCCGCAATGGTCTCGCGCACGACTCCACTGATTCCACCACTGCGACAGATGACGTTTCGCTTTGTGAAAATTGTCAAGGCGCGTGTGAAGGTCGACGAGGACGGCTACCACCGCAATTGCTCCAAACAACAAGGGCAAGATAATTCCGAGAAACCAATAGAGTTCGGAGCCGACATATGGGTCGGTCTGATACTGGATGGTAGGATGATTCGAAGAAAACACTCTCATAGCCTGTAAACACTAGGCATTGGTGAAACGAAGTCTGCATGGGGGTTTCACGGGTGTTCCCGCCGCCACGGCTGAGCTAGGGAGCCATCGACAAGCCATGACCATAGTGAATGGGCACATCGCCCATGATTGGGAGACAGATGTGCGACCGGTATCCTCCGTCATTATAGTGGAACGAGCTCGAGTATCCCCATCAAGGCAATCAAGGGACCCCACCATTGCATAGGAATGAAGAACAGGGAATGTCGCTTGCGAAAGGAATCCCCTGTCAGGGGATCGACCAGAACGGGCTCGGAATCGTTCCACCGTTTTCCCAGGAACCATACGAGGAGTCCGGCGAAGACCAACCCCATGCCAGATGCAATGGTGTGGTTCATAACCTCTCCGAAGCCCAAGCCGAGTGCTGCCAAGACGATTGTTACGAGGCCACGACCGCTCCAAATCAACATTGTGGATGGCACCTTTCGTGTTCGATTTAGTGATCTATCCCAGACAAAGTACAGACTTCGGCCGATGGCGTCACAGAATGGCTCACGGCTGACACACCCATCGAAGTCACGTGCCGACCGGTCTCCGCGGTTTCGAAACTCGTCGCCACCAGCAGATAGTCCCCAGCATACACAGCCTGAAACTCCACCCGCGCGTTCGATCCCGACCCTCCATCGTCGTCAGTCGCGATCGACGTGCCGTCGTTGCGCAGGACCCTCAGGTAGGCGTCGACGTCGTCCGATTCCATATCTATGACTACACGCTGTCCAACCGCTCGAGCGGTGACGCGCCAGATGTCGCAGTGCGAGCCGTCGTCCCAGAGTGCGTCGGACAAGCTGAGGCTGCCGGTGAAGGCCCGTCCGGGTACCAGCGTTCCCTCCGGCACCACGAGGCGCCAGCACGGCTCGGAGCCAACGATTTCCCATGCGAGGTCCAACGGGCGCTCGTCGTCTTCGTTTTCCGCCGTCAGGTCCGCACCCGCGGCGAGCAAGGCGTTGATGATGGCGACGTCGTCGGTCCAATCAGCTGCGATGTGTAGGGGAGTGTTGCCCCAGCGATTTCGAGCCATCGGATCGGCCCCGGCGAGTGCGACGGGTGCCCATAGGGCTGGGCGCTGGCGGGACGCAGGCGGACTATGGACGGCCCGCATTATCTCACCTCTCCCTGGTCGAGCATCCGCAGCACGATCATCCCGGCGTAGGAGGTCCCCCCTCCCTCCACCGAGACGGCCGTCATCACGGCGCGGTATGTTCCCTCTGCCTTCGCCGTGAACCTCGCGATCGGGTCGCTGTCCTCCAGTGTGTCACAGGCGACGGGGTCGCCGTGCGGACCATACACACAGATGTCAACGTCAGCCCGTGAAGACTCGGCGGTGCCGTGGACGTTGAATTCCTCCCCAACTCGCGCGGGAATCAGGATCTCCCGCGAGTCCCCTTTGGCGAAACTGGCGATGACGACGCTCCAGGCACCCGAGAGCGGAGCGACCTCGTCCCCCCAATTCCCGGCGCTGCTGAAGAGCAACTCAACCACTTTGTTGACCGACTCCCGGTCTGCCGTGGTCTGGGCCGTCAGTACCATCGGCACCTGCAAGCAGATGAGCAGGAGGGCCGAGAGCTGCAGCCTTCGGGTTCCTGGCGTCACGCTGGCTTTAGCTGGATTCATGGTTGTTAGCGGACACTGCCGCGTCCTCAGCATTGATCTTATTGCGGGGTTTTCGGGATAACCGACCGGAAAACGACCGTCGACCGGGGCTAGCCCGGATTTCTCATACCGATAGAGCGGCACCGGCCTCCGGGAGCTGTTAAGTTTATGTGGGCGAACAACTTGACAGCGACGACACCGGAGGACCGATGCCAACACAGTGTAAGCCGCTTTCCTTCGCATTTCAAGGG
>JAJDXM010000028.1 GCA_022823225.1 Gemmatimonadota bacterium
AACATGCCGGTCTTCGGGTCCGGGAAGATCCTGACCCGGTTCCGGCCCCATTCGCCAGCGCCGTACGAGCGCCGACTTCGTTTCGTGCGTGCCATCGTTCGATTCCTCTCGATAGATGGACTGCACGATCTGCGCGAACGAAGTATCGCGGAGAGCGGGTCTCTCCGCCAGTGCGAGCACGGGACCGAGTTCCCCGGCATCGACGGGAGGTCGATCCAAGACCCGAAATGGATGGGTCGGTGCCCGGATGGAGCCGCACATGTGCAACAGACCCGATGTGCATGGAATCGTCGCTTGGACGTGCATTTCTTCTGCAACGCAAGTCGTTGTCCCGCTTGCGGCTGCGCCACGGCCTCCGGGACGGCGGTGCCGCGCCGGAAACGGAGGCCGTGACCGTAGCGACCCCCCTCCTTCGATGCCTGTCGTGGCATCGAGCGGGGTTGGGATGTGCACTCCATCCCAGCCGCCGCGGCGGGTCGCTACGGGTCCAGCAGTCCTTTGCAGGAAGGCCAGAGAGACGCTCACGGGCGGGTGCGTTTTCGGGCTTCGTGGTGTACCTCAGCCACGGTGTCGCGGTCGGCCCTCGTTCCGATGGTCCCGGCGGGTCCGACAAGGACGGTCTTCGCGAGTGTTTCGTCCGTCGCCTCGAAGTGGCGGCGCTCTCCACGGACTGGCAGCGAAACCCAGGCGGGAGCCGCTGCGTAGGGGCAGACGCGGATTGGTGTCCCGGGCTAATGCCGCCGGGGGTGGCCGACCTCGCGAGCGGACGCTGGCAGGAGAGCGGCGCGAGCAGTTTGGGCAACGGCGGCAGCCGGAGGAGGATCGGTTGTTCCGCCGCGTCCCACAGCGGCGTTCGGACGGCCTTCCCGCCAGGGATTGATGGTGCGGTAGCGACCCCAGGAGGGCAGGGGCGAGGTGTGAATCTCCACCTCGCCCCGAACCCGTACCGAGCCCTCGGCGAGGGGGGTCGCTACCGCCACGGCCCTGGCTGCTGGTGCGCCACGGGCGACCCGGAGGCGGAGCCGCAAGACCTTGCCGCGCTGCGGGATGAGCAGGAGATCCAGTGCGCACTGCGGAAGGCGCGAAGTGCGCATCGGACCCCCATGTCGATTGCGCACTCAGGTACGGTCGTAAGTCGGATGGCGTCCATTGGTTGGCATCGGTCGATGGGGTGCTCGGTCTGCCGCTCGGCACCCTCCCGCGACCGGATCACTTTCGACCGGTCAGCGGGCCGCCGCAAGACACGACCGTGCCCTCCAATGGCTTTTTCGGCGACCGTGTGAATCATCGGAGGCCCGGACTGTGATTCGACCCTGTCCGTCGATTTCACGTTCCGGTGCGGGTAAGCGGCGTAAATTCCGCGCCACCGCAGTACCGGTCGGATGCTCAAGTTGATCCGCACTGTCAGCAGCTCCCAAGCCGGATATGCTCCGGCGGTCACGATGACGGCCGCATGTCCGCCGCCCCTCGTGACGGGGGTGGACGTGGAACCCCAGTATCGTGTGAAGCGTGATGTCTTCGGACGCCACTTCGCCGACGATCACACAGAAGATGGCGTCCTGGGATCTTGTTTGGCACTCCATGAACTCTTTGAACCGCGCGGGCGAGTCGCTGAAATCCAGCGCGCATCTGCGGTCCTCCGGATAAGCGAGCCCAATGGAAGCGTGGGTGATCTCCCCCATCTCGGTCCGCGTCTCGCGGTGACCTACCGCGACCTCCACCGGCGCGTCGGTGTCACGACCGAACAGGCGGTTGATCCGTGCGACCGGCAGCTTTCCGGCAGCGTAAGTTGCGCCGACCCCCAAGAAATCCTCGTAGGCGCCGGGCTCCGGGCGGAGAGTCGCGCATCCTGTCAGCAGGATGGCGAAGACGATCTGAACGCCTGCGATCCGCATGCCGTGTCCCTTCCTTCCTTGCGCCTCGCTGTCACTCCCACGCAACCCACATCCGCGCCACAAAGATAGTCCAGACGATCCCGCTCCAAAAAGCTGGCCGCTTGGACAGGTAGATCCCGGAAGGAGGTTCGGTCGCCGTCGGCGTCTTCCGTCGGGGACCCGTCTGGGCAGTCCAACCCCGGCTCGGGGGGAATCTCCCGTCAATGACGCTGCGGGCTTCTCCCGTCAGAAAACCCGGGATTCCCCTCTAGGACCGCCTCCATTCGCTAGCGATACTGAAGGTGCAGGCCGGGGAAACCCACTCAACCGGCGCTCGCAACCAACTTGGTCGCAGGCGCTGGGGCGAGGGGAGCGGCATCGGCCCGACGCTTTGTCGACCGCCGGATCTGGCTTCCAGCGAAGCCCCGGCACCATACAGCAACCAGAGAACAGGGGAAGGTCAGCGATGCGAAGGCTCGGAGGACGAAACAGGGCAGACAGGTCGGAGGCGAGCCGCGCTGGTCGCGGGGCCGAGGTCGTCACATGGGCGCTCCTGGGGATCTGGGCGATCGCGCTCTTCGGTCCCAGTGGTCCGGCGATGCCGACCGTGCGCGAATCCGCCTCTCGCCTTCGCGCGGCCTATCTCTCCGAATTCGGTTGGAGCCGTGTCGCCGATGGAAGCTCGCTCGTCACGGACTCGCCGCAGATTCGCTTGGTGGTCTTCTCTGACTACGAGTGCCCGTTTTGCAAGCAGGCGGAGGCGGTTCTCGATTCGTTTTCGGTCGCCCATCCGTCTGCGGGCATTGGGCTCCGCCACGTTGTTCGGCTTGGCAGCGAACGCTCCCGGCTCGCCGCGGTCGCTGCCGCGTGCGCGCAGGCTGAGGAGCACCTGAGCGCCATTCACGACCTCCTGTACGTATACGCCGCTCTGCCTTCGGATTCGAGCTTCCTCACTCGTTTTCCCGGTGGGCTGGCAGCACGACTGGGCGCCAACGAACGAAGTCGCTGGACCAAGTGCATGGAAGACCCGAGTCCTTTTGTCCGATCACGGCTCGCTCAGGACTCGGCGCTGATTGACCATCTCCGCCTGCGCAGGACACCGACATTCATAGGTCCGAACGGATCCGTTACAGGTGTGCCGACGCTGTCCTCCCTGATTGAGGTCGCAGGTCTGGGGAGGCCGTCTGCCGATCATCAACCGTCAGTGGCCCCCGTTGTCGCTACTGGCAGCAAAAGCTAACGATCCCTATCCTCACCTCAAGGAGGAACAAATGAAGAAGCAAGGCGCGCTCACCCTGCTGATCGCAACCACGCTCCTCGCGCCGTCGGGCGCGAAGTCGCCCCAGCCGGGACCCGACACCGGATCGATCACCGGTGACGTTGTGGTCGCCGTCAAGCACATGGACGGCGGTCGCGCGACCGACTACATCATCTTCGTCGACGCTTCCACCGTGTCGCAGCCATCCGATGGGCGGGTGGACCACATCTTCAGGCTGCAAGCGACCGCGCAGCCCGGGGCCGAGCATCACCTCGTGATGAGGAGTGCTCGCTTAGCCTGGTCTCCGGGAAGGGTCTCGGTTCAGGACGAGTCCGTTGGTCATCTGACGTTCACGATTCGGGGAGACCAAGACGCTCCGGCTCCGGACCTGCGGACCTTGGCTGCCATGCCCTCGGACTGGACGGTGGACGGCTACGGGCTCGCCCACACGATCGGGTGGGACATCAGGCTGCCGAACCAAGGGCTGTCCGACGACGCCTTTGTTGATCTTTTCGGATTGGCGGGGAGTAGTGCTTGCACCGCTGGCGGGCCGAACAGCCAAGCATGCAGCATTACCTGCGGCAATACCGGATGCAGCGTTGACTGCGACGACGGGCACACTGCGTGCTGCAAGTGCGGGTTCAGCGCTCCGTCGTGCACGTGCTCGTAGGGACATCGATCCATGACGACCATGACATCCTCGATCACCGCCAGACTTCTTCTGGGCCTCTGCACCCTTGTGGTAGCCGTGGGTAGCGTCGGCCGGGGATCCGCTCGGGCGCTTCAAGCTCTGGAGGAACCGCGCCCCCATCTTCCGGAATGGCGGCTCGCAGAGTCACCATTGTTCAAGGTCGGTCACGACGGCGCCGAACTCTTGCACCGAGTCGGCGGTGCTGTCGTTCTCGGTAACGGAAGCGTTGTCGTCAGTGATTCCGGCAACCGGCGCCTGCTGGTTCTGGACGCCACAGGCAGGGTATCGGCAACGCTGGGCCGACAAGGCGATGGCCCTGGTGAGTTCCAGTCAATCGGTCCGATCTCGGCCATCGGTGATACCGTCGTCGCCTTCGACGGTTCCTTGCACCGCGGCACCGTGTGGGTCCCGGGTAGCGAACCGGAGGTCTACTTGATTCCCAGAGTCAACCGGCGCGCCGCGTTTGCTTTTGGGGCCGTTTCGGCTCACGCGTGGATACTCGCCGCGCGTGAGCCGGCGCCCCAAGGCGCAAATCAGCTTTTCGAGACACATTCCGCCATTACGCTGCTCAGGGCAGGATCGCGGGAGACAGTCGGCCTCGAACGGCGCTGGTTCGCCTACAGCTATTCCTTTTCGGAAACGACATCCACGATGTCCGGCACGACAACGTACCGTATCCCGGTGCTTGGGACCGCGCACCTGGGCACGGCAGCCGGCCGGTGGTTCTTCGTGCCGATGGATAGTCCGGTCATCGAGTTGCACGATGCCGAGGGGAGGGGTCCTGCCGTCGAAATCGCGTTGCCGCTGGAGGCGCGCCGTCCATTGGGACCCCGGCTGTCGGAATACGGAGACAGCGTGGTTTCGTCCGTCGATCAGGAGTACCGTGCCAGATTGCGGGCGGTGTACGATGGTGTGGAACGGGCAGCGTCGGGAAAGAACGCCGCGCCGGCTCAGCGGGTCGTGGCGATGGGGGAAGACATCTGGATAGACCTTGCGACCCCGAACCGGGCACAGAATGGGAAGACCGTTTGGTTCGTGGCCAGTGCCCGAGAAGAGACGCTGCGTGCAACGATCGCGCTCGACTCCGACAAGACGCTGCTTGGCGGCAATGCCAGCATCGCCGTGTTGCTGCGCCGCAACGAGCTGGAGGAGGAGAGCGTTGAGGTGTATGCGGTAATGCGCGGAGCCGAGGGGAAACGACTCGACCGGTAGTGTGCAACCCTTTTTATTCGGGCGGATGGGTTGGTAGAGCAGGCTGCCTTTCGTGGCCACGCTCCGCGCGACCCCTGCAAGTCTGACGAGGGGCTCCCGCCCCCTCCGACCGACTGCTATTCCCTCCCCAGCGGAAAACCGAGGCCGTCGCGTGGCGTCGGCCCCGGGAGCAGGAACAGGTACCGCCCAACCACCACGCTCCTACTGACGGTTTCGGTTCACTCGTGTCGGGAGTGTGCTTGACCGCTCGACTCTGGCGGCTACCGGGGCAGGGCCACTATCTTCTGGTCGTGTCTCCAAACTCACTCTGCGACCGACGGAAGGAGCACACGGCACATCCGCGCCACCGTCTTTTCTCGTCTTGCCCGCCATGCGTTCGGATCCCACGCGGCTCTCAATGCGGCGCTGGTGCTGGCCGTGGCGGGATGCGGTGTGGACAGCGCGCCCTCGACCCCGGTCAATCTATTCGACGAAGCGGCGGGGACGGTAGTCACGAGACGCTTGGCTTTCGATACGCTGTGGGTGTACGGCGGGGCGGACGATACGATCATGCTCAACGCCGACCGCGTAGCGGCGTTTCCGGGAGGTGACGCTGCGGTCCTTGATCTGTTGGGTCGGCGGGTTCACAGGGTGGGTGTCGGCGGCGTCGCTTGGTCGTGGGGAACCAAGGGTGAAGGGCCGGGGGAAATCGACCATGTGAGGGACCTTGACGTGAACGCCGAGGGGGAAGTGGTGCTCGCGGACGCCGGCAACGGCAAGCTGCACTGGCTGTCGGGGGATGGAACGTGGCTCCGAGAGGCTGGTTTGCCGAAGGGCACAATCAACGTGGACGCGGTCGCGGCGTTGGAGGGCGGTCACTATATCCTCTCATCGCTGATGTATGCCGAGGCTCTCGCGGCCCTTGAGTCCACGCCACCAGGTCCATTCGCGGCCAACCGCTGGGTGCGGCTGTCCGCAGAGGGCGAAATCGAGGGGCTCGTACCTTTCCCCTGGGACGGCTTCCGCACGATGTCCTTCTTTCAGACGGTCGGCGACATCGCGGGTGCCCGATCCCAGTCCTCAAGCGGCGGCCGAAGGTGGGTATTCGGGTTTGGTCTGGGCAACGGCTTCTTGGTCTTTAACGACAGTTTGGCCGAGGCGTACCCCTATGTGCGCCATGCCGACTTCCCGGAGGTTGAAACGGGCGGCCTCGGGAGCTTCAGGACCGGGTTCCGGGTCGGATATCGCGGTGGCCGTCCGGATCGGGTGGCGCGTGACGTGGCGATTCGAGGGGACACGGTATATGTGCTGGCGGGCAACCACTGGGAAATCGACCGTTACGAGGCGGCTACCGGCCAATACTTGGATTCGGTCCTGCTACCCGTGCCCTTGTCCCGGTTTGCGTTGGCCCGCGATGCGCTAATCGGCATCGTTGCAGGGGGAATGTACCCGCAAGTCATCGCGTTGCGAGCCAGGTAGCGGCTCCGGCCGCGTCGGGCTGCCGTGTCGCGCGGCAGCGCTCGCCGGACTGGAAGCTTGGGGTTCGAAGGGGGGCGGCGCCTCCCTTCGGCAACTGCGACGTTCAACGTCGCGTGCGCTGTATGAGCCATGTAACAGCGACTCAGCCAGCCCCGGTGAACGTCTCCGAATCGCCGCTCCGGGCATCGACCGGAGCAACCTCGACCGCGCCGTCGCAGGCAGGCTTCCCGGCCTCGTGGTCGCCGGCTTCGCGGGCGACGAGGGCCAGTGGGTTCGCCGTGGCGATGGCGGGGTCTTCTGCCAGCCCCCGTTCCACCCTACCGCTTACCCCTCGGGGATCCAAGATCGTCGATTCGTGGGCGATTCCATGGCCGGCGGATCGCCTAAAAGTCCTCGGACTGCCCCGAAGCGGCTTTCGAGACCCGGTTGCGGCTTCAGGTCAGCTCGGGGTGCTCTCTCTCCGCGCCAGAGGCGGTTTCCACCTCTTTGTTCCTCGCCGGCCCACTCGCGGACGGGATTGGAGATTGACGGCGCGATGCGACCTTCCTACAGTACGAGGGCCGTTTCGGGTCGGCGAGCGACTCGGAAATCAAATCACCCCTCTACTTTACAGGGAGGAACAGTCGAGTATGAAGAAACTCATCGCTGGCGTCTTGGTCGCCGCATGGTCTATAGCCGTGGCCACTCCGTCTGCTGTCTCCGCGACGGAGACGTACACCATCCCGATGACGGCGTGCGCGATCATCGGCGTACCAGACGAAGACTGCGACCCATACGATGTCGTCTTCGACTTCGAAATCGACGACGATGGGGACATCAACATCGACATCACCATCTGCCCTCTCAAGGAGAAGCGGACGACCATCACAACCGTCGTTGTGGAGACGGAAGATGGTACCGAGATCACGACGGAGACGACCGTCGAGTGCGACTACGGCGACTGTGGAAGCGAAGAGGAGTAGGCCACGAAGTGGGCGGCTGCCTGTGAGAGGGGGCATTCAGAGTGCGGCGGTGGGAATCGCTATCTTGGGGGGTCCTGTCGCTGAGGCGCAGCAGGTCGTGGAAGTCGACTTCGAGGTCGGTCGAACCATTATCGACGACGAGTGGCGGTCCATGTTCCACCACGACATTGCCGTGGACTGGGCGAGGCAGGTTCTCTACGTGCGCGACGATGAGGAGCCGGAAGGGATCATGGCCTTCTCGCTTGAAACCGGCGAGTGGGTTCGTACGCTTCCGACGCCCACGGGCGACGGTCCAAGGGAGTTGACGCACGGCTTCCGCGACTTGGCCGTCGCCCGTGGCGGCGGCATCTACGCCGCCGGTTTGCTGAGGGTCATCGAGTTCGATGCTTCGGGCGGTTTTGTCCGCACCTGGACGCCGAATGCACCGACGCGCCAAGCCGTTTGCGATTTGGCCGGTGCCCCGGCCGTGCCCACTCAAGGCGGAGTGGTGCGACGGGGGCCGGATGGGGACGAGAACATCGGCCCCGTGCTGTCGAACGGCAGGGCACTCAAGGCGGCAACGGTTGAAGTCGGGGTAGCGATCAGTCGGAGGCTCTCGTCCTCGCGGATCGCCTGCTTGGACGGTGCCGCCTACGTCGTGTCGAGCTACGACACCGGATCGGACTCGGTGTTCGTGTACCGGGCCGGTCATGAGGAACGCAGGATCGCAGTGCCGACAGATTTTGTCGAAGATGACTGTCTGCGGGCCGTGACGGTGAACGGGGTGACCCTGAGGAGAGAATGCCCTGTGTGGAGCAAGCGACTCCGACCGAGCTTCGACGACTTGGGCAACCTCGTGCTCTTCGGAAGCGACAAGACAACGCAAGGCGCCATCATCAACCCCGAGACCGGCTGCTACGCGATGGTGCGCACGCCGTCAAACCGGATTCACAGGGTTGCGAGGATCCACGCCGACAGTGCCCTTGTCTTCCGGCACCCTACCGGTCGGCGGCACATGGAAGGGCTCGGCGAGATGGACGTAACCTACGGCAACTCGGCCAACGGAGTGTCTCTCCACCCGCTGCGCCGAGTGACAGGCGATCCGTGCCCTGGGATGCTTCCGTCTGTCGGTTGATCGGAACGCCCGCAGGGTCCCGCCAATCGACTACGACTTTCACGGCTTTTCGGTCAGACTCCACCGGATGCGAGCCAGACGGCAGGAGTGGCAGATCGTGCAGTCCCAGTTAGACTTACGTGATCTCCTGCCGGGATTCGCGCTTCACCCGCTCTGCCGGGCTGGCAGAGTTCCGATCGTCTGTATCACAGCAGGAAGTCACGTAAGTTCAATAGGGACTGCACGATCTGCGTTTCCTGCCGTTGGACTAATGTCTGATTCCAACGTACCGGAATGACGGAAGATCGGCGTCAAAT
>JAJDXM010000067.1 GCA_022823225.1 Gemmatimonadota bacterium
GTTCAGGGCCGTTCTTCCCGCTCTCTTGGGTCGTTGCAGCAAGATGCAGTCCAACGGCAGGAAACGCAGATCGTGCAGCCCTGTAAGTAGTTAGACGATTTCCTGCCGTGATTCGGGCCTCTGGCGATTCGCCGGACGGACTCTGTTGGAACCAGAAGCAGTCGCGGGTGCCTCCACCAGCCCGAGCCCGAGTCCCCTAAGTCCACGCAACTCCGGTAATGCCAGCCGGAACACTCCATCGATCTGGGCGTACAGGGCCTCCAGTTCGCGCTCCTTGGTGCGGCGGCTCTTGCTGCGGTCGGTGCGAACGTCGTCACCCTGACTGCGAATCTCCGAAGCATCCCGTGCGGTGCGCCCGGCCAGCGTGCGGGCGCGGCAGACCGCGGGGACCCGCGTCGCATTCCCTAATCCGGAACAAGCACCTGAGCGGGCATACCCCTCAGCCCAGTCGGAAACGGCGTAGAACTCGTTACCGAACCGGGTGTAGGTGCGCGGGCGGGGCGGCTGCAAGCTGTATACTCCCGTGAGAAGCCGGACGGCCTTGGGAAAGGGCTTTGGCCCGTTCGCCCGCTCGTTCCACATCGCCTCGTCCAGCGCGACGACCGCCGCGTTGCCGAGATGCCCGGTCCAACCCCTCACGATGGTCTGGACGTGCAGCGGCGAGACGTTGAGCGCCGCACCCACGCCGCGATACGGCAGGGGAGTGGACCGGTTGAAGTACTGGCGCTCTGCGGGCCAGTTCGCCATGTAGGGGGGGATAATCTCGTTGCCGAAGAAGTTTCGGTTGGTCCGAATCTCAACGATCGGCTGGGCGACGGCCGGGATCCAGCCGACGGCGAGGTTTCCGTGGACCAGCGACCAGACGAACTTTGGCCCCGCCAACGTTTCCCTTCCGGCGACGAGGTCCAAGGCGACTTCGGGGAGCTTGATGAACGCCGCCCCGATCTGAAACGGGACGGGGATCCGAATGTCTGTGTCTCCAGCGACATCGTAGAGCGTCATCCACGACGCCTTGTCGTAGTCGGTTTCTCCTTGATAGGCCAGTTCCCGCGCTCGGGTCGATCCGTTGAACGTCCAGGCGACGCACGACAGGGCGGCAAGACACGCACCCGACCAGATCACCTTGCGGAGGTGTGCGCGCTGCTCGGCGGTGCGCGGCGGTGCGTCCGGGTCCCCTCGCCGGGGTCTGCGGAAGATCTGGTAGAGTTGGTCGAGCCCTTGGATCGCGGCGTTCAGGAACGGGACGGTATGGACGTACATCCGCCAGCCCCGCGACGAACCGATGTTTGCGAAATCGGACGAGACCATTCGCGCCGCTCGGGCGGCCGCATACTTCGTGGCACCGGCCCGGCGCGCGCGCATGAACTGGTTGACCCGGGTTCCGGCCTCCGCGATCCACGCCGGTCGCGTAAGCGCGTAGACCATCCGCGACCACGTCCGCCGCGCGGCGAGTCCCTTCCGCACTCTCTCGCCCTCTCCCCGGATGTCGGCGAGGTGCGTCTCGGACTCGACCAGCCCCGAATAGAAGCCTCCCTGCAACAGGTACTCCCGCATCGGCTCGGAGCGACCGGTCGTGAGATCGCGAACGGCCTGGGCTCCTCCGGCAAGCGTTCCCCCGAAGGGCACCTGCGGATACCGGCCCGCCACGAACCCTGCGAGCGTGTCGCGAAAGAAGTTCTTGACGATGAACACCGGCATCGCGGTGATCATCGTCGACACCGCCGTCTTGAACACGGCCATCCACTGGATCACCGGGTGCATCGGGGGCTCGTGAATGCTCGCAAGCATGGATGCGAGCGCCCGGTCATGGACCACGAAACGTGTCCGTTGCCGTTCCAGGAGGACTTGGACGGTGCGGCCCGGTTCCGCCCGCCCACCGCGCGCTTCGGTGGCGATCGCGTGCCCTTGGGCGTGGGCCGACAGGGTCCGAAACAGCTCGGTCCGAGCCCGGCAGGCCAGGGCATGGTGGATGTTGCGGGCGAAGGTGTTCAGGAGCGCACCGGACAGGTCGCCGGGCAGGGAGCCTGTATAGAGAGGGCCATTGTCCTCTTCGGCCGGGTGACGCTGGGTCGCCCTCAACGGGGTCAGCAGCGGAATCCGCCCGCGCCTGAAGGTCTCGGCCTCCGCCGGCGTCAGGTAGCGCATCTGCACGTAGTAGCGCAGCATGGCCCGGTGCAGGTCGGTCAACTCGCTGGCAAACGTCCGAATATCCGTGTGCTCGGCGGCGTAGCCCAGCAGGGCCGCAAGATCCCGATCCCCGTGCGCCGCGAACGCGGACGGCGCGTCGCCTCCGAACCGCGACGCGTACCGGACGGCCTGCTCGAAGTGGCCGCGCCCCTTGGCGGCGACTGGCTTCGCGATGGCTCGGAGGCTGCGGGCGGCGTCCGGCAGGGCGCCCCGGCCGGTCCCTCCGGCGTCCTCACGGAACGCGCCACAGCGCCAGACGTACTGTGCCAGCGACCGGACGTGGTTGATATGCTCGAACCGCTCCCCCACCGACTCGTTGCCGAACCACTCGCCCACGGTCTGCGCCGCGTGCCAGCGATGAACGAACAGGGTACGGGCCATGCGGAGGCGTCGGTGCCACACAGTTGGGTGGTTCATCATGGCGAGGATCACGGTCCAGAGTAGGGTCAGAGATCAGGTTGACACACCTTCAAGATATGTGTACTGTGTATGATACACAACCCACACGAGAAACCAATGAGTCGTTTCGGAACCAGAACGCGCCAGATCAGGGAACGTCTTCGCGCGAGTGACCGCCGCTACTCCTTGCGCCAAGTCGCTCGCCGGATCGGCGTGGAGCCGGCCTACCTCAGCAAGATCGAACGTGGGGCCGCCGCTCCTCCCTCGGAGGCGACGACGCTTCGGCTGGCGGCGGAATTGGGCGAGGATCCAGATGTCTTCCTCGCAATGGCCGGCAAGGTGTCGAGCGATCTGCAGGAGATCATCCGCAAGAGACCGAAGCTGTTCGCAGACCTCATCCGGCAGCTTCGCGACGCCCCGGACGAGGCCATCTTCACGGTGGTGCGGGTGGTCCGGGACGGGGACTGGTAGAGTCACATCACAACGGAGAAACGAAGCGCGATGATCACAATCGTTGGCGACCGGTTGACTTTCCGCTTCCCCGAGGTCCATCGGTTTGCGGAATCCGGAATCGAATTCCATCGAACCCTGCGTATCCCGGACGACAAGCGGACCTACCCGCTGCCGCCCGGGCTCGGACGGTTTCCGCTTCGTCACCTGGACGACTTCGCGGACCGTCTGCCACGAGAAAGCGTCCGGCGCGGTGGCGTGGTCATGCCCATCCACCAGGCGGAGGCGCTGTGGATCAAGTTCTCGGATCGCTTCGGTTCGCCCTATCCGTGCGCGATCAAGGTCGCCACGGGGAAGGTCTGCGCGATCAGTGGAGAGCCATGGCAAGAGTGCCTCACCCAGGATCCGCAGAACTACGTGGTCGTTCCGGGCCAGCCGTGGCTGGACGGCTACTGCGTTGCGAAGGGAACGATCCGGCAGTTCGTGGCGATGCCCCTCGGCGACGGCCACACGGTTGAGGAGCAGTTGACGGGACAGGGCGTCCACGGCGGTCTCCAAATCGCGGTGCATCCGATGAAGCGTGATGTCCACGAGAGCCTGCGACTGCCGGAACCTTGCTTGGTCCTCCGCGAGGAAATCGCCCCTTATCATCATGGGATGGGTCTGGCGCCGGGCGGTCGCATGAGCCAGGAGATCTACGAGGACGCATTCGGGCTCCACGCGTGGGATCAAGACCACGGCGGCCGGTGCTTCGTGACAATGGCCAATTCCCAGCAGTGGATGGCCATCGCGGGCGAGCGTCCGCCGACCCAGCCGCCTACGGTGCGGGAATACGCGAAAGCGGGGTTGCCGTGGTTCCTCCACTACGATAGGGACCGCAAGGCACTGGCCGGAGCCGAGCGGCTGGCTGGGCTCAGGAGTGTGGCTGAGACGGTGCGGCGGGGCGAAGCGATGGCGGCGCGCGAGGAAGGAACGGAGAGAGGGAAGCCATGATCTACAACGCCGAGGAAGGACTGGCCGCCATCATGTTTCCGGTCGAGGAGGTGGACGTATTCGCCGAAACGGAGCCGGGCCGTCGCGACCGAATAGCCGGCAAGAAGGCCATCGTCAACACGGACACCCGTGCGGTACTGTCCGTCGTCGGCCGCCAATACGGTCTGTTGGAAAACCGCAGAGCGCTGGAACTGGCCAAGCGGTGCTGCACCGCCGCTTTTCCGAACACCGCTCCCGCAGGCTGGTACGTGGACGACATCGAAGCACCGGCCAGTGGCGGGCACTGCCGAATCGACCTCCGGTACGACGGCGATGTCGTGGCCTACGACTGGTCCTTCTCGGAAGCCGTGCAGGATCACTACCATCCCTTCCTCCGCGTCACCAATAGCTACAATACCAGCCGCGTCTTCTCGATCCACTTCGGATTCACGCGCATCTGGTGCCTGAACAGCGTGATCGCGGAGGAGTCCGTGAGAGTGTCGCTCGCCCACACCAAGGACATCGAGCACAGGATCGAGAAGGAGATCAACGAAGCCAAGTTCCAGAGAGCGGCGAGCCGGTTCGAGCGATACGTCAAGGCTCTCGTTGACACCTCAATCCCGAGGGACCGGTTTCGGCCCATCATCCAGTCCGTGCTCGAGATCCACGAGCCCGAAGGCATGCCGGATGACCGTCGCGAGTCGTGGGGAACCCTCGAACGAATCATCGACACGACCATCGACCGGTACACCGGATTTGGCGAGACCGCGTACGGACTGCTGAACACGATCACCGACCTTGCCACGAGACCGCCCACCAAGGAACAGGTGGGGTATTCGTTCATCCGCCGCGAGCGGCATAGCCTTCAGTTGCTAGCCGGTCGCTGGGTGGCGGATTTCAGCAGGAGCCTGCGGCAACCGGGGTTTGACCTGGAAGGCTACCTCGTAGCTCCATCCGCCACCCGACTGCGCCCGAGGATCGGCGCCCGTACGGGCGGATATCCAAGGTGACCGACGGCAAGACGCTTGCTGAAAAGGCGGCGAGCACGAGGAAGCACGCCCAAGATGCGAGACCCTCTTGAATGAGTAGCACAGGCATGGGTGACAAGGTTCGGGGAGCTGCGGAGGCTACGGACGCAGTGGTGGCGCCGAGTGCAGGGTTGGTTCCTCCCATCAGGATCGCTTGGGAGGTGCTGGGGGTGGCTTGGAAGGCAGCTACCGCCACGGCGAGGGAACAAAGCGCTTGGCAGTCCTGGAGGGAGCGCAGCTACGGAGAACGACAGGCAACGTTCGAACAAGTGGCACAGGCGCGGAAGGAAGCGGAGGAGTGGCGAGACGCGCTGGGTATCGGAATGGCGGTGCTCGTGCAGTGGCCGTTTTTTGCTCTGTTCTGGCTCCTGATGCTGCCTTCAGCTTCCTTCTTCGATCCCCACGCAGATACGGACGGCACTAACGATCGTGTACTATGGCCTGTTGGTATGGCTTTTCCCGATGTGGCTGTTCCCCACGTTGGCGGCACAGATGGACGGGTGGTGGCGGTGGGCAGTCATAGTCTTCGCGTTCGGCCCGTTCGTCGGTGCAGTGCTCAACGGCTGCATCGCTTGGCTGGTGACCGTCCGTCGGCGAACGTAGGATAGGTTGGAGGTGGGACTCGGATGCAGATGGATTCGCTACGGTCGCAAGGTGGCGAGGTTCGCCTGCGGGAGCTCCGGCGGGGCCGGAGGAAGACGCGGGTCCAAGTCCCGCCATTCGAGCCCGTTTTTCCCGCTTTCGCGGCACGGTCCAGCGGGGTCCAGTACAACGGCAGGAAACGCAGATCGTGCAGTCCCGGTTGACTTTACGTGACTTCCTGCCGGGATTCGGGCTTCAGGTGCTCTGCCGGGCTGGCAAGGCGCGACGGGCGCTCCAGCATTGTTAGCATCATCTCAAACTGCGAGCGCCCGCGTCATTCACCGTTTCGACAACGGCGGAGAAGCGGCGGGTCCGGATGCATGACCCGAGTCCCGGATCGTGTGCCGGCTCGAACTCCTCGGGCAGCCACCCGGACTACGACTCTCGCGAGCTCCGCTGTTGTAGTACGGTACTCGCCTGACCGTGTCGTCGGGGTCAGTTGGACGAGCCGATCCGGTCGATGGACAATCCGCTCGGAACCCGGGACGGCGTCACGTGAGTGAGATCCCGTGCCGAGGCGTCGGTGAGCGCCTTCAGGAACTCGAGCAGGTTGTCGACCGTCTCTTCGTCCAGCCGAATCGGCAGGAGCAGCGTGTCCCGGGTCATGAGGATCTCGGCGTAGTTGTCGAGCAGGGTGGGTTGGAGGAGGGGGTCCACCGGACTGATGTCGTAGGCGTACAGCGTGCTGTCGACGTTGTTGTAGTGCTCGACGAATCCGCGCAGGGTCGTGAACTGGCCTACGTGCCCGTAGGGTGCGGTCAGTTCGATGTTGCGCAGCGGGGGCACCTTGAAGCGTCGGCGGTCGGCCGGATCGCCCGTGACGCGCTCGCGGCCGAAGTCGTCGTGGCCGCCGGGCCCGTCCCCCTTTCCGGGACCGAACTGCGCCAACGCGTCATTGTGGAACTCGTTGCCGGGCAGGGCATCGAGGATGTCGGTCTGGTGGCAGTTGGTACAGCCCACGGTCATGAAATCGATGGCGCCCCGCAGCTGCCGGTCCGTCAGGCGATCGTTGTCGCCGCGCAGGAACAGGTCCCACGGTGAATCGTCGAAGGAGAACTCCGAGATGATGAAGCTCATGATGGCATTCGAGGCGTGCGCGAAGGTCATGTCGTCGAAATCCGTACCGGAATAGGCGGCCTCGAACAGTTCGCGGTACTCGTCGATCTCGCCGAGACGAACCATGAGGCGCGACCAGAGCTCGGTGAAATTGTGATCCTCCCCGAATCCCTCGGCGAGTTCGTTCCCAGTGGCCAGCATCTCCTCGGGTGCGCTGACGGGGAACATCCCCGGAGCGGACGAGATGCCGAACCGTAGCACGCTCTGCATCTCCTGAGTGAGGTGATCCCCGGCCGGAGTGCTGATGCCGCCGCCGGCCAACGCCTCGATCTCGCCGCCCCACAGGAATTTGCGCACCTGGTGAAGGTTGAAGAGGGCCATCGAGTGTCTGAGCGTGAAGTCGCCGTCCGGATGCGAACGCTCCGGTCCGAGCCCGGATGCTCCTGGTCCGATGGGAAGCGACTTGCCGTCGCCCGTGGACATCGCGGGCAGGTGGCAGGTCATGCAGGACACGTCACGGTTGCCGCTCAGTATCTTGTCGAAGGCGAGGAAGCGCCCGAGTTCGACGATCTCGGAGTGCACGAGAGGCGGACGGAGAACCGGATTGAGGCCGCGTTCGCGAATCAGTCGCCGAGCTTCGGTGATCAGTTCGGTCCGGACGGAGGGGACGACCTCCGGAGGATCCTCTGGATCGACGCCGACGGTGTCGCCCGAACAGGCGACCAGGAGACCCGAAAGGGCGACGGCGGCAAGTGGGGAACGTACGTACGGGGGGGAAAACGAGGTGCGGCGAGGGTGGGGGTTCATGGAGTTGGGTTTGGTGGATGGTGGGACGGCGGGGGGCGGGTCTAAGCGGAGCACCCACGTGACAATGAGTCACGATCTCCCCCCTGTGATGACTTGCAGAAAAAGCGTAGCGGTACGCGGGTCCCGCCGCGTCCTCAATACTGATGATCTTCGCGGGGTAGATCGATGTCGGAACTGGAGCGGGTAGCCGAATGATCTCGGTCGGTCATCCGATCGAATACACGACGCCAGCCTTGAAGCCCATCACCCGGTTCTTGATGCTTCCCTCGGCACCGCTGTCGTCCACGTTCAGGAGTCCGAGGTTGTAAACGCCACTCACGGCCAGTCCCATCTTCTCGGACAGACCGATCTCAAGGCGGACCCCACCGGCCAGGCCCAGGTCCATCGCCTTAACCGCGTCGTCGCCGCAGTCCTCCCTTTCCTCCTCACCCTCGAACGAGCCGATGACTTGACAAGACACCTTGAAGCCCATAGCTGGGCCAGCCAGCAGTTGCACGGAAACGCGTCCCTCGCCGAACGGCACACCCGCCAGCGCGGTGAGTTCCAGGTAGTCCAGCTCCATTGTGACGCTCGCACCGAAGGCACTAAGGCCAAAACCCTTCTGCGAGTAGCCCGCGCCGAGATGAAGCCCCAATCTCTCCGCGACCGGGATTTCAGCGGAGAGCCCAAGAGCCAGCCTCGTAGCCGACCCGGGGTCAATTCCGTCTTCTACGTCCACGGCCACCGTCGCCCGATTCACACCACCGGAAACGGTGAGCTTGGTCTGCGCTGCAGCAGCTCTGGGCGATGCCGAAGCGAGGGCGATAGTAGCCAGCACAAGTACGGCTGTTCGGGCGGGATTCCTGATCATGCTCTTCTCCTTGGTGCTGATGTAGGGAACGTTACCTTGAAAGCGTAATCGTTAGAGGGACCCGCCGCGTCCTCCAAACTGATGACATTTGCGGGTTCGTCCGGGGAATCGGCCGAAAACGACCGCTTGCCGTGCCCAGCATCAGAACCGCAAACGAAATCCCAGCGCAAGACCGAGCTGTCCATCGCGACGCCCTACCAATCCCACTCCCGGCGTCGGCAACGGGATCGACGTGAACCTGGCGGTTCGTCTACTTGCCCCGATCACTCCTCCCACTACGCCCCCGCCGACCACGCAGGCGAGCCCCAACATCGCGCCAGTAGTATCGGAGCCCAGATCGCCTTTTCCTACGCTGCCCGACACTACGCTACCGACCCCGGCGCCGGCGCCAACGCCGACCAGCAGTCCCACATGCCACCACGATCGGGAGCCTACCTTGAGTTCGAGCGATTCGACCTCGCCGTAGGGAACGAAGCCGGTCGAAAGGTGGAGTCCATCGCTGTCGGCGCGAACGAACTCTCCGATCATGTCTCCGGACACCCGAACGGTGTCCCCGGGTTGCTGGGCCGCGAGCGAAGCGGCGGGCATGAGCGTCAGCAGAAGCAGTGTCGCGGTGGAGCACCTGTTCCTGGTCATTTCGACATCCTTTCCAAGGTGTTTTGGCGTGAATGTAATCTTGTCTTTACATTCTGACAAATAAACATGACAATGTGGCCGGTGATTTGATGTATTTCCCCGATCACTCCGTCCCCCCTCACCGTTGGTCGACCTCCAGCCGAATCGTGTACTCTCCCGTCTGGTAGGCGCTGGCGGTCGTTGCAAGAATGGTGTAGCGACCGGTCGCCGGGGCGCGAAACTCGACGCGCGCGTTGAGGCCATCACCCCCGTCGTCATCGGAAACCACTTCCATTCCACCTTCATTCAGGACGATCAGATAGGAGTCAACGGCACTCGACTCCATGGCGATGGTGACGCGTTGGCCAGCGTTGAGTGAATAGCTCCACTCATCGTAGAATGAGAGCCCCCGGCCGACTCCGTCGGATGACTGGAGACGGCCGATGGATGTGCGGCCAGCCGTCAGGGGCTCGGGCTGGTTGACCAGAAGACGGGGATAGGCTTGGGTGCCGAGGATCGCTTCGTTGGCCCTGGCAAGATCCACGGCAAGTTGGCTTCGGTAGTCCCTGATGCCTGGGTCTGCACCAGCATTCACCAAGGCGAGGATTGCAGCGGGGTCGCTGTTGGAGGCCGCTGCGTAGTGAAGCGGTGTCCTCTTCTGGTCTTGATCGATCACGCCGGGGTCGGCCCCCGCAAGCAGGAGCGTTGATACCACTTCTTCCGAGGCCTGCGACGCGGCCAGGTGGAGCGGGGTTCCCTCAGCCGCGCTTCGGGCGTTCGGGTCAGCCCCTGCACGGAGCAGCATTGTGGCGACGGCCGGTCCGCCGAAGGGGACGGCGTAGTGCAGTGGTTGCCACCCGTAACTGTCGGCGACTGTGGGGTTCGCGCCACCGGCCAGGAGCGACGCCAACGTCATTTCGTCCCCATCAAGCGCCGCGCGCTGCAGCGGCGTCAAGGAAGCGGCAGCTCCTGCTTCGATGAGGACCGTGACAACGCCAGAATCGGCTTTGTACCGCAACGCAGAGTGCAACGGCGTGCGGCCGTCGTTGCTTTCGGCCGACGGGTCGGCGCCGCGTTGCAACATCAGATTGATGACGCGCCCGTTTTCGCTCCGGGCGGCGGCGTAGTGGAGCGGCGTGTAGCCGTCATTGTCGCCCGCACGCAGGTCCGCCCCGGCAGAGAGGAGATGCGTAACCACCATCGGGTTCTCGTTCTGTGCCCCCCAATGCAGCGGCGTCGCTCCACGGTTGTCGGGGGCGTTCGGATCGGCCCCGGCGTCGAGCAGCAGGCGAATGATGGTGGGGTTGGAGGTCTGGGACGCAGCGTTGTGCAGTACCGTTCGGCCCGTCGGGCTGACATTCCATGCGTCGAGGCCGCGCTCGGCGAGGCAGCGGCGAAAGAGTTGGATGTCGTCCCAGTCAACGACGGAGCAGTCCTGGGTGGCGGCTGGGAGGGGGGTGAGGGGGATGGTGACAAGAAGGGCGACGCGCACCGTCCAAGGCAGGCGGAAGGCTCTGGCAAGGACGTGGGTGACACCAGCCGTGTGGGATTTGATCTCGACAAGGCGGGATTGATTGTACATTCTACCAACCGTCTTCCTCCGGGACCACGTACAGGGAACCGACCCGTACATAGCTGCTTTGCGGGAAGTCAGCCCACTGCTTCGCCTTCGGCCAGCTGGTACAAGCGCCGGTCTAGCCCGGATTTCTCATACCGATAGAGCGGCACCGGCCTCCGGGAGCTGTTAAGTTTATGTGGGCGAACAACTTGACAGCGACGACACCGGAGGACCGATGCCAACACAGTGTAAGCCGCTTTCCTTCGCATTTCAAGGG
>JAJDXM010000089.1 GCA_022823225.1 Gemmatimonadota bacterium
ACCCTTGAAATGCGAAGGAAAGCGGCTTACACTGTGTTGGCATCGGTCCTCCGGTGTCGTCGCTGTCAAGTTGTTCGCCCACATAAACTTAACAGCTCCCGGAGGCCGGTGCCGCTCTATCGGTATGAGAAATCCGGGCTAACGCCCTCGATCACAACGCAGCCGGTGGCGCCGAGGAGTTCGCGCATCTCCTGATCCACGGTTCTGGGTAGGTATCGTCTCATTGGCGGGCCCTATGGGACGGGGGAGCAGTGCCGCGCCATGGGTTGCGCGATTGCCGGAACGTAACGTCGACGGGCAGACTTGCGCAACGTGTAACGGCAGAAATGAAACAACTCTAACGGCAGATTTATGACGTATTAGACGGCAGAAATATGACGCCTTTACCGGCAGATTTATGGCGTTGTGGACGGCAGGATTACGACGAAGCCAAGGCGCAGGAATACTACACCCGCACCGGCAGAAACCCGGACGCCCCACCCCATCACCGCGCCCCCTCCCTCTCAATCCGCCACACGTCCACGTAGTCCAGATCGAAGTCGCCCCGGCGGACGGTCAGCACATGATTGGTGCCGATCGCGGGTGGCAGGGCGTAGCGCCTGCCGGAGGGGGCCGGCATACTCGCCAGCAGCCGCCCCTCAGTATCGAAGACTTCCCAGCGGTTCCCTGCTTCCCGGATGACCTCGACCCATAGCGTGCCGTCGTAGGCGATGTCGATCTCTTCGATGAAGGTCTTCGCGCCGGGCCGCGGCGGCCGCAGCGGGTCGCATACCATGAGCGGGAGACTGTCGCGGAGTGCCAGGTATTCGCTGTTGCCCTGCGCCCATTCCTCGTCGGAGATGGCCTCGCTGGGGATCGAACGTTCGACGACCCGTACGGTATCGTCGTCTGCGTTCATGACTGCAATTCGGTAGGCGCCGGTCATGGCCGAATACATGACACCGCCGGGGCCCGGACGCTGGACCAGCTTCTCGCCGAACGGGATTTCGAAGAAACTGATGCCCCCGGGGTGCTCGCATACGATCGTAGGCGCACTCGTCCCCGCGAGCGGCAGGAGGGTGTCTCCGGTTTCACCGCGGCTGTCCACACCGATGAGCTCCCACGACCTGTCCGGGACCGACCTGACGGATATGGTACGGTGATAGGCCTCGTCGGCGCCGACACGGTAGAAGCGGACCCAACCTGGCCCACCACCCAAACCACCCCGAATTCTCCGTTGGCCCAGGTACTCCCCCTCGACCGAGAACTCGCTGATGCGGCCCTGAGCGGCGTCAAGCGCCAACAGCCGGTCACCCAGCCAAGCCACGGAATACAGGCGCGCGAACTCGCCGGGACCTTCGCCCTCCCGGCCAAAGGTTCGCCGGTGCGTCCCGTCCACTCCGAAAACGCGCACTTCACTGCTCATGTCATCCGCGACGAACACGGCTTCGTCGGGCCCCAGGGCAATATCATAGATCCGGCCGAACTCGTCCGGGGAACCAGTCCCGCTCAGCGATTCCGGCCCGATGGACGCGACCCGTGTGAGCCGCCATTCCGGTGGGGTGCCGCTGTTGGTGACGAGAACCGTGCCGTCCACGGTGTCGATCGAGGTGGTGACGCCGGAGGTGGGGGTGTCGGCCGGGTCGCTGTCCGAGCCGCAGGCCGCGAGGAGAATAGCGGCGGCCATCGCGCCGCCTTTCAGAGGTCTGCGTTGCAATGTTCTCTCCTTCCCGCGGAGTCGGTGAAGTGAAGTCGTCCCTCTGCACCAGCAGTCCGTGTAATGTTCTCTTGACATTGCGAGCACGCGAGCACCGCGGCCCAGGATGCATCGCCGGCCGAATGCAGCGGGGACTTATTCCACGGGCTGCCAGTACCCCCCACCATCCCACCTGAGATCCAGAACCTGCACACGCTGCACGCCCAGTTCGTCCTCATGCACGCCCAGCAGCTGGCCCTCGCCGACACCGTGAAGCCGGAACGCCGCCGGAACGTCAACCCGGCCGAGGTACCGGCCATCCGGGCGGTACACGTCCCAGCGCGCCGTTGTCCCGCGCGGCAACATGTAGCGCCGCGCCCAGATCTCGCCGGTGTCCGCGGCCACCAGCCGGTCGTAGCCGGGGAGCGTGGCTGGAATGGGGAAGTCCTGCGCGAGGGCACGCAGCCGCTCGTTCGGCACCCAGGCCTCCAGGTCTTCCTGCGTCCATACCGGGGGCGTCTCCGCCAGCCGCGCGATTCGGCTCAGCTTTCCGCCGGTGTCGAACAGGCGAAGCTCGTACGTCTCCCCGGTGGTGGCCGCGACCCCCGCCGCGTGCCCAGTGGCTGACGACTCCAACGTGAACGGGACAGGCATATGGAGCACGTCCCCGTCCGGCCTCAGAACCCCCTGAGCTGCCCCCGGGAGCCGCGCCACCGTCTCCATGACCGACCCGTCGAGTCCGTGCAGTCGGAATTCCATGCTCGAACGACTCGCCTCGCCGTGCGACAGGTCCCTCGCGCCGAGCGTTGTGACCGAACTCAGGATCGACCCCTGCCCGCCCGGCCCCCAGGACTTGAAGAATATCGGCACCTCCACCCCCTCGATCCTCGTCACACTTTCGATTCCGCCCACCGGCCCGAATTCGGTGATCCGCAGCTGCCATCCGTCCACCGCGAAGATGTTGCGGCCGCTGCCGGGCCACGCCCCGCTCAGGTTCTGGAACTCGCCCGGCCCCTCCCCCTCGCGACCGGTCGTCAGCACATGCTCGCCCCCGGCGTCGAACACCCGGATCTCCCCCCACCCGGCATCCGCGACCACCAGGCGCTCTTCCCCGTCTCGCGCCACCGACACGATCCGCTGGAACATGAGCGCGTCCGGCCCGTCGACGACTCCGATGGTGAGGGCTGGTTCGTCGGCCACGCGCGCGTAGATGGCGCCGCCGCCCGTGCTGGTGATGATGCGGACGCCGGCGGAGTCGGTGACAACCGCGCCCGGGCCGGCCACCTCCTCCTGGCCGACGCCGACCGCAGGCAGGCCGAGGGCGACGCACGCCAGCGCCGCGCAGGAGAAGGGCATGGACTTCATGGAGTTGTGCTCCTTTCGCTTTCGGTCGACTGCTGTTCTCCTGTGTTTGACTCCAGGAGGAAGTCCGGGTTGTTGGCCACGCACTTCAATGTTATCAACTATGACAATAGTTTCACAAGCCGGATGGCCAGTCTGATGCGTAGATGACGTGGCGCTGACCCGGGTGGTTCATCTTCGGTGGCACACCAAGCCCCCCCTCCCCCTCACATCCTCCTGAACAGCCGCAGCACCGACCAGAACGCGAGCGCGTACATCACCGCGCCGAGCAGGAACGGCGCCCCGGGCAGCTCGATCGGCGCGCCCGGCGAGGTGAAGTAGCTGAAGAGCCCCGCCGTGAAGATCAGCGGCGCGGCGATGCTGGTCAGGCTCATGAGCGACTGGATGCCGCCCTGCACCTTCCCCTGGTCCTCCGGAGGCACCACGCCGGCGACCAGACTCTGGATGGCCGGCCCCGCGACGCCCCCGATCGACCCGACGACAATGAACGCGAAGAGCATCCAGCCCGCCGTGGCGAGCCCGTACCCCAGGTAGGTGATCACCGCCACCACCAGTCCGTACAGCACCGCGCGCCGCTCACCGAGGCGCTTGACGACCGGGCGCACCAGTCCCCCCTGCACGATCGCCGCCATCAGGCCGACAAGCATCAGGGAGAATCCGTTCATCTGCTCGTCCCAGCCGAACTTGTGGCCCGTGTAGAGCACCCACACGGTCTCGAGGCCCCTCTGCGCCAGCACGACGAAGACGAAGACGGCGGTCAGACCCCTGACCAGCGGGTACGAACCCAGCACGAAGAGGCTCCCCACCGGATTGGCCTTCCTCCAGCTGAAGGCGTCGCGCTTCTCGGGCGGCAGCGATTCGGGGAGCACGAAGAAGCCGTACAGCCAGTTCACCAGCGCGAGCGCCGCCGACACGAAGAAGGGCAGCCGCAGGTCGATGCCGCCGAGGAGCCCTCCCAGGCCCGGACCGAAGATGAAGCCCAGCCCGAACGCCACCCCGATGAGCCCGAAGTTGCGGGCCCGATCCTCCGGCTTCGACACATCGGCGATGTAGGCGTTGGCGGTCGTGATGCTCGCCCCCATCACCCCCGCGATCAGCCTTCCGACGAAGAGCCAGCCGAGCGTGGGCGCGAACCCCATGATGATGTAGTCCACACCGAGGCCGAAGAGCGCGATCAGGATGACCGGCCTGCGCCCCACCCGGTCCGAGAGCGCCCCCAGCACCGGTGCGAAGACGAACTGCGTGACGGCGTAGGTCGACGCCAGGACACCGAACCAGCGGCCGGCCAGCGCGGTGCTGCCGCCGGCGAAGTCCTTGATCAATTCGGGAAGAATGGGGATGATGATCCCGATCCCCAGCACGTCGATGAAGACGGTGATGAGGATGAAGATCATCGCGGCCTTGCGGCCCTGTCCGCGTGCCATCACACCAACCCCTGCGCCCTGGGGACATCGCTGCCGAGCGGCAGTGTCGCAGCAGAAGCGCCTAATCTATGGACTTCGAGTCATTCGAGAGAGAAGCGCGCCAGGTATTCGAATCGATCCCGCCGCGCTACCGGGACGGGGTGGACGGGCTCACCGTGCACCGCCGGCCGCTGGGCCACCCCCGGTTTGCCGGGATCTACACGCTGGGCGAGTGCGCGACCGAGTCGTACCCGTCGAGCTGGGACGGACCCGAGACGGTTCGCTCGGTGGTCCACCTCTACTGGGGCTCGTTCCGGGCGCTTGCGAAGTTCAGCCCGGGGTTCGACTGGACAGCACAGATCTGGGAGACCCTCACGCACGAGCTGCGCCACCACCTGGAGTCGCTCGCGGACCGCGACGACCTGGGCGGCGTCGACTACGCCATGGAGCAGGCCTTCCAGCGCGACAAGGGGCTCGACTTCGAACCGGACTACTACCGCCACGGCGACCGGATCGCGCCCGGCGTCTACGCAGTGGAGGACGACGTGTACATCGAGCAGCGCTGGAAGCCGGCCGACTTCGCGGGCGCCGAGCGATTCGGCTTCACCTGGGCTGGACGGAGCTACGAAATCGGTGATCCGGTCGAGCTGGGAGACTTCCACTTCATCAGGATCGTGGAGGGGATCCCGGCGCCGCCGTTTGTGGAGCTGGTACTGGTGCGGCGGGACTCGTGGTGGACGCGGATGCGGCGCGCGCTCGGGCGGACGGGGGTGGACATCTACGAGTCGGACTCGGTGGCGGTGGATATGACCTGACTTGACCTCCAATCCGGCGAGCGCGTATCGTAGAGAATGAACCACTTGGACCGCATCACCCTTGAGCCGGAAAAGAGGGGCGGCAAGCCGTGCATTCGGGGGCTCCGGATCACGGTGTACGACATCCTTGAGTATTTGGCGTCCGGGATGACGGAAGCAGAGATTCTCGAGGATTTCCCGGATCTGGAACGCGCAGACATCCGGGCGGCGTTGACGTTCGCGGCCGAAAGGGAGCGAAGGCTCGTTTCGCTTCCTTCCGAGTGAAGCTCCTCTTTGACCAGAACGTCTCGCCGAGTTTGGTCGATGGGCTGTCGGACTTGTTCCCGGAGTCCGTTCACGTTCGAGACGCCGGATTGTCCCAGGCAAGCGACGCCGCGATCTGGGATTACGCTCGCGATCGGGGGCTGACGATTGTCTCCAAGGACACAGACTTCCACCAAGTGAGCTTTCTGAAGGGTTCGCCCCCGAAAGTCATCTGGATTCGGCGCGGCAACTGCACAACGACCGACATCGGAGCACTGCTCCGAGCCAACCGCACCCGGATTCTCGCGTTCGCGGCCGACCAGATGGCAGCGTTCCTGGCGCTTTCGTAAGGCAGGCAGCCGCCCATTCCTTTTCGTGATTACTTCCATGACTTGAAACGGGCGTTCTCGGAGTACACCGCGCTCCCGACCTCAGCACCCCAGGCAGCGGTGGTTGTTCCTCGACCCCAGCTTTTCCAGTAGAGCCACCGTGGCCGGGAACGGCTGCACCCGCTGGATCGGCCCGTTGGCCATGTCGGCGACCGTCTGGCCGCGGCGGTTCAGGGCGGTGACGTCGGCGCCGTGGTCGACGAGGTAGAAGATCATCTCGATGTCGCCACGGGACGCGGCGTGGTGGAGCGGGGTGGCGGCGTTGGCGTCGCGCGCGTTCACGTCGGCGCCGCACTCCTCGACCAGGAAGCGCACGGCGGCCATCCAGGCGTCGGGCACATGACGGTGGGCGTTGCCCGCGAAGGACTGGCCGTAGCCGACGCCCGACGCTGCGTGGATGGGGTGGATCGACGGTCCGCCACTCGGCACCGGCGGCAACCCGGAGGGGTCCAGCTCCTCCTCCTCCTCCGCTTCCTCCGATGCCTGGCGGCGACGGCGCTGCGGAGGTTTCATGGTGGCGATCTCCGGGTCGGCGCCGTGCTCCTTGAGCAGCCGCATCGCGTCCACGTCCAGCGCGTAGGCGGCCCGCCAGAACGGGGTGGCGCCCTTCAGGTTGATCCCGCTGCCCCGCAGCACGCCGAAGGTGTACTCCATGTACCACAGGTGGCTCTCGAGCCTCGCGTTCGGGTCGGCGCCGGCTTCCAGCAGCGCCTCCATCAGCTCCAGGTAGGTGGTGTGCTGGTGCAGGTGCTCGGTGGGGTGGGAGTACGACGCCCGGGGCGCCCACTGCCGCTCGAGGATGGCGTAGAGGGGCGTGGTTCCGGCCTGGCTGGCGAGGTTGGGGTCGGCGCCGCGCTCAAGGAGGACCCGGGCGAGGTCGAACTGGCCGTTCACGGCGGCGATGAGGAGCGGGGCTGTGTGGTCGCCGGCGGAAGGCTGGTTGATGTCGGCGCCGCCGTCGAGCAGCGCCAGCGCCGCGTCGGTGTGCCCCTGGCGGACGGCGTGCAGCAAAGGCGTCAGCCCGCCCCAGCCACCGATGGTCTGCGCGTAGGACAGGGGGCGGGGTTCCTCCTCCTCCTCTTCCTCCGGGGTGCCCTCAGCTTCGGCGGAATCTGCATTTTGTGTAATTTGCGTATTTTGTGTATTCTGCGTGGAATCTGCCACCGCTTCGGCGGAATCCGGACGCTCTCCCGACGCCGCTACCGCCTCCCCGGCGACCTGCCCCTCCTGGTCCGCCAACCCTTCCTGCTCCGCCTGCCCTTCCTCGTCGCCCTCCTCCTCTTCCTCGGCATTGTCGTCCGCCGGGTCGGGCACGTCCGGCCAGCGGCGCTGGATCTCGCGCGCGGCCTCGATGGCGGCCTGCACCTGGCTCGGTGTGGGATGCCAGTCGGCCCCGCCACCCTCCTTCTCGCGGAAGGCCGCGATGAACTCGTTGAGGCGGCGCTCGGCCGCGGCATCGGCGTCAGCCTGCTCCTCGACGTCGACCACGTGCGCGGTGAGCGACGGATCGGCGCCCGCGGCCAGCAGCGCCTCGACCGCCGCGACCCGGTTGGCGGCCGCGGCGAAGATCAGCGGAGTCTGGCCCCACGCGGCTTCCCGCGCGTTCACGTCGGCGCCCGCGGCGGCCAGCACATCGATCACGCGGGGATCGCCCGACGCGGCTGCGAGGTGGAGCGGCGTCGCGCCCGAATTCGTGGTGGCGGCGCCCGGGTCGCTGCCCGCGCCGATCAGCATCTCGGCCACGGCTGCGTGGGCGGCCCGCGCGGCCAGGTGCAGCGGCGTGTAGTGCCCGATCCGCGTCCCGGCGTCGACACGCGCGCCGGCGTAGAGGAGCACTTCGCAGAGCGGCCCGTCGCCGCGCTCGGCGGCCCAGTGGAGCGCGGTCATGCCGTCCCCTTGCGGGGCGTTGACATCGGCGCCGCCGCGCAGGAGATCGCGGACCGCGCCGAGATCGCCCCGCTGGGCGGCGTCGGCGACGGGAGAGTCGGAGGTCAGCATGGCATCGGCGGACGGCGAGTCGGCGGCGGCCAGACTCAGCAGCAACAGTGGCAACAGCGGCATCAGCCCGGCCCTGGAAGCGAAAACTCCCCCGTCGAGTCCCCGAACCCCGCCAGATCATCGTGCCCGAGCCGGTGCAGCAGCGACGTGAACACGTTGGCCATCGGCGTCCCGGATTCGGCCCTCAGGTGCACTCCACCGGCCATCTGCCCGTTCGCGCCACCCATCACCACCAGCGGACAACGGCGGTGGTTGTGCAGGTTCGCATCGCCCATCGGCGAGCCCCAGACGATCATCGAGCGGTCCAGCAGGCTGGCGTCGCCGTCCATCGTCTCCTCGAGGCGCTTCAGGAAATACGCCATCTGCCCCGTTCGGTACCGGCAGATCCTGTTGAACTCCATGATCGCCCGCTCGCGGCCCCCGTGGTGGGACGCAGGGTGGAAGCCCCGGTTCGAGCCGCTCTCCGGGAAGGTGCGGTTCGACGCGTCGCGTCCGGTCTTGAAGGCGATGACGCGGGTCGAATCGGTCTCGAGCGCGAGCACCTGCAGGTCGAACATCAGGCGCATGTGCTCCGAGAACGAGTCCGGCACCCCCGGCGGCGCCCCGGGCAGCTCCCGCTCCTCACCGCTCAGGTTGCGGGCCTCGACCCGCTCGATCCGGCGCTCCAGCTCCCGCACGCTGTCCAGGTAGCGGTCCACCCGGCGGCGATCCTGCGCCCCCAGCTCGCGCCTCAGCCCGGCGACCTCCTCGGCCACCCAGTCAAGAATGCTCCCGTGCGTGCGCCGCCTCCGCGCCCGCTCCTCCGCGCTCCCCCCCGCCCCGAAGAGCATGTCGAAGGCGGTGCGCGGGCTGCGGATCATCGGCAGCGGCGTGGTCGGCGACGACCAGCTGATCGAGTCCGTGTACGAACACGAGTAGTTGTAGTCGCACCCGCCGCCCTTGTCGGTGCGCTCGATGCAGAGCTGCAGCGATGGCAGCACCGTCTCCTGCCCGAACCGCTGCGCGTGGAGCTGGTCGAGCGACGTGCCGCAGAAGATGTCCGACCCCTGCGTCTGCTTCGGGTGCGACTGCGTCAGGAACACGGCGCTGGAACGGAAGTGATCGCCGCCCACCTCCTGCGCCTCGAACGCCTCCGCCATGCGCACGTCGGTGTTGCTGACGATCGTCAGGTGCTCGCGCCACGGCTCCAGTGCCTTCAGGACGTTCTCGTCGCCCAGCTCGAAGTCGCGCCCGGTGGTGGCCGGGGCGAAAAGATGCTGCGTTGCGCCCCACTCGTTGCACCCCGCGACCCCGTGCACCTCCTCGATGCAGATGAGGCGGGTCGGCTGGTCGGCGCCAGCGACACGGCCGGCCCCCGCACCGGCACCCTGCCCGCCGCCCGCCCCCGTCCGCACCCGCCCCGCCGGGAACATCGCGTCGAGCAGCGGGAGTGCCACCGTCGCGCCCGCGCTCCGCAGAAAGGTGCGGCGCCCGATCGTCCTGCCAGTCAAAAAGTGCATGCCATCACCTGGTTCACTGTAGCTGCCCTCCGCCCGGCGGCACCTCGTCCTCGCCCTCCGCCGGCGCCTGCTTCTTCCGGAACGCGTCGCTCGTGACCACCCCGACGATGAACGACGACAGCCTGTAGTCATTCGCAGCCGCCTCCGCCACGATTGCGCGGATCGCGGGCTGATCCCTGTAGTCTATCCCCCGCCCCACGGCGTACGCCATCAGGTTCTCGGCGAACTGGCGCACCAGCGGGACCGGCCGCTTCAGCAGCACGCGCGACAGCTCCGCCGGCGTCTCGATCTCCGTCCCGTCATAGAAGGTGCCGCGCGTGTCGAGCTCGGTCCCGTCCTCGCGGACCCGCCACCGCCCCGTCACGTCGAAGTTGTCAAGCGCCAAGCCGATCGGGTCGATCAGGTTGTGGCACGAGCGGCAGTTCGGGTTCTCGCGGTGCGCCTCCAGCCGCTCGCGGGTGGTCAGCGCCTTGCCGTCGCGGGACGCCTCGGTCTCCTCCAGCTCGGGAATCCCCGGCGGAGGCGGGGGCGGGGGCGTGCCGAGAAGGACCTCCATCACCCACTTGCCCCTGAGCACCGGCGAGGTGCGGTTCCCGAGCGACGTCTGCACCAGCATGCTGCCGTGCCCGAAGACGCCGCGCCTCCGCTCGTCCGGGTAGCGCACCCGCTGGAACCCCTCGCCGCGCACCCCGTCGATCCCGTAGTGACGCGCCAGCCGCTCGTTGACGAAGGTGTAGTCGGCGCGGTAGAGCTCCAGCAGGCTCCGGTCCTCGCGCACCAGGTCCTGAAAGAAAAGCTCGGTCTCGCGCCGCATCGCCCCGGCCAGCTGCCGGCTGTAGTTGGGGAAGCGGAAGGCGTCGGGGCTGACGCTCTCGATGTCCTGCAGCCTCAGCCACAGCGAAGCGAACCGGGTGGCAAGCGCCTCGGAGCGGGGGTCGGCGAGCATCCGGCGGGCCTCGGCCTCGAGTCCGGCGGGGTCGGCGAGCGCACCGCTGCGCGCCGCGGCCGCCAGTTCGTCGTCGGGCGCCGCGCCCCACAGGAAGAACGACAGGCGGGCCGCAAGGTCCTCGCCGCCGAGCGGATAGATCTCCCCGGGCTGCACGCCGGGGGGCTGGCGTTCCATGCGGAAGAGGAAGTGGGGGCTGGAAAGTATGGCCTCCAGGGCCGTCCTTATCCCGGCCTCGAAACCGCCGTCCTCGCTGCCGAGCCGGTAAAAGCCGAGAAGGTCGGCCACCTCGTCGCGGCCGGGATCGCGGCCGTAGGCGTCAGCCGCCAGCCGCGCGACGATCTCCCTGGCGCACGGCTCCGCCTCCGCGGCGCTCGTGGGCCGGCAGGAGAACACCCGCCGCCGCGCCTCGAAGTCCGACACCCCGGTCGGGTTGTGCGGCCCCTCCACCGTCAGGCTCATCATGTGCGGCAGCGAGGTCTGCCCGTAGCTCGTCTCGGTCCCGGTGAGCGACCAGTCGTTCGGGCGGATCAGGTCCTCGTAGGGGCCGTCCATCTTGCGGATGAACGCTGCGGTCAGGCGATGCTCCCCGGCGCGGACCAGCACGGGCTCGGTGCGCACCGGGAAGCGCTTGCGGCCCTGGAAGTCGATGTTGCCGCCGTAGCGAACCAGCGCGACCCGCTCCCCGTTGACCGAGATGTCGATGTCGTCGAAGCGCTCGCCCCACCCCGACATGAAGGTCATCGAGAAGACGTACTCGCCGTCGGCCGGGAAGGAGTGCAGCACGCTGATCCCGCCGCGCGTGCCGAAGGGGGCGCCGGGGGCGCGCTCCCACTCGTGCTGCGAGACCGAGGGCGGGTTGTCGTAGGTGGTCGACGACGTCGCCGCGTCCCGGTCCCCGACGGCGCGCCGCGCGACCGCGCTGGCCGCGGACAGGTACGCGTCCATCAGCGTGGGCGACAGGGTCTGCTCCTCGGCGATGTTGTCGAACCCCGCGCTGATCCGGTCCTGGGGCAGCCACCGCGCCGGGTCGACGGTCACGCCGAGCAGGTCATGGACGACGCGGGCGTATTCGGCGCGGTTGAGCCGCTGGAAGGATCGGGACCCGGCGTACGGGCGGGTAGCGGCGGCCCGGTCTATCGTTTCCTCGAGCGTGGCGGCGAGGGTGGCCAGGGTGTCGCCCGCGGGACGGTCGGCTCCCGGCGGCGGCATCATCCCGGCGCGCAGCTTGCGGATCATGCGCTCGGCGATCTCGGCGTTCTCGGCGGCGCGCGCCACGTCGAAGTCCTCGAGGACCAGGTTGCCGAGAAGACGGCGCTGGTTGTGGCAGCCGGTGCAGTACTCCTGGACGACTTCGGTGAGGGCGGTGGGGGAGAGGTGCCCCGGTAGCGGCTGGGCGGGCACCGGCGGAGCGTCAGCGGATCCGGGGAGCGGACGCGCCGTCCCCGGCGTACCGCCCGTCCCCGGCGTCGCGCCCGTACCCGCCACCAGAAGTGCGCCGCCCAGAGCGGCGAGAAGGATAGCGTCTCTCATTTGGCGTTCGTCCCAACCGTGCGTCGGCCAGCCCGTTACACAGCCAAGGTAGGAACGCACGCCGGGCCCGTCCATTGCCGCCGGGGTGAACGGGATCGCGCGAATGGCAGGGGAGGTCGGGCTCGGAGGCCGCGGGAAATGCCGTCAGAGCACCTGGCACCGCTTGGAAAGGTCCGGCCCTTGCCGTAGCTTGGGTCACCGCCCCCCCGCAGGACGCGAGCCGATGAAGGAACGACCTCAAGCGACGAGCACCGCACCCTGGCGGCACGGCAGAGGCACCCCCACCCCTTGGCTCATGCGCCCGATTCTGCCGCCCCTGGAGGAATACGCAGCCGTTGCGTCGTTCAAGGAGCGGGCACCGCTCGACGCCCTCACCATCCGCGCCCTCTGGCATGAACACATGTCCGGCAGCCCGGTTCGCATGGACGGGGAGGGTATCCGCATGCGGCGCTGGATGCGCACCGACCGGGACGGGGTCCTGACCCCGGACGAGGAGACCGCGCTGCACGACTTCTTCGAGGCCCTGCGTGGCGTCGACCTCTTCGCCTTCCGCCAGAGCTGCGGCGCCTCGATCTACGAGATCGCCCGCGTTATGCACATCATCGAATGCCGCGCCCACTACGCGGTCGGCTGGATGCGCCAGTACCTCTACGAAGACTGGGATGATCCTCGACTCGAGTTGCTGTAGGGGGCTTCCGTGCAACGAGATTGGTTCGGTGATTGTTTGAATTGAATCATGGGTTGTTGGCGGTTGAGCCGGGGGCGAACGAAACCGGGGAAGCAATCGGAGTGGACCATGGGCACCGCGCCGAGGTGGCACCGTATGACGAAGCTGATGACCGCGGCAGTAGCGGGCCTGTCGTTTGCGACGCTCCCGGCAACCCCGCAGACACTCCAAGGGCAAGAGGTATCATGGGATCGCTTGGACACGCTCGCGGTGCTGGGGGGAGGGCCGACTTGGAGTGAGCCGCCATTCTACCGGGTGTTCGACGCGGTTCTCGACCACGTGGTGACTTTGCACTACGCTTTGCGGGAAAGCCCGGTCAACCCCCATAATGTCCTCAACCCGTCAGTTCATGAATCAAAGGCGGGATCGCAACAGACACTCAGAGGCTCTAGAATGACAGGATTTGGCCAATTTCGCTTGGTTTGCTCGGTGCGGTCGTGATCGCGGTCGCGGGGTTCGGGGGCCTATCCTGCAGGATGACGCCCCTGACGATGACGGGCCGGGCTGGAAGTGGGTCACCGAGTTGAAGGTGTACCGTTCGCTCGTCCTCTTCGGAGCGTGCATCTTCGCGGCGGCCGGAGCGAGTGCCGAAGCGCAGGACCGGAGGTGGCTTCCGCCCTTGGTTGAGGACGCCACCATCGAGGACCTCGACGGATCGTTGTTCGGCAACCCCAGAGGGTTGAGTGCCAGTCCACGGGGTGGTTTCGTCCTGTACGACTGGAGCGGTTCGTCATTTCAGGAGTTTTCGGTCTCCGGCGATCTTCTGTGGAGGACTGGGGGGCCGGGGGAAGGCCCCGGAGAGTTCGGTCGACCGATCGACTACGAGTTCGATTCGGACGGCAACTTAATGGTGGTGGACGTGGCACTTGCCCGGCTGACCGTGTTGAGCCCCGACGGAACCGTGATCAGTACCGAACGGCTCGAAGATGCACGGCAGATCTTTCCAACTGGGTTTGCTCCGGACGGCCGGGCTGTGATGCCGCATTTGCAGCGGGAGGATGCCATTTGGGTATCGCGCGGCGGGGATCGGCGTTCGGCCCTGAGCCCGTTTGCCGATCTTGACCCCATGTTGTCGGAGGCGTGGGCCGCCAACCTGAAGTCCGGCGGAGCTGTTGTGGTCTATCGGTGGTCGAGCGACATCGTATGGCTGCGTCCCAACGGTTCCGTTAGAGGAGTTACGCAGGCCGTGGAGTCGGCCTCGTTTCCAGAAGTGGTTCATGTGTCCGAAGAGCTGCCGAATGGTGGGGAAATTTCGGGAACAAAGGTCGATCCCTCGGCAATTCAGCTCAATATCAATCAGCCTGCCGTCGATTCGGAGAAAATCTACGTGCGGCCTCTGGGTGCTACGGAGCACTCTCGAAAGGTCTTGGACGTCTACGCAATCGCGACCGGCGAGTATCTGGGTTCCTACCGTCTGCCGCATGTCGTGGAATCGGTCGCGATGCTCGAAGATGGCAGGGTAGCGACCCTTGAGGTTACCTTCATTCCGACGGTGCGGATTTGGAGAATCGAATAGGAGTAACCCTACCTAAAGCGTTGGAATAACGGATGTTACGGACAGCTATGGACGATACCGGACACTATCGGATTCGGCGCATCCGACTTGCAGCGCTATTCGTCCGAGGATCAACGCAGACCGGTGCCTGAAGGAGAAGGACCGTAAAGACGACATTACACTTGGTAAAGTCCTCATGACATTGCGTGCGTGAGCACCGTGGCCCAGCCCGGATGCATCGCCGCCCGAATGCAGCGGGGACTTATTCCACGGGCTGCCAGAGGTGGCGGCGCGCAAGTGATTGCGATGTCGGCGTCATGGCGGTCGCGTGAATAAAGCCGCCGCCCGCTCCACCAGGCGCCGCTGCCGCTCGGCGAAGAAGTCCGCGCCCGCACCGCCACCCCCCACCCCACCCGCAATCTCCCCGGCCACGCTGCCCGCCGCCTCGAACGCGCGCCGGGCCGCCTCCGCGTCCCCCTCCCGCTCGGCGACCACCCCAAGCAGATGGTGGACCAGACGCTCGTCGGGGTCGTACGGGCGGCCCTGCCCAAGCGACTCGGGCCAGAGCAGCGCGGCCTCGAGGTGCTCGCGCGCGGCGCCGGTATTGCCCGCCTCCAGCTCGTCGAGCGCGGCCGCCATGTGCGCGAGTTCGTAGAGGCGGTGGCTGTCGCGCGCGTTCTCCGACGGGAGGACGTGGGTCGCGTCCAGGATATTGACCGCTTCGGCAGGGCGGTCCAGCGCGAGGAGGGCCTGAACGTGCAGCAGGTCCAGGTTGAAGTCGCCGGGGAAGGCGGCGCGGGCCCGCGTGGCCATGTCGAGCGCGTCGCGCCAGCGCCCCGACGCGAGGGCGTGCCGGACCTGGGTCACGTGAAGGAGGCGGGTCTCGGGGGAGAGCTCCACCGCGCGGGCGAAGTCGCCGGCGGGGTCGCGGCCCTCGACGGCGTGGAGAAGGTGGCCGCGCGCCGCGTAGAAGGGTCCGTATCCGGGCTCGTCACCGAGCCGGGCGAGGATGGGGGCCGCCTCCTCGTCGCGGTCCAGCGCCCACAGGTTAAGGGCGAGCAGATAGTCCCAACCCCAATGGACATCCTGGGAGGCGGCCCAGCGCAGCACGGGGAGCGTCTCGGTGCGGAATGGGAAGGTGAAGGCGAGGTCGGCGTCGGTGAGGTCCGCCAGCGCGTCGGGGTCGCGGAACAGGAAGGCGTCCCAGGCAAGCGCGAGGGGGGCGGCGGGGGTGGGGCGGGTAGTGGTCATCGCGCCGATGAGGTGCAGGAGTGCCATCGCATCGAGCGCGCTCCCCCGGTTGGCATAGCTCACCGCGATCTCCAGGAGCGTCTGGCCGGGGTACTCGCTGTGCAGACTGGCGATCAGGGTGGCGGCGGCGCCCGATGCCAGATCCGGCTCCTCCCATTCGCGGACTCCCACGCCGTGCTCGGCCAGCCACCGTTCAACCAGCACGAAGTGGTGCAGCGGATCGATCTCCAGGAGTCGCGCCTGCGCCGACCGCGCCCCGGCCTCGTCGCCGCTCGCGCGGCCGATCAGCGCCAGCAGCTGAAGCGCCGGCACGCTGTTGCGGTCGAAGTCGAGCGCGAGTTCGGCGTACCGTTTCGCCTCGCTCCACTCCCACTCCGCGGACATGATCTCGGCGAGCTGGACGTACGAAGCCGCCCGGTACGCCACCGACCGGGCCGCCCACCCGAAGGCGTCGCGCGCGTCCGCGGTCCGGCCCAGCCCGCGGTACAGATTCCCCGCCAGGAAGTTGGCCCGCGCGTCGTACGCGTCGAGCTGCAGCGCGCGGTTAGCGTGCGCAAGCCCCTCCTCGTAGCGCGCCGAACGCAGGTCCAGTTCCGCCAGCCCAAGCAGAGCGCCCCGGTTCCAGGGCTGGGCCTCGGCGGCGGCCTCGTAAAGCGCGCGGGCCTCGCGGTACCGGCGCCCCTTGGCCAGCTCGCGCGCCTCGAAGACCTGCACTTCGGCCTCCGGCATGCTCGGGCGCGCCGCGGGATCGGTCGCGAACGGGCGCGCGAGGAGCCGGCCGGCCGGATCGGAGCTGTAGTCGAGGTCCAGGCCGTCGATCGTGACCCGGTACGGAAGCGCCGCATCCACCTCGAACTCCTCCCGGTGCGGCTCCAGTGCCTCCAGCGCGACCGCCCGCGCTTCCACCAGCTCAGTACCCGACCAGACCCGCACCGTGTCGGCGACGCCGCTAAAAGCGTTCACCGTGACGCTCAGCCGGCCGCCTTCCCGCTCCACATGCATCGCCCCCTCGCGCGACGCATCGGTCAGGCCCCCCGTCCCCTCCAGCGGGAACCACGTCTCGGTCCAGCTGCTCGACGACAGCGGATCGAAGGCCGCCTGCGTGACCGGGTTCACATGGTCTCCCGGGGAGTACTGCACGAAGAGGCGCCCGGCCTGGAACTCGACGTACTGGCCGTCGGTGTCGGTGAGCAGATCCTCCCACACTCCGCCCTGCCGCGAGAGCGCCCAGAGCCACATCTTCTGGCCCGGCATGTCCTCGTAGCGCGCCCAGTGGCCCCAGCCATACCCGTCGCCGTGGTAGTAGCCGCCGAAGAAGTCGTTCAATTCGCCCACCACGTGGTAGGACTTGTGCCCCTCGAAGGTGTTGTTGCGGTAGAGCGGGAGGAACCGGCCCGCCTCGTCCACCGGCCAGCTTCGCTCCCGCCCCGAGTGCTCCAGGTACGAATCGCCCGGCACGAAGATCTCCAGGTCGTCCTGGGCAAAGGCCGCCGCGGTCATCCAGTTGTAGTAGGGCTGCTCGAGGGGGGTCGGGTTGTACCACAGCGCGTTGGTCTCGAAGTAGCCGCGGCCCGGCTCGAGACGCACCTCAACCCGCCAGTGGGTGCGCGACGGCAGGTCCATCGCGCCGACGAAGACGCTCACGCTGCCGTCCCGGTTCTCGCGCAGGGCGTAGTCGACGGGCGTCGCGGTCGCGGGCGTGTGACCGATCACGCCGAAGTTGAACTCGACGCCGCCCGAGGTCCACGGCCCCCGCAGCGAGATGTCGCGGAACTTCATCACCTCGTTGCGATAGATGAACTCGTGGCCCGTCTCCTTCACCACCGCCCCCCACACCTTCCCCCCCACTTCGGGCAGCACGAAGACCTCGATCAGGTCGTTCTCGAGCTTGACCACCTTCCACTCGCGCGGCTCGGAGGCGGGCGAGTACCCCTCGAAGGCGTGATACGGGTAGAGCCTGCGGTCGCTCGCAAGGATCGGCACCGGATCGGGGTCGGAGAACGGGTAGGTCTCCAGGGTGCGGACCTCCTCGGAGATGCGGGCGGGGCGTGCCCCGGGCATGTCGCACCCCCACGGTACCAGAGCCATCGTTACGGCCAAGAGAACCAGGCCCCTGGCTGTCCCTGAAGCTTCTCTCATCTTCCGCAATCTCATTCGCGGCTGTTCTCCGTTCGGATCGGTGGACCGGCGGCGACGCGCCGGGGGGACGCCCCGCAGTCCCGGTTCCGAGGCTGGTTCCCACAGCGGGTTGCTGTATTCTGGCGACGGGCGGCGGATTATGCGACCGGAGGCGGGGTCGGCCGGCCCCCACTGGCAATCCGAACACCGTCAACCTTACCTTTGGGGGCGTGCGGCGGGCCTGCAGTGCCGGTTCCCGCTGATCGACCCGAAGACAATTGAACGAGGCGAACCGAGACCATGTTGCGTCAAACTTCTTCCGCCCTCCTCCTTGCCGCGGCCCTGTTTGCCGCCGCTCCCCGGGCCAGCGCCCAGTCCGACGTGGTGCAGACCGCGCTTCACGACTACCGCGTCGTTACCGTCGCCGACGGCTTCGAGATCCCGTGGTCGATCGCCTTCCTGCCGGGCGGCGACATCCTGGTCACCGAGAAGGTCGGACGGCTACGGATCATCCGGAACGGCCGGCTGCTGCCCGATCCGGTGCCGGGCGTGCCCGAGGTGCTGGTCAGGGGTCAGGGCGGGCTGATGGACGTGGTCCCCCATCCGGACTTCGCAAACAACCGCATGCTGTATCTCAGCTACTCGAAGGCCGTCGAGGGCCTCCGCGGAGGCACGACGGTCGTGGCGCGCGGCACCTTCGAGAACGATCGCTTCACCCTCGTCGACGAGATCTTCCAGGCCGTGTCCGACGGGGGCAGCCACTACGGCTGCCGCCTCGCCTTCGACTCCGACGGCTACCTCTTCCTGTCGGTCGGCGACCGGCAGGTGCCTCCCCGCGGTGACCTCGCGGCCCACCCGGCCCAGGATGTCTCCGACCACCATGGTGTGATCATTCGGCTGAACGACGACGGCAGCGTCCCCGACGACAACCCCTTCGCGGGACAGGCGGGTGCGCGTCCCGAGATCTGGAGCTACGGGCACCGCAACCCGCAGGGCCTCGTGATCCATCCGGAAACGGACGCCGTCTGGCTCACCGAGCATGGGCCCCAGGGCGGCGACGAGGTGAACGTCTCCACGCCCGGCGCCAACTACGGCTGGCCGGTAATCGGCTACGGAGTGAACTACCGTTCAGGCAGTGCGATTCACGCGAGCACGCACGCCGAAGGCATGGAGCAGCCCCTGCACTTCTGGGTCCCGTCGATCGGCGTGTCGGGGCTCGCCTTCTACCACGGCGACCGGTTCCCCGAGTGGCGGGGAAGCCTTTTCGCAGGCGGGCTCTCGGGAGCGCGGGTCGACCGGCTCACCATCGAGGGCGGGCGCGTAACCGGTCGCGAGACGGTCTTCGAGGGAAGGGGCCGGGTGCGCGACGTGCGCGAGGGACCGGACGGCTACATCTACATCGCGCTGGAGCAGCGCGGCGGTGATCTGACGCCGATCGTGAGGCTGGAACCGGTCGGGTAGCGGCCCGGACAAGCTTCGGCCTCAAGATCTTCCGTCTACGGCTCTCCAACGCGCCACCGCGATCGAATCGGACTCGCCACACGGCCCCTCGATGCTGATCGCCCCCTCGACGACCACCTCGTCGCCGGGCTTCAGCCCCTCCAGGTCCCCGCTGAGCGCGTACATGTACTCGTCCTGGTCGCGCATCGTCACGCACCCCAGCCCCTCGTCGGTGATCCGGCCGGTTCGCTGCACCATCCCCTCCTCGTTGGTGACGTGGAAGGGGTCCGAGATGCCGATGGGACTGAAGATCCCGTTGAAGATGATGAAGACGAGCGGGCGCTCCCAGCCGGCGTACCTCGGCACGCGCACGGTCGCGGAAACTTCGCCCCACATCTGCTGTTCGCCCTCGCCGAGCGCCTCGAAGCCGGCGCGCATGGCGCCGATGCCGACATGGATCTTCGCCTGCGGGGGCAGGTTCTCGGTGTAGATCTCGACCGTGGTGCCGGGCGGGCCCAGACGCGGCTCGACCGACTGGATGTGGCGCAGCGAGTCGATGGTGGCGTACACCATCGGGCGCTGGGCGGAGGCCTCGCGGGCGGCCGGTGGCCAGAGGAGGAGGGCCAGCGGGAGCATTGGGGCCAGGCGGGCGAGGCGAGGCGCGAGAGCGGAGACAGTGGACATCTGGGGACCTCCGGCTGCTGAGGGGCGGGTCCAGGGCTCGTTACGTTGCCTGGTCTGAAAGTGCGCGGGCGGAGCGGATTCGGCCAGTGGGCCGCGGGGCGCGAAACTGCGGGAGACGCACGGTCGTCATGGTACTTCATGGTCGTCTTGGCACCAGATGGTCGTCATGGCACGAACGAATCCGTCCAATCAGGGAAACGTCCGGCATGAATACGCACGGCTCGATAACCCGTTGTACCCGTCTCGCCTTCCTGGCCCTTGTCGCGCTGTCCTCCTGCGACCCGGCCGGCGATCTCGAGGCGGATGAGACGCTCCACCCCACGCCCGAAAACGCGCCCCCGGCGCACGCGTCGCCCATCACCGCCGACAGGGAGCCCGCGGGACTACCCGCGGACCCACTCGACGAGTGGCGCGCCGCACGCGACATGATCCTTGGCGCCCACGTCGCACTCGCGCTTGGAGTCGATACCGGCGACGGGCCGGAACGGTTCGGCTGGCTCACCGACGCGGCTTTCGACCACAGCGGCAACCTGCTGGTCCTGGATGCCGGCTACTACGAGGTTTCGACCTTCGGCCCCGATGGACAACACCGCGGGAGGGCCGGTTTTACGGGTACCGATGACACGGAATCCATCAGCAACCTTCACAGTCTCGAAGTGCTGGAGGACGGCAGGATTCTCGTGGGCATGCGCGCCGCGACGAAGGTCTTCGCCCCCGTTGCGGGAGGTTACGAGGAAGTGGATCCCATCGCGGCGCGATCGCGCCACATGTGTTCGACCGCGGCCGGTCGCATGTTTGTGACCGTCCACGATACACGTGAGACCGAGAGGGTGCTTCACGAGGTGGGCGAGGCAGCGGAAGGGGTCACGCAGAGCTTCGGGCACGGTTACCTGCACGAACACTGGCTCTTCCGGAACCAGCTGTCGGACGGGACCGTCGCGTGTGTGGACGATCCCCTGAGGGTCCTCTTCGCGCTCGACGAACACCCGATCCTGCGGGCGCACCGTCCGGGCCAGGACGAGCCGGTCTGGACCGGAGTGCTGGAGGACTTCGCGCAACCGCTGTACGCGGGGAGCAACGACGGAGGGTCCATCAGGATGGTTGGAGGCGGCGAAAAAACCGGCAAGCCACTCGTGCTCGCGGGACGCCACATCATTTGGCAGACCTTCCAGCGGCGGCTGTTTTCCGAGCGCGTTCGCACGTATCTCATCGATGCCGCGACCGGACAGGGGGCGCTCATCTCGGATGACCTTCCGCGGATCATCGAGGCGACCCCCGAAGTCATCGTGGCAGCCTGGAACGAGCCATACCCCCGGATCGAAGTCCGGGAGCTCGCCCGGAACTGAAGCCGGGCCGCGGCAGCGTTGCCCCCAGGCGTCACAGCCCCTAGTCTCAGCGGCATGAAGGAACATTCCGGCACGGAACTCCCGCTGAGCAGACGAGATGCGCTTGCCGCGCTGGCCGCGGGTGCGGGCGTGGCATTGACGGCATGCGCACCGGACGGAGACGGAGCGGGCGACTCCGGCGCAGAGGGTGCGGCCGGCGCCGGTGCGGAGGGCGCGGCCGGAGCCCCCGGCGAGGCACCCCCCCGGGCCTGGGTCAAGGACCCGTCCCCCTTCGTGCAACACGGCACCAATCTGGAGACCCGCCTCGAGGACCTCGACGGCCTGCTCACCCCCAACGACCTCTTCTTCGTGCGGAACCACGCGCCGACCCCGGTGATCGATCCGGCAGCGTACCGGCTGGCGGTGGGCGGGCCCGGCGCGGAGACACGGATCGAGCTGTCGCTGGACGAGCTCAGGGCGCTGCCCAGCCACACGCTCATTTCGTACCTGGAGTGCGCCGGCAACTGGCGCGGATTCTTCCAGCGAATCACCGGGCGGACCGCGTCGGGCAGCCAGTGGGGGACCGGCGCGGTGGGGTGCGCGGAGTGGAGCGGGCCGCGACTGGCCGATGTGCTCGCCCTCGCGGGAGTCGGGGACGATGCCGTCGAAGTCAACGTGATCGGGCTCGACGAGGCGGAGTGGGCACGGCCGATGCCGCTGGCCAAGGCGCTTGATCCGGACACGATCCTGGCCCTCACGATGAACGGCGAGCCGCTGCCGCCGGACCACGGCTTCCCCGTGCGGGTGATCGTGCCTGGTTGGGTGGGGTCGTCCAGCGTGAAGTGGGTGGGGAGGATCGAGGTGGCCACCGAGAAGGTGTGGGTGAGGGCCAACACGACCTCGTATGTGCTGGTGGGCGAGGAGTGGCCCGCCGACCGCTACGCGCCGGCCGACGGCGCCCCGATCACGACCGGCGCGGTGAAGAGCGCGCTCGCGCTGCCGTACCCGGCCGACCTCTCGCGGGGACCGAAGATGCTGAGGGGGTTCGCCTACTCGCCGGGTGGGGCGGTGGCGGGGGTGGAGTGGAGCGCGAACGACGGACCGTGGGCGCCGGCGCGCCTGATCGGGACGCCGGAGGCGCTGCCCCACGCGTGGGCCCGCTTCGAGTTCGAGTGGGAGGCGACGCCGGGCAGCCATGTGATCCGCACCCGGGCGACCGACGCCGCCGGCAACACGCAGCCGCTCGAAGGCGTGTACAACGAGAAGGGCTACCTGCTCAACGTGGCGCTGCCGCATCCGGTGGAAGTGGGCTGAGGGAGGAAGTGAGGCGAAGGAGTGGGCGGACCCGATTGACCGGCGTCGCCGCGGTCACCCTTGCCTGCCCGTTGGCCGCTTGCGGTCCCGGCGACGAGGCCGCCGACTCCCGGGTCGACGGCGAATACGCCTACACGGTTCGCTGCAGCTACTGTCATGATGTCCCCAACGGGATCGGCGCAGAACTCACACCCAGGGTGCTGGCGGCCTATTCCACCGTCGGGGCGCTGGACAGCTATCTCCGGTTCGCGATGCCGCAGGAGACCCCGGGCAGCCTGCCGCCGGAAGAGTACCAGGCCATCCTCGCCTATCTGATCGAAAGCCGGGAACTTGTGGAGGATGGCGGGGACGCGCTGGAACTCCCCCCGTCAACGGAACTGCGGGTCATCGCAACCGCGTCGCCGGGGACGGAGCGGTAGAGCAATCGGCGACGACCGGGGGGAGCCGCTTGAACCACGGCCGCGCCCGCTCGAGTTGCCCGGCGAGGCGCAGCAGGGTGGCCTCGTGGCCGACGCGTGCCACGAAATGGACTCCGACCGGGAGTCCGTCGGCATTCCAATGCAGCGGGACCGACATCGCCGGCTGACCGCTGAAGTTGAAGACCGGGGTCCAGGGCGTGAAGTCGAACGCCCCGTCGGACATCCTGTCGATCAGGCCGGCCATCTTGATCAGGCGCCCCGAACCGATGAGGCCGAGCAGCCGAAGCTGAAGCTGTTCCATCCGGCTCGGCGGGAGGGCGCCGAGTTTGGGGGGTGGCTCCGCAAGAGTGGGGGTTACGAGGATGTCCCACTCGGTGAAGAATCCGGCTACGGCCCTGCCGCAACTTTCGAGTGCGCGTAGCGATTCCGCGAGTGCCCGGGCCGAAATCGCCCCCGACACGAGCCCGAGCGCCCAGGTCAGCGGCTCGAGTTCACCCCTTCGCGGCTTCCTCCCCAACACCCTCTGCCACTCCTCCAGATCGGCTCCGACCTCGCCCGCCATCATGTTCAGGTATGCGCGCGCAAACGCCGACCCGTCCACCCGTGGCGACCGCTCGGCGACCTCGTGGCCAAACTCCTCCAGCATCGCCACGGCTTCCGCCACCGCAGCGGCGCAATCGGCGTGAACCGCCCTGCCCAGAATCGGCTCGTTCGTCCACGCGATCCGCAGACGGCCCGGATCCTCCTCCGGCTCGCGCACAAATGGCCGCGCCGGCGGCGCGATCCTGTACGGCGCGCCCGGCTCCGGTCCGTGCGTCGCGTCGAGCATGGCGGCACTGTCGCGCACCGACCGGGTCAGCACATGCTCGATGACGGCCCCGTGCCATGGCTCCCCGCGCAGGGGTCCAGCGGGAACGCGGCCACGTGTGGGTTTGAGCCCGAAGAGCCCGCAGCACGACGCCGGGATGCGGATCGACCCCGCCCCGTCCCCACCGCCGGCGATCGGCACGATTCCCGCCGCCACCGAGGCCGCTGAACCACCGCTCGACCCGCCCGGGGTGCGGTCGAGAGACCATGGGTTGCGGCAAGGGCCCCAAAGCTCCGGTTCCGTGTATGGCAGCAGCCCGAATTCGGGCAGATTGGTCTTGCCGAGTACGCTCACGCCGGTGGCGCGCACCCGCCGCACCAACTCCGTGTCCGCCTCTTGCACATGGTTGGCCACCAGGCGGCTTCCGAACGATGTCGGGTGCCCGGCGTAGTTGCTCTGCAAGTCCTTCGCCACAAAGGGAACCCCGGCAAAGACACCGGACGGCGGCGAGCCGACCACCGCTACCCGCGCCTCGTCATCCATCCGGTAGACGACCGCATTCACCAGCGGATTGACGAGCTCCAGCCGCTCGGCAGCCACGTCGATCAACTCCAACGCCGTCACTTCGCCGGAGCGCAGGAGTCCGGCGAGTGCGGTGCCGTCCTGGCTGACGTATTCGTCGTGTGTCATCGGCAGTCCGTGATATGGTCCCCGCAGCACCCACGGCGGCAAGCTCCGGGTTCACGCGGATCGTAGTCACGCGCAGTTGGCCGCGGCAAGCTGGCCCGGCGACTCGCCCTCAGGTTGCCACGGTCCCGGGCGAAAGCCAGAATCGTTGGGAACTCATCATGGAGGTGTCTGTGCGCCGAATAGCCACATCGGCGGTTGTGCTGGCGGTCGCAGCCGCAGTCGCGGCTCCGTGCCGGGGGGTCCTGGCTCAGGACGGGGTCGAGCGTGTCACCATGGCCGAGGCACTCGAGTCCTTTGCGTCCAGCAGCCTGGAGCTGCGAATCGCGCGCGCCGAGGCCGAGGCGGCGATCGGGACGGCCCGCCAATACCGCACCTATGCCAACCCGGACTTCTCGCTGGTGCACGAGTCGCTTGGCGGTGCGAACGGCGGCTACCGGGAGACGATCGCCGGAGTCGCCCAGCGCGTCGAGTGGCCCGGCCGCACCGCCGCCCGCTCCGGTGTGGCCGTCCACGCGATCGGCGGCGCCTCGGCCCGGTTCCGCGCGGACTCGGTGCGGCTTGCGTTTCAGGTGCGGGAGGCCTATGTGACAGCCTGGCTCGCGGAAGAGCAGGAGCGTACCACGCGCGAGGCGGAAGCCGTGATCCGGCTGGTCGCCGAAGCCGCCCGGGAGCGGCTGGAGGTGGGCGACATCTCCCTTTACGAGGCGCGACGGTTCGAGCTGGAGCTCGTCCAGGCGGAGCGGGAGGCGGCCGAAGCCGCTCTCGTGGCGCGGGCGGCGCGCAGGACCCTCGCCGTTCTCATCTCACCCGAAGGAGGGGGTGATGAGGTGGGACCGGCGGAGGCGATCGCGGGGCTGCCACCGGCCGTTACCCACGCATCCGCGCTCGCGGCGCTCGGCCGAAGGCCCGACGTGGAAGCTGCGGCCCGGGACCTCGACGCCGCGAGCGCCCGGTCGAACGTTGCGATCACCACCTGGCTGCCCGATCCAACGTTCAGCCTGGGATTCAAGGACCAGACGGACGGGTTTTCGGGCGCGGCTCTGTCGGTCGCCCTCCCGGTTCCGGTTTTCGACCGGGGTACAGGCCGGCGCTACGGAGCCGCCGCGCAGGAGACCGCCGCGGCGCGCCGTATGGAGCTCGCCCGCAGACTCGCGCAGCTCGACCTGATTGCGGCCGCGGACCGGTACACTTCGACCCGGGCGCAGCTCGAGGCCACGGGCCAGGATCCGTCGGATGACGCGGACTTCCTGCTTCGCACCGCGAGAACCCTTTACGCGGAAGGCGAGATGAACCAGCTGGAACTCCTGGACGCGGCCGCCGTCTTCCGGGACGCCCGCATCGCCACGCTGTCGCTGCGCGGGGCGGCCTGGATCGCGTACTACGACCTCCTCCGCGCGATGGCCCGGGCCCCTGGGGAGGAATCATGAGCGGTGAGGTCGCGGGGTCGTCTGGAGGCTGCCGCCGGGCAGGCGCGGCTGGCTGGGCCGCCGTCTTGCTCGCCGCCTGCGGCGGTTCGGCCGCCGATGCCCCGGCCGAGGCCGATCACTCCCACGCCGGCGGCGGCGTGGTGACCCACTGGACCGACGAGCTCGAGCTCTTCGTCGAGTACCCGCCCCATGTGAAGGACGTCGCCAGCGACGCCTGGGCGATTCACCTGACCTGGCTCGCGGACTGGCGGCCGGTGCGCGAAGGACGCCTGACGCTGTTGCTCCGCGGCCCCGGGGGCGCACGTGAAGAGATCGTGATGGACGCCCCCGATCGGCCGGGGGTCTACACGGCCACCCCGGCGCTCCCGGCCACCGGCACCTGGCGCGCCGATGTGACTCTGGCCGTTCGCGGCGCCGACCACGCGATCCCGGTCGGGCAGCTCCAGGTCTTCGAGAGCGAGGACGCGCTTCCCCACGACTTGGAGGTGCCTCCGCCCGGGCTGATCGCCCTGCTGAAGGAACAGCAGTGGACGATGCCCTTCGCGGTAGAGGTGGCGGAGGAGCGCCGAATTGCGCAGCCGATCCCGGCGACGGGAGAGATCGCGGCGCCGGCGGGGGGTCTCGCGCACGTGTCAACACCCGTCGCGGGGATGATCGTGCCGGGCGATCCGGCCCTGGCGCCGGGCGATCCGGTGCGCGCCGGCCAGACCGTCGCGGTGATCGCGCCGGCGAGTCTCGACAACACCTACGCCCGGCTTCGTGCCAATCTCCTGGAGGCGCAGCACGAGGCCGAGCGGGCCGAGCGCCTCTTCGCGGCGGGCGCGATCGCGCAGCGGCGCCTTGTGGAGGCCCGGCAGGAACTGGATGTCGCGCAGGCGGCCTTCGACGCGATCGGCGGGACCCCGCCCGGCGAGGAAGATGGTACCGACCCCCACCTCTACCACCTCCGCACGCCCATCGGGGGCGTCATCGCGGACCGCCACGTCGCGCCCGGCCAGCACGTCGACGCGGGCACGCACGCCTTCACGGTGGTCAACCCGGCCACACTCTGGTTCGTGGCGCACGTCCCCGCGCGGCACGCCGCCGCGCTCGGCGACCTGAGCGGCGCCTGGTTCACGGTGGAGGGCACGGAGCGCGTCCACACGGCGGGGCGGCTCGTCTCGGTGGGCAGCGTCATCGACCCGGACACCCGCACCCTGCCTGTCCGCTTCGCGGTCCCGAACCCCGACCGCGCCCTCAAGGTGGGGATGCTTGCGGACGGGCACCTGCTCGTCGGCGAACCGGTCGAGGGGGTGGCGGTGCCGGCTGCGGCCGTGCAGGACGAGGACGGTCTCCCGGTGGTGTACGTGAAAGTGGGCGGCGAGGCATTCCTGCGCCGTGTTGTCGAGCTTGGGCCCTCGGACGGCTCCTGGACGATCGTCACGGCGGGAGTCGCGGCCGGGGAGCAGGTGGTCACGACCGGCGCGTACCAGGTGAAGCTCGCATCGCTCGGCGACGTGGAGATCTCCGACCACGGCCACCCGCATTGAGGCGGCGGGTGTGAGCGAGGGGGGGACAGCGCCCCGCACCGGCCTCCTCGACCTGCTGGTCCGAGCCTCGCTGGAGCACCGCTTTTTCACCGTATGCGCGGCGGTGGTACTGCTGGCGGGCGGCGGGTGGGTGGCCGCAACCATCCCGGTCGATGTCTTCCCCGATCTGACCGCGCCGACCGTGACCGTGCTCACCGACGCCCACGGTCTCGCCCCCGAAGAGGTCGAGAACCTCGTCACCTTCCCGCTGGAGACCTCGGTGAACGGTGCGGCGGGGGTGCGGCGGGTGCGCTCCAGCTCGGCGCAGGGGATCAGCATCGTCTGGGTGGACTTCGACTGGGGCACCGACATTTTCCGCGCGCGCCAGATCGTGGGGGAACGCCTGCAACTGGCGGCCGGGCGCCTTTCCGACGACGTGAGCGCGCCGGTCCTGGCCCCGGTGAGCTCGATCATGGGCGAGATCCTGCTGATCGGGATCACCGCGCCCCCGGACCGTCTCATGGAGGCGCGCACCGCCGCCGACTGGACGGTGCGGCCGAGGCTGCTGGCCCTTCCGGGAGTCGCGCAGGTCGTCCCGATCGGGGGCGAGGTCCGGCAGTACCAGATCCTGGTCCGCCCGGAGCGGCTCCTCGCCTACCGGGTCGGGCTCGACGAGGTGCTCGCTGCGGCCGCCGAGTCGAACCGCAATGTGTCGGGCGGGATCTACCGCTCGGGGGGCCGCGAGGTCCTGATCCGAGGGCTCGGCCGGGCCCGCGACCTGGAGGAGATCGGGCTGACCGTCGTCGCCGTGCGCAACGGCGTGCCGATCCTGGTTGAAGACCTCGCCGAGGTGCGGATCGGCCCCCGGGTGCGCTTCGGGACCGCGTCGGTGAATGCCGAGCCGGCCGTCATCCTTTCGATCCAGAAACAGCCCGCCGCGAACACCCTCGAACTGACGGAGACGATCGACGCCGAGCTGGACCGGATTGAGGCGGCGCTCCCCGCCGGCGTCTCCTTCGAGCGGAGCATCTTCCGGCAGGCGGATTTCATCTCGCTCGCTGTCGACAACGTGATGACGGCGCTCCGGGACGGGGCCGTGCTGGTCGTCGCAATTCTCTTCCTCTTCCTGTGGAATGTGCGGACGACCGCGATCTCGGTGCTGGCGATTCCGCTGTCGCTCGGCGTTGCGGTCATCGTCCTGCGCGCGCTCGGCGGCACGATCAACACCATGACGCTGGGCGGGGTGGCGATCGCGATCGGCGCTCTGGTGGACGACGCCATCATCTTCGTGGAGAACGCTCACCGGCGGCTGCGCGAAAACATGCGCCTGCCGGAGGAGTTCAGGCGACCTTCCCTGGCGGTCATCCGCAGCGCGGCACGCGAGATCCGCGACCCGATCCTCAACGCCACCATCATCATCACGATCGTCTTCGTCCCGCTCTTCTTCCTGTCGGGGATCGAGGGCCGCATGCTCCGCCCGCTGGGTCTGGCGTACATCGTCAGCATCCTGGCGTCGCTGCTGGTCGCGGTGACCGTGACGCCGGTGCTCTGCCACGGGATGCTGGGGCGAGGCAGCGCCGCCGCCGAGATGGACCGCAAGTCCTGGCTTCTGCGCTGGCTGGAGCGCCTCTACCGGGGGATTCTGGAGTGGACGCTGCGCCGCACCGGGATCGTCATCGCGGCGACGGTGCTGCTCCTCGGAGGGACGATCGCGGTCATCCCCACCCTGGGCCGCGCCTTCCTGCCCGAGTTCCAGGAGGGATCGCTCACGATCTCGGTGGTGAGTCTGCCGGGGACGTCGCTGGAGGAATCGGACGCGATCGGGGCGCGGGCGGAGCGGCATCTGCTGGCGCATCCGGCGGTGGTCGCGACGTCGCGCCGCACCGGCCGCGCCGACCTCGACGAGCACGCCCAGGGCGCGAACGCGTCCGAGGTCGATGCGCAGCTCGACCTGTCCGGGCTCGACCTCGCCACCGTGATGGCCGACCTGAGGGCGGGGCTTGAGGGGTTGCCGGGAACGAACGTCACGGTCGGGCAGCCGATCGGGCACCGGATCGACCACATGCTCTCGGGTACGCGGGCCGCGATTGCGGTCAACCTCTTCGGGCCGGACCTCGGGCGGCTCCGCGAGATCGCCGCCGAGATCGAGACCGTTGCGCAGGGCGTCCCCGGGCTGGTCGACATCGCGGTCGAGCAGCAGGCCGAGGTGCCGCAGTTGCAGGTCCGCGCGGACCGGCACGCGATGGCCCGCTACGGCGTTACTCCCGGGGCGCTGGCCGAGGCCGTGGATGTGGCCTTCCAGGGCGAAGAGGTCTCCCTGATCCGCGAGGGGCAGCGCGCATTCGATCTTGTCGTGCGCTACGGCGATGCCAGCCGCGCGGATCCCGAGGCGATCGGCAGTACGCTGATCACCACCGCGTCGGGGATGACGGTCCCGCTGTCGCAACTCGCGACGGTCGCGCCGGCGCTCGGGCCCAACACGATCAGCCGGGAAAACGTCCAGAGGAAGATCGTCGTCAGCGCGAACGTGGCGGATCGCGACGTGGGCACAGCGGTGGCGGAGTTGCAAGAGCGCGTCGCAAGCGATGTCCACCTGCCGCCCGAGTACCACGTGCAGTACGGCGGCCAGTTCGAGAGCGGCCAGGAGGCGGCGCGGCGCATCACGATCCTCTCGATCTTCTCGATCGCGGCGATCTTCCTGATCATGTTTCGCAGTTTTCGCAACCTGCGTATTGCTGCACTCCTCATGGTCAACCTGCCCCTCGCGCTCGCCGGCGGCGTCGCGGCGGTCAAGCTCATCGGCGGCACCGTCAACGTGGCGACGCTGGTCGGGTTCATCACCCTCTTCGGCATCGCCGTGCGCAACGGCATCCTTCTGGTCGCCCGCTACCGCGACCTGCAAGCCGGGGGCATGTCGCTCGCCGCCAGCATACGGCGCGGCTCGATGGAGCGGCTCAGTCCCATCCTCATGACCGCGCTCACGGCGGGGCTCGCGCTCATCCCCCTGGCGCTCGGCATCGGCGAGCCCGGCAAGGAGATCCAGGCGCCGCTCGCCGTCGTCGTGCTCGGCGGGCTGCTCACGTCCACATTCCTGAACATGGTTGTCGTTCCCGCACTCTTCCTCCGCTTCGGACCGGCGGCTGAGGCACGCAGCACTTGAACGGTTTGTTTGTATAGAAAACATTACATTTTGTAAACTAGCCTTTACATTCTCATGCCCAAACCACCAATCCCAAACCCGGGAGGACACGTCACATGACCGCCAAGAGGCGCCTTTTCCTTACGCTCGCCACCTTCGCCGCGCTGACCATCATCGTCGCCACCGCGGTGAGCGCGCACACGATGTTCCTCAAGCTCGACACCTTCTTCCTCGAGCCGAACTCGACCGGGACGGTCCAGCTCATCAACGGCGACTTCGACCTCAGCGAGAACGTGATCACGCGCGACCGCATGCTTGACGTGAGCGTGGTCGGCCCCCGGGGTGTCACGCACCCGCCCGAATCGGCCTGGACGGACTCCGCGGTCTTCCACTGGAGCCCCGACAGCGTCGACACGGCCATTCTGCGGTTCGAAACAGGTGGCCCCGGCACCTATCTGGTCGGTGTTTCGACCGCGGCGAGGGTCATCACCCTGACCGGCGAAGAGTTCAACGACTACCTGGTCCACGACGGGCTCCTCGACACGATCGAAGAGCGCAGGGCGGCCGGCACGACCGACGACGAAGCCACCGAGCGCTACAGCAAGCACGTCAAGGCGGTGGTGCAGGTCGGAGGCGCGCGCAGCGGCGAGTGGGCCACGGCATTGGGCTATCCGGCCGAGTTCATCCCCCTTGAGAACCCCTACGAACTTTCGCGGGGCGACCCGTTGCGGGTCCGCTTCCTCCGCGCAGGCGAACCCGTCGCCCGGCAGCTCGTCCACGCCAGCTACGAAGGCTACCACAGCCACGACGCCGCGGGCGAGCACGTCGAGGCGGTGACAACCCGCACCAACGCCGACGGCATCGCCACGATTCCGCTGAACGGAACCGGACGCTGGTACGTACGCACGATTCACATGGTCGAGACCACCAGCGAGCCCGATGTCGACTACGAGTCCAACTGGGCGACGCTGACCTTCGAGGTTCGGTGAACATGTTCGTGAATCCGGAAGTCCCGCTCGACTCCCTTCCCGGCACCGAGACCCTCGAATGGACCCCGCTTCATCCACGATTTGCGAGGCGCCTTCAGGTCGCGGCGCTGATTCGGGCCGTGCTGATCGGCGGAGGCTGGGGCGCGTTTCATCTACGTGTTCTCCCATTCATCGCGGAGCGGCTTCCGTGGCTGCCGGTGTTTGCCTGGACCATCATCGGCGCATTCTGCCTCTGGTCCCTGGCATGGCCGGCCGTCGCGGTGCCCCGGCGCGGTTATGTCGTGCGCGAGAAAGACCTCCTCTTCAGGTCCGGCGTGCTTTGGCGTTCCGTGAAAGCGTTCCCCTTCAACCGGGTGCAGCACACCAGGATCGACAGCACGCCTCTGGATCGCAGGTTCGGTCTGGCCAGCCTGTCCCTCTTTCCGGCCGGGGCCGGGGCCGGACACCGGATTCGCGGCCTGGGACAGCAGACGGCCGAGCGCCTGCGCGTGTACATCTCGGAACGGATCGAGGCTGACGGAGTGTCGGGGTCCAGGGACACGGACGCTGCGACAGCTCCCGCAGCGAACTCGGAAGCGAACTCGGAAGCGAACTCGGAAAACAGCTCGGACGCCGCCGGGGATTCGGGCCGGTGAATTCGCCCGGTGCCGGCGACTGGCAGCGCTTGTCACCCTTCGCAATCCTCTCCTTCGTAGGCCTGGCCGTCAAGATCGGCGGGCGCGGCGCCATTCAGGGGGCCCTCCCGGTGCTGGCGGCCATCCTCCTGTTGGGCGACGACGAACCCTTCGACGACCTCGGCGTCCTGCTTCCCATTTTCGGGGTGCTGCTGCTGGTGGTCGCGTTGATCGCGGTCATCCAGTGGGCGTACTTCAAGTTCCGAATCGCCGAGGACCGCCTCCTCATCCGCAAGGGCTTCATCAAGAAGACGGCCCTGGATCTGCCCTACGAACGCGTGCAGGGCATCAACGTCGAACGCTCGCTCGTTGACCGGATCATCGGCCTCGTCTCGGTCACGCTCGACACGGCCGGCTCGTTTCAGGCGGAAGGCAAGCTGCCCTCGGTCACGACCGCAGTGGCGGACCATCTGCGGGCCAGGGTGGCTGCGCTTCGCCCGGGCCTGGAGGATGACTTGCCGGAAAGCGACACCGGGGAAGCCCGGGCCCTGGGCGCCGCGGCTCCGCCGGCGGACGCTGGCGCGGACGCGGGGGCGGGGGGCGCGGCGGGCAGTCGGGTCGCCACGGGGGCACAACCGGCCGCCCGGCCAGACTGGGGACGGCTCCTGCTCAAGCTCGGCTCCGCGGACATGGTCCGCATCGGCCTTGCCAACCGCAACTTCCTCTTCGTTGCGGCCATGGTGGGTATCCTCTCCGACCTGCTCCAGCCCGGCGACTTCCTCGACCCGCTCCTGGAGGCGCTCGCAGCCGGTGTCGACAGTGCCGCCGGCGCGTTTTCGGGGCTGGGTGGGCTGGCCCAGCTGGTCGTCGTGGCGGTGCTCATCGTCGGCGCTCTGACCGCCGCGTTCATCCTCACCGTCACCGCCGCGTTCCTGCGCCACCACGGCTTCACCCTTTGGCACGATGGCCGGACCTTCCGCTCGCGTGCCGGCCTCCTCACACAGCGTGAGGTGGTGGTCGAGGCCCCCAAGATCCAGCAGCTGACCGTGAGCCAGGATCTGGTGCTGCGTTGGTTTGGGCGGTTCCGGCTGCGGGCCTTGCCGGCGGCGGCGGTCGTCGGGCAGCAGGGCGGCCGGACTCCCGCGGGAATCGACGTGGCCGATGTGCTCGATGTTCCCCTGCTGGACGGCCGGCGAGCTGAAGAGTTGCGGGCGCGGGTCTTCAGACGGGAGGCGCGCTCGCTCGCGGTCCTTCCCAGGGACGGGGCGTTCAAGCGCGTCTCGCCCCACTACATCCGCGCGCTGGCCCTGCGGATCTGGCTCACTGCGGGCCTTGTGCTTGCCGGCATCTTCCTGCAGTTGCTGCTGTCGGGACTTTCCGCGCCCGCGGGCGTGCCGATGCTGATCGGGTGGCTCGCATCGATCCCGGTCGTGGTGCTCGTCGCGTGGCAGCTGTGGCGCCGCCGGGGATACATGCACGACAACGACGGGCTGGCGAGCCGCGGCGGATTCATCGGGAGCAAGGTGGACGCGTTCCCGATGCGCAAGGCCCAGTCGGCGATCGTGAAGCAGTCGCCGCTGCAGCGCCGGACGGGATTGGCGACCCTGCAGGTCCATCTGGCGTGCGGGAAGATCACGGTGCCGTACATCGAGCACGAAGTGGCGCGGAGGCTCCGGGACTACATGCTGTACAGGGTCGAGTCGTCGCGGCGGCGCTGGCACTGAGCGGGCCGGGCGAATGACGTGACGGCCAACCTCGCAAACACCTCCGATTTCCACCGCTGGCGACGGACATCGCCGTTCGCGATCGTCTTCTTCGTCAGAGGGACGATCCGGCAGATCAGAGCCTACGGGCAGTTGCTGGTGACCTTGGGCCTGGCGTTTCTCATCGTTAGGGCAAGGGAGCTCGCGGGCGAACTGATTCCTGCCGCGATCCTGCTCATCATCGTGGTCGCGGTGCTGCGGTACTGGTTCTTCCGCTTCCGGGTCACCGGGGACCGCATCCTGATCCGACAGGGGATCCTCAAGAAGACTTCTCTTGACTTGCCGCTGGACCGGATTCAGGCGGTGAATGTCCAGCGTTCGCTGACCGACCGCTTGCTGGGGCTCGTGACCGTGTCGGTGGACACGGCGGGGTCGGGCGCGGTCGAGGCCGTGATCCCTTCGGTCAAGGCCGCATTCGCCGACCGGATTCGCGAGCGGGTGGCCGCCGCGCGCCGCGAGGGACCTGGGAGCGACGCGGACGTCCTGTCCCGCGGGCACGCGGGCGAGCCGCGGGACGCGAAAACGGATGACGAAACCCCGTCCGCCGGCGAAGTCATGATGAAGCTTCCCCCAGGGGACATCGTGAGGATCGGACTCAGGCTGCTGGGAGATTCTTCTTACTGGGTGCTTCCGGTTTTTCTCCTTGCGCGGGACCCACGCGACCTGCTGCGCTATCTGGCCGGCCAATTCGGGTTCCTGGAACCAATCGGTCGAGATGAGGTTCCACAAGACCTGGTTTCGAACTTCGCCGAGCTGATCTTTCGCGCCGGTTTCCTTGCCGCGCTGGTGGCCTTGATCGCAGCCCTGGGCATCTACGGCGCATTCAAGACCTGGTACGGCTTCAGGCTGTATCGTGACGGAGCGGTCTACCGAACGCGCGCCGGGCTGTTTACGCAGAGGGAAGTCGTGGTCCAGTCCGTCAAGGTCCAGCAGGCCACGCTGTCCCAGAACCTCATGGACCGGTGCTTTCGCCGCTTTCGCCTGACGGTGCAGCCGGTGTCGGATGACGACGAGGTTCTCGTGGTCCCGCTCCTTGGCGCGCGGATGGCGGAAGTGCTGCGGGCTGAGCTGTTCGGTCGCGAGGCAGGTGGGCTGACGCTTCTGCCGCAGAGCCGGAGGATTGTCCGGGTGTCCGTTTATTTCATCGGTGCGGCGATGGCGAAGATGGCGGTTTTCCCCGCCCTGGCGCTCGCGGCGCTCATTCTCCTCATCGCCGGAGAGCCCAATTGGGCCTGGGCCCAGATCTCGCTCGTCTTCGCAGGTATCTGCTTCGCGGTGGGCGGGGTCGTCGCGGTTCAGCGCTGGCGCCGGCTCGGGTACGTGCACGACGACGACGGCATTGCGGTCCGGAGCGGATTCGTCGCCCGCAAGGTGGAGGCCTTCCTCTTCCGCAAGGTTCAGTGCGTCACGGTGAATCGGTCGCCGATGCAACGCCTGAAGGGGCTGGCGACGTTGGAGATGCACCTCGCCGGAGAAAGCGTGGCGGTGCCGTATATTGATCACCGGGTGGCGTCACGGCTGCGGGACTACATTCTGTACAAGGTCGAGTCGAACGCGCGCTGGCACTGACGGACCGCAGACCCCGTCATCCGCTGGCAAACGGAGCCAGCCCGCGCAGCGCTCCAGAAACCGCACAAGTAAAGACAACAGGTGATTATCTAGTTGACGCAAACGCCGGGGGCTGATACCTTGATAGTATGGGTATCGAGCTATTAGGAATCGGCGGTCACGGACGGGGTTTCGACGAGGGCCGGGTGGCGTTCGTGGTAGGTGGCCATTTCGCGGTCCACCTGCTTCATGACGCGCTTGCCGAGGACGGTTTCGGCAAGCTCGCGGTCGGTCTTCTGGACGATGTTCCGTGGGACTCTGCGCCGCCGTTTCTTCTTAGCCATGGGCAACCTCTCGAACGGGGGATCAGGCGATGAAGGCAATGGACTTGGGTACGCTCCTCGATCACTACAACACGGATGATAAGTGCCGGGACGCCTTGGAGGCAATCCGGTGGCCGGACGGCGTGTGCTGTACGCGGTGCGGATCGACGGACGTGGACGAGATGGATTACCGTCACCAGTGGCGCTGCCGGGACTGTGACTATCGTTTCAGCGTGACAGCGGGGACGATCATGCACCGCTCGCACTTGCCGCTTCGGAAGTGGTTCGTGGCCATCCTGCTGATCGTGGAGAGCAAGAAGGGCATGAGCGCCCTGCAACTGAAGCGGACGCTCGGAGTGGCATACCAGACCGCATGGCATCTCTGCCACCGGATCCGCGAGGCCATGGGCAACGATCCGTTCACCGGGCCAACCCTGTTCGGGGTGGTCGAGGTGGACGAGACGCTCGTCGGCGGCCGCGTGAAGGGACGCGAGAACGCCCACAGCAACAAGCATTGGGTGGCCGGGGCGATCGAGCGGGGCGGCAAGGTGCGGATTGAGCGCATCCCGAACGTCCGGAAGGACACGATTCAGGGATTCGTGAACCGCACCGTCAGCCCGGACGCGGAAGCCATCTACACGGACGAGCTGCGGTCCTACATCGGCGTCGAGACGGACACCGGACGCCACGAGACGGTG
>JAJDXM010000069.1 GCA_022823225.1 Gemmatimonadota bacterium
CGTCCACGGGCTTCTAGTGTCCCGTCCCGGAAGTTCGCGTGCTAGCGAGAGTGCCGAGGCGCCGGGCTGGCAAGGCGCGACGAAGGGCGAATAGCAGAGCTATTTGCCCGAGGAGCAACGCATAGCGGAGCCTCAAGGACCAAAACGTAAATAAAACATGACATTTGGTAATGTAGACATGACAGTTAGGTTCGGCGAGCGCAGCGGTCCAGCGCGGATGCATCGGTGCTCGAATAGCCGAGGAATCTCCGGGACGGGACACTAGTCCACGATTCCGTGTTCGAGCCAGCTGTAGCGGTGGTCCATGGCCCGTTGCGCCAGGCGGTAGACCTCCCGGTCATCGTTGCGGAACACCCGGCGGAACCGGTCGTCAATCCTTCGCCGCGCCAGCTTGCACGCCACGTCGGCGAGCTCGACGGCGGTGCGGTCTCCGGGCTGCTCCCGGACCGTTTTCATCGCCCGCACGCAACACGCCGCGATCACGAAGAGGTCGCAGCCGATGTCCACGAGCCGGAACAGGACCGCCTGGCGCCGTTCCAGCCCGGGCCCGAATCGAATCATGGCGTGGAAGACCGTGCGCGCCAGCTTTCGGGACCTGCGGTTGGCGTAGCGCATGTGTTTCGCAAGCGGACCGAAATCGCGGTAGCGTGGCCACCTTCCCCAGCCCAGCCACCGTGCGGGGTACCAGACCGCGTAGTGGACGCCCGCCTTCAACAGGGCCGCAAGCCGCGTCGCCACCGGAAGGCGCGGGTCGATCGCCTTGCCCGCGACCGTCAGGTGCGAGTCGACGGCCTCGCGCGCGATGAACAGGCGCATGATCTCGCTCGAGCCTTCGAAGATCAGGTTGATGCGCGCGTCCCGCATGCATCGCTCCACGGGCATGGGGTCCTCGCCGCGCGCGCGCAGGGAATCGGCGGACTCGTAGCCGCGCCCCCCACGGATCTGAACGGCATCGTGAACCAGGTCCCACAGCTTCTCGCTGTGCCACAGCTTGGCCATCGCGGCCTCGAAGCGGATGTCCAGGGTCTTCCGGCCGGACATCGCCGCCGCGAGTTCGACGATCGCCTCCATGGCATAGGTCTCGGCCGTCATCCGTCCCAGCATCTGCGCGACCGCGTCGTGCTTGCCGACGGGAGCCCCCCACTGCACCCGCTCCGCACCCCAGGCGCGGCATCCGCGCAGCAGCGCCTTGCCGCCGGCGGCACAGAAGGCGGGCAGGGCGAGCCGTCCGGTGTTGAGGGTGATCAGCGCGAGCTTCAGCCCGAGCCCCTCTCCCCAGAGCAGGTTCTCCGTGGGCACCTTCACGTCCCTGAAGTGCAGCACACCGTTCGAGATGCCTTTCAGTCCCATGAACGTACAGACGTGGCCCACTTCGACGCCGGGCCAGTCGGTCTCGACGATGAAGGCGCTGATCGGGCGCTTCCCCTTCACCCCGGGGCGCGCGGGGGTGCGTGCCATGACGACCAGCAGCTCCGCACGCGGTCCGTTCGTCGTCCACAGCTTCTCGCCGTTGAGAATGTAGTGTTCACCGTCGTCGGACGGTTCGGCGAATGTGGACATGTTGGCCGGGTCCGATCCAACCATCTGCTCGGTCAGCGCGAAGGCCGACAGCGCGCCGCTCGCTGCCCTGGGCAGGTATTTGCGCTTCTGCTCCTCCGTGCCGAAAAGCACCAGCGGCGTAGGCACGCCGATAGACTGGTGCGCGGACAGGAAGGCGGACGTCGAAGCGCACCGGGCGGCTACGAGCGCGAGGGCGCGGTTGTAGGAGACCTGGGAGAGGCCGAGCCCGCCATACTCCTCGGGGATCTTGATGCCGAAGGCCCCCAGCTCGGCCAGCCCGTCCAGCACGGACTGCGGAACCCAGGCGTCGCGGTCGACCGCGTCGCCATCGACGTACTCGGACACGAACCGCTCGAGCCGCTTGAGGAAGGGTGCCGCGCGTGCCGCTTCCTCGGGATCCTGGACGGGGTGGGGATGAATGAGATCCAGGGCGATTCTGCCGCCGAAGAGCTCCCGCATGAAGCTTCGCTTCTCCCAGCTCCGCTGGCGCGCGCTCTCCGCGACTTCACGCGACTCCTGCGCGTCGCTCCCGATTCCGTTGCTGCTGTCGGCGTCCGTGCTCACGATGGCCTCCCTACCGTAATCTCGGATGAATCGGCCGGTTCCAGAAGGGCGGCGAGCTCGTACTCGCGGGCCTCGGCGTCCTCTTCGCCCACCCGGATCAACTCGGTCATGTAGTCATGCTGAAACATGATGAGGCTCAGAAAGTCGGGAGCCTCGGTGTGCCTTGTGCCCAGTCCCCGGGTAAGGAAGCGGAAGGCCTTGGGCAGCTGTGGCTCGTACCTGTTGGCGAGCCGGCTCAGGTCGATCGACGGCCGCACCGTCAGCAGCCGAACCGGGCGCATGTTGCCGCGCGCCTCCGGCGGCAGGCCGGCCAGGAGCTTGTTGATGGTCTCGAGGCGGTGTCCGTCGTCGTCCAGCAGATCGAGAAAGACGGAGTTCATGAGCACGCCCGCGACCTGCACCGGTGGGGGGTATCCGGTGATGGTCGGTCTGCTGGCCTGCCGGGCGGTCGGGGAGTGGCGGGTGCTGATCGCGAGGATCCGCCCGGCGCCGAGGTGCAGTGCGGGCGAAAGCGGCGCCGTAAGCCGGATTCCACCGTCGCCGAACCAATGTTGACCGATCTGGACGGCCGGGAAGACGATGGGCAGCGCCGCGGACGCCATGACGTGGTCGACCGTCAGCGTGGTGAGGCGAGAGCGGCGGGTCGGGCGTTCCCATTCCCTGATGCCCTCTCCCTGAACCCACAGGACGGACTGGCCGGTGGAGTAGTTCGTCGTGCTCAGGGCGATGGCCTTGAGCCTGCCCATGCGGAGGTTGTAGTTGATCCCGGTCAGCTCGCCGTTGATCGCGTGCATGGTATCGGTGAGGTATACGCGCAGCGGCCCCGTGTCGAGGAGCCCGCGCACCTGGGGAGGGGACTTCGTGCCGCCCGACAGGAGTTGCCGCCCCCAGCGCATCAGGTGCCGGCCGAGCGACGGGACGTCGGTGCGGAAGACCTGCTCGACATTCAGATTCGACCAGAGGTGGTACAGCTCGTCGGCCGCCTGCTCGAAGGTGCCGTGATGGGCCGCAAGGTGCGCCGCGTTGATCGCCCCCGCGCTGACCCCGGTGATGATCGGGATCCGCAGGTGCGGAAAGCGGCGCGAAAGATAGCGCAGCACCCCGGCCTGATACGCGGCGCGGGCCCCGCCGCCCCCCATGACGAACGCGAGTTCTGCCGGGCTGCGTCCTGGGGTGATTGCTGCCATTGGGTTGCGAGCCTGATTGCGTGTCTGCGGTGGCGAAAGAGGGGGGCGAAGCGGTATTAAGATTGTGAGCCCGGACGCCCCGTCAACATTGCCCGAACGCCTGGCAGCCCGTGGAAGCGTCGCCGGCCGGGGTGTTGCCCGGTTCCGTTCCACGGGTTGCGAGTGAACCTGGAGGAGCCTTGCTCCAGCCTCGCAGTCCGTGGATGAAGCCGCCCACGCATCGAGAGCGGCGAGGCCGGGGAGCGGTGGGCGCGGGGCTGCTGCTGGCCGCGACCGGTTTGCTGGCCGCCACGGTGCTTCGTCCGGAACAGGGCGTCCTGCACTTCGCGGAATCGGCCGGAACCGCACATCGGCAGGCTGCGCAGGAGTTCGCCGGGTCCGAGGCGTGCCGGGAATGCCACACCGAACAGTACGCCGAGTGGGAGGGCTCAACCCACGGGAAGGCGGGCGGCGAGCCGGGTCCGGAGACCGTGATCGCGCCCTTTCACGGCTCGCCAATCCGGTTCGCCGACGCGGTGGTCACCCCTCTTGTGGACGACGAGGGGCGTTATGTCTTCGTGGTCGAAAGGGACGGCCGTCCCGCGGAACGGTTTGTGGTGTCGGGGGTGATCGGGCGCGGGCACATGGTGGGAGGAGGGACCCAGGGCTTCATGACGCGCCATGCGGACGGCACGGAGCGCTTCCTGCCCTTCGACTACTCCGGGGACGCCGACGTCTGGTTCTGCAACACGGCGTTCGTCGGAGGCTTCTGGGTGCCGGGCGCGGACCGCGCCGCCCTTCGTGCGGACGCGGGCTGGCTGCCGGTTACGGAGGAAATGAGGCTGACCGAGTGCGGGGACTGGCCTCCGGTGCGAATCCTCGGTACGAACGGGCGGTTTGCGAACTGCCAGAACTGCCACGGCAGCCAGGTCGAAGTGGAGTACCGGCCCGAACTGGCACGCTACGAGACGCGTTTCACGACGCTGCAGATCAACTGCGAATCATGCCACGGCCCCGCGCAGGCGCATGTGGAATGGGCCGGGCGCGGCCGTGGAGCCGTCGGGGGGCCGGGCGCCGGGGCGGGCGAAGCGGCTCTGGTGCGGGATACCCGCCTTCCCTCGCTCGACACGCTCGATACCGACGCATCGCTCGCCGTGTGCTTCCAGTGCCATGCGCTCAAGCGCGCTGTGGGAGACGGCGGATCGGGCGACGACTACAGTCCGGGGCTGCCCCTGATCGGCGACTCGCCGTACCTGCCCGACGGGCGGATCGCGACATTCGGCTACCAGCAGACCCATCGCAGCAGCGCGTGCTACCTGTTCGGTTCGATGACCTGCGTCGACTGCCACGATCCGCACTCGCAGGGATACCGCGACGTCTTCGGCAACGCGCTCGAGGGGCGCTTCGACGACGGCCAGTGCACGGGTTGCCACGCTGCCATCGCGGCGGCGCCGGAAAGGCATTCCTTTCACCCCGCAGGGTCGCCCGGCGCGGCGTGTACCAGCTGCCATATGCCATACATTCAGCACCCTGAACTGACCGATAATATCCCTTACGGGCGGTCAGACCACACCATATCGATTCCGCGGCCCGGGACCGACGAGGAGATGGGGCTCCGGTCGGCATGCGCGCGGTGTCACCGGGAGATGTCCGTGGCCGAGCTGGCGCGGCAGGTCGCCCAGTGGTGGGGTGAGGTGAGGCCTCACCGGGCCGAAGTGGCGGCGCTCATGCGCGCGGGGGCCCCGGGCGCGGGGGCCGCGGTGCTCGACAGCGCGCTTCTGGCCGCCGCCGCTGCGGGGAGCCGCCACGGGGTGGCCAGGCTCATGGCGGTGGAGGCGTGGGTGCGGGGGTGGGCCGCGCGGGGAGGTGGCCGCGCGGACGGGTCGCTCACCGATCCGGCGGGGGCCGCGCTGGCCACGCTTGCGACCGATGGCGACGAGGATGTTGCGGCAGCGGCTGCGGCCGCCCTGCACGCCGCCCGTGGAGAGGTCCCCGAGGTGCGCGCGTTCCTGGACGAACTCCTCTTCACGGCGCCCGATCCCGCACGCCTGCGAGTTCTGTGGGCCACCGCCCTGACGCAGTGGGCCGCCGCGGCGGAACGGGGGCTTGGTCCCGGCACCGCGCTGGCCTTCCTGCAGCGCGCCCAGGAGGTGCGCCCCGACGCTCCCGAGACCCTGGTTCCCCTCGGTGCGGGTCTCGCGGCCACCGGGGACGTCGAGCAGGCCGTGCAGGTCTACCTGGCGGCGCTGCGGCGGCGCCCGGACGACCCGGTCGCCCTGGTCAACCTCGGTCTCGGGCTGGAAGCCCTCGGCCGCGGCGCCGAGGCCGAAGCCGTCTATACCCGGGCGGTGGAGGTCCGGCCCACCGAAGCCCTGCCCCATTTCAACCTCGGGAACCTCCGCTTTCAGCGCGGGGATTTCGAGGCCGCCATCGCCGCCTACCGGGAGGCGGTCCGGCGAGATCCCGGGCTCGCCCGGGCCCAGTTCTACCTGGGCGTCGCCCTCATCAACACCGGAAGGGCCGCGGAAGCGTTGGCCCCGCTCCACACCGCGCAGGAATTCGCGCCCGGCGACCAGGAGATCCGGCGCGTTCTCCGCCAGCTGGAGGCCGCCCTGGGACGCCGTTGACGGGACGCCACGGCCGATGGGCCGGCGCACGCCGCCCACCGGTGGCGCGAGCCTCGCCACGGGCTGTTACCTTGCATGGTCATGAAGCGAAGCCGAATCGCCCTCACCTTCCTGGTCACGCTCCTGCCCCTGCTCGCGGCGGGGTGCCACGCCTACAAGGCCAGCAGCCTCGGAGACCTGAACAGCGGCGACCGTGTGCGCGCTCTCCTGACGCAGGACCAGTACAACGAGTTCGAGGAGTACCTGCTCGGCGGCGACCGGCGGGTGGAGGGCACGGTGGTGGAGGCCGACAGCAGCGGGGTGCTGCTGGAGGTGCCCGTCGTCACCGTCGAGCGGGGGATCAGACTGGATTCGTACCATCAGCGCCTCCGGGTTCCGGCGCCGGGCATCGCCGATCTGGAACTGCAGTCCCTCGACCGCATCCGGACCTATTCGCTGGTCGGGGTCGCGGCGGTTGGGCTCGGTGTGATCGTCGCCGATCAGGTGCTGGCGAATTCGCGACGCCGCGGGGACCCCACTCCCGGCCCCCCGGAGGAGAACATCGCGATCGTGCTCCGGATCCCCTTCAAGGGCGGTTGACATGACGTCCGCCCGCAGACGCCTTCTCGTCCTCGCCCTGCTCCTCCTCGGCACTGTCCCGGCGTGCTCGGACGAGTCGGAGATCGGATCGCCTCTTGCGATCGAACTGGAGGGACCCGAAAATGGGCAGGTCGGCGAGGAGCTGGCGGTACGGTACAGTGCCGTCGGCCGCAGTCTGGGGGGCATTGTGATCGCGTGGGGCGACGGAGCCGTCGATTCGGTCGCCACGGCGGGCGCGCAGAGTGCTTCCGGCACGCGATTCCACACATATGAGCAGATGGGCGCATTTCTGGTGACCGCGCGGGTGGAAGACTCGCTGGAGGGAGTGGCGGGCGCCGAACTGACGATCAACATTCAAGGAAGCCAGGGACCGAGCCGGGGAAAGGCGTTCTGATCGGCCGGTCCATGTTCACAACCAGGATTCGGAAGGAGTACGCAAACATGAGAATCCGATTTACAGAAACCATCCGGTCCTTCGGGAGCGGGGCCTTGTGGGCGGGTGCCATCGCGTTTGCCGCCGCGGCGGCCGCGCCCGACCCCGTCCAGGCACAGGACGGGTCGATCACCGGCAGGGTCACGGATGCCGCAAGCCAGAGGCCGGTGAGTTCGGTGCAGGTGCACCTCCTGGGCACGGGGATGGGCACCCTTTCCCGGGACAACGGGCGCTACGTCATCCTCAATGTGCCGGCGGGCGAATACACGATCCGCGCCGAGCGGATCGGATACACGGCGGTCGAGATGCAGGTCACGGTTGGCGAAGGCGCCACGCTGCTGCAGGACTTCGAGCTCGCGCAGCAGGCGCTGGGTCTCGATGAAATCGTCGTGACCGGAACAGCGGGAGCCGCGCGGCGCCGCGAGGTCGGCAATTCGATCTCGCAGCTCAACGTGGAAGAGGAGGTCGTGGGACCCCCGGTCAACGTGGACGCGATGCTTCAGGCGCGCGTTCCGGGGATGTCGATCACGCAGAGTTCGGCCAGCTCGGGCGGCGGCGCGATGATCCGCCTGCGCGGCAACGTCTCGATGACGCAGTCGAACCAGCCGCTCATCTACGTGGACGGCGTCCGGGTGCGGAGCGAGGGCTTCGCCAAGAACGTGCCGCCCATCGGATACTCGGGGCGCAGCAACAACGACGTCTCGAGTCCGCTGAACAGCATCAACCCGCAGGACATCGAGCGGGTCGAGGTGATCAAGGGCGCGGCGGCCACCACCCTCTACGGAACGGAAGCGTCGGCCGGCGTGATCCAGATCTTCACCAAGCGCGGAAGCGTGGGGAAGGCGACCTGGACCGGGCAGCTGGAGCAGGGGCTCGCGCGCAACCTCCCCTTCGGTCCCGATCCTTCGCTGAGGCCGCCGTCGGAGAATCCCACTTCGCTCTCGGGCGGACGCTCCGACTTCCTCTTCATCAACCCCTGGCTTCGCGGCCACAAGCCCGGATGCGACGACCCGATCGTCGTGGAAGGGCAGCCCTGCGACAGCGGACTCTTCGACGACCTCGGCGCGCAGCAGCAGAAGTATGCGCTGAACGTCGGCGGCGGCGGTGAGGACGTCAGGTACTTCGTGTCGGGCTCCTACGAGAACGACGACGGGGTGCTGCCCAACGACAAAGAGAAGAAAGTCATCCTGCGGGGGAACTTCACCTTCAACCCGCTCGACAACCTGCAGCTGCAGTGGAATTCGTCGTACACCAACGACGACCTCTCCCACACGGCGGGCGGCAACAACGCGCACGGGATGACCCTGAACACCTTCCGGCGCGACCGGAACTACCTGAACGACGAGTCCTTCAACGCGATCAACCCCTTCCTGAACCAGGAAATCACCACGCAGATCGACCACGTGATCACCGGGCTGACAGCCACCCACACGATGGGGATGATCACCAACCGCCTCAGCCTGGGATACGACCTTGCGCAGCAGGACAACCGGAACCTCCGGCCGTTCGGGTTCATCCGTGCCCCGAGCGGGATCCTCTCGACCTCGCGCTTCGAGTTCAGCACGCTGACCGTGGACTACCTCGGTTCGGTGAACTTCGATCTCCCCATGGGGGTGGGGTCCGCGCTCTCCTTCGGCGGGCAGTCCGTCACGGAGCGGCGCGAACTCACCACCGCCTAGGGCGACAACTTCCCCGGCCCCGGCGATCCGGACGTGGACAACGCCGGCAACACGCTGGGCTTCGAGGACCGCACGCGGGTCGTCAACGCGGGGGTCTTCGTCTCGAACCGGTTCGATCTCGAGAACAAGTACTTCCTCGAGGTGGGCGTCCGGGTCGACGGCAACTCGGCCTTCGGCTCCGACTTCGGATTCCAGACCTACCCGAAGATCAACGGCTCCTACATCATCTCCGACGAGGACTTCTGGAACGAGGACTGGGGTTCGGTCAAGCTGCGCGCGGCATGGGGCCAGGCGGGACGTGCCCCGGGCGCTTTCGACGCGGTCCGGACCTTCGCCGCGGAGGGCTGGGGCGGAGTGCCCGCCTTCCTGCCGAGCAACGTGGGCAACGCCGAAATCGGTCCGGAGACCACCTCCGAGATCGAGGCGGGCTTCGAGGGCTCGTTCATCGACAACCGCCTCGCGGTCGACTTCACGTACTTCATGCAGACCACCTACGACGCGCTGTTCAGCGTGCGCCAGACGCCGTCGCTCGGCTTCACGAGCTCGCAGCTCGCCAACGTGGGCGAACTCGAGAACAACGGGCTGGAACTCGGCCTCAACTACAGCATCTTCCGCAACGACACCTGGAGCTGGGACGTCGGCGGAACGCTGTCGCTGACCGACTCCGAGATCATCTCGCTCGGCGGTGCGCCCGAGTTCTCGATCGGCGGCTTCGGCTGGGTGGTCGAGGGCCAGCCGGCGCCGGTCATTCGCGCCGACCGTGTGGCCAACCCCGACGCGCACGCCGACCCGATCATCGTACAGGACAGTGTCTTCGGTCCCAATCAGGCGACGACGATCGCCGGATTCCACACTACGGTGGGATTGCCCTACGGCGTACTGGTGACCGCGAGAGGCGAGTACCAGGGCGGCGCGTGGATGCTCAACGGGCCGCAGGCCGCGGCGACGCGCCGTTCCGTGCGGTGGGCCGGATGCTTCGAGGCCTACAACACCGAGGAAACCCAGGGCTACGAAGCGCTGACCGCCGAGGAGCGGGCCCGCTGCGACGTGGCATGGTACCAGTCGGACTTCGCCATCCAGCCCGCCGACTTCTTCAAGATCCGCGAGGTGAGCGCGCAGGCGCCGCTGCCGGATTCCTGGGCATCGATGGTCGGAGCGGCGCGCGCCAACGTCACCCTGTCGGCCAGGAACTTCTTCCGCTGGGTCGATCCGCTCATGCGGACGCTGGATCCGGAGGTTGGCGGCAACGTGGGGTACAACACGCGCGTGCGCTCCATGTCGGAGCACGTACCGCCGCCGGCGTTCTACACCATCTCGATGCAAGTCGTGTTCTAAGGGGGATGAAACGAATGAAAACCATAGCAGCAGCGAAAAACGGAGTCCCGTGGCGGGGAGGCCTCTTCGCCGCGGTCCTCGTCGCCACGACGGCGTGCAGCATCGAGGTCGTGAACCCCGGCCGCGTGCAGGAGGAGTTCCTTGGCGAGGTGGAGGCGCAGGAGGCGATCGTGGCCGGGATCGGCCGCGCGGTTGCCGAGGCCCATAACTATGTGGGCTACACCGGTGCTGCCGTCACCCGCGAAGTCCATCCCTCGGGCTCCACCGGGAGCTTCGGTATCCAGCCCGAGTGGCAGAACGGGGAACTGGACTACGAGACTGTCAACACCCATTGGAACCTCTCGCAGCGGGCGCGCTGGTGGGGCGACGACGGAATCGCGAAGATCACCGAAACGGGCGCCGAGGAGCAGGCGTTGCTCGCGGAAGCCTACCTCTGGGCCGGCTACGCCAATCGCCTTCTCGGCGAGAACTTCTGCATGGCGGTCATCGATGGCGGTGGTGCCCAGGACCGCAGCATCTACTATTCCCGCGCCATCGAGCGGTTCAGCCAGGCGGCCTCGCTGGGCTCCGGCGACATGTCCATGGCCGCCGTGGCCGCCCGCGCCTCGGTCAAGGCCTTCATGGGCGACTGGACGGGGGCGGTCGCGGACGCGGCCACCGTCCCGGACGGCTTCGTGTGGAACCTGCCCTACTTCGCCACGGAGGGAGACGCGACCAGGAACCGCATCCAGTTCGCGTCGCAGAACGAGCCCTACAAGGCGCACACGGTGAAGTTCACGAAGTACGAAGACTACGGGATGAGCGAAGACAACCCGAACGGCGATCCGCGGATTCCCTTCCGCATAACTGACGAGACCGGCGACGCGGCGGTCCAGTGCTGCGGCCAGGTGCCGTGGTGGCCGCAGACCAAGTACGAGGACTCGGGGTCCGACATCCCGCTGTCCAAGGGAACGGAGATGCGGCTGATCGAGGCCGAGGCGATGCTGCAGGCAGGCGACTGGCAGGGCGCCATGGGCAAGATCAACGCGCTGCGGATGGCGGCCGGGGTCGAACCGGCGATGGCCACCAGCGCGGTCGAGGCGTGGACCGCGCTGAAACGCGAGCGAGGAATCGTGCTCTGGCTCGAAGGGCGCCGCCTGGGCGACTTCTACCGCTGGAACCGGGACAATACGCCCGGTGGCCTGCACGCGCTGGAGACGGCTTCGGGCAGCCAGTTCGAAGGTTCTCACCTGGTGCAGCAGGACCTGTGTTTCCCGATCGCGCGCAGCGAGGTCGACACCAACCCGAATGTGGGCGGACCCACGGGCTGATCGGACGTACCTGCGGGGGCGCCGGATTCGCCACGAGGCGGTTCGGCGCCCCCGTTTCACATCGTGCTTTCCAGCACCCCTCGACCGATCGCGAGGATTCCCCCTGCCACGAAGGCGAGCGCGAGGATCCCGCCCACAAGGTGTGGCCCGTAGGTTTTCGCCTCCTGCGGACGGCGCTTGACGACCGAGGTGGTGAACTGCGCCACGGCCGCGGCGGCCAGCATCATGAACAGATGCCCGATGATCGCGGTGTAGAAGGGCTGCGTGAACAGAAGCGCGAATCCGACCAGCAGCTGAAGGTGAAGGAGGCCCGCGAAGACCGACGCGAGCCGGGCCATCGCACCCGAGTATTCGCGCTTGCCGAAGAGGCCGACGGCTGCGTATAGCACCACGAAGAGTCCTCCGACGAGGACCAGAAAGCGAAGGCCGGAGTGGGCGGCGAAGAGCATGGGCGGGGACTCCTTCCGGTTCCTGGAATAGCGTGCCCGAAGTCTGGCGGATGCGCGTCCCGAGTGCAATCGCGGCGGTGCCGAGGGGCAATCGGATCCCGCGTTCAACGATGCGCGATCCGGCGGTGTCTGTTTGGAGTGGGCGCAATGCGCCGATCTCTCACGATCCTGAATTCGGAATCACCGGAAAGCGTTCTTGATGAAGACGGTACGAAAGATCACTCGCCTTGTCGGCCGGGGGCCTCGCCGCTCCCGGTGCCCGGGGCGCTTCATTCACGGGCTGTCGGGCGTCCCGACGGCACTTCTCGCGCTCCTCTGTTGTCTGGCGCCGCCGCCGGAACCCCTGTCCGCCCAGGAGGTTGTCGACGGCGACCGCCCCACCGTCTTCATCGATTGCGCTGCCCGCAACTGCAACCAGACCTACTTCCGCACCGAACTGCCCTGGATCAACTGGGCGCGCCAGCCCCAGGACGCGGATGTCCACATGATCATGACCAGCCAGACGACGGGCGCGGGGGGTAGTGAGTACCGGCTGGACTTCATCGGTACGGGCGACTCCGAGTACGAGCACCAGCTCCGTTTCCAGGCGTCGCCGACCAATACCCAGCGGGAGACGCTGGACGGAATCACCCGGACCATCGGGATCGGCGTGCTCCACTTCGCGACGCTCAATGGCTTCTTTGCCGACGCGAGCGACTTCCAGGAGATCTCCGAGATGCTGGAGCTGGAGTCGGAGGAATTCGATCCCGTGGAACGCCTGGTCACCGGCGAAGAGGTGGAGGATCCCTGGAACTTCTGGGTCTTCCGGCTCGGCGGGAACACCGAGGTGAATGGGGAACAGACCCGTCAGACCACGCAGATCAGAGGGAACGCCAGCGCCTCGCGCGTGACCGGGACGTGGAAGATGAACTTCCGGGGCGATTTCAACATCAACCGGCGGGAGATCGACCTGCCCGACGACGGCACCTTCACCGACGAGCGCACTGACTGGGGAGTGAGCGAACTGGTGGTCTATTCGCTGGCGGACCACTGGTCCATCGGCGTCGAGGGCGAGGTCCGCCGGCTCACGCGCGTCAACCAGAGGTTCCGCTGGGAGATCACACCCGCCCTGGAATACAGCTTCTTCCCCTATGAGGAGGCGACGCGCCGCGCGTTCACGCTCTTCTACAAGATCGGGCCTGCCTACCGGGAATACATTGAGGAGACGGTCTATGGCTGGCTCTCGGAAACGCGCTGGGAGGAATCGCTCGAAATCGAGTTTTCGCAGAGGCAGCCGTGGGGCGACGCTTCGGTCGGGATCACCGGGTCGCACTTCCTGTCCAATACCGACCTCTATGCGATAAACCTGGACGGCGACATCAGCTTCCGCGTATTCCGCGGGCTGAACCTCAACGCCGAGGGCGGCGTCGGCTGGGTCAACGACCAGATCTATCTGGCCGCCGGAGGCGCCACGGACGCGGAAGCGCTTCTCAACCTCCGGCAGCGGGCCCAGGACTTCAACTACGAATTCCAGGTCGGCTTCTCGTTCCAGTTCGGGTCGGTCTACAACAACGTGGTCAACAACCGGTTCGGCGGTGGTGGTTGGGGAGGGTGGTGGCGGTAGACGCTCGCGTGGTGCCGGCGTTGGTCCTTGCGGCGCTCGTTGCAGCGCCCACGGCGGCGAACGCACAGGCCAGAAGGTCGGGACTGGGCTTCGAGGTCTTCCCCTACGCCGGCGCGTCGCACAACGAACGCGAGGCACGCCTGCCGGTCTCGCCACTCGCCGGGATCCGCCTGAGCAGCCATATCTGGGCGCCACCGGAACCTCTGGTTCGCGTGGCGACGTTTCTCGGCGCCGGGGCGGCCGTGACGCTGGTGAACGAGGCGGTTCGCTGCGCGCCGGATCCGTGCCCCGGGCACACCGACCTCGTCATGGACTACCTGTTGACGCTTGAGGGCGGGCTCAAGACCGACCTGCCGGGCGAACCGTACGTCCTGGGCTTCGTCGGCAGGGGTTACCCGGGCACCGACCCCAGCCCGAACTTCGATGGGCCGGCAACAAACGGCGGCGGCCTGGGCATGTACGGCGGCGGATTGGGGATTTCGCCCATCATCGGCCGCACGGCGCTGCGGATCGAGGTGCGCTATCGGCGTGACCGCCGCTATCCGGCGCACGTCGACGAGTCCGTCGACATCCTGCTGGGACTGCCGGGCTGGTAGGGGCTCTGCTACGCCACCAGCCCCTGCCGCCTCAGCGCCTCCCTGATTTGCTCGAACTGCTCGCGCTGGGTCCGGGTCGGCGGGTGCAGGGTGCCCTGCCGCACACCGCCCCCGTTGATCGCGTTGTAGAGCTGCATCAGCTGACCGCGATAGCGGCCGCCCGCTCCCGGTCCGCCCCGTCCGGGGGGTCCTCCCGGTCCGCCCGGCAGCTGCCGGGACAGCTCAAGGATCTCCAGCAGGAAAGCTTCGCGTTCGCGGTAGTCCTCGGCGGTCAGGGGGAGGTCGGGGTCGCCGCGCACGTCGATTCTGCCGGTCACGATCTGGCCGCGGGCCTCCAGCTCGACCGTGTAGATGCCGGGCGACACGAAGGGGCCGCGCGTTTCGAGGGTGCGTGCGACTTCGGCGGGGTCGTGGGCCACCCACGGCGTCGCTTCGGTCCCGGAGAAGCCGTGGCGGAGGTCCCAGTTGACCCGGTGGAGTCCGGGCACTGAGGGCAGGTCGAGCACGCGCGCCACGTCGCCGTTGGCGTTGCGGACGGTGAGGGTGGCGGGCCCCGCGCCGGGGCCGAGCCTGTAGGTGATCTGCGCGCCATCGACAGGATTGCTGCCCATGAAGGTCGCCTGGGCGCGGTAGGAGGTGTCCTTCCAGTAGTTCATGATCGTGCCCGCCCCGGTGCCCAGCAGGGAAGCGGCCGCCACGGCCTCGCCGTACCGGGCCAGGGGGCCGATGTCGTCGATGATGATGATCGAGCGCCCGTGCGTTCCCAGAACCAGGTCCTTCTCGCGGGGGTGAATGACGATGTCGTCGTAGGCGGTGGTGGGGAGGTTGGGGAAGCGGGCCCACGAGGCGCCCCGGTCGGTGCTCGCGAAGACGTGATGCTCGGTGCCGATGAAGAGCACCGCGGCGTTGTCGGGGTGTGCGACGATCACGTTGACCGAGCCGCTCGGAAGGCCGCCGTGCAGGGCGGTCCAGTTCGCGCCGAAGTCCTCGGCGCGGTAGACGTAGGCGCCGAAGTCGCCGTCGCGGTGCGCGTCGAAGGTGACGTACGCGGTGCCGGGGGCTTCCGCGGAGGCGAGGACCCGGCTGACGTAGGTGCCGTCCGGGAGGCCGGGCGCGCCGCCCGAGACCTCGTCCCAGCCGCGGCCTCCGTCCCGCGAGACCTGCACGTTGCCGTCGTCGGTGCCCACCCAGAGCACGGCCGGGTCCAGGGGGGACTCGGAGATCGTGACGATCTCCCCGTATGAGGAGGTGCCGTCGTTGCGCGACAGCGCGATGTCCGCGCCGCGCACCCCCATGATCTCGAGCTCGTCTCGATCCTGGCGCCGGGTGAGGTCCTCGGTGCGGGTGAAGCTGTCGCCACGGTCGCGCGAGATGAAGAGGCGGTTGCCACCCAAATACACGACGTTGGGGTCGTGGCGCGAAATGAGGCTCGGGGACACCCAGTCCCAGCGGTAGGGCTCCTCGCCCTCGGGCGCGCTCAGGCGCAGGCTCATCATGTCGCCCGTGACGTTGTCGAAGCGCGTCCAGCCCCCGTTCTGCGAATTGATGTAGATCGTGCGGCCGTCCGGGTCGGCCTGCTGGTACATCCCGTCACCGAATCCGCTCTGGCGCCACTCGTCGTCCACGATCCCGTCCCAGGAACGCGTCGCCGACGGCCCCATCCAGGAGTGGTTGTCCTGCATGCCCCCGTAGATCCAGTACGGGTCGCGGTTGTCCACCGTGATCCCGTAGAACTGCCCGATCGGCAGATTGTTGATGCGCCGGAAGGTGACGCCGCGGTCGTACGTTTCGTGCAGCCCGGCGTCGCCCGCCAGGTAGAAGTGGTCGGGGTCTCCGGGGTCGATCCACATGCTGTGGTGGTCGGCGTGCACACCCACGTCGTAGGTGGGGCGCTCCGCGATCTCGGTGAAGTTGCGGCCGCCATCCTCGCTCCGGTGCGCGGAGGTGGCGAGCGTGTAGACCCGGTCCTCGTTCGTCGGATCGATGAAAACGTGCGAGTAGTACATCGGCCGGATGTTCTGATTGCTGACCTTCTCCCAGCTCTCGCCGCCGTCGGTGCTGCGGTAGCCGCCGGATTCGTCCGCGTGCTGGACCAGCGCGTTCAGCACATTCGGGCTCGAGCGCGAAATGGCGATCCCGATCCGGCCCTTGTCGCCCGCGGGGAGCCCGCTGGTGAGTTCACGCCAGCTGTCGCCCCCGTCCGTCGTCTTGTAGATGCCGCTCCCCGGCCCGCCGCCGTTGAAGCCCCAGGTGCGCCGCTGCCGCTGGTACATGGCGGCGTAGAGCACGTCCGGGTTCGACGGGTCGATGGCCAGATCCACCGCGCCGGTGTGTTCGTCGATGTAGAGGACCTTGTCCCAGCTCCGGCCGCCGTCGCGCGAGCGGTAGACGCCCCGGTCGGGGGTGGACCGCCACAGGTTCCCCAGCGCCGCCACGTAGACGATGTCGGGATCGGTCGGGTGGACCTGCACCCGGCCCGTGTGGTGAGTCTCCTCAAGGCCGAGGTGCCGCCAGGTAGCGCCGGCGTCGTCCGAACGGTAGACGCCGTTGCCCCACGATGTGCTCTGGCGGTTCTGCTGCTCGCCGGTGCCGGCGTAGAGGATGCGGGGATCGGTCGGTGCGATGGCCAGATCGCCGAATGTGCTGACCGGCATGTGCTCCCAGATACTGGTCCAGGTGATGCCCCGGTTCACGCTCTTCCACAGGCCGCCCGAGGCGGTGGCGACGTAGATGGTGGAAGGGTCGGCGGGAAGCGCCTCGACGTCGTGGATGCGTCCACCCGTCACGGCCGGGCCGACATGCCGGGCGGTGAAGGCGGCGAGGTCGTCGGGGGTGACGGCCTGCTGGGCAGTGAGGGTGGCCCGCGAGGACGGGCTGGTGCCCGGCGCGAGGAGCGAAGCCGCCAGGGCGATGCACAGCGCCGCTGGGAGGGGAAGGGTGCGGACGGGTGGGTTGGGAGCCGTCATCGTGGGGGTTTCTCCTGTACTGGAATGTCCTGACCGAAGAGTAGCACATGATCGTCGCACATCAGCAGCGGCACGAGCGCGGTGAAGGTGGACGGCGCTCTGCTGCCGGTTGACCTCCTCGTACTCAAGTCCCGCTCCCGGCGCCCCGCGCGCTTCATCCACGCGCCGCCAGCGCCCCGCGCACGGCCTCCACCACCTCATCCGGCATGTCGTCGGCGCGCAACATCCACTCCAGGTAGTCGGGAGCGGACTCGGCGACCTCCGCCAGCAAGCTGCCCTTGTGCTTCCCGCGGTTGAAGACGAGACCCTGCTCGCCCCTCGAGAACCACCGGTCGAACTCGGTGACGAACGGCCCCATCTCGTCGCAGTAGGCGTGCAGCCCGTCCATGTCGCGGGGGAGGTGGCGGTAGCGGGCGAGCTGGGCGGTGAGCACCGCGGCGGTCGTGCGGATGTCGCCCAATGCGGTGTGGGCGTCCTGATGGTCACGGTCCAGGTAGAAGCGCGCGGCCGCCGAGAGATCCCGCGGCTCCTCCCGGTGGAAGATCATCTTCATGTCGATGAGCCGCCGGTCCTTAACCTCGAATTCGATGCCCGCACGGGCGAACTCGGCGATCAGGATGGGGAGGTCGAAGCGCCGGATGTTGAACCCCGCGAGGTCACACGGCTCCAGCAGCTCCGCCAGCGACTTCGACGTGGCCTTGAAGGTGGGTTCGTCCGCGACCATCTCGTCGGTGATCCCGTGGATCTTCGCGGCGTCGGGCGGAATCGGCATCTCGGGGTTGTAGCGGCGCACCCGCTCGAAGACATCGCCCCGCGGCGACACCCGGATCACCGCCAGCTCGACGATCCGGTCGCGCGAGAGGCTGAGGCCGGTCGTCTCGAGGTCGAAGAACACGACCGGGCGGTCAAGGTCGAAGGGAAGTTCCATGGGGCGTATAGTGTAATGGGAGCCGGGCGGGGCGGCCACGCTGACGGGGGTGTTCCCGGGCGGATGTGGCAGGGTTGCGGAACGGTTGCCGGCTCCCGCAGGTATTATCACCGGGGCGGTGCGCACCGGGTTGGGGCGCGGAACGCACGGGATGCCGAGCCGCGGCGACGGTCGAATTCACTCACGGGGGAGGTCCTGACGGTGGAATCCGCAATCAGCCGGAAAACGGGCGCCAGACGCTTTTCCCGAACCCTGGTGGCTGGGGCGGCGTTCCTGTTCCTCGGCGCCGGGGGCGTGAGCCGACCCTCGTCACTTGTTGCTGCCCAATCGGCGCAGGAGTTCGGTGCCCCTTGGCTTACGGTGGAGGAGTACGAGATAGGCGAGGGCGTCAGCGGAGGAGGAGACGCGGCCTTCAGTCTGATCAGCGCCGTGCGGGTGCTGGAGGGCGGGGGACGCATCCTGGTGGTGGAGGCCGCTCACCTGCGCGTCACCATCTGGACGCCGGACGGCTCCCTGGTCCGCGAGGTGGGCGGGCCGGGCGAAGGGCCCGGCGAGTTCAGCGGACCACTGTTCGCACAGGTCCATGCGGGTGGCATTCACACGCGGGATGCGCGGCGGTACACCGCTTTCTCAAGCGATGGAGAGCTGATCGGCACTACCCCGCTTCCTCCTCCCGGCTTGCGTTTCGAGGGCCACCGGCTGCGGCCGCGGGCGCTCCTGGCCGACGGGTCGTTCCTCGCGGTTGCCGACGTTCCTCCCACGGTCCAGGCCGGTTTCGGGGGCGGTGAACCCGTCGAGTCGGTTCCGGTCCTGCACTTGCGCGCGGAGGACGACCAGTGGGAGATCGCCCCGATTGCGAGGCTCGACATCCGCAACCGGGACCTGGTTCTCATGCCCGAAGGCCTCCGCTCCCCGGGCGGGATTCCGTTGGGTCAGCTCTATGGAGACCATGATCTGGCCTGGTACGATCCCGAGGCGGAAAGCGTCGTGCTGCTGCAAAGGAATCTCGGTGGCGGCGAGGTCGAGCTTCTGGAGATCGCGGCCGGTGGCGACACCTTGTGGCACCGTCGGCTGTTGCCCCCGGCGGTGCGGTTTGGAGCCGATCGGATGGCTGCGGCAATCGACGGCACTGCGCGGAACCTTGCAGCTTCGCTGGCGGATCTGGGCGTGTCCGCGGAAGCGGTGCGGGACGCGCTTGAGGAGGAACTGTACATCCCCGATCCAATGCCCGGCGCCACGCGCATGCACGGAACCGCTTCCGGAGAGGTCTGGTTTCGTGGCTACCAGCGGCAGGACTCGCTGGCGGTCTGGTACGCGGCAGGCAGGGACGGGAGCGGGCTCCGCCAGGTGCTGCTGCCCCCCGGCTTCAGGCCCATGGATGCATCGGACAGCCACGTATGGGGCGTGCGAAGAGACGAACTCGGCGTGGAATACGTCGCGGGCAGACGGCTGGTGCCGCCGGCGGATGCGGATCCGCCGAGGTAGCCGCGTCCCCCAATGAGAGCCATCACCATCCCCGAGTTCGGCGGGCCGGAGGTTCTGCGGCTGGGGACGGTAGCCGCACCGCGCCCAGGCCCCCGTGAAGTGCTGGTGCGGGTGCGCGCGTCCGGCGTCAACCGGGCGGACCTGCTGCAGCGGCGGGGGCTCTATCCGCCGCCACCAGGCGAGTCCGAGGTGCCGGGGCTGGAGTTCGCGGGGGTGGTCGACGAGGTGGGGGATGCCGTGACGCGGTGGCGTGCGGGCGATCGGGTGATGGGGATCGTGGGGGGCGGGGGCTATGCCGAGCGGGTGTTGGTGGACGAGCGGGTGGCCGTGGCCGTGCCGGAGGAGATGGAGACTTCGGTCGCCGGGGCGATCCCGGAGGTCTACATGACCGCCTGGGACGCCGTATTCCGGCAGGCCGGGCTGAAGCGGGAAGAGACGCTCCTGATCCATGCCGTCGGGAGTGGGGTGGGGACCGCGGCCCTGCAGCTGGCGCGCCGGGCAGGGGCGCGGACGATCGGGACGTCGCGCACCGACGCCAAGCTGGAGCGGGCCGCGGGGGAGGGGCTGGGGGTGGGGCTGGAGGGTGGGGAGGGGTGGGAGGCCGGAGTGATGGACGCGACCGGTGGCCGAGGGGCCGACGTGATCCTCGACCTTGTGGGGGCGCCGTATCTGGCGGGAAACCAGGCCGCGATCGCGGTGGGTGGGCGGCATGTGGTGGTGGGTGTGCCGGGCGGAAGCCGGGCTGAGGTGGACCTGCGGCGCCTGATGGTGCGCCGGGCGCGCCTGTTCGGCACCGTGCTGAGGGCGCGGGGCGTCGAGGAGAAGGCCGCGCTGGCTGCGGAATTCAGCGAAGAGGTGCTCCCGGGCTTCGACGACGGCTCCCTGCGGCCGGTGATCGACAGCGCCTTTCCGGTGGAGAAGGCGGTGGAAGCCCACAGGCGAATGGAACTGAACGAGAACTACGGCAAGATCGTACTTGTTTGGGATCCATGACAGCGCACCGGATGCCGCAGCGCACACGAAGGACTAGGTTGAACCGAACGCAGCAGTGATGACCGCGGTGGGGAGAACCAGTCCATGCAGAGAGACGCCCTAAAGGGAGCGGCGGTGTGGGCCGCCGCGTCATTCAAGCAAGGAGAAAGCAGACATGGAATTCGACTTCGGACCCTTCGGAGCCTTTGGAACCTTCGTATCAGGACTGATGGCGATCGGGGCGATCATCCAGTTGGGACTGGTCATCTTCCTCGTCATCGTACTCGTCGACCTGCGGGCCTTTTTGCGCGAAGGAACCAGGCTCATGCGGCGGACCGACCGGTTCCTCTCGCGGAAGGAATCCTCGGAGTAGCGTCGCGCCCGCATCGCGGGCCAGGAGGTGTGCTGGCGAGACACCGGTCGCCGTTGACCGCGATTTGCGGATGATCCGGCGGTGAAGTAATGATACATTATCTTCCGACAGAGTCCGCAGTCACCGCGCAGGGTGACGAAAGAACGCCGATGGAGCGCTGATGAAGCAATCCAAACCGGGTACCACCGGCGGAACCCCGCCCCCAACCCCCACCCCCCCCACCATCACCCGCCGATCCCTGATCGGCTCCGGGCTCGCTGCACTCGCCGCCGCTCCGTGGGCAAAGGCGTCAGGGGAGGTTCCCCGCCCGGGAGCCGCCCCCCACGTGCGCCGCGGCCTCCCCCAGGACGACGAGATCGTCCTCGGCGTTTCCTGTGCCTTCTCCGGCCCCTCCCGCGGCCTCGGCACCGAACTCTACCGCGGCTCCATGGCCTACTTCAACCAGCTCAACGAGAACGGCGGGGTGAACGGCCGCAGGATCGTGATGAAGCTCCTCGACGACGGCTACCAGCCCGACCCGTGCGTCGCGAACACGATCGAGCTCATGCAGGACGAGCGCGTCTTCCTGCTCTTCAACTACGTCGGCACGCCCACAGTCACCCGGGCACTTCCGGTGCTCAAGACGTTCCGCGACCAGCAGATGTTCCTCTTCTTCCCCTTCACCGGCGCGGAACCGCAGCGCGAGCCCCCCTATGACGAGTTCGCCTTCAACCTGCGCGCGTCCTACCGGCAGGAGACGGCCGGGCTGGTCGACAACTTCGTGAACATCGGGAGGCGGCGGGTCGCCGTCTTCTACCAGAACGACGCCTACGGGCGCAGCGGCTGGGCGGGCGTCCGCGAGGCGCTGGCCCGTCACGGCGAGACGATCGCCGGCGAGGCCACCTACACCCGCGGGACCCAGTACAGCGCGAGCATGCGGGCGCAGGTGGAGATTCTGCTCGACCGCGCCCCCGACGCCGTCATCTGCATCGGCGCCTACCAGGCCTGCGGCGCCTTCGCGCGCGACGCCGTCGATCTGGGGCTGCACATCCCGGTCGCCAACGTGTCCTTCGTTGGCAGCGAGAACATGCTCCAGCTGCTTCAGGGCGAAAGCTCGGATCCCAATTCCCACACCCGGTGGCTCGTCAATTCGCAGGTGGTGCCGAGCTACGAGGACACGTCGCTGCCGGCGGTGCAGGAGTACCGCGAGCTGATGGCGCAGTACGATCCCCCGCCGCCCGACAACGTGGAGCGGATCACCCCGAACGAGGCGTACGAGACCTTCCCGCAGAGCTTCGTGAGCCTCGAGGGGTTCGTGAACGCCAAGCTGATCGCCGAGATCATCCGGCGAATGGGGAGCGACCCGCAGCGGTCCGGGATCGAGGAGGCGGTCTTCAACGTGCGCAACTACGACCTCGGCGTCGGCGAGCGGGTGTCCTTCGGACCGAATCGCCGGCAGGGTCTGCAACGAGTCTACTACACGGTCGTCGAGGGAGACCGCTTCGTCCCGCTGACCGACTGGGAAGCCAGCTTCGGCATGCCATGAGAGTCCACAAGCTCTTCCGCAAGACCCGCTTCAGCTTCTTCGCGCTCTTCGGGGTGATCGTTCTCTCGGTCTCCTTCCTCTCGATCCGCACCGTTTCGCGGGAGCTCGACGAGGAGTACGTGAGCAACAGCCGCAGCATCGCGAAGAACATTGCCGACTCCAGCGTGGACATGCTGCTGAACCGCAATCTGGCCACGCTGCAGTCGCTCATCGACCAGTTCGTCGAGATTGAGAGCATCCGCTACATCTACATCACCAGCGACACCGGCGAGTTCCTGGCGCACACCTTCGTGCCCGGGATCCCCGAAGAAATCCTCGCGAGCGATCCATCGTCGACCGAGACCGTCGAGCGGAGTCTCCCGGGGCTGGGCGACTTCATCGAAGTCGGCAGTCCCATCCTCTCCGGAGTGGCGGGGAACGTCCATGTCGGCATGGACAAGGAGCTGCTCGGACTCAAGATCCAGCGCGCGGTCGGGCAGCAGATGTACCTCTTCGGGATCATTCTGGTGATCGGGACGCTGCTTTCGTTCTGGTTCGTGAGCTTTTCGGCCAGACCGCTGGCGGACCTGATGGCGTTTGCGGTCAACCTGGCCGGCGACGGCAAGGCCACCGGCGAGGAGGACGTGCTGGGCCGCGACGACGAGGTCGGCGAACTGGCGCGCCTGTTCACGCACGTCGCGGATGGTTCCGCCCGGGGCGACGAGGGAACGTAGACGATGCCTCGGCCCGGCGTGGGCTTGCCAAGGAGCGTCATCGCCATCTGCTGCACCATGCTGCAGATTTGCTTCGGGACCGTCTACGCGTGGAGCTTCTTCCAGACAATGCTCGCCCGGCAGTACGGGTGGACGCACACCGAGACGGTCCTGGCCTTCTGCCTGGCCATCTTCTTCCTCGGCATTTCGGCGGGCTTGTCCGGGCAGCTGCTGCCGCGGTTCGGACCCAGAAACCTCGCGCTCGCCGGCAGCACCCTGTTCTCGCTGGGCTACGTGATCGCAAGCTTCGCCCTGCGGCTCGACTACAGCCTGCTCTTCTACCTGGGCTACGGCGTGATCGGCGGAATCGGGATCGGGATGGGGTACGTCACCCCGGTGGTGACCGTGGCGAAGTGGTTCCCGGACAGGCGCGGGCTGGCCACCGGAATCGTGGTGATGGGCTTCGGCGTCGGCGCGCTTCTGCTCAGCAAGATCCTCGCGCCCTTCCTGGTCGTGCGGGCGGAGGGGGATCTCGCGGCCGTGTTCATGTGGCTGGGCGTGGTGTTCGCGTGCATCCTGATTCCGTGCAGCCTGGTGCTGCGGAATCCGGACACGGAGGCGGTCGTCCGGAAACAGGCGCCGAGCGAGCCGACGCTTCCGTACCTGACCACCGGCAACTTTGCGGTTCTCTGGGTCGTGTTCTTCTTCAACATTGCCGCCGGGATCTCGGTCATCAGCTTCCAGTCGGAGCTCCTTCAGGAAGTCTGGGGCCTGGCCGACCCGTCGATCTCGCCGGCGGTGCTGGCAGAGTACGGGGCCACGCTCATCGCCGTCAGTTCGGTCTGCAACGGGGTGGGCCGCATCATCTGGGCCTGGCTGTCGGACCGCTTCGGCCGGGTCGCGGTCTTCCGCATCCTCCTCGGAAGCCAGATGATCGTCTTCGGCCTGCTCATGTCCGAGACCAACCCCTGGGTCTTCTCGGTTCTGGTCTGCTACGTGCTGCTCTGCTTCGGCGGCGGTTTCGCAACCATGCCGTCATTCATCCTGGACGTCTTCGGGTCGCGGAACATGTCGAAGATCTACGGGACGATCCTCACCGCCTGGGCCGCCGCGGGGATCTGCGGCCCCCTCTTCGTGGGCTACCTGAAGGACGTCTACCCGGACCGCGCCGTCATGTACTGCTTCCTGATCGGGATCCTGATGCTGGGCGCGGGCTACGTCTTCTCGTTCCTGCTGGACAACGACCGCATGCGGCTGGGGCGCCCGACGCTGGCACAGACGCTGGAACGGCACGGGATCGCGGCGGCGGAGAAGGCGTAGGGGCCTGGAAGGCTCCGCTCCGGACGGCTCCGGACGACGACATGACCACTGACCAGGCACACGACCAAATCCCGACGCTTACAGAGCAGATGATCGCGAACGGCCGAACGATCCGGAAGAATGTAAAGAAGCTTGAAATGTATCTTCTCGTGCTCGTCGGTATCTGTCTTGCGAATCTGGTGTTCAGGAACGCCGAAACGATGTGGGACTATGTGTTTAAGGTAGGTGGGGCAGTATTCCTCATCATCTACCATATAGCGGTTCGCCGCTGGGCCCGGGCGTTGCCGCCTCCTCGGCGAGGTGCTGGATCGTCGATGGCTGGCCGCGCAGGCGGCAACACCACTTCGAAGGTGTTCTAACCGAGATGCCCCCATGGCTCATTCAATGAGGGTACGGGTTGGCACCGCGCTGATCGTCGCTGTCGGCGTCGGGTGTAGTCCCGATGGTGGAAAGTCGTCGGGATCCTCCGCGCAGGCGTTGCCCGCCGAAGAATGCGAGTGGCAGTCCGCCGCGGAGCCTGCGGATGCAGACGCGGCCATGTGCGACCTCGAGTTCCGCGAAATTGTCCGTCTGGAAGGAAGCGTCGACGGCGTTGCACCCGTTAGACCCGCGCGTGTGCTCCGGGATGGCAAATATGTGACCGGCACCTACTCACGCGGCACACTGGCGTTGTGGGGGCAGGACGGCGAACTCCTCGTGACCGCGGGAAGGGGGCCCGGAGAGGGTCCCGGCGAGTTCGCTTTCACCCAGAGCTTCGCGCAGACGCCGGCCGGTGAACTCCTTGTCTTTACGGGGCTTCCGCTGGTTCACCAGTATTCGACAACCGGAGGCTTCGTACGCTCGTTTCGCCTGCCGGCACTGGGCACGCAGAGCTCGGAGGCCACGTACGGAGATGAGGTGATCGTTTCTGTTGCCGCTGACAGCAGTTGGCGCGCCTTCCAGCTGGATGGGGACAGCGTGCGCGCCCTGGGCGTGCGACTTGGTTCGCGTGAGGCGTTGTCGGTTCTGGCTGCGGCGGAAGGCGTTGGCGTGTGGTCCGCGAACACCGACAGCTATGTATTCCGAAGGCACGAGTGGCCCGGGGGGGCCTTGATGGACTCGCTGGTCGTGATGCGCGATTGGTTTCAGGGGCCCGAACGCGAATCCCATCTTGTGGGGTTTCAGGCGGATAGTCGCGGACTGATCTGGGCGGTGGCCAGCGTGCCGGACCCCAATGCGCCGCCGCGAAGACATCCGCTCGATGCTCCGATCGGCGATCTTGAGGAATTCGAGGCCGAAGCGATACGGGACCGGGACACCATGATCGAGGCGTTTACCCCCGCCGGCTGGCTGGTCGCGTCCGTTCGATTCGATTCCTTTCGGGATGTCCCACTGCCGATGCAGGGTGACCTGTGGTATCGCCGCACTCCCGACGAGCTCTCAATCGTGGTCCTGGAGGCGTTTCTGGTGAAGCGTTCGGATGTGTCAGTTGGATCGCGCCAGGAACGATGAGGCCTGGGGTCCCGTAGCGATTGCCTCATGGATGGTTCGGCGGCGGGGCTCGCCGCAACCCTGACGTAACGTCAGGGTGCCAGCCGGACCGACTCGCTCGCCGCTTGCCCAGCACCGCTTCACGCGGCCGTTGTCGCAAAGTGATCCCTCCTGACCGGACCCTTCGGCATCTGGAGAGGCAGGCGGAGGGAGATCGCCACGGCCGATCTCATGACGCATGGGATTC
>JAJDXM010000073.1 GCA_022823225.1 Gemmatimonadota bacterium
GCAGCGGCAGAGATTCCCCGATATCGCCTCGCGGATCTCGGCTTCGCTGGGGTTCGCGTTGGCGGCGAGCAGCGCGGTCCCGGTCATCAGCATGCCGGGGGTGCAGAAGCCGCACTGGAGGCCGTGCTCCTGCATGAAGCCCTCCTGCAGCGCGCTCATGCCGTTCGCGTCGGCGAGGCCCTCGACCGTGCCGATCTCGGCGCCGTCGGCCTGGACGGCCAGGACGGTGCACGACTTGGTGGGCACGCCGTCGACCAGCACGGTGCACGCGCCGCAGTGCGTAGTGTCGCAGCCTATGTGGGTGCCGGTGAGCGCGAGTTCGTCGCGGATCAGGTGGACGAGGAGCAGGCGCGAGTCGACCTCGCGCGCGTGTTCGTCTCCGTTGACCGTAACGGTGATTTGGTGCTTGGCCATGGTCGTTATCCTCCTGCGGGCGGGTTGGGGGCGCCGCTGTGGCCGGTGGCGCCGCCGTGGCTGCCGGAACCGCCGTGGCCGGTCGCCCGGGCGAGCGCCCTGCGAATCGCCCTCTCCGTCAGCACCCGCGCCATGTTCCTCTTGTATTCGACCGAACCGCGGCGGTCGGCGACGGGGTCGGTGGCGTCGGCGGCGGCCTGGGCGGCGGCCGCGATCACCTCGTCGTCGTCCGGCGCCTTCGTGATCGCGTCGCGGACCTTGTCGATCGCGCCCCGGAATCCGCCCCGCTCCACCAGCCGCGCGCCCGTGAGCACCTCCTCGGCCCCCGACGCCCGGATCGGCGCGAAGCCGAGATTCGTGAGCCCCACCCCGGCCCGGGTCACCGTGCCCTTGCGATCCAGCGTCAACTGCACGGCCGCCCCGGCAACCGCGTAGTCGCCGACCTTGCGCTCCAGCTTGAGGTAGGCGCCGCCACTTTGTTCGCCGGGCGAACGAAGTCCGTTGCCGCCCGCGCCGCCGCCCGCCGCCCCGCCGGGCGCCCCGCCGGGCGCCGGGATGCGGATTTCGGTCAGGATCTCGCCGGGCGTGAGCGCCGTCATGAACAGCCCGTGGAAGAAGTCGTCCACAGCGATCGTGCGCTCGCCGTCCGGCCCGGTCGCGACCATCTCGGCCATCAGCGCGATCATCGTCGCCGGGTGATCGTTGGCCGGATCCCCATGGGCCACGTTCCCGCAGATCGTCGCGCGGTTCCGCACGAGCGGGTCGGCGATGACCTTCGCGGTGTCCAGCAGGATCGGGTAGCGCTCGGCCACCACCGCGCTCTCCTCCAGCGCCGTCTCGGTCACAAGCGCGCCGATCCGCAGGAAGCCGCCCGACTCGGTAATCGAATCCAGACCGGGGATGCGGCTGATGTCCACGATGTTGGCCGGCGACGCGAGCCGCAGCTTCAGCATCGGCAGCAGGCTCTGGCCGCCCGACATGACCTTGGGGTCGTCGAGCCGCCCAAGGAGCGCGAGCGCCTCCTCCAGGCTGCCGGGGGCGTGATAGTCGAATGGTGGGGGAATCATGTCAGCTCCTTCTCTACAACCTCGGTGAACTCCTTGAACATCTTCCTGCTCACGTGCTGCATCATGCCGCGCCCGAGCTGGGCGAGGATCCCGGTGACCGTCAGGTCTGCCACGACCGTCACCTCGGTCTCGCCCGAGTCGAGCTCCGCGACGCGGCTCGTCATCCTCATGTCCGCGTTCCCCATCCCCGCCTTCCCCTGCCCCTTCGCATGCACGACCGCCGACCGCTCCGCCTCGTCCAGTTCGAAGGCGACCGTGCCGGTGTAGGCGGCGGCGAGGGGGCCCACCTTGACCGCCATCCCGCCGCTGTAGGTGTTCTCGTCGATCTGCTCGTTGATCTCGGCGCCGGGCAGCGCGGCCGCCACGCGTTCGGGGTCGGTCAGGAAGTCCCAGACAGCCTCGGCGGGGGCGGCGACGGTGAACTGCTCCTCGATTCTCACGGGCCCTCCAGTCGGGGTTTGCGTACTCGTCGATGTACCATCCGGGACCCGCTTCCGCAAGGACGCTTTGCTACAACATCCCCGCCAGCGCCTCAAGCGACTCCACGTTGTGGGCCGGCACAAGGTGGTCCACATGCGGCAGCGCCGCCTTCATGCCCCGGGCTTCGGGGCGGTAGCGCGGATCGCCCATGAGCGGGTTCAGCCAGATCACGCGCCGTGCCCGCCTGCGGATCGCGAGCAGGGCGCCCGCCATCGCTTCGGTGTCGCCGCGGTCGAGTCCGTCGCTCAGGATCAGGACCGAGGTGCCGCCGGTCACGAGCGCCGGAGCGTGGTCGTCGGCGAATTCGCGCAGGCATTCTCCGATTCGCGTCCCCCCCGACCAGTCGTCCACCCGGGCGGCGAAGCGGGCCAGCGTGGCCTGGACGTTCCCCGACGCGATCCAGGGCGTCAGCCGCGTCAGCGATGTGTTGAACGAGAAGGTCTCGGTGCGGCGCGCGACCTTCCCCAGCGCCAGCACGAAGGTCAGCAGGAAGCGCGAATAGGGGTCCATGGAGCCGCTGGTGTCGCATAACACCACCAAACGGGGGAGTTCCACCGCCCGGTCCCGCCGCGCCAGATCGACCATCTCGCCTCCGTGCGCGAGCGAGCGCCGCAGGCTCCGCCGCAGGTCGACGACCGCACCCCGCCGCGACGGAACGAGCCTCCGGCTGCGACGCGTGACGAGCTTCCGGGCCACCCGCGCGAGGACCCGCTCCATCTCTTCGAGTTCATCTTCGGTGCAGGCTTCGAACGACTTCCGCCGGAGAAGCGCCCGCGGACTGTATCCCGGACGGCCGCCGTCGGGACCCCGGGTATCGGCCGGCTCGACGCGCTGCCGCTCCGCAAGCGTCTGGGCCAGTTCCGACAACGGATTTGCGTGTCCCGGCCAGGGGCGCGGCGCACGCTGCTTCCGGTCCTTGCGCGAACCCCGCCGCGCGCGTTCCGGCTCCGCGCCCCCCTCGCGCCAGTGCCGGTCGAAGAGGTGATCGAAGAGCGGCCACGCCCCGGGCTCGATCCTCAAGGCCGCCCGGAGACCGAGCCGCACCTCTTCGCGGTCGCCGATGTCGACGTGGGCGAGAGAGCGGGTCGCATCGATCTCGTCACCGAGCGCGACGGGCACCCCCGCGCTGCGCAGCGCGGCGGAAAAGCGCACCATATGCGCGACAACGTCCAGCGGCGGCGAAGCCGTCTGATCGGGTGCGGGTAGCCAGTCGGGCGCGCGCATGGTAGGTTGTGGGCGGGACTTCTCACGCACAAATCGAAAGGACGGTAACACTGTGAACACCCAAGGTACTAAAGGCAGCTTCTCACTGCGTCGCAAGCTCCTGGCCACCTCCGGCCTGGCGCTTCTGGCGGTGCTGTCGGCGGCCTGCGGGGAATCGACCGATCCCCCCATCATCGGTGCGGTTCAGGGCACGGTCACCGTTGAGGGTACAGGGCTCGATGGCGTCACCGTCACGCTCAGCGGCGGCGGCGCGGGCACGGCAACGACGAGCGGGGGCGGCAACTACTCCTTCCCCAACCTCGAGGCTGGAAACTACACCGTCACGATCAGCGGCTTCCCCGCCGACATCCAGTTCGACCAGACCTCGGGGACCACCGTCGTCGCGACGGCCGGCCGCGCCCAGGTCGTCGATTTCGGCGGCGACTACATCCGCACCGCGTCGGTCAACGGCACGATCTCGGTCAACGACATGGGCATCGAGGGCGTGAGCGTGTCCCTTTCGGGCACCGAGTCCGCGAGCGGCAGCACCGGCGCCGACGGGACCTTCAATGTCGGCAACCTGCGGATGGGCAGCTACACCGTCACCATCTCCGGCTACGACGAGCGGCGCTACGTCTTCGACCCCAACAGCCAGCCGGCCACGGTCGCGCTCGGCGGGTCCGCAACCGTCGACTTCACCGGCGTGATCGGCGAGCTCGACTTCGACGTGCGGATCGAGAACATGTCGATGCCCATGCCGTTCACCTTCAGCGGCATGCTCGCCATGCCCCTCGGCGAAACCATGGACGACATGCACCCCGGCATGTCCTACGGCTTCAACTTCGACGCGACCCCGGGAATGAGCGTCTCGTTCGCAGCCAGCATCGTGGGTTCCGACGGCATGTTCTTCGGTCCGGACGGGTCGGGGATCGCTCTGTGGAACGAAGACGGCACGCATGTCACCGGCGACGTGACCGACCAGGTCATGCAGTGGATGGTGGGCGACAACGTGACGGAGGCCACCGGCGACGACCTCATCACCCTGTCCGACGTGATCCGGGTCACGCTGGAGTCCATAGGCCCCTCGAACTTCCACCTGAAGATTCAGAACATCAGCGAGGACGCGGTGTCGGTCTCGCCGGGCGTCGCCGTCGTGCACACCATGCCCGACCCGCTGTTCACGGCGGGAATGCCGGACAGGGGTGCGGGACTTGCAGCGATCGCGAACATGGGCATGGCCGGCCCCCTCACCGCCGTCCTGGCCGCCCACACGGGAATCACCGGGGTTCTCGGGCCCGGGCCCTACGCCTCCCACACGGGATCAGGCGTGCTGTTCATGCCCGGAACGCCCGCCAGCGCCGGCCTGAAGGTCTACGCGGAAACCGGCGACCCGACGATGCTCGCCGGAGAAGTGACGGCCGACGACGGCATTCATATGGCGGGGGCGTTCCTCGTGCCGGTCGGCGGGATGGAACTCGGGCCGGCGCTTCCCGGAATGGCATACGAGTTCACCGTGGCGGGCCGGCCCGGCGACATGCTCACCTTCGCCACCGGGTTCGTCCAGGCCAACGACCTCTTCTACGCCCCCGGACCGGACGGCATCGCTCTCTTCCCGGACGGTGCGCGGCCCTTCTCGGGCGACGTCACCGACATGCTGACGCTCTGGGACGCGGGCACGGAGTTGAACGAGCGGCCCGGTTCAGGCCTCAGCCAGGTGCTGCGCCAGGCGATGCCGGACATGGGCACGCCCGAAATGGAGATGGTGGACGAACGGAAGGTCTGCTTCGTCTACCCCGACATCACCACCGTGGCTGACTTCATCAAGGTGACGATCACGGCCAAATAGCGGGTTGCGCGGGCGGCGGGCGGCCGGGCCGAGGCTCGGGTCCGCCGCCGGCCCGCGCGCTGGCAGACACGACGCGGGGGGTTCGCCGGAGAAGGGCGGGCCCCCCGCGGTGCGTTTGGGTCGGTGCCCGGTTGGCCGCTACGGCGGTTGTCGTTCACAATACGAGTCACGGCTGTGACACGATACTTGACTTGGCTGGCTGAATTCGGTCGATTTCGGTCCAAATCGTTTCACAATCGACCAAAATACGTTTCATGATCCTCATCGACCGCGCCGTTCTGACCTATGTGTCGAACCACCCGGGGTGCGCCCGCTCGGAGATTCGCCGCAACGTGGCGCCCGATGCGAGCACATCCACGGTCTGGCGGGCGCTGCGGCGGCTCGTGGACGCCGGCAAGCTGGAGGTGGTGGGGGAGGGCCGGGGGACGCGGTACCGGGTCGCCGGGGGGGAGGCGGTGCTGGCGCATCTGCGGAAGCCGGTGCACCTCCGCTCAACCGCACGATACCGCACCGAGTTTGCGCGGCGCTACCGGCCAAATGAATCGCACTACCTGACCGAGACGGATCGTGAGAGGCTGGCGAAGGCGAGCGCTCCCCACATCGTGCAAGGCCAGGCCGTGACCGGGCTCACATTCGCCCGTCGGGTCAGCGAGGAACTCGTGGTCGACATGGCGTGGGCCTCATCCCGGATCGAGGGGAACAGGTACAGTCTTCTGGAAACCGCCAGCCTGGTCGATTCGGGGCGTGCACCGCCTGGCAAATCGCTGCGCGATACTGCCACCATCCTCAACCACGAGGCCGCAATCCGTTACGTAGTCAAGGAACTCGCCGAGATCCGGATCGGGTGGCAGTGGCTGCGCAACGTTCACGCCTTTCTCTCCTACGGACTACTTCAGGACCCAACCCTCCCGGGTGACCTGCGCCGCGCCCCGACAACCATTGGGAGGTCCACCTACATTCCCATCGATTGCCGCTCCGAGTTGCGGGAGGAATTGGATGTCCTTCTCTCCCGTGCTGCCCGGATCGACAATCCCTTCGAACAGTCGTTCTTCCTGCTCGTCCACATTCCATACCTGCATCCGTTCGCCGCGTTCAATGAGCGCACATCCCGGATCGCGTCGATCATCCCCCTCCTTAAGGCCGGCCTGGCCCCGATGTCGTTCTTCGCCATCGACGAACTGGCCTATCGGCGCGGCCTGCTGGGCGTCTACGAGCTGAACGATGTCTCCCTGCTCCGCCAGGCGTTCGTCGACGGCTACATCGCGGCCGCCGAACGGTACCGCCACCCGAGGCCGGAAGCGATCGACATCAAAAGGGTTAGCGTCTTGTATTGGCGCTTCGCGCGTCGCGCGGTCCGGCGCTGCATCCTGGAGTGGCGCGCCTTCGTGCCGGAGCCGGTGCGCGAGATGATGGAGGACGCCGACATCCCCCTGGCCGACCGAGATGAGGTGCTCGACTTCGTCGAAGAATCCTTCCGCACCCTCACTCCGGGAAACGCGATCCTCTACGGGGTCAAGCCGGAGGCGCTGGAGGGACTGGAGGGGCTGGAGTTCCCCGAGATGACCGGCCGATGACCGCCCCTTCATATCCTCCGCCCCCGGAGTTGTTCGCACACTTGAACGCGGGCAGGTATGATGTGTCCACGATGCAGACCAAAACACCACGCACCTGGGAAGATGTCGAGCGAATGCCGGACGATGGCAATCGCTACGAGTGGATTGGGGGACGGCTGTATATGACACCGGCCCCTGTAACCCGTCACCAGCGCATCTCCAAGCGGCTTCAAAGCGCCCTCATGCGCATTCTGGAGCACCCGGGCCACGGCGAAACGTTCCAGGCTCCGTGCCTCGTCGGATTCCCGGGAACCGACGACCGGGTGCAGCCCGACCTGCTCTTCATTTCGAACAGGAGGCGCGGGATCATCGGGGAGAAACAGATGCTGGGCGCTCCCGACCTGGTGGTGGAGATCCTCTCCCCATCCACCGCGCATCGGGACCGCGGGATCAAGCTCGATCTCTACGCACGAAGCGGCGTCCGCCAGTACTGGATCGTGGATCCGGACCGGGACGTGGTGGATGTGTGGCGCTTCGGGCAAGCCCCGGGGCATGAGCGCTTCGCGGGGGAGATGCCTGTCCGGCTTGGGACCGGGAGGCTGGGCGTGATCGACCTCGACGAAGTCTTCTCGCGCCACCTGGATCTGTGGGAGGATTCGTCGGGCTCACGGTCGGAATCGTAGACGGGCCACGGCCGGAATCGTCGCCGGGGCACGAGCACCACGCTCGCCCGGGCACCGCGACTACCCGTCCGGCAACGGTTGGGAGTCGGCGTTGTACCAGGTTTCCCAGGACGCCCGGATCAAGGCCCTGCGCCGCGACGGGTTATCGAGGACCACGCCCAGCCATACCTCGGCCATCTCCTCCTCGCTCTGCCAGCCCCAGGCGATGTCCCGGGGCGGGTCGAAGGGGTTGTCCGCGTTGCCGGCGGAGTTGTCCCAGACCCACCACGCGTCGATCCGCGAGCCCGCCGGGACGTGGAGCGGCGTGCGCAGGGAGTAGATGTTCTGCCAGCGCATCCGCCAGTCCTCGATGCCGAAGACGGTGTGTCGGCGGCCGTCGGGGAAGGTCACCACCATCCGTGCCTTCGTGCCGACGAAGTGCATGTGCGGCATGGCGTCGACGAGTCGGAAACCGACGGGAACGTCCATGTGGACGTGGCGCACGTAGGCCGAATCGCCCGCCCGGATGTCCAGATCCTGCGTACCGATCAGGAGGCCGTCGATGTACTCGGGAGTCGGACTGTCGGCGAAGTAGAAGCCGATGCGGCTCCGGTCGGTGGTCGCCCGGCCGCTCAGCTTGTAGTGGATCTCGATCACTATGTCGCCGCCCCCCGGCAACCACAGGCCGACTCCCTCGGGGAGCGTGTACGGATCCGCTCCCGGAGCCCATCCGCCGATCCCGTAGGACAGCTCGTCGGTGTTGTCGTAGGACATGAACGAGCCGGTCCCGAAGACGGAGAACCCGGGCTCGACGTCCTTCGCGTCCTCCTCTCTCGCCCGGCCGCTGTAGTCGGCGAAGAAGTTGGCGTGGTGAACCACGGTGGGGTCGCCCGCCTGAAAGTCGATGGCCGTCACGGTCCGGGTCCCCTGGAGCCCGGACGGAATGACGAAGTAGCGGTAGATGTCGTCGCCCTCGGCGGGGACCTCGAACGGCTCGACCATCGGCAGCACCAGGTCCGGCTGCCCGTGGCGCCACCCGGGATCGGGCAACCGGGGCTCCGGGGGACGGTGACCCGGCTCGCCCTCGGCCCCGTCGCTCGCAGCCCACGCCCGGAAGAGCTCGATCTGGGTTTGCGACAGGTAGCGCTCGCCGCGGAAGCGGCCGTAACGGGGTTCGGGGCGCCAGGGCGGCATCTGCCCTGACACGGTCGCGCGCTCCAGCCTGCGGGCTCGCGTGGACGCATGTTCGTACGTGGACAGCGCAAACGGGGCGATGCCGCCCGCCTGGTGACATTCGGCGCAGTTGGCGGCCAGTATCGGCGCCATGTCTCGGGTATAGGTGGCCGTCCGCTCGTCGGCGCCGGGCCAGGGCACGATGTCGCACCCGACCGGGGCGGTCTCCCGAAGTTCCGCGCGGGGGTCGTGGACCCTGCTGAACGCCTCCCGGAGATCGTGGCTGTGTTCGGAAGACCGCCGGTCAGTCTCGTGCCGGTCGTCGATCCGCCCCCGGTACACCACCCGGTCCGCATCGTTCACCACGAACGCCTCGACGACCGTGACGGCCCCGAGACGCGTGGCAAGGTCGCCCGACGGATCGAACAGAACGGGCGCTCGCAAGCCGTGCTCGTCGCGGAGCGTCCGCGCATCCGACCACGTCCGCTCGGGGCTGGACACCACCACGTAGAAATCGATGCCCCGCTCTTCCGCCTCGGCGGTGAAGTCGTTCATCTCGGCCAGATAATCCGCCGCCGACGGGCACTCGCCGTCCACGAACACCAGGGCGGCCGGACCCGACCCGTTCTCGTCGCCCAGAGCGCGGATGTTCCCGTCGACGTCCAGGAAGCGGGCACCGATGATCTCGGCGGCCTCGCCCTGCACCGGCGGCGGCTGCACGTCGACTCCGCGGGGGGCGACGACCTCGATGCACGCCCCGGCGAACGCGGCAGCCGCCACACCCGACAGCATCAGGCGAAGCGCGTATTCTCGCCTTCCTGCCCTTCCTGACTCAGTCATCTGCAAATCCCCGCTCCGATTCGTTCTGCTATTCGCCATCGCGAAATCCGCTCGCTTTCTCGTTTGAGAGCCCCTCTGTGATGGTGTCCCAGACAAGATCCTGGGCCTGAACCACGCCGAGCTCGCCGTCGCCGACGGCACGGCAGGCAGCCCATATCAGTCCGTCGATACTTGCCACCACCCACGCGGTGGGCAGATCCGGCCGAATGAAGCCCTCCCGCCGGACGGCTCTCACCAGATCCGCCAGCTCGGACATCTGCCGCCGGTACGCGCCGGCGATCTCCGGCTCGTCGTCGAGTTCGGGGGCCGATCCCAGAAACCGATAGGACTCGCCCACGCCGACAACGGCCCGCGTGACCAGTCGCAGCGCGTCGGTCGCCGTGCAGGCCTGTGCCACGGCCTCGCGCGCCACCCTGTCCGTCTCGTCGATCGCCCGCTCGGCCAGCGCCCTGAGCAACCCCGCCCGGCTCTCGAAGTGACGGAAGACCGTCGCCCGCCCCACCCGCGCCTCGGCCGCAATCTGGTCGACCGTGGCGTTCGGGCACCGCGTCAGTGCCCTGCCGGCCGCTTCGAGGATTCGTTCTCTGGTCGCCAACGCCATCAATGATACCTTATCATCTTGAATGAGACTATACAGTATCACCAATGCTGCGGGTGCCGTCAAGTAGCGGAGTGTACTTCGGGGGCCTGCTCCATATGGGGGGGGGTTGCGCTTGCCCCGCCCTGGCGCTGCTTCATTTCAATGCATCGCCGACCATGTCGCCGCAAGCGACAGCGCGAATCAACTCGTTCCGACTGCCGATCTCCACTCGATACTCGCTCCGTGTCAGCAACAGGGATACGTGACGCTGCATTGAACCGTAACCCAGGACCGGGCGCAGGCTGGCTCCGTCACCGCCGACTGCTGACATCAGCTTGCGGGCGACATCGGCTCCGCACTGGATCTGCTCGTGAATCGCCTCCAGATCGGGAGCCTTGACCGTGCCGCTCTTGAGCTCAATCGGGACCGCCCAGCGCCGAGGGCGGCGTTGTGAGCGCTTCCCGGATTCGAAGAACAGAATAAAATCACACCGCTTCCGGTCGGACGGTGCCAGCGCGTCGCAACCGTCCACACGAGTGAGTACGCGCCTCCCAAGGCTCGCGGGCGGCAGCTTCAGGTGACACCCACGATCCTGGCACGCGTCCGCCAGACAGTCGCGGCAGCACGACTCGAGCTCGGCTCGGATTCCCTCTGTCCAGCTCGCCAGCGATCAGTCCTCCTGAAGCCGGCTATCAATCGTCGCCCAGCGGTTGTACAGATCCCGGGAGACATCGGGAAAGCCTGCGTCGTACATGCCGCTCTCGGAATCGAGTGGGATCTCGGTGGTCTTGCTGCCAGGATCGCCGGGCTCGAAGAGCCAGGCGCCGACGCTTGCACTGTGCAACACCGCGCCTTCGGCAAGATCCTCTGGTCGTCGGTCGGACAGTTCCGATGCTCGAACGATGTTGGCCAGCGCCGACAGGATCCACTCGCTGTGGGTTGTCATCAGCACGCGAACGCCAGCGTCGATGATCCGGGCGATCGCCGTCATGAATCGGACCTGCATGGCCGGATGCATGTGCGCCTCCGGCTCCTCGATGATGATGGTTGAACCCGGCGTTGCGTAGTGACGGAGGTAGAGCACCAGCGGGATCATCTGGGTCGTCAGAGACGATGCCTGGCTCAAAGGCAGGTCCCGGCCCCAACCCTCAGGCCGGAAGGCGATCACGGGCGAGGCGGTCTTGGCCGGACCTTCCGCTTGCACCGAGCCGCGGAGGATCTTCTGCTCAAACAGCCGGGCAAGCTCGCCGACTCGCGATCCAGTGGTTCGCCGAGGAAGATCCACGAATATGTCTCTAAGGAATTCACGCAGGGCACCGGGAACGGGACCGCGGTCGCGAGGCCCGTTGTCACCCATGCGATCGATTGCCGAGCCGAGGATCGCGGCCTGGGCCTCGAGAGCTCCCGAGCGGCCTGCGGGCAGGTACCAGGCCGGACGCGACGCCGACCCCACGGTGCCGGGCTGCACCAGGCTGAGCAGGGTGATCAGCAGCCCGCTGTGACTTACCGAAAACTCGTCGTCGTCACCGGCGGGCGAAAACAAGAGGCCGGCGCCCCGGCCGGTTCGGCGGAACATTTCCCCCTTGTTCAGCCACAGTGTGGCGTCGTGAGGGATCACCGCTTCACAGTCAAGCTTGTCGTCTGCGATCTTGAAGACGTACTGAAACGGCTCGGAAGAGCCCGCCGCCCCGGCAGGCTCGTAGCTCAGCGTGAATCGGCAGTCACGGGCCCCCCGCAGGATCAGGTCGTCCATCGACGCCGCGCCGAACACGTCCACCAGAATACCCGACGTGTCAGCACCGACATCCGGTGCCTCAAGAGCCAACCGGGTCAGGGCCGCGACGTCTTCGCCGAGCTCAGAGGAGTCCACACTCTCTTCGACCGGATTCAAGACGAATTCCTCCAGACGCCGTACGACGCCGGGCAGATCACCCATGCGACTTGCCACTCGGTTGAAGTCGGACAGCCCGTAGGTCCGCGTACGAGAGACCGTATGCCGCGCAAAATAGGCATGCAGCACGTAGACCAGCTTGGCAATGCAGGACTTCCCCGCGTTGCTGGGTCCCGCGAAGACCGTCAGCGGACGCAGCTCCAGCTCCGCTTTCGAAACGGGCCCGAAGTCCGCGACCTCTAGCCGGTAGGGTCCGGTGCCGTTAGGCGACTTGCTGTTCATGCGCCAAAGCTGGCCGTCCGGCCGCGGGTCGGCAAGCCGGCGGTTCCTGGACGTGCCGTCTTCGTCCACATCGATCCCGGCCAGGAGACCTCGACGGCGCCGTGCGCCTCGGGCGCGGCGCACCGTGAGCTTTGGGACGCCGCTACGGGATCGAAGGCTCCGTGGCTGCTAAATCCCCCAGAGCACCCACGCCGCCCAGCCGCTGAGGGCCAGCGCGCCGCCGTAGCAGGGCAGCTTCAGCGCACCGGCGTAGCGGCGCATCCCCACGTCCATGAGCAGGTGGCGGATCCGGTGCATGCAGTGGAAGAGGGAAAGGGTGATGACCCCGAGGAGCGCGACCTTCACCGGCCACCATCCCGCGGCCTGCGCGAACGCCGCCGCGCGCTCCGCCGCCACCATCTCGTCGCCCGCGGGCAGCAGGAACCCCGTCACGATCACGAACGCGGGAACAAAGAGCGCGGCCATCACGCCGCCGGCCGAAAAGAGCGCCCACCAGAAGGCTTCGCCCGAGGGACGCGCCGAGCCTCCGCCCTTCTGCGCACCGCCCCCGGCCCCGCCGCCTCCGCCCGCGCTCACCTGAGCACCCACCACACGATGACCGCGCTCACGGTCAGCCACGGCCCGTACCCCATCACGATTTGCGATACCGGTCCCGACAGCCGTTTCTCGCCCAGAAAGACCGGCATCGCCTGCGGCACCGCGCCGAAGAAGGTGACGGCGTGCCACACGGCCGCGGCCAGCGCCACCACGTGGGCCGCCATCCAGCCCGGGCTGCCCATCGCCGCGATCCATTCGCCGAACGCCGCCTCCCCGGCGCCGAGCCGGGCCAGCGTCATCACGAACACCACCAGGTATCCCGCCATGAACACGCTCGTCAGCTCCCGGATCATGAAGCGCATGTAGCCGGGCCGCTCCGTCCACCAGGCCCACCGGTGCGGTCGGTGATACTGTCCGCTCATGGGCGTGCCCCCTTCGGCCCCTGGCCGGCCGGCCAGCCGCGCGCCGCCGCCCGTCCGCTCATGAGCCCGCCCCCTTCGGCATCACGAATCGCTTGAAGAACTCCTGCGCGCCGACGGCCTTGGCCTGCTGGATCGCGCCCGCCGGGTCGACGTGCTTCGGGCACACCACCGTGCACTCGCCGACGAAAGTGCATCCCCACATCGCCTCGCTGGACAGCATGACCTCCAGCCGCTCCGACTGGCCCTGGTCGCGCGAGTCCTTGTTGTAGCGGTGGCCGAGCGCGAGCGCGGCCGGGCCGAGGAACTCCTCCTCGTGGCCCACGACCGGGCACGCGGCGTAGCACAGCATGCAGTTGATGCACATCGAGAACTGCTTGTAGCGCGCCAGCTCGGCGGGCGTCTGCCGGTACTCGCCCTGCGAGGTGTCGTTCACATCGTCGCGGATGATGTACGGCTTGACCGCTTCGAGCTTGTCCATGAAGCCGTCCATCGAGACGACCAGGTCGCGTTCGACGGGGAAGTTGACCAGCGGATCGACCCGGACCGGGCGCGGATAGTAGTCCTTCAGGAAGGCCGCGCAAGTCAGCTTGGGCTCGCCGTTCACCATCATCCCGCAGCTTCCGCAGACCCCCATGCGGCAGCTCCAGCGGTGCGTGACCGTGCCGTCCACATGGTCCTTGATCCAGTTGATCGCGTCAAGCACGACCCAGTCCTCGTCGTAGGGGACCTCGTACGACTGGTAGCGCGGCTCGGAGTCGGTTTCCGGGTGGTAGCGGAAGAGCTCCAGCGTGATCGTGGCGTTTTCTGACATGATCCTGACCCGCTATGAGGGTTCGCCGGCCGCGCCGGAGCTGCCCGGGCCGCCAGCCGCGCCAGCCTCGCCCGCAGGCCGCTTCAGCCCGGAGCCGGCGCCGTAGGTGCGCTCGCCCGGCGGCCATTTCGTGATGGTCACGGGGCTGTACTCGATCCTGGGTGCGCTCCCGTCCGGCTGCCGGAAGGCCAGCGAGTGGGCGAGGAAGTCGTCGTCGTTGCGGTCGGGGTGGTCGAGGCGCTGGTGCGAACCGCGCGACTCCGTGCGCTCGCGGGCGGAATGCGCCATGGCCTCGGCCACGTCCAGCAGCGAGGACAGTTCGAGCGCGGCGGTGAGTTCGGTGTTGAAGCAGTTCGACTGGTCGTCCAGGGTGACCCTCCGGTAGCGTTCGCGCAGCTCGGCGATCTTGTTGCACGCCGCTTCGAGCGAATCGGCGTCGCGGTAGATCCCGGCGCCGTCCTCCATCGCGTCGTGCAGCTCGTTGCGCAGCACCGCGATCCGCTCGCTGCCCGACCGGGTGCGCGCGCTGAAGTACGTGCGCCGGATGCGCTCGCTCTCGTCGGCCGACTGCGCCTCGAGTCCCGATACATCGTAGTCGGGCTGGTCCATGGCGAAACGGGCCGCGTGGGTGCCCGCCTGGCCGCCGAACACGAGCAGTTCGGTGAGCGAATTCGACCCCAGCCGGTTCGCCCCGTTGATGGAGACGCACGCGCACTCGCCGGCGGCGTAGAGGCCGGAAATGTTCGTGGCCGAATCGCTGTCGACGTCGATGCCGCCCATCACGTAGTGGACGACCGGCCGCACCGGAATCGGCTGGTGGACGGGGTCGATCCCGGCGTAGCTGCGCGCGAGTTCGCGCACGAAGGGGATCTTCCGGTCGATCTTCTCCGCCCCGAGGTGGCGCAGGTCGAGGTGAACCGCGTCGCCGTCCTTCGTCCTGATCGTCCGCCCGGCATTCTTCTCCTTGATGAAGCACTGGCTCAGCTTGTCGCGGGGGCCCAGCTCCATCGCGCGCTTCTGCGGGTGCCGGGGGTCGCTGACGTCGAGCGCCTCGCCCAGGTCGTAGTCCTGCAGGTAGCGGTAGCCGTCCTTGTTGACCAGGATGCCGCCCTCGCCCCGCGACGCCTCGGTGATCAGGATGCCGGTGCCGGGCAGCCCCGTCGGGTGGTACTGGATGAACTCCATGTCCTTCAGCGCCACCCCCGCATGGTAGGCCATCGCCATCCCGTCGCCCGTCTTGATCGCCCCGTTGGTGGTGAAGGGGAAGGCCTTGCCCGCGCCGCCGGTGCAGATGATCACCGACTTGCCCAGGATGGCCCGCACGGTGCCCGTCCGCAGCTCGATCGCCGCGCACCCCCGGCAGCGCCCCGCGTCGTCCATGAGCAGCCTGGTCGCGAAGTGCTCGTCGTAGCGGACGATGTTGCCGTACTTCAGCGTGGTCTGGAAAAGCGAATGCAGCATGTGGAAGCCGGTCTTGTCGGCCGCGAACCAGGTCCGCTCGATCTTCATGCCCCCGAATGGACGCACCGCAACCGACCCGTCGGGCGTGCGGCTCCACGGGCAGCCCCAGTGCTCCAGCTGGATCATTTCGCTGGGGGCGCGGTTGACGAAGTACTCGACCGCGTCCTGATCGGCGAGCCAGTCGGCGCCGCTGATCGTGTCGTAGATGTGGTCTTCCAGGCTGTCGTTCGGCTTGATCACCGCCGCCGCGCCGCCCTCCGCCGTCACGGTGTGGCTGCGCATCGGGTAGACCTTGGAGACGCAGGCCACCGAGAAGGACGGGTTCTCTTCCGCGATCGCGATCGCGGCGCGGAGCCCGGCCCCGCCGCCGCCGATGATGATCACGTCGTGCTGATGCGTCGTCATGTGGCTCTTGATTCAGGCCGCCGCGCAGAAGCGGCGCCCGGCGGAGGTTGCGGGGGATCGACTGGTCACGATGGGAAGTTAAAGGTCACTTGTAGTCCGCAAAATCGTCAAGCGGATCGTCGAAGTCGTCACCCATCCGCTGGACGAGACCCCGCGCACCGCCCAGTGCAGGGGCATCCCGCGTTGTGTCGGCCGCCTCCGCGCGCGCTTCCCCGGTCAGCGTCTGCAGGTCGTCCCCCTCCAGCTCCCCCATGTCGTGCCGGTCCTTCACCAGGCACCCGAGCGTCTCGGCGACGGTCTCGGCATCGAGCGCGTCCCGGTGGAGCGTGACCAGCGCCCGCGCCCAGTCCAGCGTCTCGGCCACCCCCGGCGGCTTCATCAGCGACCGGCGGCGCAGCGCCTGCACGAAGTGCGCGATCTCGGCGGCGAGCAGGTCGGCGATCCCGGGCACGCGCGCCCGAACGATCTCGACCTCCTTCTCGAACGTGGGGTGCTCGATGTAGAGGTAGAGGCACCGCCGCCGGAGCGCGTCGCCGATCTCGCGGGTCCGGTTCGAGGTCAGGATGACCACCGGACGATGTGCCGCCCGAATCGTCCCCAGTTCGGGGATCGTGACCTGGAAGTCGGAGAGCACCTCCAGCAGGAACGCTTCGAACCCCTCGTCGGCGCGGTCGATCTCGTCGATCAGCAGGACCGGCGGCGCATCCGCGCATGTGATCGCCCGCAGCAGCGGCCGTTCCAGCAGGTATTCGCGCCCGAAAATGAGGTCTTCCAGTTCGCCGGCACCCGCGAGACCGTCCCCTTCCGGCATGCCGCCGCCCCGTTCGTCGGCCGCGATCCGCAGCCGGAGCAGCTGTTTCTGGTAGTTCCACTCGTAGAGCGACGTGTTCACGTCCAGCCCCTCGTAGCACTGCAGCCGGATCAGCTCGGCGTCCAGAATCGCCGCCACGACCTTTGCAACCTCGGTCTTCCCGACGCCCGCGTCGCCCTCGATCAGCAGCGGCTTCTCCATCGCGCGGGCCAGGTGCACGGCCGTAACGATCGACCGCTCCGCGATGTACCCGTGCTCGCGCATCGAAGCCTGCAGCCCGCGGATCTCCGGCCTCACGCGGCGTACGACTCCGGGCTCGCCTCGAAGCGCGTTCGACACCCATGGCAGCAGAAGTGCACGGTTCGTCCTTCGTGGGTGAACGAGGGCCGCGATCCATCGACCGGCACGGTCATCCCGCAGACCGGGTCGATTGCATGTCCCGTTGCGCCTGCGGGAGTGGCCGCGGCGGCCGGCTCGGCCTCCGTCGCGGCCTCTCTCGCGGCGCCCTGCGCGGCCTCCGTCGCGGCCTCTCTCGCGGCGCCCTGCGCGGCCCCCTTCCCCGCCCCCACCGCCACGATCTCCGCGAGGATGCTCACGGCGACCTCCTCGGGACTCTCCGCCCCGATGTCGAGCCCGGCGGGCCCGTGCACCCGGGCGACCTGATCGGCGCCGACCCCGAGATCGCCGAGCACCGAGCGCACCTGGCGCATCCGTTTCGGGGACACCACTACGCCGATGTAGTCCGGCCGCGCGGCCAGCAGGCGCACGACCGCGTCCTCGTCCCCCTGGCCCATCGTCGCGACGACCGCGAAGAGCCTGGCGCCCGGCGCGCGATCGGCCCATTCGGGCGCCTCGTCGCCGGGATCGCCCGCCCCCGCGGCATCCGCCCTCACGACCGGATAGCCCATGGCATCGCCCAGCCGCGCGACCGCGTCCGCGATCGGCGATGATCCCGCCACCACCAGTTGTGGCGCGGGAAAGACCGGATTGATGTGCACTTCGACCCTCCCTTCGCTGCCGCAGGACATGGGAACGGGAACGATATCGCGGTTCGCGTCGGGCGCCACCCCGAAGCCCAGCAACCGGGACCGCCCGTCGGCGAGCGCGGCGAGGGCGTGGCGCACGACCTCGGGCTGGGTGCAGCTGCCGCCGATCCAGCCATGGACGCGCCCGTCGCCCGTGATCAGGGCGGTGTTGCCCGGCGCCGCCGAACTGGGGCGCTCCCGGTGCACCACGGTGGCGAGCGCGTACGGCCGGCGCTCCTCGAGAAGCCCCGCGGCGACGCGGAGAAGCGCGCTGTTCATCGGGCCCCGGCCCGGGCGGCTCCGGACGCCGCGCACTCCCGCCGGGCGCGCGCATAGTCCTCCGGGCGGTCCAGGTCGCGCAGCGCGCTCGCCGGCCACTCGACCTCGACGGCGTCGGCCCGGTGCCGCCGAACCACCTCGCGCCCGCAGCGCCGGTCCATCCGGGCGAGTTCGCCGAAGAGGCGGCGGTCGTAGAGCATCGGCGGGGCGATCGTGTCCCCGTACCTGGAGATCACCAGCGGCGCGCCCGTTTCGCGGTGGCGCGCCGCCAGCGCGCGCAGCATGGGGGCCGTCACGTAGGGCATGTCGGCCAGCGCGACCACGGCGGCCGCGCATCGGCCGGCCCCGCCCCGTTCCTCCGTCAGCGCCGCGATCCCCGCGCCCACCGACGTATGCTGCCCCGCCTCGTGCGCCGCGTTGTACACGGTCCTGCACCCGATTCCACGCACTTCCGCCTCGACCGCCTCACGCTCGTGACCGGTCACCACAATCACCGGGTTCAGCCCCGCCTCCATGGCCGTGCGGGCGGCGCGCCGCACCACGCTCTCACCCCCCAGTTCCAGCAGGAGCTTGTTGCGCCCCATCCGCCGCGAAGCCCCCGCGGCAAGCACGACGGCCGCGATCCCGTTCACCGAAACCTCCGTATCAGGGGCGTGCCACTCTCGACCCACGCCGACCACCACAGCGTCGCGAGCATGTCGGCCCCCGCGGCGAGGCGCTCGGCGGCGAAATCGCGAGCCCGCGGATCGGCCGGCCGCTCCGGGTCGAAGCCGACGTCCCGGTCCAGCCGGTAGAGCGTCTCGACCTGGGCGTGCGAGGCCATGATGTGCTCCATCACCGCCTCGCGCGCCGAACCCGCCACCGACCGCGGCGGCGCCCCGCTCAGATGGCGCGCGATGTCGGCGCCGGTCACGTGGGCGCCCACGAACAGGGTCTCGAAGCGGGCGTGAAACCCGTCGTCGGTCGTGAAGCCCTCCGGGTTCGGCGTGTCCCGGTCCCAGCCGTTGAAGTGGATCGTCGTGTGGTGGGGCTGCGATGCATCGGTCACATAGTGGCCCAGGACTCCGGCGTCGTTGACGATGCGCTCGGCGATCCACTCCCGCCGTGCGGGGTCCTCCTCCTCGCGCCACAGCCGCCATTCGCTGACGATCCGCTGGTACAGCTCCATGATGCGAAAGGGAAGGAACCCCGCATCGCGCTCGGGGCGCTCCAGTCCCGCCTCGTACAGGAATCGCAGGTATATCCAGCGGTCGGGGGCGCCCAGGGCTCCGTCGGGGACGTTCTCCAGGTCGATGTAGTGGTCGTAGGAGAACCCCTGGTCCATTTCGCGGTATTGCCGGACTCGCCACCGGTCCGGCTCGGGGTTCAGGTAAACCAGCCGCTCGCCCGCCTCGCGGAAGAAGGCGGGCATCTCGTCGGGAATGCTCGCCGCGGCGGCCCGCGCAGCCATTTCGTGGCCCGTGGCACCCCACGCGGACGTTGCGGCTTCGCTCCCCGGTCCCGCACCTCCGATCAGGGGCAGGATCAACAGGCTCAGGAGCCCGTAGCGAAATCCCGTGCGGGGGCCGCGCGCGCCGAAGCGCCGGGCCGGCGAGACGGATGCGGGCGCTTCTCCATGTGACATCTCGCTACTCCTTGGCTGTATCCGCCGGGCGGCGATCCAGGACGTACGGCGACCGCTGCATGGTCGGCATGACCAGCATCTGCTGGATATTGACGTGCGACGGGGTGTTGAGGACATAGCAGACGGCATCCGCGACATCCTCTGCCGTGAGCGGGTCGACGCCTTCGTACACGGTGCGCGCCCGCGCGTCGTCGCCGCGGAAGCGCACAAGCGAGAACTCGGTCTCGACCATCCCGGGATCGACGCTGGACATGCGCACGCGGGTTCCGAGCAGGTCGACGTTCGCGCCCTCGGTGATCGCGCGCACGGCGTACTTGGTGGCGCAGTACACGGCGCCCTTCGGGTAGATCATGCGCCCCGCGATGCTGCCCAGGTTGACCACGTGGCCCGAGTCCCGCGCGACCATTCCGGGCAGGATCGCGCGCGTCATGTTGAGGAGGCCCTTGAGGTTGGTGTCGATCATCTCGTCCCAGTCGTCGTGCTTGCCCCCCTGGACGGTATCGAGGCCGCGGGCCAGTCCGGCGTTGTTCACGAGAATGTCGGGTGCCGCCCCCCCGCTTTCCAGCCGGGCGGCGAAGTCGTCGACGGCCGCGCGGTCACGCACGTCGAAGGCGGCGGTGAGGGGCTCCACGTCGCCGCCGCCGCGAGCGCTCCCGTTCCCGGCCGCGGCCAGCTCCCGGGCCAGTGCCTCCAATCGGTCGCTCCTCCGGCCCGTCAGCACGACGCGCACACCCATGGCGGCCAGGGCGCGCGCACACGCCTCGCCGATTCCGGCGGTGGCGCCGGTCACGATTGCGGTCTGGCCCCGGATTCTGTTCATGGGTTGCCATCTCTGCTTGACATCGTAATCGACTCGATCCAGGCCAATGCCCCCGGCGGCACCACGAATGTCCTGTTCAAGGGCGGGCGGGCGCCAGCCGGATCGCTCACCTCCACGCGGATCCGCGAGCCGTTCGGAACATCGCAGAGCAGGAAGTAGCCGCGCTCGTCGGTCGTGGTGGTGGCGGTGACGTCGCTGCCGTCGCGTCCGTGTTCCCACCCGTTGCCGATCTCGCCGCGCGGCCCGATGGGAGCCGCGAGCGGCGTTCCCGCGTAGCCGGTCGCTGCCGGCCATCGCGCGCGAACCCGCATGCCTCCGGCGGGCTCGCCACCGGCGTGTCTGATCCGCCCCATGACCGGGGCCGAGCCGCTCGGCCGGGGCGCCCCGCCACAGGAGTGGACAAGCGCGTCCGCGACCGTCGGCACCCTCAGCCGGACGTAGCTCACCTCGCCGGCCTCGCCCTCGACGGCCACCTCGGGCTCCGCAAGTCCCATCTCCACCAGCTCGGCGCTCGGCACCCGCACCGCGTGCCTTCCGGGTTCGAGTCCGGTGATGAGAAAGGACCCGTCGTCCCTGGTCGTCAGATGTCGACCGAGGTGCGCCACCGCCACCGGTCCGGGCGGCGGCCCCATGCCCGTCGAATCGGTGACCACCCCGAAGATGCTCGCGGTCCACGCGTCGACAATCGTGCGTCCGTCCGCACCGGTGATCGAGGCCGTCACGCCGCCCTCCACACGCTGGTCCACGCGCCGGGCGCGCCCGCGCCGGTCGATCGTGAGGCCGGGCATCCGCATCCACCATTCGTGCACGATCCAGGCGCCGTCGGGAAGACGGGTCAGATAGACTTCGCCGGGCGGATAGCCCACCTCGGGATCGTCCAGCAGGTTGACGTAGCCGAACTGGATCCGCTGCAGCTCGGCGGTCTCGGCGTCGAGCCAGAGAACGCCCGCGATCTCGGGAACGGTGCGTCCCGCGACCGGCCGGAAGCCGACGCCGACCAGGTTGGCACCGCCGTCCACCACGGTAAGGCAGTGAGTGTCCAGAAAGGCGTCCGAGAGGAGTGCCGCGGCGTCGGGCGCGTAGTATACCATGGCCGTGTCGCCCTCGGACTGAACGAAGCCCTTCTCAATCAGGTCCTCGATCGGTGCCGAGAGGAAGGCTGTCGCCTGGTCGGGCATGGCCATCATCGTATCGGACAGAACCTCGACGGCGTCCCGGTCCATCACCTGTTCGAAGCGCAGGAGCGTGTACCGATACAGCCCCGCCTCCCGCGTCCACTCCTCCGCGGCGAGCGCCTTGCGCGCCTCCTCCCACACCCTTGCGGCCGCCTCGCCCTCTTCGGGGCGCACCCTGCAGCCGCCGCCCGAGATGACGAGCCCCCTGAGCTGGATCGGATCGATGGGCACTTCGATGCGCATCGGCCCCGCGCCTTCCACCGGCGTGAAGCGGTCCGTGGTGACGCTGGCGTATCCGATCCGGTCCACGACGATGTAGTGGGGGCCGCGGCCGCGCGCCTCCAGAAGGAACCGCCCGGCGGCGTTGCTGAGCATTCGGTCCACCCGGTTGCCGTCGTCGTCGAAGAGCAGGACCATCGCCGCAGCGACGGGCACGCCTCTCCCCTCTTCAACGACGACCCCGAGGACCGGTTGCGCGGCCGCGCGGAGAGGCCCCAGGACCAGCAGCGGGAGCAGAATCAAGGGTGCGCGCATGGCCCAAAGGTAAGCGTCCCGCACCACCCCCGTCACGCCGTGAACGCCTTCCATATTCACTCCCTCGCGTACAGATTGGTTGTTTCGCGGCCGCCCGGAGGCCGCTTCCGACTTCCCCGCCAATCCCGAGCCCCAGGAGCTTTTTCATGACCGCCCCAAAGGTCCGGCACTTCCGCGTGTCCGAGCAGCCTCGCGAGGAGCTCAATCCCCTGATCTCCCGCAGCCTGATCACCGGAGAGCGCACGATGCTCGCACATGTCTACCTGAAGAAGGGCGCCGTCGTGCCGATGCATTCTCACGACAACGAGCAGATCACCTACGTGCTCGAGGGCGCACTGAGGTTCAAGATCGGCAACGGTGGGCCGGATGGCCTCGTGGTTCGCACCGGCGAGGTGCTGCACCTGCCCAGCAACGTGCCCCACGAGGCGGAGGCGCTCGAAGACACGATCGACGTGGACGTGTTCACGCCGCCCCGGCAGGACTGGCTCGACGGTGACGACGCCTACCTGCGCGGTGGCGCTTCCGGCGGGGAGGGCTGACCCGATGGCAGGAAGGCTGGAAGGCAGTCCCTGGATCTGGAAGGACAACGATTTCATCCGTTGGGAGGATGCGACCGTCCATGTGATGAGTCTGGCGGTCCAGTTCGCGGCGTCGGTCTTCGAGGGCATACGCTGCTACGATACCCCGAACGGACCGGCGGTCTTCCGCGTCCACGACCACCTGAAGCGGCTGATGTCGTCGAGCCGGACCTACCGCATGCAGCCGGACTACACCATCGACGAGCTCGTCGAGGCCATCCGCGCCACGGTCCGCAGGAACGAACTCGACGCCTGCTACATCCGCCCCACCGTGCTGAGAGGATTCGGATCGTCGAGCATGCACCCGGAGCACAGCCCGATCGAGACCTATATCCCGGTGTGGCCCTGGGGCGCGTACCTGGGCGAGGAGGCGCTCGCGCAAGGCGTGGACGTGTGCGTCTCGTCGTGGAATCGTCCCGCCCCGAACACCATCCCGAGCGGCGCCAAGTCCGCCGGCAACTACCTGGTGTCGGCGCTGATGGTGATGGAGGCGTCGTCCCACGGGTACGCCGAGGCGATCGGACTCGGGCCCGGCGGCCTGGTCAGCGAGGGCAGCGGGCAAAACCTCTTCATGGTAGTGGACGGCGAGGTCGTGACGCCGATCCTGGACGGCACATCGCTTTCCGGCATAACGAGGCACACCGTATTGAAGATCGCGGCCGAACTCGACATCACGGTGCGCGAGCAGCTGGTGCCACGCGAGATGCTCTATGCGGCGGAAGAGCTGTTCTTCACCGGGACCGCCTCGGAAGTGACGCCCATTCGGTCCGTCGACGGACTGGAGGTGGGCGAAGGGCGGCGCGGACCGGTCACCCGGCGGATCCAGCGGCGCTTCCTGGAGCTGGCCGGGGGAGAGGGACCCGATCCGTGGGGGTGGGTGACGTACCTGGATTGATCCCGGAACCTGCAGCGAGGTCTTGTGTACAGGATTGGGGACTTTCACCCGAAGAAAGAAGGAGTAGCATCATGAAATCTCGAAACACCGTTCTGATGGTTTTCACCGCACTTGCCGTCGGCGCGACCGCCTGCAGCGACGATCCGACCGAACCCGAAGACGCTCTGACGGAAGAGGAGGCGATCGGACTGCTGAACGGCTACCGGGGACTCCTGGCCACGGATGACCCCGAGTTCATCGAGGAAACGCCGACCGGCGGCATAATCGGATGTCCCCTCGGGGGCACGGCCGAAGTCAACCTCCTCGGGGGCGGCGACGAGGAGTTTGCGGGAGACACTGTCCGCCTCACTCTCGACATCATGATCAATCCGATGAATTGCCGCGTTGCCTCCGCCGGAGCCCAGTATGTCGTGACCGGCGACCCGAGCGTCCGCGAACAGTTCAGAATGCAGGTCGTGGGGTTCCTCGAGAGCATCGAAGTCACGGGCTCCACCGTCGGTACCCTGGCCTGGGAGTACGGAGACCGTTCGGGACGCTGCGAAATGGACCTGGCGCTGACCGCGGAACCCAACCTCATGGATCCGGAGAATCCTGTCGACGCCACCTTGACCGGGATGCTATGCGGACACGAGGTCACCATCGACGGCGCAGCGATCCCCTTCGTGGACTAGCAGCCCCTGGACAAAACCCCCGCGGCATTCGAGCGGCGAATGCATCCGGGCTGGCCGCGGTGCTCACGCGGGTCTATCCACGGGCTGCCAGCGGGCGGCCCGGTCGAGCGCCAGCACCGCGCGCAGCAGCACGTTCGCGCCCCGCGCGACATCGCCCGGGGCCGTGTATTCGTCCGGCGAGTGGCTGATCCCCGCTCGGCTCGGCACGAAGATCATCCCGACGGGGCCGAGTTCGGCCATGCTCTGGGCGTCGTGGCCCGCACCCGATGGCATGCGCGTGTGTGAGTAGCCCAGGTCGGCCGCGGCGGCCTCGATGAGGTCGCGGAAGCGCGGGTCGGTGGGCGCGGCGAGGCTCTCGTAGAACCGGTCGAAGGCGACGGTCACCTCGCGGTCGGCTTCGATGGCGCGCGCCCGCGCCTCGATGTCGGCGAAGACCCGGGCGATCTTCTCCATCTCCAGGTCGCGGATCTCCAGCGTGGCGCGCACCTCGCCCGGGACGACGTTGGGCGCGCCCGGGATGGCCTCGATGCGCCCGACCGTGGCGACCTGCCTCCCGGGCACGGTGGTGGCGACTTCGTTCGCCGCGCGAACAAAGTCGGCGGCGGCGACGAGCGCGTCCCGGCGCTGGGGCATGGGGGTCGTCCCGGCGTGGTTCTGGGCGCCGCGCACGGTGACGTTCCAGCGCCGGATCCCGACGATGCCCTCGACCACGCCGATCTGGATGCCGGCCGCCTCCAGGAGCGCGCCCTGCTCGATGTGCAGTTCGAGGAACCCGGCCATGGACCCGGGCTCGCGCCTCGCTTCTTCGAGCCGCGCGGGGTCGCCGCCGAGCCGCGCGATGCCGTCCCGTATGGTGAAGCCCGAGGCCGTCACGATGTCGAGTTCGAAGGGATGGACGCGGCCGACGAGCGCCCGGCTCCCGGTCTTCCCGCCCTCCTCGTTCTGGAAGATGATGAGCTCGAGGGGGTGGCCGAGCGCGATGTCGTGGTCGGCCAGGGTGAGGGCGACTTCCAGCGCGGCGGCCGAGCCGACCTGGCCGTCGTAGCTGCCGCCGCCCGGCACGGTGTCCATGTGGGACCCGATGATGATCGGGTGGGCGGACGCGTCGGTCCCGGGGCGGCGGCCGATGAGGTTGCCGGCGAGGTCGGTGGAGACGTCCAGACCGGCGCGCCGCATGACCTCGGTGGCGTAGCGGCGGCCCGCGAGGTCCTCGTCGCTGTACGCGAGGCGCGTGGTGCCGCGGTCGTCGCCGCCGCCGAAACGGCGGAAGTCCGCGAGGACCGCGCCGACGCGTGAGGGGTCGATGGCGGGGGGCTGGGGGGCGGGGCGGGTCGAGAACGCCACCATGGCCGCGGCGGACCGCTTCAGGAAATCCCGCCGTCCGAAGCGTCGGCGGCATTCGATTGGCGGGTCGGTTGGCATCGTCCTATCCTGGCAGCGAGTCACGAGAGAACCCCATCAGAATAGGCGGTGCGGCGGCCTTGGACGAGACAGTCTTCGACTTCGACGGCAACTACGGCGAGGACTACGAAGCCCTCGCCCGGCGCGTAATCCCGGGATACCGGACGCTCTTCCCGATGTTCACCGCGATCATCGACCCGGATCTCCCACCGGGCGGGCGCGTGCTCGTTGTGGGCGCCGGCACGGGAATCGAGCTCGTCACCCTCGGGCGCGCGCGACCGGACCTGCACCTGCATGGGGTCGACCCCTCCGCGCAGATGCTGGAAATCGCCGAGCGGCGCCTGGCCGAAGCGGGCGCGGGCGACGGGGTGTCCCTGCAACTCGGCTACGCGTCCGACGTCCCGGCACGCCCGCGATTCGACGCCGCCACCCTGATCAATGTCCTCCACTTCGTCCCCGACGACGGGAGCAAGGCGGCGCTGCTCCGGGACATCGCGGGGCGGCTCCGCCCCGGTGCCGTCTTCGTGCTCTTCGACCTGCACGGCGACCCCGGCTCGGAGGAGCACGAGCGCTACATGCCGGCCTGGCGGCGCTACTGGAGGATTCGGGGCATGACCCCGGACGAGACGGCCGAGTTCGGCGAACGCATCGAACGCGGGATCCGCTTCGCACCGGCCGAGCGCGTGCTCGAGCTGGCGCGGGACGCCGGCTTCACCGACCCGCAACGGTTCTTCAAGAGCATGCTTTACGGGGGCTGGACCTTTCGGCGGATGTGAGGCCGCGAAATATGTGAATCCGGGAACGGTTCTCAGCGCATCGCTTCCGGCAGACGTCTCACGACCACCGACGCCACGCCCAGTTCGCTGATCTCGAGAAAGGCGACCAGGCCGTCCGGGCCAAACGCCGAAGGGAGGGCCGTGGAGCCGGGCGCCAAGGTGCCCAGGTAGCGTCCGTCCGCACCGAGCAGATCGATGGGGGTTCCTCCAGAAGCCTCGTCGTGCCAGCGCTGGACCCAAACGATGCCCTCCCAGCCCGTCCTCAGGTTCTGCACGACCGGGATCTCAGGGAAGAACTCCATCGACTCGATCCGGGCCCGCTGGAACCCGGCTGCCGCTTGCCGCATCGGGTCCCCGCTCCGCTCCGCTGCTTCTTCACGCTGTGCCAGCCGGCGCCGCGCGCGCGCCAGCTCCGCATTCCGGATGCGGTCCGTCACCGGCCTGGGCTGGAACGATCGGGTCAAGACGCGGGACAGTTGTCCGTCCGGGAAGGTGATCTTGATCCTGTAGTCGGAGGAGTCGGTATATGCGACGCCCCCACCCGGGAGCACCCCGGCTCTCAGCACGGCCTTGAACGTTCTCGCGCCGCCGGAAGGCTCCCATCCGATGGCGATCGTGTCGGTCAGGACCGTGGTACCGTTGAGGTCGTAACCCAGGACGTGCCTGAACGGCGGGTCGTCTTCAAGGGGGTGGTCGACCTCGGTTGTGGAGACGACTCGATCGGTTCCCGGGTAGGCCTGCAACCCGGCGATAACGACGTACCTGGCGCCCGCTTCGCGCAGGGGGACCGACCGCTCGAACTCGCCATCGGCTCGGAACAGGGTGAATCCCTGTCGCCCGTAGTCGAAGACTGCCACGCGACCATCCCGCATGACGGCCATTTGGAGAATATCTGCGGCGTTACGCCCGAACTCCCCCGGGCCTTCGCCCTCCCCGCCGAACTGACGAACAAGGTTGCCTTCCGGGTCGACGACCGAGATCCGCATCCCCTGGGTGTCGAGGATGTACAGATTGCCGGCCCCGTCGAAGGCCACCCCGCCAACGCGGCCAAACGCGTCCCACCGGTCGCCTTCCAGGGCCCCGACCCGATAGACATCCTCGAAAACGGGAGCGATGGGTCGGTCTTGCGCAGGAAGCTCGATCAACTGCTGACCGGAAAGGGAGACTGTCGTCATTCCGAGTGCTGCCAGGGTCGCCCCGAGCGGTGCCAGGTGCTGTTGCCTCGTCGGCGTCCGGGCATTCACGCTTCGTCTTTCGGTCATGCTTCGTCTTTCCCTGTCCTGGCTCGCTTCGGCCCGTTTCCTGCCTGCTCTTCCCGTCGTGTTGGAGACGTCGATCCGGCAACCAGGGTTGCATCGGTGGCCGGCGAGCAGTTGCCAAACCCCGCTGACAGCCGTCCGGATTGCGCGGATCGGCCCGTCAGACCTTCGTGAATCGGCGGTTGAAGATCCCTTCCCCCCCAATCCGCAGCCCGGCGACGCCGCCCGAAGCCAGAGCGGCACGGACGAAAGTCCTCCCATGGCCTCGGGCAAGAGACATCACGACCAGGTCGGGCGCGAAAGTGACGATCTGGCAGGGTACGCGCAGCACCGGTCCCTGGGTCAGGAAGGGGGTCGCGCGGGACGGATCGAAAAGGTCGAGGGGGGTCAGGTGTTCCAGTGCGGCAGAGACGCCGTGGCTGACGAAGGCCAGCATGCAGTGGCCGTCGGTGGTCTCGGTGAGGCCGGCCGCTCGGGGGGATTTGGGCGGGCTGCCCGCGCCAAGGTGCCAGATCGCAGCCTGGGTCCGGTTCATCCGATTGATGACGAACGGGCCGTGGACTCCGACTTCGCCGAATTCCGGCGGCACCGGCAGGTCCATCGGAGTGTGGGCGCCGACGTTGCGGTCCTGATAGTCCCAGCGGCGCCGGTGGCTGAGGTCGACCAGCCAGGGGCCGCCGTGCCGTTCCTCGCCCTCGTAGCGCAGCACCACGGTCCAGCCGTCGCGCTGTTCGGTCGCGGCGGCGCGCGCGGGGAGTTCGACCGGCGATCGGCGCAGCGCTGTCCTCATGCCCGCAGCCTTTCGCCCCCGGGGTCGTAGAAGGGCGGCGATACGATGGTCGCCATGCAGATCACCTTCGTCCCCGGCGCATCTTCTTCCTGCAAGACCACCCGCCCCCCCTTCACGGCGACCTCCTCACGCACCAGGGCCATCCCGTACTGCCACCCGAGGGTGTCGCTGTAGCGTGTCGTGCACACGTGCCCGACGATCTCGCCACGGTCCAGGACCAGCGCCCCGTCGCGGGGAGACCCCGGCCCGGCGCCCGAGGCTCCCGGCTCCGCGCGCGACGACCCCGCCCCCTGCCGCACCCGCAACCCGACCAGCTTCAGGCGGCCCGGCTGTCCCTCACAGGCCCGGAGTGCCGGCGCGCCCACCTTCTTCGACACCGTGTCCTCCCGGTCCCAAAGCCATCCCATCCCGATGTCGGTCAGGGTGACGCGCGCCTCCGACTCCGCGCCGACGATGATATGCCCCTTCTCAGCCCGGAGGCAGTACTGCGCCTCCAGTCCGAACGGCTGGATCCCGAAGTCGGCGCCGGCGGCAACCAACAGATCCCATACGAATTGGCAATAGCTCGATGGGACATGCAGTTCGTACGACAGCTCGCCCACGAAGCCGAGCCGGAGGCACCGCACCTCGACATCCCCCACCGTAATCCACCGGCACCCCATGTACGGAAACGCTTCGTTGGAGATGTCGTCGTCCGTCACCCGCTCCAACACCCTGCGCGCATTGGGTCCCGCGAGGTTGATTGAGCCGAACACGTCGGTGACGTTGACCAGGTGGAAGTCCCATCCATCGTGGCGGGTGTGATAGCGAAACCACTCCATGGTGGACCCGGCGCGTGCCGAACTGGTCGTAAAGTAGTATTCGCGTCCATTATCCATGACTATTGCACCATCATCCAGCACATGTGCCATGTCATTGCACAACGCGGAATACAGGCACCGGCCGGGCCGGGCCCTGCTGATGTCGGAGATATACACCCGCTGCAGCGCATTGAGCGCATCCGGTCCGAAGATCCGGAACTTCCCCAGCGGTGAACTGTCGAGCAGCCCGACGTTGCGGCGGACGTTGAGGATCTCCTCGCGCAGCCGGTGGGCGGTCGCCTCACTGGCGCCGTGCCGCGGGTCTCCACCGAAGTGGCGGGCACGCAGCCATGGACCCGCCCGGCGGAAGACGGCGCCCCGCGAGGCCAGCTCCCCATGGAGTGGCGTGCGCTTGTGCACGTCGTGTCCCGGTCCCGCCAGCGTGGCCAGGCTGGGCGCTACGAGGGGCGGGCGCACCGTGGTCGGAGACGCGTTCTCAAGCGGGTCGCCGCGCAGGTCGGCCATGATCATGGCGAGGTTCTGCCCGGTGACCCGGTATTGGCCCGGTCCGAGCCCGAAACCGCCGAACCGCTTTGCCAGCTCCGGCACGTCGAAGCCCTGAGCTGCCGATTCGACGACGTTCTTCCAGGTGCCGTCCTCGTCGAGGTCGACGAAGGCCTTGGCGCCGCGGCGGATGCCCGGGCCGTGGAGGATGTCGCAACCGGGTTCCGGACCGGGGAGAGACTCGGCATTGCGCTCGGCGGCCTCGGTCGCCCGGGCCGCCACCGTGGCCGCACCCCGTGACTCCGCCCCTCCCCGGTTCCACCGCCCGCCCCGGGCCGCTTCGCCAAGGCACCACTCCGCCGCGCGGCATCCTGCGAGCCGCCCCGACGCCTCGATCGAGCGCGGGTCGCGCAGGCCGGTCAGGCTCCCCGCCGCGAAGACGCCTCGGGGAAGCTGCACGGGCTGGAAGGTGTGCGTGTGCGTGCAGTACGCGAGCCGGGCGCCGGCCGTGGCGAGCGCCCCGATTCCGGGCTGCCATCCCGCGTTGGCGACGAGGAGGTCGCACCTGAGTCGGCGGGACCCCGCGCCCCGCAGAGTCCGCAGCTCGCAACCCGTCACCCGCTTCCTGCCCAGCGCCCGGGACGCCGCCCAGCCCGGGAGAAAGGGAATCCCGCGTTCCTCCAGCGCCGCGCCCAGCGCCGGGTCCTGGTGCCCGGCCTCACGGGCGTCGGCCACCGCCTGCACCGGAACGCCCAGGTCGGCCAGATCCACCGCCGCTTCCAGGCTCAGGTCGTCCGCCACGCTGAAGACGACGGCGTTCCCTGGCTTCACCCCGTACGTCCGCGCGAGCCGCCACGCTGTCCCCGCCTGCATCACCCCGGGCCGGTCGTTGTGATTGAAGACGAGCGGCCGCTCCATGCACCCGGCCGCGACCACCACCGCTTTGGCCCGGCACTCCAAATGACACTCCCGGAAGGGATCGCCCTCCCCTCCCACCGTAAACCCCGTCACCAGGTTCTCCCCCCACACGCCGGTCACAGGGGAGTTTGTGAACACTTTCACAATCGCCGGCGCCGGATGCGTCGCCCGGGCCGGATGCATCGCCGGGGCCGGATGCGTCGCCGGGGCCGCCGTCTCTCCGGCCGACAACCGCCGCGCCAGCCCTTCCGCCCGCTCGTACTGCGGCTCCCCCTCGTATTCCCGCACGCGCCAGGCCAGGTGTCCGCCCAGCCATCCCCTCCGCTCGAAGAGACATACCCGGAGCCCGCTCTCGGCCGCCGCCAACGCAGCAGCCATGCCCGCCTGGCCACCCCCGACGACCGCCACGTCCGCATTGAGGTAACGCTCGGCCCGCACATCCGGGCCAGGACGCGCGACCGGGTCCAGAACCCCCGTCCCCGCCATCCGCCGCAGCCCCTTCTGAAAGAGCGGCCACAGCCGGTACGGCCGATGAAACAGCCGGTAGTAGAACCCCGCCGGCATCAGCCGGTCGAAGGCGTCGAGGAAGGCGAAACGGTCGGTCCGAGGGTCGCCCCGTACGTTCTGCGCCCGAATCGACATCCCCACCCGGAGCGCCGTCGTCTCCGCGCACTCGTTCGGCACCCCGTCGATCTCCATCAGGGCGTTCGACGACTCGCCGTCCAGGCTGTACAGCCCGCGCGGGCGGTGGTATTTCAGGCTGCGCCCGAAGATCCGGACCCCGTTCGCGTAGAGCGCCGACGCCACCGTGTCCCCCGCGAACCCCGTCATCGGCCGCCCGAGAAAGCGGAAGGCGAGCGGCCGGGAGAAGTCCACACGGCAGGCCGGGCCCGGAGTCAGGCGTCCGGTCGGCGCCCCGCCCACTCCCTCACCCCTCCCCACCGTCACCCTCCACCTCCCGGTTCGTCGCCGGGTCCCTCGTCGTCCGGAACCACACCCCGCACCCCTGCCCGTGGTACCACCATTCCTGCTGCAGTGCGGCCTGCCGCCAGCCCCGCTGCCCGGCACCCTGCGCGGGCTCTGCCCCACCCGGAATCATCCGGAACTGCACCCAACGGAAGTGTTCCTCGGCGCTCAGTCCCTCCTGCTCCGGCCGCGGCCCCCGCTCCTGTCCTCCGAAGGTGAACTCGCAGATGTCGCGCTTGCCGCAGACGGGACAGGTCAGCCGGAAGGTCATCGGCGCCTCCCGGAGCCGGCGGCCCCCATCCGAGCCGGCGCGACCGCCCCCCCGGCGCGGCGCACGCTCCCCATCAGTCCCAGTGCCCGTACTTCATTGCCGACGCCGTCTCGCCCGAGTAGCGATTCTCCAGAAAACGTTTCAGCTGAAACGTCCTGAGGATCTCCGGCCGCTCTCCGGTGGCCATGTATTCCGCCATGTACTTGCCCGCGACCGGTCCCGACTTGAAGCCGAAGTACCCCCACCCAGCGTCGAGGTAAAGGCCTCCGAAGCCCAGGTCGCCGTCCAGGATCGGGGCCATGTCGGGGGTCATGTCGGCGAGGCCGGCCCAGATTCGCATGAAACGGACCCGGCCGAGCGCGGGCATGAGATCGACGAGCGCCTCGGCCTGGTGCTTGAGGTAGTACGCGGTGGCGTCGGTGGTGTAGTTGACCTGCGGGTCCATGTGGGCGCCGGTCGCGATCTCGCCCTTCAGCGTCTGGTTGGCGTAGACGTGGTACGCGCCCGAGCTGAAGACGTGGTGCAGGAAAGGCTTCAGCGGCTGGGTGACCATCGCCTGGATCGTGAGGGGGTGGATGGGGAGCTCGATCCCCAGCATGGCGGCGATCGCGGTGCTGTACCCGCCGGCCATGATGCCGAGGCGGTTGCAGCCGATGTGGCCCAGGCTGGTGCGCACCCCGGTGACGCGCGCGCCGTCCGTGTCGATCCCGCGGACCTCGCAGCCCTGGTGGATGTGCGCGCCGTGCGCCGCGGCCCCCTTCGCGAGCCCCCACACCACCGCGTCGTGCCGCACGATGCCGCCGGGCGGATGATACAGCCCCCCGTGGATCGGGAAGGCCGGACGGTCGGAGATGTCGAGCCCCGGGATCAGCTCCGCGCACTGCCGCGGGTCGAGCACCTCCGACTTCACGCCGAGGAAGTTGTGGGTGCTCGCGGCCATCCTGAACGCGTTCATCGCGGCTTCGCTGTGCCCCAGGTTCAGGTTACCGCAGTTGAAGAACATGAGGTTGTAGTCGAGCTCGTCGGTCAGGGTGCGCCACAGCTTCAGCCCCTCGTCGTAGAAACGCACGTTCTCGGGCGTCCGCTGGTTCGCGCGCACGATCGCGGTGTTGCGCCCGGAGCCGCCGAAGCCCAGGTACCGCGACTCGAGAACCGCCACGTCGCGGAGGCCGTGGGTGCGCGCCAGGTAGTAGGCCGTCGCGAGCCCGTGGACTCCGCCGCCGATGATGACCGTGTCGTAATGGCGCTTGAGAGGTGCGGGACGCCAGAGGCGGCGGAGCTTGAGCCAGTGCACCGGCTAGCAGTCCGTGGATAAAGCCGCCCGAGCACCGAGAGCGGCGAGGCGCCGGGCTGGCAGGCCTCGCTCCGCCGGGCGATCCGTCATCCAATCACCGAATACGACGAATCCGGGTTCAGCGGCCGCCGCCGGCTGAAGAAGCCGATGTCGCAGGTCCGGCGCGTGTACTTCAGCGGCATTGTGACCGGGTCGGCGTCGTGGTCGTGGCCGCCCTCCACCTTCCCGATCAGCTCCGCCATCAGCTTCCCGGCCACCGGCGCGTTCTTGAACTGGTTCCCCGAGGTGCCTACGGCCATGTAGAAGCCCGGCAGATCGGACCTGTCGTAGATCGGGATCCAGTCGTCGGACACATCGTACAGGTCGACCAGCCCGCCCGTCTGCCCGGGGACGCCCAGCCCCCTCACCCGCTGGGCCTCGCGCATCACCTGGGTCACCCACTGGCCGGTGAAGCCGGTGTTGTAGTCGTCCGGGTCGTCGACCCATTCGAGTTCGTCGCATTCGGGGTCCTCGGAGCCAATGAGGATGTGGTTGCCGGTGGTGGGGCGGGAATAGCAGCCGATGTCGCCGTCCGAGATGAGCGGGGCGATCTGGTGGTAGTCCATGTCGGCGGGGGCCGGGACATGACAGACCTCCTGCTTGAGGGGGCGGGTGCCGATGTTCATCCCGTCGAGGACGCCCGCCATGCCGTTGATGATCGCGGAGTGGGGCCCGCCGACGTTGACGACGACCGGGGCGCGGATCGTGGAGCCGTCGGCCAGGCGGACGCCGGCGACGCGCTCGCAGGGGCCTCCCTCCTTCAGGATCTCCACCACCTCGGCGCCGAACCGGAACTCCCCGCCCCGCGCCTCGCACGCCCGCTGCACGTTGTGGCACGCCAGCGTGGGATCGTCGATGTAGCCGGACTCGGGGATGTAGACGGCGCCGCGGATGTTCCCGCCGGTGGGAGCGCCGAAACGGTCGTTCGTCAGGGTGACCGGGGGGCCGTAGGCGCGGGTGTCGATCCAGGGGAAGCGCGCCGCGACCTCGGCGGCGCCCAGATCCTCGTAAGCGACGTGAAGTTCGTCGAGCGCCGCCATCACGTTCACCAGGTCGTGGTTGCGGTCGTTCTTGACCACCAGGCACCCCGTGTTGACGTACTTCGCCAGCCCCATCTCGTCGGGCACGCCGAGGTAGCGCCCCCAGTCAAGCCAATGGAAGTAGCTCTCCCGGGCCATCGCGCACCCGTCGGGCGTGGAGTAGTGCAGGCGGATGATCGCGCAGGTGTTGCAGGTCGACCCGGATCCTGCGACAGGCTGCCTGTCCACGTTGAGGGTGCGGTAGCCGCGCTTGGCGAGCTCGAAGCCCGTGCAGACGCCGATGACGCCCGCGCCGATGATGATGGCGTCGAAGTCGTGGTTCATCCTATCCACCCTCCCGCTCCAGCCTCAGCCCCGCCACGTACTCCACGTCCAGCTCGTCCCGGCGGATTCCCCAGACGTGGGTCGCGTTCACATCCATGGGCCTGAACCGTTCCGGAAGGACGACACTCCGGATCGGTGCATCATCCTCCCCCATCCGCACCGCATACCACATGGTCGGGATTTCGTGCCCCGCCGGCTGGAACCAGATCTCGCCGTTCGACATGAGCCGGATCTCGTTGGCCGCGGGCCAGTGGCTCGGAATGATGAGGGCGCCCCGAATCGCACGCCTCAGCATTGGCGACGGGCCGCTGGAATCAGCGCCGAGGAACGGAGCCTGCTCATCCACCGCCGTGTCGACATCGTCCTCCGTGACGGGGATGGGTGGCAGCTGGACCTGGCGGGTCCAGATCGTATCGCCCGCAAGCGAGATCTCGATGAGTTCCAGCACGCCCGGCTGGCTCCTCGACGACCGGCTGATCACCACGCTGCTGTTCCATGGATCCATCTGAAAGTGGTCGGGCCGGATCCACGGCTGTACGGGGTCGATTTCGCCGAATTCCGGGTGTTCGAGCGTCGCATACACATCCCTGAAGCTCAGCAGCCCCAGCGTGTCGATTCCCCAGGCGCCGCCGTCCTGCGAGGCCCGAAGGACGGGAACGGCCGGATCCTCCTCCTCCGGCACGTCGCCGTCCAGCACCCACGGAGGCAGGGCAAGCGCCCCCACACTTCCATCGGCGAACATCGCCATGACCTGGAATCTCGTAAAGGAGCGGCGCGCCGTGGCCATATCCATACCCCGATCAAGCAACCCGACCCCGGGCGGGAAGCCGTCGGTTCTGAGGACCTCGCCTTCGAGCGCAAACGTGGTGTATCTCGAGTGGTCACCGACCTGGAAGCGGTCGTCGAAGAGGAAGAGCGGACCGGGATCCGAGAACTCCCCAGGCCCCTCGCCCCGGCCGCCCACCCGCCCGATCCGTGTGCCGTCAGGCGTCCAGATCGTCACCTCCATGCTCTGACTGTCGAGCACGTAGACCCGGGAGCCGTCGGCGGCAGGGCGCACGTCCCTGATCCGGCCGAAAAGCGCGTCGCCCTCCAGCTGGTCGCCGATTTCGTATTCCGGTTCGGCGGTCCACTCCTCGATGGGGGTGAGTGCTGGCAAGTCTCCGTCTCTGTCGCCGGCGCACCCGGCTTGCACGGTCGTGGCGAACGCTGCAAGCGCAATGATCGCCCAAAATGTAATGTCGACCTTACAAAATGTCATGTTTACCATACTATCCCTGCCGCGCGCGGCCCGCGGATCGACGTCAGAACTCCGTGCCGGCGTCCCCGTAGTGTGTCGGCCAGCTCGTCGAAACCTTGCAGATTGTCAATCCGAATGACAATCGGCAACGTTTCTCGACACATTCCGGCACGCTTTTAGATTGTCCATCACTCCGCGTCCCACGCGGGCCACAGTCCACCCCACCCCCGGGAGCCCTTCCCCGATAGGCGTGATGGAACGACTCACAGCCGACATCCTCGCGCTCCCGCTCGACATCGGGCGCATCATCGTCGGCGGGGTTCTCTTCGTCTACTTCCTCAACACGCTCAGGCAGGCGCGCGATTTCAGCGACCCGGACGGCCTGATCGACCACGCGCTGCTGTGCCGGCTCTTTCCACTCCTGCGCATAAGCCTGTTTCAGCCGGGAATGCCGGGGTGGCTGTTCCGCGCGGTCTTCGTCTGCGCGTGCGCCGCGGCGCTCATGGTGGTCGCGGGCTTCCATCCCCGCGCGGCCGGGGCGTTCCTCTTCCTGGCGGCGTTTTCCGCCCTGCGCTGGAACGTGCTGGCATCGTACCTCGACGACGCGATGATCCACATCTTCTGCCTGTGGCTCGTGCTGCTGCCCGTGGGAAGCACGCTGAACCTGCCGGATCTGCTGGCGGGTGTTGTCGAGGGCGCAGGCGGCGGGGCAACCGGCGAGGGCGGCGCGGCGGCCTCCGTCACCGACGCCTGGCTCGCCGCGACCGTCCCCGGCACGGTCCCCCGCATCTTCCTCGCGAACCTGGCGCTCGTCTACCTGGTCGCCGGGATCTACAAGTTCACGAGCCCGATGTGGCGCGACGGGTCCGCGATGCACTCGGCGCTCAGAATGCCGATCGCGCACACGCCCGGTTTCTGGACCCTGCGCTGGCGCATTCCCCTGCAGCTGGTCACCTGGGCGGCACTGGTCATGGAACCGCTGTTCCCGCTGATCTTCGTGCTCCCGGCCGGCTCTCCCGCCAAGTGGCTGCTCGTCGCGGGCGCGGTGATCTTCCACCTCGGGATCGTGCTGACGCTCAAGATTCCGTACTCGAACCTGGCGATGATGGGCGCGCTGCCCCTCGCGCTGTCGCCCGAGATCATGCAGGGCTGGCTGGGGGCGCCGGGGGTCGGCGGGATGGGCGGGGGGCCGGGAGTCGCCGCCTCGGGGCCGGGTCCGGACGGGATCGTCGCCCTCGCCCTCGTTGGCCTGGTGGCTGCCCAGGTCGTCTGGGAGGCCGCCAACACCGGTCGCCGGCTTCGTCCCCGCTATTCGGCGAGCGGCTGGGACAACCCGGTGCGCGCGCTGCTGTGGATGGTTGGAATCTTCCAGAGCTACCGCCTCTTCGACTGGGTCGACGCGCGCAACTATCACGTGCGGTTCGAGGTCACGCGGGTCGGCGAGGACGGCACGCCGGCCGGCGCCCTCGATCCCGACGCCCTCTTCCCCCGATCCATGCGTCACCTCCTCCTCCGGTCCTACCTGGTCGGCAACATCTGGATGCGGATGAGCCCGGGCCAGCTCGAACGGGTCCGGCGGTCTCTCCTCGTCCGGCACGCCCGCCGCTACGCCCGCACGCACCCCGACGCGGGCACGATCGAAGCGGTCGCGATCGTCCAGCGGGTCACCAGGGATAATCTTGAGTTGACCCGGGGCGAGCGGCGACTGATGATGCGCTTCACCTGCCGTGGGGGCCGCGCGATCATGGATTCTCAGGAGTAGGAGGGCGACGATGTGCGGCATTGCAGCGATCCTGTCCCATGACGGACCCGTCGACGCGTGGGCGGTGCGCCGCGCCACCCGTGCGCTGCGGCATCGTGGGCCGGACGCGGAGCGCACCTGGGTTTCGCCGAGCGGCAGGATCGCCCTGGGCCATCGGCTCCTGGTGATCAACGACCCCGACGGCCACCAGCCGATCGCGAGCGAGGACGGGCGGCTCCACATCATCGTCAACGGCCAGTTCTACGACTTCAAGCGCATCCGGGCCGAGCTCGAGGCGAAGGGGCACCGCTTCCGCACCCGCTCCGACAGCGAGATCGCGCTCCACCTCTACGAGGAACACGGCGCCGGCTGCCTGGAACACCTGCGCGGCCAGTTCGCCTTCGTGATCTGGGACGAGGAGGCCGGCACGCTCTTCGCGGCGCGCGACCGCTTCGGCCTCAAGCCGCTCTTCTACGCGAAACACACCGGCGCGCTGTACCTCGCGTCCGAGGCGAAGGCGCTCTTCGCGGCGGGCGTGCCCAGGGAGTGGGACGCGCGCGGCGTGTATCACTGGCTGACTGCGTGTCCGGACGAGCGGCGGTCGCTCTTCCACCGCATTCGGCAGGTGCCGCCGGGGCATTTGATGCGGGCGCGAAATGGGGCGGTGCGGCTGGAGCGGTACTGGGACCTGCAGGCTTCTCCGGGCGGGCGGCGGCCCCGTTCCCACACCCTCACCTTCCCCCAGGCCGTGGACCAGGCCCGCGAACTCACCGAGGAGGCGATCCGCCAGCGCATGGTCGCCGGGGTCCCCGTCGGCTGCCTGATCAGTGGCGGGCTCGATTCGTCGTCGGTCCTGGCGGTGGCGGCAACCTGCACGGACGGCCCGGTCGCCGCCTTCACGGTCGGGTTCGAACGGCGCGAGTTCGACGAGAGCCCGGGCGCACGAGAAGCCGCCGCCGCTGCGAACGCCGACCACACCGTCGTCACCCTCGGCGACGCCGATCTGGCCGACCACTTCGCAGACGCCGTCTGGCACGCCGAGACGCTTCAGTTCAACACCCACGGCGCGGCCCGCTACCTGCTCAGCCGTGGCGTGCGCGAGGCCGGCTACCGCTCGGTGCTGGCAGGCGAGGGCGCCGACGAAGCGTTCTTCGGCTACGAGTTCCTGCGCATGGCGGCCGGTGCCACCCGCGACCGGTTCGGACCCTGGAAGGTGCTGCTGCGGTTCCTGACGGGACTGCTGCGCTCGCCCCGCCGCCACCACCCCACGCTGCACGCCGTCTCCCCCTGGCTTGCCCGTTTCGCGCTTCTCCTCCCCACGGCCCCCTCGCTCTTCACCCGGCTCTCGGGCGGCCTCGGCCTGATTCAGTCGGTCTGCACCCGCCGATTCCTGCATGCCTTCGACGACTATGACCCCTACCGCACCTACTATCGCCGCTGCAACGCGGCCGCCTCCATCTCCAGGCGCGAGCCCGCCCGGCAGCTCCTCTACCTCTGGCTGCACTCGATCTTCGCCAACTACCACATGGCCGCCGACCGGCTCGACATGGCGCACGGCGTCGAGGTCCGCCTCCCCTTCCTCGACCACCACCTCTTCGAGCACCTGAACCGCCTCCCGCTCGCTTTCCTCACCGGCCATCCCCGCGAAAAGCACCTCCTGCGCGAGGCCATGCGCCCCCACATCCCCGACGCGGTGTACAACCGGGTGAAGCGCCCCTTCATGGCGCCGTCGGCGGTCGGCACGGGCGGGCCGCTGCACGACTTCCTGCAGGACACGCTGCGGGGCGACGGGCTGCGCGCCGTGCCGTTTGTCAAAACGGGGGCGGTGCGGGGGGTGCTGGACGGGCTGCCGAACCTCGCCGAGCGGGATCGCGGTTCGGTGGACTCGCTCCTGCTGATGCTGGCGTCGGTGGCGGTGCTGCAGGAGCGGTGGGGGTTGTAGGGGCGGCTCCGCCAGGTCGTAGCGGTCCTGCCAGCCTGTACAATTCAACGTAAGCAGCTTATGATAGCTACATGAACAGCGAAGTCCGAAGATACCTGGCCGAAATCGGTCGGCGAGGAGGCCGCAGGAGCCGTCGCACGCTGGATCCCGAGACCGCCCGGGCCATGGTCCGCGTGCGGGAGGCACGCCGAGCGTTTCGGAAGTTCCACTCCAGATGCTTCTGGTCCTACCGCAAGGATCTGGAAATCGGCGTTGGCGATGTGGAGTGGGTGGCCGAGACGCTGAAGAAGAACGGAGACATGAGGGCCTGGCGGATTGCGGGGCGACTGTGCCGCTGACGGAGTTTCAGCACGAACTGCTGGCGTTGCTCGCGCGCACCAGGGATTCCGACGGCTATCTGGCCGGGGGAACGGCTCTCCACTTCGCACCCACATCGCATCGCTTCAGCGACGACATCGATTTCTTTCACGACTCCGTTGAGGCCGTCGCGGAGTCATTCGCACGAGACAGCCAGGCCCTGGAGGAAGCCGGCTACCACCTGGAGGTCCTCCTCAGCCAGCCCGGCCTCGTTCGGGCCAGCGTGCAGTCCGGTAACGAAGCAACGCGCGTCGACTGGGCTCACGATTCGGCATGGCGCTTCATGCCCCTGGTGCGCCACGAGACGGGTGGCCTGTTGCTGCACGAGGTGGATCTCGCGATCAACAAGGTGCTCGCTCTGGCAGGTCGTGACGAGGCGAGGGACTTCGTGGACATCCTCTATGCGCACGAGCATGTCCTTCCGCTGGGCGCCATGGTCTGGGCGGCCGTCGGGAAGGACCCGGGGTTCACTCCAGCCTCGCTCCTCGAGCAGCTGAAGCGCCGAGGCCGCTACCAGCCGGAGGAAATCGACCGGTTGGCCCTGGCGGCACCCTTCAATCCCATTGAATCGAAGGACGCCTGGCGGAAAGCGCTCTCCTGCGCGGACGACTTCATCCGCAGCAGACCCCACGACGAAGTCGGTTGCCTGTACCACTCTCCGAGCCTCGACCGCTTTGCCGCTCCCTGCCCTGAGCCCTCATTACAGGAACAGGGCCTGGTCGCCCACTTCGGGCAACCCGGGGGAATCCTGCCGAGGGTCGCGGAGGCCGGGGGCTAAGTGGCCGTGTTGCAGCAGCGGTGGGGGTGCAGCGGGTCAGAAGGATGGTGTGCGCGACGCGAGGGCCATTACAGTGGGGAACTCATCGTACGTGACCACGAACACCTGTCCCTGCGGTCCAACGGACGCCGCCTTGGCGGCCATCGGCAGGATGAGCGAGTCCAGATAGGAGCCCGAGTGCATGTCGTATCGATCGATCAGCCGGGATCTCGCTCGTGTCCGTCCCATGAAAAGGACCGCCAGGGTGTCGCCCCTCACCGACAACGAATAGCCGGACGGGACTGTGCCCGGCGGAGGTTGGGTGGCGTTCGCCGGCAACACGTCGGTGTGTTCCACGTAAGGTGACCCCAACGCGGACACCTCCCGATCGAAGGTGAACCAGCCGTTGGCAGTCTCAAATCCGAACGCCCACTGCTCATCCTTCCATTTCACAATCGATCCCGCCCGTTGGGGCACCGTGAAATCCGCCAATCCCTGAGGAGCGTCAGCCACTCCAATCTGCATCCCGGTGCTATCGACCAGTACCCACGGGTCAGATCCGCTGGTCTGCATGACATACGTGCCCGAAGACAGGACAACGACATCGAAGACCCAGCCGGCGTCAATGCGCAGCGGCACCTCCGCCACCAATCGTCCATCCCGATCAATTCTGACTATCCGGAGGTTCCCGGGGTCCACCAACAACACCCCCCCGTCCCTGTCCAGCGTCATGGCCATGGCCACGCGGACCTCACCCGGCCCGCCTCCTTCTCGTCCCCACGACCATAGCAGGTGTCCGTCGGAATCGAGATGATGCACCTTGAACGATTTCGCATCTGCGAAAAACAGCCCCCCGCGACCATCCGGAACCAACGAATGCGCCGACGCAAGCAGGGTGTCGCCCGGGCCGCCGAACGTCCAGAGGGTGTCCCACTGATACCCGGCCAGCTGCCGTTCACCCTGACCTTCCGCAAAGATCGGCACCTGCCCATGCACCGTCTGCAGGACAGGGCCATGCAGCGCGAAGGCCGCAACGGCAACACCGAAGAGGTGTCTCGGGCCGAGCGCGGCCGCTCTCATCGGCGCCGTTCCGTCAGTGGACGGCCCGGTCGAAATCCCTTCAGGATTTGCTGAAGAAACGAGCATATCACCCCCACAATGGAACAGAACACCGTAAGCTGCATAATATCACTACATGAACAGCGAAGTTCGAGGCACCTTGCCGAAATCCCCATGAAGCGACTCGCGATGTCCACCCTGACCGCCGCTGGTCTATCGGTCTGGACCGGCTGCGGCGAGGGTGCCCAACAGGTCCTCGAGATCGATTACGACGCCGGCCGAGTCGTGATCGACGACGAAATGCGCAGCATTCGCTGGGAATCGAGCATCGACCACGAACGGGGCATCGTGTATGTGCGCGACGACGAGGAGCCCGAAGGGATCATGGCCTTCTCGCTCGAGACCGGCGAGTGGATCCGGACCTACATGGTGCCGACCGGAGACGGCCCGCAAGAGCTGAGCAGAGGGATCCACGGCCTCTCGGCCGCTTCGGGCGGCAGGCTGTATGTGGCCGGCGCACTCAAGGTCATCGAGTTCGGTCCGCAGGGGCAGTACCTCGGCAACTGGACCCCGCGAGTTCACCCCCGGGACGGTGCGGTATGCGACTTCGCCGGCCAGCCCGCGGTGCCGGCCCTGGGCGGCGTCGTCAGGCGAGGCGACGGTGGTGACGACGAGGCGATCGGGCCGAATGTGACCGGCGACTACGATCCCGACAGCTGGACGAACGACGACGGAATCGTCGAATGGCAGCTGTGGAAGTCGAAGATCGCGTGCACACCGAGCACCGCCTTCGTGGTGTCGGAGTACGGTACAGACCTCGTGCCGTCGGAGTATGATGACGAATCGGATTCGGTCACGGTGTACTACCGCGAGAGCCGCCGGAAGGGCAGGCTGCTGATCCCCGAGGCGCTGGCGGCGGAGCAGGCGATTACCGGGGGACCGCTTGCGGCGACGGACGGGCGGGACAACCTCGTGCTCGTCGGCGTGGGCGCTATCCAGCTGGTAGGAACGTGGGGTGGCTTCCGAGTGACCGGCGCCGTCGTGGATCCCGCGAGCGGGTGCCACGCGACGATCCGCAACCCGAAAAGGAACATGATCGAGCGCAACCTGATCGGCATCTTCCGCGACAGTGCGGTGGTGGCGAACGAGTACTTTGAAGAGAGCGCCGAGGACGGATCCGTCCACTTCTTCAACTACGCCCATCAGGTGGCCCTCTACCCGCTGCGCCGGGTAAGCGGCAAGCCGTGTGCGGGAATGCTGCCGTCCGTGGGTTAGCCCGGTCGCTAGCTCAACTCGCCGTCCCCCTCACAACCACCTTCACCTCCACATCCGCGTACAGCCCGCCGTCGTCCGCCCGGCCGCGCAGCAGATACGTCCCCGGTCGGTCGAAGGTGACGTCGACCGTCCAGCGGCCGTCCTCGGGCAGCGCCGGCGGCACCCAGAGCGGCGCCCACGGCGAATTCGCCCCGGCGCGCGTGTCCTCCCACACCTTGATCTGGGGCGGATCGAAGGTCACCGCGCCCGCGAGGCCGGGATCGTTTGCGCCCACCTCGGCGCGCAGATCGCCCTGGCCGCCCACGCCCGCTCCTCCGGCGCCGCCCGCTCCTCCGGCCCCGCCCGCGACCCCCTCGCCCCGGTACAGGAACCACGACATGAAGAGTCCGTTCACCTTCTGTACGGTGATCCGCGACGGGGGCCTGAGCTGCCTGCTGGAGAGGGTCGGCGGAGCGTTCCAGATCGAGTCGGCGCGCGCGGAGTCCTCTGCCGTCTCGGGAGGGTCCGGCGGGGAGGGGCGTCGCGACCGGAGCAGCCCGTCGTCCTCGACGAGCACGGTGATGGTCACAGGGCGGCCCACCGCGGCCATTATTTCCTCGGGGCCCTCCAGGGTGATGGTCGGGGGCTGGTTGCCACGCATCCGCGCGTCGCTGGAGCCCGCGCCGAGGGCGCCCGTCTCGGACATGATCACCGTGTTGTCCACGATGTAGTCGGGCCTCAGCGTCGCGTACGCCCGCTCCGTGACGCCGTTGGTCGTCAGCGTCCACACCAGCTCCTTGTCGCCCCAATCCGCCGGGACGCGCACCTCGAAGACGAAGCGGTTGCGCCGCGGCAGGAAGTGGGTCGGCTGACCGCGGTCCGCCGGCCCGGGCGAGAAGCTGTTTTCCTCGCCGACCGGAACGTCGAGCTCCTCGCTCCAATTCCGGTTCATGTAGCCGAAGAGGAAGCTGAAGGTGCCGTCCTCGTTCGGCACCCACCCCTCGAAGGCGGGTGCGACGTTCTGCCCGCGCTGGTAGGTCTGGGCGGTGGCGTCCTGGAAAGCGACGGCACCGGCTGTCAGGGCCAGCAGCGCAAGCCGGATCGTCACGCAGCGCATCGCGCTACCTGTTGCGGCGTCCGGCGGCGTCGCTGCCGCGGCCGGCATCGCTCCCCCGCCCGGCATCGCCGCCCGGCCCGCGTCCGTTGCCCGAACTCCTGGGGTCACCGCTCGCTCCGCCCGCACCACCACCCCCGTCCGCCCAGTATTCCGGATTCCCGTTCGCCGGGATCACCATGCAGAGCGGGCACCCGACCACGTGATCGTTCGGGCCCAGCGCGAGCTTCGCGCGCCGCCGCGCCATCTCCTCCACGAACTGCTCGTCGGTGAGTTCGACCCGCATGCCGAGGTCGATGAACATGTTCGCGACCGAGCGGTTCCCCGAACCCTGCCAGTTGCGGGTGTCCGGCACGTTCCGGTTCGCGTCCGAAGTGTCCATGTAGCCGATGATGTGCAGGATCGTGCCCTCGGGCAGCAGCGGCTGATGGTCCTGCTCGTAGGTGTAGCCGCGGACCCAGTTGTGGTCGTAGCCGACGCAGTTGATCGTCTCGACGTTGAAGCCCCAGATCGCCTCGAGACACATGCGCATCCCCGGCGCGTGCAGATGGGGCTCGAAGGTGACGATCTTGGTGTGCTGGTTCAGGACCTGGTAGGCGTGCAGCTCCTGTCCCGCTTCGCCGGCGCGGATGTCGATGTCGCTGCCGTTGCCGAGCCCGAAGCTCGTGCGCCGGTACTTCGGCTCGTAGTCGGGCGGATGGAAGCGGAAGCCGATCTCCAGGTGGGCGCGGGTGTCGCGGCCGTTGGAGTGCAGGTGAAGGGAGTTGGAGACGATGGACGACCCCGCGCGCAGGAGGCGCCCGGCGTCCTGGTCGAAGATGTCGGGCTCGCGGCCGACTTCGTGGACGGGCCAGGTCACCACGCTTGCCCGGGTCCGGGTGCCATCCTCCAGGGTTTCGGCCGCCTTGTACGTGCTCCAGATCATGTGATGCACGACAAACCGGCCACCAACGGTGTGGCGACCTTCATGTCCGCCGTCCGCGGTGCGGCCGACGTCGTTCACCTCGCGGATCTCGACCGACTTGACGTACCGGTCCTCCTCCAGACCGGTGGGGATCGGCTCGATGTCGCCCCACCAGTCGGGCACGTCGCTCTCCACCAGCACCTCGGGCAGCTTCACGATCAGATCGGGTTCGCCCGCCACCCAGACCACGTCGTCGTCGAATTCGAGGGGCGGCGGCAGGTCGGCGGGATCGCCCTCCGGGGTCCCGGCGCGCCACCAGCGCTCCAGCGCGTCGATCTCCCAGTCGTGGAGCGACATGTCGTCCTTGAAGTGCTGGATGCCGATGTCCTTCTCGACATACCACGGAGGCATGGCCCCGGCCCGGTCCCGGATCGCGGTGCGGCGAACGATCTGGCTCGCATGCTCCTTCACCTCGGCGAACTCGACGAGCGACATCGGCGCCACGCCGCCGTCACGGTGGCAGCGCACGCAGCTGCGCTGCAGGATCGGCGCGATGTCGCGGCTGAAGGTGACTTCGTCCTGGGCGGCGGAGCCGCTGGCAGAGCCGTTGGCCTGGGCGGCGAGGCCGGGTGCGGACAGGGCCAGGGCGGCGACACCCGCGAGCGCGAAGGCTCCTGTCAAGAGCGGGATTCTGGTCAGCTTCGCAATCGACATTTCTGCACGGCTCCTTGCCAAAGGGGTCGCCCCGGCCACGGTGGAAATTCTACCCGGTGAATGCGGCGGGCGCAAAGCGGTGCCGCTCGGCGGGCGGACCATCCGACGATGCCACAGCGACCCATCCGGTTGACCCCACCAGCCCCGGCCCCAACCTTGTCCACCACGCACCGCCGTCCCACACCATCCATCGCACCCACATGCATCGCACCTTCCTCATCAACACCGCGCTCCTCGCCCCGCTCTTCACCGCTTGCGGCCCCGCAGACAGCGGTTCCGGCGATTCCGCTCCGGCCGAGACGCCCGCGACCGCCGTCACTCCGGCGGTGCCCGAGGGCGCCGAGGCCTTCTCCCTGCTCGGCGAGCCGCTCTACCCTCCAACGCGGCCGGACGAGGTGGCGTCCCGGCAGGCCGACGACATTGCCGCCGCCCGCGCCGACTACGACGCCGACCCCGACGACGCCGACGCGATCATCTGGCTCGGCCGCCGCATCGGGTACACGGGGCGCTACCGCGACGCGATCGAGGTCTTCTCCGAAGGCGTCAGCAAGCACCCCGAGGACGCGCGTATGTACCGGCATCGCGGACACCGGTGGATCAGCGTGCGCGACTTCGACCGGGCAATCGAGGATCTGTCGCACGCCGCCGGGCTCATCGCGGGGCAGCCGGACGAGGTGGAGCCGGACGGCCAGCCGAACGAGCGCGGCATCCCGACCAGCACGCTGCAGTCGAACATCCACTACCACCTCGCGCTGGCCCACTACCTCAAGGGCGACTTCGAGACCGCCCTTCAGTCATACGAGGACTACTTCGCCGTGACCACCAACCCCGACCAGCTCGTCGCGATCTCGCACTGGTGGTACATGGCGCTGCGCCGGCTGGGCCGCGACGAGGAGGCCGCGGTCGTGCTGGAGCCGGTGACCGCGGAGCTGGACGTGATCGAAAACACCAGCTACCACCGCCTCCTGCTCATGTACAAGGGAGAGATCGAGGTCGACGAGCTGTGGGACCCGGAGAGCGAGGACCCCGCAGGCGTGGCAATCGCATACGGCGTTGCCAACTGGCACTTCTACAACGGGCGCGTGGAGCAGGGCGAGGAGATGTTCCGCCGCATCCTGGAGGGCTCGGGCTGGGCCGGCTTCGGCCATATCGCGGCGGAGGCGGAGATCGCGCGTCTCGGCGGATAAAGGGCCCGGCACTCCGCCGTCACGACCGGGTGGTCGGCGCGTCCACGCGTACGGTCACAATATCCGCGTCGTGGAACTTCTGGTGGCGCACCGACGAGGCGATGTGCCGCAGCAGCCGCAGCGACACTTCCCGCTCCATCCGCAGGTCGTCGGGCCGGTCCGCCAGCATCCCGATACTGTCCTGGATGTTCTCCTCGCCGGCCGTGGCGACGAACTCGAGGACTGCGGCGTCCGCTTCCCTGCGCGCCGACAGCAGCAGGCGGCGGCGCTCGCGAGGCTGGTCACCGTCATCCTGACCGACCAGCGCCAACAGCGTCTCCTCGCTCGCGGCGTCGAGGCGATCCACCATCGTCGAGCCCCAGCCGCTCCTCGCCGCGAATTCACGGATCAGCTCCCGGATCTTCGGCAGCGCGGACAGGTCTGATTCTCCCTCGAATCGACTCACCCGGGGCGCGGTCACGTCCAGGAACAGGGTCATGAGGATGGCTGTCAGGCCGCCCACGGTGATGCCGTTTGCCAGCAATCCGCCCGCGACGCCTTCCAGGTGCTCGGGAAACAGCATGCCGTTCTGAAAGCCGACGCCGACCCAGAACCCCAGGCCTGCAATCAATGCCTTGCGGTGGTCCATTCCGCCCTGGATCACCTCGGACATGCCGCGTGCGAAGATCAGAGCCAGGAGAACCATCAGATAGGCGGCATACACGGGCTCCGGGATCGCGAGTACCAGGGCCAGCGCCTTCGGGATGAACGCGAGCACGATCATCAGGGCGCCGGCCGCGATGCCGACGCGCCGAGCGGCGACCCCGGTGATTTCGATCGTCGGGACGCTGACCGTGGTCGTCTGGGTCGGCATGATCCCGCCGACGCCGCACAGCAGCTTGCCGACTCCGTCCGCAGCCACCGCACCCTGCACGACGCGGTAGTCCACCGCCCGCGACCGCCGCCACGACACGCGCTGAACGGCAACGGCGGCAGTGATGGTCTGGATGGTCCCTATGAGCGCCACAAACACGAAAGCCGGCAGCAAGCCCAGCACCACGGGGTCGAAGTCGAGATCGAGGCCCGGCCATGCGCTCGGCGGCAGCCCTGCCCAGGAGGCCCGCAGCACGCGTTCCAGGTCGTACAGTCCGAAGGCCGCCGCGACGGCCGTTCCGGCGACGACTCCGAGCAGCAGCGCCCATAGACGCAGCCGTGGTCGGGTCTTGAGATGGATCACGCTGATGACGAAGATCGTCGCCGCGGCGGTCAGCGGCCCTGCCAGGGTCGGCGCAGCTTCCGGCACGTCGGACAGACGGCCAAATACGACCGGCAGCGCCGTCGCCGGTATCAGCATGTTCACCGTGCCGACAACGGTCGGCGTCAGGATCCGGCGGAAGAGCGACAGCCGCGCCGAGATGGCCAGGGGAAGCAGGGACGAGATGACGACCAGGACGGCAAGGACCCCGGGGCCGGCCACGGTGAGAGCGGTCACGCAGATCCCGATGTAGGCCGCCGCCGGACCGATCGTGAGGATGTATCCCGCGCCGATCCGGCCGAGCCGCGACGCCTGCAGCATCGTCGCAACGCCACTGACGGCCACCGTGCAGAACACGGCCCACGACAGGTACGCCTCGGTTCCTCCCGCGGCCCGGACCACGATCGTGGGGAACGCGACCAGCCCCGTGATGCCGAGCACAACGATCTGCAGGCCGCTCCCCAGCACCAGGCCGGCCGGAGGACGATCGTCTGGCTGGTAGCGAAGGAGCCGGTCCGCGTCGCCGACACTCATTCCGCGTCGCCGGCACTCATGCGGATCTCACCGAAAGCGCCGACCCGACGGAGTCGTCGGGCGACGCGGCTGCGCGCTACCGCCCCACACTTGCCCCCACCAGTTGAGCGATTGCGGCGAGCGTCGTCTGGGCGGCGTTCAGTCCCAGCCGGAAGTCGTCATCCGAGTAGGTCGTCCACACGTCGGTGGGCTGGTGCCAGTTCGGGTTCCACCCCGCACCCACCTGAGCGCCGCGTTCGTTCTCGCGCAGGCTGATGGCCGCGACAAGGTTCATGAAGGGCGTCGAATCGGTGTTGGTCATGTGCGGCCCGACCGTGGCCGGGTAGTCGGTGGCGTAGCGCGCGTTCGCGAACTTGAAGTGGAACGCCAGGTTCATCGACTCGTCGACCATCTCCGAGTTCCACTGGAATTCGATGTTGACGTCGGCCTCCGGACGCTGGTCCCGGCTGACCTGACCGTCGGGGCCCGGGGCTCCGTGGTCCCACAGCATCATGTCGTGCTGGATCATCCCCAGCCAGCGCGGCTCGGGATACTGGCCGGAGCCTGGAGGATCCTCGACGCCCTGCAGCTCCTGCCGCTGCTCGACGTACGCCCGCGCGCCGTTCAGCCCCGTTTCCTCGTTGTTCCACAGGATGAAGCGGATCGAGCGCTCGGTCTCGACGTCCGGCGAGCTGAAGATGCGGGCCAGTTCCATGACCAGCGCCGTGCCGGAGCCGTCGTCGTCCACCGCCTCGTTCACGCCATGCCCGTCCATATGCGCGCCCAGGATGTACATCTCGTCGGGGCGCGTGGTGCCGACCTTGGTGCAGTAGACCTGGGACCGGTCGCCGTCGACCGGCTCCTCGCGGTTGAGCTCGCGTATCCGCTCGTCGGGCTGGGCCATGAGGCCGCGGTTGACGCCGGTGCGGGCCCGGTAGCCGAAGATGGTGCTGCCGCCGGAGCCGCGTCCCCGGCGTCCCACGAGGCCTCCGGTCGGTGTGGTCAGGTCCTCGCTCTGCTGGCGGGCAGCCGGACGTGGGGCGGGCGCCTGGGCCGGAGTCGGTGCGCGGCGCGGCGGGTCGGCGAACCGCACCGGCGCATATTCGTAGTGGACGCGCTCCGTGTTCGTGCAACCCGCGTCCTGAAGCCAGGCCTCGATCCAGTCCACCGCGTCGCGGTTCCGCTGCGTGCCCTGGCGGCGGTCGCCGAACTGCGTCAGACCCTTCAGGGTCGCCTTGTACTCGTCGAGAGTGAGGCGCTCGACGAGCGCGGCGACCGGATCGGTCTCCTGTTCCTCCCGCTCCTGCAGGGCCGCGATCGGTCGGGCGACGGCTCCCGCAGCCAGGAACGCCAGAAACGTAAAGAGAACACGACATTCTGTAATGTTTGCTTTACGGTTCTCGCGAGTGACATCGGTTTGAGGTGGGGTGCGCGGTTGGCTGGGCATGGGACCTCCTTGGGCAGGCGGACGGCAACTCCGGTCGTCCGGCCGTGGACTGCAGCTTCCCCGATGGGTACCGTAGGGCGGCGGTGCAGCAGCCGCAAGAACCCCCGGGCGGCAGCCGCGGGCCGATGGGATTATCTTTCCCGGCGCGGCCGGTTCCATGCGGCGCCGGCCGGTACCCACCTGAAGAAGAGAGTGACGGACCGTGAAAGGAGACGCGACAAGCCTATGACGGTGTTTCCGCTGATGGGCGAACACAACTACGAAAAGCTGGTCTTCTGCAACGACAACGACTCGGGACTCCGAGCGATCATCGCGATACACGACACGACCCTGGGCCCGGCACTGGGCGGGATCCGCATGCTCCCCTACCCCACCGAGGAAGCGGCGCTGAATGACGTGCTGCGCCTGGCGCGGGGCATGACCTACAAGGCCGCCATCAGCGGCGTCGACCTGGGCGGCGGCAAATCCGTCGTCATCGGCGACGCGCGGACCGGCAAGAACCCGGCGCTGCTCCGCGCCATGGGCCGGTTCATCGACACGATGGCGGGCGAGTACATAGCGGGACAGGACATCGGCACGAACTCGCATGACATGGCGGTGATCCGGGGCGCGACCCGGCACGTGTCCTGCGTGAACGAATCCGCCGGCGGCGCGGGCGACCCTTCGCGCACGACCGCCTACGGGGTCAGCTGCGGGATTCGCGCGGTGCTCAAGGCGACCACCGGGAGCGACTCGATCGGGGGACGCCACATAGCGATCCAGGGGCTCGGGAACGTGGGCTTCGCGCTGGCGCGCTTCTGTCACGAGGCGGGCGCGCGGCTGACCGTGACCGACATCTACGAGCCTGTCCTGGCCAGGGCGGCGAGCGAGCTGCGTGCCGAAGTGGTCGGTCCGGACGAGATCTACGACGTCGAGTGCGACGTGTTCTCGCCGAATTCGATCGGCGCCGTGATCAACGACGACACGATCCCGCGGCTTCGGTGTCCCGCGGTCGCCGGCGGCGCCAACAACGCGCTGGCCGAAGACCGCCACGGGGACGAGCTGAAGGCGAGGGGAATCGTCTACGGGCCCGACTTTCTGGTCAACGCGGGCGGCCTGATCCGCTCCCAGGAGGAGGTGAACGGCCGCGCGACCGAGGACTTCACGGTCTACTCCAAAGTGGCCAACATCTACGATCAGACCCTGCAGGTGATCGCGATGGCCGAGGAGCTGGGGATCAGCACCGCGCGCGCGGCCGACTGGATGGCCGAAGAGAGGATCGCGGCGGCGAAGGGGCGGTAGGGGCGGGTAGGCTATCCCTGCCCCGCACCCGGATAAAGCCCACTCCGCACCTCCTGCGCGTAGCGGGCGACCGTCTCGCGCACCTCGGCCCCGAGCTCGGCGTACCGCTTCGGGCCCCCGGCCCCATCCGCCTCGCTGAGCCCCAGCATGTCCGTCAGCACCAGCACCTGCCCGTCGCAGAGCGGGCCCGCGCCGAAGCCGATCGTGGGAATGGAGAGCACATGGGTGACCTTCTGGGCGATACGCCCCGGCATCATGGACAGGACCACCGCGAAGGCACCCGCCTTCTCGAGCGCGCGGGCGTCCCGGATGAGCTTTTCCAGGGCGCCCTGGGCGCGAGCCTGAACGCGGGGGCCGCCGAGCTGGTGCACCGCCTGCGGCGTGAAGCCCAGGTGTCCCATGACCGGGACGCCCGCTGTCACCAGCGCCTCCACCGCGGGCGCGACCTCGGCCCCGCCCTCCAGCTTGACGGCGCCGGCGCCGGTCTCCTTGAGGATTCGGCCCCCATTCCTCACCGCATCCCGGGGCGACACCTGGTAGCTCATGAAAGGCATGTCCACGACGACCAGCGCGCGGCTGGCGCCCCGGGCGGCCATCCGCCCGTGGTAGATCATCTGCTCGACGGTGGCGGAGAGCGTGGTTCCCTCGCCGCCGAGCGCCGTGGCCACCGAGTCTCCCACGAGAATCGCGTCCACGCCCGCCGCGTCGACCAGTCCCGCGAAGAGCGCGTCGTAGGCGGTGATCATCACGATCGGTTCGCCGGCCCGCTTGCGGCGCGCGAAGTCGAGGACGGTCACGGGAACAGCACCTTGCCGGTCGCGGCGTCGCTGACGGAGATGGCGGAGGTGGGGCAGTTTCCGGCGGCCTCGAGGATGTCCTCCAGGTTGTCGCCCTCCGGGTCGACCACCTCCGACTGGCGCCAATGGTTGTGCGCGAAGACGCCGGGCGCCAGCTCCAGACACATGGCGTTGCCGACGCAGCGCATGTGGTCCACTTCGATGTGGAGCGGCGGAGACTCGTCCGGGGAGGAGTCCCGCGAGGCGAAAGACGTGTCGTTCACAGAGGCCACCTGACGGGCAACGATTTCACCGACCGGAACTGGAGGCTGGGCTGGTACTCCGGCGGTCCCCCGGCAAGTTCGAAGCGTTCGAAGCGTTCCGCCAGCCCCCGAAACACCTCCTGCCCCTCGATCCGGGCCAGGGTCGCCCCCAGGCAGTAGTGGATGCCCGACCCGAACGAAAGGTGCGGGTTCGGCTGCCGCCCGATGTCGAAGGTGTCGGGGTCGGTGAAGACGCGGGGGTCCCGGTTGGCCGCCGCCATGATCCACCGGATCCGGTCGCCCCTGGCAATTGTGCGGCCTGCCAGCTCGACATCCGCGGCCGCGATCCGCTGGGTGGACTTCACCGGGGGATCGTAGCGCAGACATTCCTCGGTGGCGGTGCGGGCCATCCCGGCCGGGTCGGCGCGCAGGCGTTCCCACTGCTCCGGGTGGCGGATGAACGCGAGCAGGCCGTTGCAGATCAGGTTCATCGTCGTCTCGTGGCCCGCGAAGAGGAGAAGCCCGGTGTTCACGAGCACCTGGTGCCGGGTGAAGACGCCGCTCTCCTCTCCCTCGGTCAACACGGAAATGAAGTCGGAACCGCCCCGGCCGATCCGCTCCTCCACCAGCGGCGCGGCATACTCGACAATCTCCCGGACCGCCCGCGCGAGCGGCCGCAGGCGGTGCGGCTCACCCCGGTTGATGTAGAGGATGCCGTCGGCCATGGCGCGTAGTCGATCGCGGTCCGCATACGGGACGCCCATCATTTCGGCGATGATCCGCACGGGGAGCGGTGCCGCCAGGTCGGTCAGCACGTCCATCTCGCCCCGCGGCCGGACCCGGTCGAGCAATTCGTCCACCGCGGCCCGCACGAACGGCCGCCACTCCTCCATTGCCTTCGGGGTGAAGTAGCCGTGCACCACGCTGCGCTGGTGGAGGTGGTCCGGCCGGTCCTGTTCGACCAGCTGGGCGGCACGGAAGTCGCGGATTCCGTCGAAGAGGTGCAGGTCGTCCGGGTCGATCGGCGGGTAGAGCGGCCCCGCCCCTTGCCTGATGACCGCCGAAGAGAAGAGCTCGTGGTGACGGAGAATCCAGACGACTTCGTCGTACCCTGTCACCAGCCAGAGGCCGAAGCGGGCGTTCCAGTGGACGGGGTCGGTGTCGCGGAGGTGGCCGAAGCAGCTGTAGGGGTCGGCGATGACCTCGGGGTGGAACAGGTCTCGGCCCACGGGCAAACCGCTTAGTTTCATCCATGCAACGTGAACGGAGCCGCACGAAGGCGCTACCCGAAACCGTCTACGGGGAACGGGCGGCACGCTTCGACCTGAAGGCCGCCGCTCAGTGGGGTGCCGTTCGCCGCTGCGGCCGCATGCGCCTGGCCCTCTTCACGGCGACCGTGGCGGGCGCATGGTGGCTCTTCGCCGTGGGCCGAAGCACGCCTGCGTGGCTGCTGATGGCCGCCGGGGCCGCGCTCTTCGTGGTGTTGGTGGCGCGGCAACGCGCCGCCCGGCGACGGTTGCGGCGCGCGGAGCTGATGGCCGGCTTCAACCGGGAGGGGATCGCCCGCATCGCGCGGTCGTGGCCGGAAATGCAACCGTGGCCGGAGGCGCCAACGGTGCCCGGCTTCGCGCCGCCCCGCGATCACGACTACGCGGACGACCTCGACCTGTACGGCCAGGCGTCGCTCACGCACCTGGCGGGAGTATGCGGCACGTCGCCCGGATGGCGAACGCTGCAGGCGTGGCTGCTCGAACCCGCGGATCCGGACACCGTCGCAATGCGCCAGGAGGCGGTCGGCGAGATGGCGGGCGCCCTCGACTTCCGGGATCGCCTCGCGGCGGAGGGGCGGCTGGTTGGGGACGGGGGCGGCACGGCACGCGGGGCCGGCCGGGCGCCCGCCGAAGCGGACGAAGCCGATTCCGCCACCGACGCCTTTCTCCGCTGGGCCGAGGGCACGCCGTGGCTCCGCGGGCACCCCTGGCTCCGCGCCGCCGGCTTCCTGCTGCCGCCGGTGAACGTGACCGCGATCGTCCTCTATTCCCTTGGCGCGGTGCCCATCCCCGCGCTGGTCTGGCCGCTCATCCTCTCCACCATGGTCGTCACCCACAGGTGGAAGAAGATCCACAGCGTATTCGACGAGGCGGACGACGGCGAATCGGGGGTGCGCCGCTACGGCCCCCTGCTCGGCCACCTTGGCGCCGCACCGCTCGAATCGCGCTACGCGACGGACATTCGCGACCTGATTGGCGACGGTGCGCGGGATGGCGACGGGGCGCACGGCGGCCCGGACGAGCCGCGCGCCCGCGCCGGAACCCGCGCCGCGCCCGCCGAGATCGACGCCCTGCGCCGCCTCCTCGACATGGTCGACGCCAGACGGTCCCCGCTCTTCCACATCCCCGTCGCGGTGATCCTCCACTGGGACGTCCACGTCCTGGCCGCGCTCGAGCGCTGGAAGGTGCGGTCGGGTCGCCGGGTGAGGGGGTGGCTCGATGCGGTCGGCGAGGCCGAGGCGCTGGCGGCGCTCGCGTCGCTTGCAGCCGACCACCCCGACTGGACGATGCCCGTCCTCGACAACGGCGCCACCGGAATGCGGGCCCGTGCCCTCGGCCACCCCCTCCTCCCGCCGGAAACCTGCGTCCGCAACGATGTCGAAATCGGCCCCGCCGCTTCCTTTCTCCTCGTCACGGGCTCCAACATGTCGGGAAAGTCGACCCTGCTCCGCGCGGTGGGACTGAACGCGGTGCTGGCCCAGGCCGGCGGTCCGGTCTGCGCCGCGGACTTCCGACTGCCGCCACTCCGCGTGATGACCAGCATCCGCATCGAGGACTCGCTCGCCGAGGGTGTCTCGTACTTCATGGCTGGGCTGCAGCGGCTGAAGCGGGTGGTGGACGCGGCGCATGGCTCCCCGACCCTCTACCTCCTCGACGAAATCCTGCAGGGAACGAACAGCGCCGAGCGGCGAATCGCGGCCCGTTCCGTGCTGCGCAAACTCCTGGCGACCCGGGCCATCGGCGCGGTCACCACCCACGACCTCACGCTTGCCGACGCCAACGATCTCACCGAACGGGCCGTCGCCGTACACTTCACCGAGTCCGTCGCAGGCGACGCCAGCGAGCTCACCTTCGACTACCGCCTGCGCGACGGCATCGCCACTTCGACGAATGCGCTCGTGCTGCTCAGGCTGGCGGGGTTGGGGGAGGGCGGCAGCCCCGGCGATCCGAACACCCCATGACCGGCTCCTCCCCGCCCCTCACCCTCGTCATCCTCGCGGCCGGCCGCTCGACCCGCTTCGGCCGCCTCAAGCAGCTGGCGCCCGTCGGTCCCGGTGGCGCGGCGCTCCTCGACTACGCGCTCTACGATGGCGCGCTCGCGGGGTTCGAGCGGTTCGTGCTCGTGATCCGGGAGGCGCTGCGGCAGGACTTCGACGCGCATCTGCGCCGCGCCGTCGCGGCCGGGTTGGATATCCGGTTCGCATACCAGCCTCCCCCACCCAACCGCGCCCGCCCCTGGGGGACCGCCCACGCCGTCCTCGCGGCGGCCGAACACGTCGACGGCCCCTTCGCCGTCTGCAACGCCGACGATTTCTACGGCCGGGAGGCGTACGCAACGCTCGCCGCCGCCGTGCGGAACGCCGGCACCAGCGCCTCCGAGCGCCCCCCCGCCCGCGCCTTCACCGTCGGCTACCCCCTCTCGGCGACCCTGTCGGACAGCGGCGGCGTCTCCCGGGGCCTCTGCGAAATCGGTGAGGCGGGCGCCCTTCTGCGGCTGACCGAGGGCCTGGAACTCCGCCGCGACGGCGCGCGCGTGAGGGGCCGCGACGTCGCCGGCCGGCCCGTTGACGTGCCCCTGCACGCTCCTGTCTGCACAAACCTCTGGGGCTTCCCGCCCGAGATTCTCGCCCCTATGTGTGGCCTCTTCGCCGAATTCCTCGCGGCGGTGCCCGGGCCTGACCGCGAGTTCTACCTCTCGGAGGCGATGAACGACCTGATCGCGGCCGGGCGGGTACGCTGCACCGTGCTCCCCACCGACGCGCTCTGGCTCGGTGTCACCTTCCCCGGCGACCAGGTGGGAGTGGCCCAGGCACTGCATGCGCTGGTAGAATCGAAGGCCTATCCGATGGATCTTTGGGACGCTCCTCCGCACCTCTCACACCTCGACTGAAGCCGATGCAACTCACCACCCTCGACTGGATCGTCATCGCCCTCTACGGCCTCACCGTCGTCGCAATCGGTCTTCGCTTCGCCCGCCGCGCCGGTTCCGGCACCGACGAGTTCTTCCTGTCGGGGCGCAAACTCCCATGGTGGCTGCTGGGCACTTCGATGGTCGCAACGACCTTCTCGACCGACACGCCGAACCTGGTCACAGACATCGTGCGGACCGGCGGGGTCGCCCAGAACTGGACGTGGTGGGCCTTCCTGATCACCGGGATGTGCACGGTCTTCTTCTACGCGCGGCTCTGGCGCAGATCGGGCGCGCTGACCGACATCGAGTTCTACGAGTTGCGCTACTCGGGGCGGGCGGCCGCCTTCCTGCGGGGGTTCCGCGCCCTCTACCTCGGCGTCTTCTACAACGTGATGATCATCGCCACCGTGACGCTCGCGGCCACGAAGATCGGGGGCGTGCTGCTCGGCCTCGACCCGCTCACCACGGTGCTGATCGCGGGCTCGGTGACCGTGCTCTACTCTGCCACTTCAGGGCTCTGGGGGGTCGTCGTCACCGACCTGATCCTCTTTGTTGTCGCGATGATCGGGTCGATCGCCGCGGCCTTCTTCGCGCTGCAGCAGCCCGAGGTCGGGGGGCTGGCAGGCCTCATCTCCAACCCGGACCTGCAGTCGGCCATGCGGTTCTTCCCCGACTTCTCGGACTGGTCCGTCGCGCTGGGGATCTTCATTGTTCCGATCGCGGTGCAGTGGTGGAGCGCGTGGTATCCCGGGGCCGAGCCGGGGGGCGGCGGCTACGTGGCCCAGCGGATGCTCGCGGCAAGGGACGAGAAGGAAGCCGTGAAAGCGACGCTGTGGTTCAACGTCGCGCACTACGGGCTGCGTCCCTGGCCGTGGATCATCGTGGCGCTGTGCTCGATGGCGGTCTACCCGGAGCTGTCGGACATCCAGGCCCGCTTCCCGGACCTCGATCCTTCGCTGGTCGGCAATGACCTGGCCTATCCGGCCATGCTCGTGTTCCTTCCGGCGGGACTCCTGGGGCTGGTGGTTGCGTCACTGGCTGCCGCGTACATGTCGACGATCAGCACGCAGCTGAACTGGGGATCGTCGTATGTGGTGAGCGATTTCTACCGCCGCTTCTTGAACCAGGGAGCGAGCGACCGGCAGCTCGTGGCGGTGGGACGGTTGTCGACGGTCGGCCTGATGGTGCTCGGCGCCTTCGTCGCACTCCAGCTCGAAACTGCGATCCAGGGCTTCCAGATCCTGCTGCAGATCGGCGCCGGCACGGGGCTGATCTTCCTGTTGCGCTGGTTCTGGTACCGGGTGAACGTGTGGAGCGAGCTCGCCGGAATGACGATTTCGGCCCTGGTCGCAGTCTACTTCGAGTGGGTGCACGAATGGATGGGCTTCGCGCCGCTGACGTTCTGGGCAGAGCTGGTGATCGGGGTGGGCGTTACGACCGTCGTATGGGTCGGGGTCACGCTGGTGACGCCACCCGCCCGCCGCGGCACCCTCCAGCGCTACTACGACCAGATCCGGCCGATGGGCAAGGGCTGGAAGCGGGTGGTCCGGGTCGGCGACGGATCCGATGAGGCCGGATCGATTACCGCGTCGCTCCTCGCGTGGTTCCTCGGCTGCGTGCTCGTCTACGCGGCGCTCTTCGGGACCGGATACCTGCTTTATGGGCAAGTACTGCTGGCGGTGCTGGCGCTGGGCGTCTCGGCCGGCGCGGGCATCTGGCTCTTCCGACTATTGCCCCGGCTCCGTTTTTCGGATTGACGGGCGACGGGCACCGGGCACCAGACCGTCCCGCGGGCCGCTGGACGGCGGTCGCGCCCGGGCGCGTAAACCTGATCGGGGAGCACACCGACTACAACGGCCTGCCGGTGCTGCCGATCGCGATCGACCGCGAGATCCGGATCGAATTCCGGGTCGTGGGCGAGTCAATGGTCAGATTGGACAGCCCGAGGGCCCGCTTTGCCCCCTTCGCGTTTCAGCTGAAACGTCCCATCGAGCGCGCGGACCAGGGAGACTGGTCGAACTACGTGCGCGCGGCGGCCCGAGGGTTGATCGAGCACGGGGTGCCGCTGGAGCGCGGGATCGAGGGCACCGTGCGGGGCAACGTGCCGGTCGCGTCGGGGCTGTCGTCCTCGTCGGCGCTGGTGGTGGCCGCCGCGCTGGCGCTGCTGAAGGCGAATGGGGTGGCTGTGGGAGCCGGGCCGGCCGAGGTGCCGCGCCTCGAACTCGCCGCGCTGATGGCCCGGGCCGAGCGCTTCGTGGGGCTGCAGGGCGGCGGCATGGACCAGGCGGCGTGCCTGCACGGGGAGGCGGGGCACGCGCTCCGCATCGAGTTCGAGCCGCTGCGGGTGACGAAGGTGGCCGTGCCGGCGGGGTGGCGGTGGGTGGTGGGGTCGTCGCTGGTGCGCGCGGAGAAGTCGGGGGGCGCCCGCGCGGCATATAACGAGAGGGCGAGGCAGTGCGGCGAGGCGCTGGATCTGGTGGTGAGGCACGGGGGGGCCGGGCGGGGTGACGGGGGCCGCGGGGGGCCGGGCGCGGCGATGTCCGAATGGGACGCCCACGCGGAACGCCGTGGCAAAACGCCGGACGCGGGCATGGCCGGATGGGACGGCGACGCGGAACGCCGCAGCAAAACACCGGACGCGGGCATGGCCGGTTGGGCACCGCCGGGATCGCCGGCCTACGCGGATCTGGTGGCCCGCGGGGGGCTCGCCCGGCTGATCGACGGCGCCGCGCGCGTCCTCACACCTACCCTCCTGCGCCGCTTTCGCCACGTCGTCACCGAGGGCCGCCGGGTCACGCAGGCCGAGGCGGCGATGCGGGCCGGCGACTTGCCACGCTTTGGCGAATTGATGGTCGCATCGCACGAGAGCCTGCGAAGCGACTACGAGGTGTGTACGCCCGAGCTGGACGAGATGGTCGCGATCGCGCTCGAGGCGGGCGCAGCCGGGGCCAGGCTGACCGGCGCCGGGTTCGGGGGCTGCGCCGTGGCGCTGTGCGACGACCGCACCGCCCGGCCCGTGATCGACGCGCTGGCGGCGCAGTTCTACGCCCCGCGCCTGGGGAGGCCGCCGACCCGCGACGAGATGTTCGCCGCAAAGCCATCGCGGGGCGCGCGGGTGGAGGGTGGCGTGTAGAAGTAATGCGTCTCCAGACGGTTATCATTGCTAATCGTGCATGAACATGAGAGATTAGCAGGTATGATCACCAGACGCAACAAGAAACCGATCCAGAGAGACCTTGCCCGCTTTCCCTCGGTCGTCCTGCTCGGACCGCGGCAGGTGGGCAAGACGACCCTCGCCCGCGAGGTCGCCAGCGAGGTTCCCGGCGCCCTGTACCTGGACCTGGAGGATCCCACCGTCGTGGACCGGCTATCGGATGCCGGCAGCTATCTCGATCTGCATCGCCACAGGCTGGTCATCCTCGACGAGGTCCAGCGGATGCCGGACCTCTTTCGTGTCCTTCGCGGGCGGATCGACGCGCGCCGCCGGGAGGGGCGCAGGAGTGGACACTTCCTCATCCTGGGATCCGCATCGGGGGCGCTGCTGCGTCAGTCCGCCGAGTCCCTGGCGGGACGGGTCGCCTACCACGAACTGCCGGGTCTCGATGCGCTCGAGGTGGGCCGGGATCCGAACCGGTCGTGGGTCCGCGGCGGGTTTCCGGACAGCATCACGGCGGCCACCGACGACATCAGCCTCCGCTGGCGCGCCAGCTTCATCCGCACGTACCTGGAGCGCGACCTTCCCCAGGCGGGTCTGCGGGCTCCCGCCGAGACCCTGCGCCGGCTCTGGACGATGCTGTCGCATTGGCAGGGGGCGCCATTCAACGCCACGACGCTGGCCGGCAGCCTGGGGGTTTCGGTGCGGTCCGTGAACCGCTACGTGGACACGCTGGTCGACCTCATGCTGGTTCGCAGGATACAGCCCTACCATGCGAACGTGGGCAAGCGGCTCATCAAGTCCCCGAAACTCCATGTGCGGGACAGCGGCCTGGTTCACGCGCTGCTCAACATCAAGTCCCTCGACGACCTGCTCGGACACCCCGTGGCAGGAGCCAGCTGGGAGGGCTACGCCGTCGAGAATCTCATCGGCGCCGCGCCGCGGGGCACCGATGCGTTCTTCTACAGGACCCGCGCCGGGGCGGAGATCGACCTGCTTCTCATGCTTCCCGGGCAGGAGCCATGGGCCATCAAGGTGAAGCGGTCGTCCGCCCCCAGGGTTCCGCGGGGCTTCCGGATTGCGGCCGCCGATGTCCAGGCTGCCCGCAATTTCATCGTCTATCCGGGCGAGGAGACCTATCCGCTCGGCGACGGGATCACCGCCACGCCCCTGCCCGCCCTGATGCGCCGATTGGTGGATGCGCGGTAGGAAGGCCGTCCTTGCGCCGTGGTTGGCGAATTACTACTATAGTTTTCGTAGATTCACCCGGGCGGAGCGTGCCGCGGCACCGCAATGGACATGCCTCGATGGCCGTCCGACGCGCCAGCCCGCCAATGCCGAGGAGCCAGGAATGTCCGGTACGCGCCCCGCCAGACTTCACGTCCACGGACTGCTGGCTTTGGCGATCGCCGGCTGCGAAGCCGCGCCGGACCCCGAATCGGCGCCGGACGCCGAGGCCGCTCCGGCAAGCCTGACACGAGACAGCGCCGGAATCCTCGTCATCGAGAATGCCCGGCCAGCCCCCGGTTCCGACATCGGCTGGCAGGTCAATGCCGCGCCCCTCGTCTCGATCGGGACCGTCGAGGGAGGCGACGACTTCCAGCTTCACCGGGTGGACGACGCGCTCAGGCTGCCGGACGGGAGGATCGTCGTCGCCAACGCCGGCTCCCATCAGCTGCTTGTCTTCGACTCGGCCGGAAACCACCTCGAGGCCTGGGGACAGCGGGGACAGGGACCGGGGGATTTCGGGGGCTCCTGGGGGAGCGACGGCCTGGTCACCAATCTGTTCTGGATCGAGCACTGGCCGGGCGACTCGCTGGCGGTGTGCCACGGCGACGGCCAGACCTTCAACAACGTCTTTTCCGTTTGGGACCTCCGCGGGAACCATGGCCGTATGCTGCACCTGGCCCGTGACAGCGAGGTCTCAACTTGCCGCGACGCAATCCCGGGAGGCCCCATACTGGCCAGCAGACGGATCGATGACCGCCCAGCGGATTGTAGGCAGCCAGAATCACGGCAGAAGATCGTCTAACTGTATACGGGACTGCACGATCTGCGCTTTCTGCCGTTGTACCGGACCCTGCTGGACCGTGCCATGAAACCGGGAATCCCGGACCTGATTGGCGGGATTTCCTCCGGTCATTCGTGATGGCACATCGGTGTCCTTCGCAGTGCTTCCAATCATTCAAAAGGTGAAGTCGAACGCAAGCCTGAGTCCGAGGTCGGGTTGTTGACCGGGCATTTGGCTGCGCGAGCCCTCGAAGCCGAGTCTGAGTGTCTGGCCGACCCGGTATCCCGCGCCGAGCGACCATGCCCGGTTCCCGCCGTGGGCGGAAAGCCGGGTATAGCTGTCGAGCGCGCCTCCGCCCGCGGGCTTCTTGAGCGCGTATCCGGCCTCGGCGTCGAGACGCCATTGTCCGTGTGCGCCGGTCGGCATGTGCCGGAACGCGTGGCCGTCCATGAGCCCGTGGACGCCGCTTCGGTCGTGGCCCTGGCTGGGGCTGACCGCGAGGCGGAACCCTTCGCCCCGTGTGCCGGGATCGAACGCGAGCCGCAGCGCGGCGCCCCATTCGCGGTGTCGGCCGGATCCGAGCGCGAGCCTTCCCCGGAGGTCGAGGTCGAGCCCGCGACCGGCATAGCCGACCGAGGCGCCGGTCTCGGCTCCGCCGCCGGTGTCGGCGTCGCCGCCGTCGTATCGGGCTCCGGCCTCGGTGGCGAGCTTGAGTCCTCCGGTTGTCCATGACGCTTCGATCAGTGCGCGTGCGCGCGAGGCCGTGCCCTCGCGCCGGTCGTCATCGTCGCGCATGCCGACGGCGAACGCATCGCCCTTGAGCGCGAGCCCGAACGCGCCCCGTTGCGCGAGCGGCGCGTTGACGCCGCCGGAGAGCATCCGGAGCGACGCGTCGCCGGTGTCTCGCCGGTGGTCTTCGTCGCCGACCTCTCCGCTGCCGTATCCGGCCATGGCCCAGAGTCCGATCCCGGGGGATGGCTGGACGAACAGGTAGGGATGCACGCTGTTCATGACGTGTCCGATCGAGCCATCGACGGACCGGTGGCCGTAGTCGAGGTCGCCGTCGCTGCGCATGAGCGACACTCCGAGCAGCGCGGACGAACCGATGCGGGCATCGGCGCCGACGGTGAGCGCGCGCAGGCCGCCGTCGTACTCGACGCCCGGCTCGCCGCGGAACGATTGGGCGGAGCCTTCGGCCCAGAGTCCGAACCGGGGCATCTCCTGCGCGGACTGCGGCCCGAGGGAGGTGGCGAACGAGACGCTCGGCAGCAGGCGCTGGGCCGCCTCGCGCCCCGAGGGCAGTTCGGGCGCCCCGGAGCGTCGTCCGATCTCGGCGGCCGAGGACGGGTTGAACGAAACGCCGGCGAGCGAGGCGAGCGTTCCCGCGGCGCGGCCCGCCCAACCGGAAGGCGATCCGGACGCGGCGGAGCCGCCCGACGAGGGCCGCATGACGGCATCGATGCGCGCGCCGACGGCCTGTCGCGCGCCCTCGGCCACGGCGCGCCCGAATACCGCGAGACCGACATCAAACGCCTCGTCCCGGAGCGCGCCGTCGTCGCGCGCCGCGATCCGGACCGTGGCGGAGGCGACCGTGCCCGCGTTCACGGCCTCCGGCAGAGCTCCGAACCCGAGCGCCAAGAGGCCGGACGGGGCCTCGACCGGGATGTCGAGCGTGAACGCCGCGAGCGAGTCGCCGGGCAGGAAGACGACCGGCTGCGGTGCGACGGGAGTGGTCATCCCCGGGTCCATGACCGCCGTGAGAGGTACCGCCACCCGCCGGTCGGCCGCGGGGCTGATCCGCAGCGTGACTTCCGTCCCCCGCGCTCCCGCCGTTGCCGTGTACGCCGCTGAGGCAAACTCGACTTCGAGTTCGGCGGGCGCGCCGTTGTCGACCACCGCGGCGGCGGCCCTGTCGCCCGCAACCGCCGCGACGACGACTCTCGTGGTCGCCGGGACGCCCACGGCCACGCCGTCGGGCAGATCGCCGAACCGGACCTCGACGGTGTCGGACGCCGAGAGCCCCGCCGTGCCGACCGTGACGTTTGCCGAGCCCGCTCCGGGCTGGAACGTGGCTGTGTGCTTCGAGTCGCCCGCAACGACCTCGACGGAGAGCGCCGCCGAGCCCGCGGGAGACAGAAGCACCGAGACATCGACCGAGGCGCCCTGGGCGACGGTGTAGACGTCCGCGCCGAACGAGACCACCGGCGTGTCGGCTCCGACGACCGCCACCGCCGCGCTTTCGGCCCGCTTGCCGGGTCCGTGGCCGTCGGTGTAGGTGAACACGGCGCGCAGGTGCTTGCCCGCGTCGGCCGCTACCGGCGTGTGGAACCGCGTCCTCGCGCCCGCGATGTTCGTCCACGACGCGCCGCCGTCGCCCGAGCGCTGCCAGCGCCGCGTCTTGCCCGCCTCCTTCGATCCGTCCTGGTCCATGAGCGTCGCGGCCAGCTGCTCGCCTACCCGCGCCACGTCGGCGCTCAGCGCGATCTTGCCCGGATCGTCCGCGTTCGTGACCCGGATCCTGACCGACGCGGTGTCGGCAAGCTCGCCGTCGCTCGCCTCGACCTTGACGTTGTACAGCGTGTTCCCGCTCTCGAAGTCCAGCACCGCGCCGTCGGCCACGGTGATCTGGCCCGTCGAGGCCTCGATCCCGAACGGCGCCTCGTCCCCGCCGGGCACGAAGGCGTAGGACAGCGACGCGCCGTCGTCCGGGTCGGTGGCGGCCACCGGCGCGCCGACCGCCGTGCCGCCCGGCGAGTTCTCCGGCACCTCGCGGTCCAGCGCCGTGGGGAACGTCGGAGCCGTGTTCGCGGGCAGCACTTCGACCGCCTCGCTCGACGCCCGCTTGCCCCGCCCGTGGCCGTCGTCGTAGTTGAACACCGCGCGCAGCCACCGGCCCTCGTCGTTCGTGCCGGGCGTGTACTTGCGGCCCGATGCGATGTCGTTCCACGAACTGCCGCTGCGGGAGCGCTGCCACTTGCGCACCCTGCCCGCGCTCTTCGCGCCGTCCTCGTCCGTCAGCATGGCGGTCAGCTCGACGCCCACCCGCGCCACCGCGGGGCTCAGCGCCACCACGCCCGGATCGTCCGCGTCGGTCACGCGGATCGTCACCGATGCGGTGTCGGCCAGTTCGCCGTCGCTCGCCTCGACCCCGACCACATGCAGCGTGTCGCCGCTCTCGTAGTTCAGCACCGCGCCCTCGGCCACGGTGATCTGGCCCGTCGCCGCGTCGATCCCGAACAGCCCTTCCTCGTTCCCGGTGGCCAGGCTGTAGGACGGCGATGTGCCGTCCGGGTCGGTCGCCGCCACCGGCGCGCCGACCGCCGTGCCGCCCGGCGAGTTCTCCGGCACCTCGCGCTCGTAAACCGCGGGGAACTTCGGTGCCGCGTTCGCGGCCAGCACCTTGACCGGCGCGCTCACGGCCCGCTTGTTCGGGCCGTGGCGGTCGGCGTAGGTGAACACCATGCGCAGCCACCGGCCCTCGTCGGCCGTCACGGGGTTGTACATCCGGCCCGAGCCGATGTCCTTCCACGAGTTGCCGTCGCGCGACCGCTGCCACGTCCGCGTCCTGCCCGCGCTCTTCACGCCGTCCTCGTCGGTCAGCACCGCGGTCAACTCGATGCCCACGCGCGCCCCTGCGGGGCTCAGCGTGACCTCGCCCGGATCGTCCGCGTTCGTCACCCGGATCGTGACCGATGTGGTGTCCGCAAGCTCGCCGTCGCTCGCGGCGACGTTGACCGTGTAGAGCGTGTCCGCGCTCTCGTAGTTCAGCGCCGTGCCATCGGCCACCGCGATCCGGGCCGTCGCCGCGTCGATCTCGAACAGGGCCGCGTCTCCGCCGGTCGTGAAGCTGTAGGCCAGATCGTCCGCGTCCGCGTCGGTGGCCGTCACGGGCTCGCCCACCGCCGTGCCGG
>JAJDXM010000091.1 GCA_022823225.1 Gemmatimonadota bacterium
GACGAGCTGCGGTCCTACATCGGCGTCGAGACGGACACCGGACGCCACGAGACGGTGCGGCACAGCGAAGACGAGTGGGTGGTGGGCGACATCCACACGAACAGCGTCGAGGGCATCTGGAGCCTCTTCAAGCGTTCCATCATGGGTGCGTTCCACAAGATGAGCGTGAAGCACATGGACCGCTACCTCGAAGAGCTGGAGTGGCGGTTCAATAACCGAAACAACCCCCACATCTTCCGCGACACGTTGGCACGGATCATGAACACCGACCCGCTGGAGTACCGGCGCCATTTGGTGAACGGGGAATAAGCGGGCCGAACCGAAGACGGAGGCGGCATGAGCGACCAGAAGAGGAACGAGACCATTTGGGTGCTGGCCACCATCGCGTTCTTCCTGTTCTGTCTCGGGATGCGGATCTACTGGAACATCACGATCAAGGGGAATCCGTTCACCGACTGAGTAGGGGGCGTTGACGTACGCTTGGAGGCTGCATAGCTTCGCAGAGTGCCCCCGGCGGGACTCGAACCCGCTACCCCACGCTTGGTAGGCGCGTGCTCTATCCGAATGAGCTACGGGGGCTTCGGCAGACCCCACCGAGGATTGCCCTCTTCGGTGGGGTCGCTGATTTCTACCCTCATTGCCGTGGACGGCGGTCGTCAACCACTTCACGACCACCCTTTCTACCAAGGCCGGGAAGCTGTCGAAGGCTTCCCGGCCTCTCTCGTACCCATTTCCGAGGTACGGGACGCCTTGCGCCCGCGTCTGGGCGCACCCCACAGGAGAGGAATGGACCCCCATGAGCACAGTAGACACCCTCCGTGCGCACCTGAAGCGCGCCGAGAAGACCCTCGCGTATGTCCGGACCACGGGCCGGGACAGCACGTCCTATGTGCTCGACGTGCTGGACGCCCGCAGACGGCTGGAGGAGGCCGTGAAGAAGGCAGCCTGATCCCCCCCCAAGGCCGGGGACGTGTCACAGCGTCTCCGGCCTTTCCCGTGCGCTCTACATGAGGCCCGGACATGGAGCCGGGCCGTTGTGCCACCACTACGCAGGTGTCGCGAGAGGTTTCCGCCTGTTTACCTCTGGCCGTCCGGGAGCTACCCGGTACGCCATTGGAATGAGGCTCTTGTATTGAGCGGATGACCCGACAGGGGCGGACACCCGCGCAGTTGTGGCGAAGGAACCGTAGGCCCGAGAACGATCCGCCGCAAGTACTGCGCCCCTAGATATGGGGCCAAGAGGGCACATCTGCGGCCCATCTATGGCTCAATGGGGCGCGGACCCGAAAGGGGGGGTTCCTCTTGCGCCGCCATCATCCTGTTCCCATGATGGGAGGGACAAGCCCGAAGCCCCTCAGTTTTCCGGCCCATGTGCCGGCCGGAAGGGGGCAACGAACTTCCCTACCCAACAGAAAGGACGGGAACCATGAGAAAGGCTTGGAACACGCTGTTGAGCGCGACCCTCACCCTCACTGTTATCGGATGTGGTGGAGGCGACCCTGCGCCCGACTCGGACCCGTTGGCCGCGGACCTGATCAAGGCGGTGACGGCGAGCTACGCCGATTACCTTGACGAGGAGCCACGGCCGACCGGGGCAATCATCCCGGACGCTTGGGACGACCTTCCCAACACAGTCGGCGGCGAGACCCTGAAGGAGGTGCTTACCGCGCACACCGCGAGCCAGCAAGGCGACCAACCGTGGATGGTTGATTTCTCTCGCTCCGCATTCTTTGCGGAGGTGTTTGCGGAGATCCCCGAGGGCGACATAGCGAGAAACGAGCTGCTGGTCGAAGTGCAGGACCCAGAGTCGCCGAACTGCTGCCCCATCTTCGCCGTAGCGATGCAGCGGAGCGGTGGGGACTGGCGCGTGGGATCGGTGCGACAGGTGGGGCACGCAGCTTTTGGGAGCGTAGTGTTCTACCATGAGGAAAGGGGGGAAAGGGAGGAGACGAGAAAATGAAGCTGCTTTTTGGCCTTACCCTAACCCTTCTTTTCGCGCCGACTCCGTTCGACGCTGCCGACGCCACGCCGACCAGCACCCCTCCGGCACAGACGCATTGGTGGGGGAACGACGACATCAGGGCATGGATTCAGGCGTTCGAGGACGGTGCTGCCCTCGCCAAGGAGCTTGGCGACCTGAACTGCCACAACACCCTCACCTTTGCCGCGTGGGGTCTCACCTACACGCTCGGTTGGGGCCGTAGGCAGGGCGTCTGATGGCGGAGCATGCCCGGTCTCAACGGACTAACGAACATTTGGACGCGGGGAGGAGAGGTCACCAGAGCGATCATCTACATCGATCCCGCCTCGGATGACGTGGTTCGTACGACGATTCATGAAGCGTTGCACGTCGCGTGGGTATATGCTCCAGAGCATATGGTCTTTGGCGAAGCAGCGAAGTGCCGACACCATGTGGCCCTCTGACCGTCAGTAGACCACACTCCAGCTAGGGGCGCACAGCGAGGGCCCGTGGCGGGGAAACCGTCACGGGCCCTCCTGCGTTCACGGCCAGCGACCGCTCATCGCGGCGCTGGCCGTTTCCTATTCCGGTATCCGCTTGACGCACAGAAAGGGGCAAGTAATCATGGAACATGACCGAGAAACGCAGATGGATCGTGGTTCGGGGTGCCAACTGGCTGGCCTCGATCCCCGGCACGATCCAAGACTGGAAGGGGATCGCCACGGGGATAACGGGCAGCCAAGTGAAGACCGCGTGTGTTCGGGTATCCCCCGCAGCGGCAGCGGCCCCACTGTGGTCCGAGCGGGTGAGGGGGTGGATCATGGATAACGACTACGGCGATCTGATGCTGGTGGGTCTGGTCATCGTCGTCCATTTCGTCGTCGCCATCGGACTCGTGCTGTGGCTAGTCCGTCAGAAGGGCAAGGCTCAAGCGGCAGAGCAAGCGCGCCGCATCAACCGGCGCACATGGAGCGTCAGCAACGCCGAGAAGGTGTCGCCGGAGCTGGCGGCGGAGATCGTCCGCAACGAGCACGTTTCCTATGTGCTGGTCGAGGAGTTCATCCGGCGCACTCCAGACGCGATCCAGAAGACCGAGGACGGCGGAATCGAGTTGGATCGGGCACGTCTGATTGCGTGGCTGGTCCGCTCAGAAAAGGGGGGCAAACCCCGTGAAAATCAACGAAAAATCAGGGGTCACGGTGCATCAAGAGTGCCATAATCACCGGCTGGAAAAGCACGTCGGGGACGACGAATGAGCCGAAACCCCTATCCTTCTTGCGCAAACTGGCCGGATGGCATTATGCTTCATACCATGTCGCCCGGATTGCACCAACTAGATAATCACCAGACAACATGACATTTTGTAAAGTTTTCATTACATCGCTAATGCGCACGCGCCGTAGAGGGTTGTGGCCCGCATCGACCGTCGGCATCGCACTCCCGCTCCTTGCGGGCCTCGCCGTGATGGGCTGTGGGGGAAACCGGCGCCGGGTCGTTCCCGCAGACGGCAGCCCGCGCCGGCTTCGCCGAGGTCACGGATGCGCTTGAAGACATGATCGAGCGCGAACGCGAGCAGAAGGGGCTGGCCGCGGTGTCGATCGCGCTGGTCGACTCGGCGGGAGTCGTCTGGGCCGCCGGATTCGGCGAGCAGTCGCCCGGCGTCCCTTCCACGGCGGAGACCGTCTACCGGGTCGGGTCGGTGTCCAAGCTCTTCACCGACATCGCGGTCATGCAGCTGGCCGAGCGGGGCGAGATCGACATCGACGCGCCGGTGCGCGGCTATCTGCCCGACTTTGCGCCGGACAACCGTTCCGGCACGGCGATCACGCTGCGGCAGCTGATGTCGCATCGGTCGGGGCTGATCCGCGAGCCGCCGGCGGGCCACTACTTCGACGACACCGGCACCGATCTCGGGGCTACGATCGCCAGCCTGAACGGGACTCCGCTGGTCTACGAGCCGGAGACCCGCATCAAGTACTCGAACGCCGGGATCGCGGTCGTGGGCTATGCCCTGGAGGTCACGCAGGGCGAGCCATTTGCGGACTACGTGAAGCGCGCCGTCCTCGATCCCCTGGGGATGACGAACAGCGCGTTCGTGCCGGACCCCGCGGTCGTCAACGATCTCGCCCATGCCTACATGTGGGGGTTCGACCGGCCGGATTTCGACGCGCCCGGCTTCGAACTCGGCATGGCCCCGGCCGGCAGCATGTACTCCACGGTCCTGGACCTCGCGCGCTTCATCGGCGTGATGTTCCAGCGTGGGGATGGGCTCCTCTCGCCCGCGACCCTCGAAACGATGTGGACGCCCCAGTTCGCCGAGTCGGGCGCGACCGGCGGCTACGGGCTCGGCTTCGCGGTGCAGGAGCGGTTCGGCGAGCGCTGGCTCGGCCACGGCGGGGCCATCTACGGGTTTTCGACGCAGCTCGCCTTCCTGCCCGACGCGCGGCTCGGTGTGGTCGTGGTTTCCGCCGTCGACGGCACCAACACCTTCACCAGCCGCGTGACAGACGCGGCGCTGGCCCTCATGCTGGCGGCGCGCAACGGTGAGCCCGTCCCCAAGGCACCCCTTCGCGGCACCGACCCCATGCCACCGGCTCTCTCCCTGGCGCTGGAAGGCACCTACGGCGCCGGCGACCGCGCCCTCGACCTCGATCACCGCGCCGGCCGCCTCTTCATGACCCCCGCGCGGGGCGGCGCCACCGTCGAGATCCGCTCGCGCGCCGACACCCTCATCGTGGACGACCGCGTCAGCTTCGGCGCCCGCTATCTCGTTGACGGCGGGAACGGCACGGGGACCGGCGCCCAGGCAAACATTGCTTCGCCCACGGAGGCCCAGCCAGCCATTCCCTCGCCCACCGCCCTCATCCCGCTGGCCGCCGATGGCGACCCCGGCGACCCCCTCCCCCGCCAGCCCCCCTCCCCCCGCCCCCCACCCCCGCCACCACACTGGCACGGCCTCATCGGCGAATACGGCTGGGACCACAACGTCCTCTACATCATGGAGCGCGGTGGGCGCCTTCACGCGCTCATCGAGTGGTTCTTCCTGTACCCGCTCACCGAGATCTCGCGCGATGTGTACGCCTTCCCCGATTGGGGGCTCTACCACGGCGAGCGCCTGGTCTTCGCGCGGGGCGACGCGGACCGCGCCACCTCGGTCGTCGCCGCGTCCGTCCTCTTCCCCCGCCGCGACGTCGGCACCGAGGCCGGCGGCACCTTCCGCATCGACCCCGTTCGCCCGGTCGACGAACTCCGCGCCGAAGCCCTCGCCGCGACCCCGCCCCCCGAGCCCGGCCCCTTCCGCGACTCCGAACTCGTGGAGGTCGCTTCGCTGGAGCCCGGCATCCTCCTCGACGTCCGCTACGCGACCACGAACAATTTCATGTCGTCGGTCTTCTACGACGAGCCGCGGGTTTTCCTGCAGCGTCCCGCGGCCGAGGCGGTCGTGCGCGCGCACCGGGCCCTCGCCGAGCACGGCTACGGCCTGCTCCTCCACGACGGATACCGGCCCTGGTACGTCACGAAGATGTTCTTCGACGCCACCCCCGAGTCGCAGAAGATCTTCGTGGCCAATCCGGCGAACGGTTCGCGGCACAACCGAGGCTCGGCGATCGACCTGACCCTGTACGACCTCGCAACCGGCGAGCCGGTGGACATGGTGGGCACCTACGACGAGTTCTCGCCGCGCTCGTTCCCCGACTACCCGGGCGGCACCTCGCGGCAGCGCTGGCTGCGCGAGCTCCTGCGCCGCGCGATGGAGGCGGAGGGGTTCACGGTATACGAAGCCGAGTGGTGGCACTTCGACCACGAGGACTGGCGCGAGTACGCGATCCAGAACGCGACCTTTGGCGAACTCCACCGGTAGCCCGCGCCGACGCGGCGGCTCTCACCTCCTCGTCGACCTCGGGCTGATCCTCACCGCCACGATCTGGGGCCTCAACTTCACCGTGGTGAAGGCCGCCCTCGCGGAAATCGGACCGCTGGCGTTCAACGCGCTGCGCTTCCCGTGCGCGGCGGTGGCCGTCTGGTTCCTCATCCGGGCAACCGGACGGCGCATGCTGCCGCCCCGCAAGGACTGGGGCATCGTCCTGCTGCTGGCCCTGATCGGCCACGTCGCCTTTCAGATCGGCTTCATCTTCGGACTCGACCGCACGGCCACCGGCAATGCGGCCCTGCTGCTCTCCACGAGCCCCGTCTGGGTGCTTGTGATTTCCTTCACAATGGGGCGCGAGCGCTTCAACTTGCGCGTCCTCCTCGGCGTCCTCGGCACGCTGGCCGGGATGGTGATCCTGATCTCGGGGGGCGATCAGGAGATGGGCACCGCCAGGCTCGGCGATCTCCTCGTACTCGGTGCGGCGGTCTCCTGGGGCGCCTACACCGTCCTCGGCCGCCGGCTCACCAAGCGGCGCGGCGCGCTGCAGATGACCGCGTGGACGCTGTGGGCCGGACTGCCCTTCATCGTGCTGGCCGGAGTCCCCGACCTCCTGCGCACCGATTGGAACGCCGTGTCGCTGCAGGCGTGGCTCGGCGTGGTGTATGCCGGCGTGTTCGCGATCGGGATCGCCTACCTGCTGTGGTACCGGGGGGTGCGCGTCATCGGACAGAACCGCACTTCCGTGTACCAGAACCTCGTCCCGGTCGTCGCGCTTCTCAGCGCCTGGCTGTGGCTCTCGGAGACGCCGACCGCGCAGCAGGTGATCGGGGCCTGCGTGATCCTCGGCGGGGTCGTGGTGGCAAGGCGGTCACGGCGACGCTGAGCACATTGCGATTCCGCGCCCGTCCGAACGAATCGGCTCCGCTGGGCATGTTGACCGTATCCCTCTCCGCCACTAGCGTTCCGGGGCCCGACCCCCAACAGGATACCAACGCCGATGGACATCAACGAAGTAGGCTTCACCGCATTCGTGATCGCGTCGATAAGGGCGCTGGAGCAGGACAGGTCGCCGGCGCTCTTCAGCGATCCCCACGCGGCCTGGTTCTCGAACGACCGCGCGCTGGGTGCGGCCCGGCAGCTCGACCAGGTCTTCCCCCCTTCCACGACCATGGTTCGCTTTCGTACCCGCTACTTCAATCGTTTCCTGGAGCGGGGGATGGCCGAAGGTGCCCGTCAGGTCGTCCTGCTCGGAGGCGGCTTCGACATGCGGGCCCATCATCTCGCGCGCCCCGGCGTCTCCTTCTTCGAGGTCGATCAGCGCGCCGTCCTCGAGTTCAAGCAGGCGGTGCTGGCGGAACGCGGGCACCGGCAACCGCCATCGCTTTACGGCAACTACCTCGAAGTCGATGTCCCCCACGGTCTGGCCAAGGTCGGATTCGACCCCGAGGCACCGACGCTCATCGTGTGGGAAGGCAACACCATGTACCTCCCGCCGGAGCTGATCCTGCCGTTCCTGAACCGGCTCGCCGGCGCGATCCCCAGCTTCCGGATCGCCTTCGACTACTTCTCCGTGGACCTGCAGAAGCGGGAATTCGAGAACCCCGAGGACATGAGGAGGCTGGAGGGGGTGGAAAAGGCCATGGGGGCGTCCTTCCCGACGGGGTTTCCGGATCTCGGCATCTTCGAGGAGCACGCGCCGTACCGGGTCGCCGAATCCGGGACCTTCGCGGAACTGGGCGTGGAATTCGGGCTCGGCGAGATGGTCGCGGCCTACCCGGAGGACTGGCGCGAGACCCTCAAGCTGTACCGTTACTGCGTGCTGGAACGCCGGGGCGCGTGACCTTGTCGCCGGGGCGCGCGGCTGCTACCGGGGGCGCTGCTCCGACTCGGGAATCCCGCGGCTGAAAACGGCCCGGAGCCCGGGGTCGCCGGCGACTGACAGCGCCCCCGTCGGGTTCTCGCGCAGGATCGCCCGGACCTCGCCGGTCACGGGATCGCGGAGTATCGTCAGCGGCGAGTCGGTCCCGCGGTCGAGCACGGCCGACTCCCGGCCGTCGCCCAGCGAGACACTGGCCAGATCGCCGGACCAGGTGACGGGAATGGCGAAGACGAACCCCGATTGCCCACCCTCGATTTCGGGGATGTACGGCATGTCGAAGGTGAATGAAAACGCCTCGTCGCCGGTTTCGGTCCGGCCCACGAGCCGATACTCCCGGCCGGGATCGGGCACCGATGGCAGCGCATCGACGATGAACGCCGGCTCCAGGTAGGGCTCCCCGTCCGCTCCCCTTCCACCCCACACCATCAGGCTCCGCGTCCTTCCCTCCTCGACGGAGGCGGCCTCCAGCTCCGTGCCGAGGCGGTGCCGCAACGCATTCGAAAAGTGGTAGTCCCCGATCCACTCGCTCGGACAATACGACATGATGTCCGGCACGTACGGGGAGATAAGCCGGCCGGCGGCGCGATCGTATCCCCACGACCCGATGCGCCCGTTGGGGTCCGGAAAGAGCGGATCCGGCCCGCCCGCCCCGCCGCAAGGTGCATGCCACAGCCCCAGGTTGTGCCCGAGTTCGTGCGCGATCGTGTTCGACAGGGGCACGGAATAGCTCGACCAGGAGGGGATGCCGAGCGCCACGCCGAGGAGCCCGGAGTTGGGCACAGGGGCCTGCAGGCCGAGCCAGTATCCGGGACCGTCGCTCTCCATCCGGCGTATCAGTTCGACCTGCTGCAACACCGAGAATCCGCCGAAGGCGAATGTCATCACGGGCGAATGAAGCGTGATGTCGAACTCGCCGATCGGCAGCAGATCGCGGGTGTGCCGCATCAGGTGGTGCCCATCGGGATCCTCGGCCATTCCGGCCGTGAGTTGCAGGATCGAACGATCGGGGTTCGGTCCGTACAGAAAGGGAACGAGGGTGAGCGGGAAGTCGGGAAGTTCGCGCACGTTGACCGCCGTCCGACCGGTTTCGGGGAAACGCGTCGCGACCCCAAGGGCGGTATCGAGGGCACCGTCGGGGTCGATTTCGACGACCATCTCCAGGCCGGGCCTGAGCACGTCGCCGGGAATGTCGGCGTTCGCCGAGCTGGCTAGCGAACCCTCGTCGACCGCGGTCGGAATCGGCGCGGCTCCCCCCTGGATTTCGACCACATGAACCTCCGCGCCGCCCTGGTAGAAGGTCGCCCGCACCCTCGGCATCGGCTCACCAGCGGCGCGGGGCGAAGACACGAACACGCGCAGCAGCGCGGGCCGGTTCGCTATGAGCGGAACCGGGAACTTTCGGGACTGAACCGTCTGGGTCAGATAGGCCGCCGGGGCACCGCAGTGGGCTATGCGCTGGAACGGCACTCGTTCCAGCCATTCGCGGAGTGCGGGGTCGGCCGGTGCGCACAGGTCCGTTCCCCCCGCCTTGAATGTCGAAAGCGCGCCCAGGTCCGCGAGGTCGAGCGGCAGGGGTCCGCCGAGTCCCGCGTTTCCACCCAGCCAGAGTTCCTCCAGCTCCGGCAGCTCTCCGAGTCCCTCGGGAAACGGGCCTTCGAGGTTGTTTCCGTGCAGGAAGATCCGCTGGACGCGGGCCATGCCGCCCAATTCGGCCGGGAGGGGCCCGGTCAGCTCGTTGTCATTCAGCCACAGCGTCTTGAGCTTCCTGAGGTTGCCCAGCGTAGCCGGGATGCTGCCGGTCAGCCCCGAGGCCTCCATGTCGAGCAGCTCGAGTTCGGCAAGGTTGCCCATCTCGGCCGGCATGCTCCCGCTGAAGTCGTTGGACCACATCTCCAGCACTTCGAGTCGGGCCAGGTTTCCGATTTCCGGGGGGATCCCGCCGACGAGGTCGTTTGCGCTGAGGTCGAGCGTCTCCAGCTGCTCGAGTTTGCCGATTTCGGGCGGTAACGGGCCACCGAGACCGGTCGCGTTGAGTTCCAGTTCCTCCAGACTCCCGAGGCGGCCGATTGCAGGGTTGAGGGGGCCGCCGAGCCCGACCCGCGTGAGGCGCAGTGTCTCCAGACTGCTCAGCTCGAAGAACTCGTCCGGGAGCGGTCCCGTCAGCCCCCAGTTGCCGCGCAGATCGAGGGAGCGCAGCGAAGACAGGAGCCCGATCTCGGGCGGAAGCGTCCCCAGAAGGCCGTTGAACGGAAGGGACAGGCGGATGACCTGACCGTCACGGTCGGTGTCGACGCCGACCCACTGCCCCAACGGCAGGTCCGTGAGCCAGTTGTGGTCAATGTCCCAGCCTGCCCCGCCGGTAGTCTCGTACAGGATGGTCAGGATCTCCCGCGCCGAGAAGGAGCAGTGGATTCCCGTGCCCTCGTGCGTCCCGATCGCTCCCAGCCACCGCTGGAACACCTCGTTTTGAGGGGCGCACAGCCGCGTGTTCGAGTACCGGATGTCGCGGACCGCGAGTTCGGTGAGCGACTGGGGCAGCCGACCCTCGAGATCGTTGCCGGTGACATCCAGGAGCGTGAGCGCAGCCAGGTCGCCGAGCGACTCGGGCATGGTCCCGGAGAGACCGTTTTCGGGAAGGTCGAGCACCGTGACCCGGCCGATCGAATCGGTGTCGACTCCGAACCAGTCGCTCAAAAGCGCGTCGCCAAGCCACCCGTTCGAATTCGCCCAGGCGCTGCCGCCGGTCGCTTGGTGGAAGAGCCGCAGCACCTCCGTGTCCCGTTGCGCGCAATCGGGCCCATCCAGCCGCGCGAGCCCCGATCCCCACTCGCGGAACACCGCGTTCGCGGGCACGCACAGCCCCTCGTTGTCGCTGAAATCAAAGGCGCTCAACCGCTCCAGTCTCAGGAGTGCGTGAGGAACGGGTCCGGTCAGCTCGTTGTCGTTCAGGAAAAGGCTGTCCAACTCGACGGCGGTTCCCAGCGCCGGCGGCACCCCACCGGTCAGGTGATTGCTCGCAAGACCGAGGAATCGCAGGTGGGGCAGTCTGCCGATGGCCGGCGGTATCCCCCCGGTCAGCTGGTTGGTCGAGAGTACCAGTCTCTCTACGCGGCCCTCGACATCGGCAGAGACTCCGTGCCACTCCCCCACCGGAGCGTCGGTCAGCCAATTGGTGTTCAGCCGCCAGTTCGGGCCGCCCGTCGCATTGTAGATTGCCACGAGTGCGCCGCGGTCGGGGGAAACCTCCGGTTCCGTTCCGGGCTTGACCGGATCCCCGCAGGCGGCGGCTGCCAGGGCAAGGGCGATGATCCCTGCGCGGCAGCCGGAGCGGCGAGGCGCCTCGAAGGCGGTGCACGTCGTCGTGTGATGGAGCCTCGTGGTCACGGCTTGCTCGGCGGATGCGGTGTGGCAGCTGAAATACAATGCTAATCCGCGATGATCAGCATCCCGCGCGCCCGCAGCATCTCGTTCAGCGCGGCAACCTCGTTTGCGACCAGCGCGTCGATCGCCTGCAGATGCGCCCGCAACTGCTCGTGCAGGAGCGCCTTCACCTCCAGCTCCTGGTCGGTCGGCGGGAAGTCCGCGACCGAGATCGCGCCGGTGAGGTAGCCGAGCTTCTGCAGCAGTTTGGCCTCGAAGCGCACGCCGTCCTGGCCCTGACCCGTGAGGCGCAGGTCGACCATGTTCATCTGGAGGTCGGTGAGCTGGTCCCGCAGGGCGGTGATCGCGCCGGTGAGGGCTTCGTCGTCGGCGAAGCGGGCCATGGTGGCGAGCTGCACGCGAATCGCTTCGACGCGTTGGACGGCCTCGCCGGCCGCGACAATGTCGTCGCGGACTTCGCGCAGGAAGGCGACCTGGGCGGCGATGTCGGCTTCGGTCCCCGCCGAATGGGGGTCCTTGAGTACGGTGAGGGGCTGCTCGTGCGTCTCTCCGGCCGCGTTGAGCCGGACGGTGTAGCGCCCGGGCGGGAGCAGGATCGAGATCTGGCGGGCGCCGGGGGCGGGGCGGCCCTCGTCGCCGACTTCGATGTGGTCCGCGTACATCGGGCTGGTCAATAGCCGGATGGGACCGTTGGACTCGTCCCGAAGGTCCCAGTGGACGCGGTTGATGCCCGCGCTGTTGCTGGCGCGCAGGGTGCGGACGACTTCGCCGGCGGCGTCCACGATCTCGATGGTGGGAGCCTCGGCCGCCGGCTCGGACAGCCAGTAGTTGATCGACGCGCCGTACTCGGGGTCCGTCCCCTCGGTGGGATCGCTGTAGGGGACCGACGGCGGAGTGATCGGACGGAAGCGCCAGGCGTCGCGGGGCATGAAGAGGTGGGCGGACGACGCCATCACCTCCTCGGTGAGCTGCTGGAGCGGCGTCAGGTCGTCCAGGATCCAAAAGCCGCGGCCGTAGGTGCCCACCACCAGGTCGCCGAAGTGCTCCTGAACGACCATCCCCGACACGGGCGCGTGCGGCAGGTTGTTCTGCAGCGGCTGCCAGCCGTCCCCGTCGTTGAACGACACGTAGAGCGCGTTCTCGGTGCCCACGTACAACAGTCCCTGCCGCTTCGGGTCCTCGACGATGACCTTGGTGTAGCTGAGCATGCTCGCCGGGATGCCGTCGGTGATCCTGTCGAAGGACTCGCCGTAGTCGCGGGTCCGGTAGACGTACGGATCCCGCACGTTCACCTGGTGCCCGTCAATGGCCACATAAGCCGTGCCCGCGTCGTAACGGGACGGCGCGATCGACCGCACCGCCACCCACTCCGGCAACCCCGCCATGTTGGCGGTCACATTCGTCCACGTCGCGCCCCCGTCCCGGGTCACCTGCAGCTGCCCGTCGTTGGTCCCCGCCCAGATCAGCCCCTCCTCGACCGGCGACTCGGCGATCCCGAACACCGTGCCCGCATACTCCACCCCGATGTTGTCGCCCGTCAGCCCGCCCGAAAGCCCCATGCGGCTCCTGTCGTTGAGCGTCAGGTCCGGCGAGATCACCTCCCAGCTCTGCCCCCCGTTGCGGGTGCGGTGCACGTGCTGGCTCCCCACGTACACGGTGTTGTTGTCGTGCGGCGAAATGTGGATCGGCGCGTCCCAGATGAAGCGGTAGCGCACGCCCGATGCCGCGCCCCGGCTCTGCTCCGGCCACACCTCGACGGCGCGGTACTGGCGCCGGTCCTCCTCGTAGCGCACGACGATCCCTCCCACCATGCCGGAGCCCGACGCCGAGGACCACACGATGTTCGGATCGGTCGGATCCGGGGTGGCCCACCCGCTCTCGCCGCCGCCCACATGATGCCACATGCCGCGCGGAATCCCGGTAATGCGGCGCTGACCCATGATGCGGCTGTTGCTCGGTCCCCGGTACGTCGGCTCGTCCTGCTTGTTGCCGAGCACGTTGTACGGGATCGCGTTGTCGACCGTGACGTGGTACATCTGCGCGTTCGTGAGGCGCTGGCGGAACCAGGTCCGGCCCCGGTTGATCGAGATCGAGAGCCCCTGGTCGTGCGCGACGATCATGCGGTCCGGTTCGGTGGGGTCGATCCACATGTCGTGGTGGTCGCCGCCGGGGGCCCGGGGGCGGGGGGTCACGTCCAGCGTCCGCCCACCGTCGGTCGAGACGGTGAAGGAGGCCGTGAGGAAGTAGGCCTCGTCCTCGTCGTTCGGCGAGATCACCACCCGCGAGTAGTAGTGCGGCCGTCCCATCGCGTTGCGGTTGCGCGTAATGAGCGACCAGGTGCGCCCCCCATCCTCCGAGCGCCACAGTTGCCCGTCCTCGGTTTCGCGTCCCTCCCACGGGATCCCGTCGCCCGTTTCAAGCATGGCGTAGACCCGGTCCGGGTTCGATGGTGCGATCGCCACCGCCACCTTCCCGACCGGCTTCTCGGGCAGCCCGATCCCGTTGTCCGGCCCGTTCAGCTTCGTCCAGGTGTCGCCCCCGTCGCGGGAAACGTGCAGACCGCCTCCCGGCCCGCCGGAAGTGCGCCCCCAGGTGTGGATCTCGAGCTGCCAGGTGCCCGCAAAGAGCACCCGCGGGTTCGTCGGGTCCATCGCGATGTCCGAGCACCCCGTGTCCTCGTCCACAAAGAGGACGTGCTCCCAGGTGGCGCCGCCGTCCATCGTCCGGTAGACGCCACGCTCCGGCTGTGGCCCATAGGCGTGCCCCATCGCACAGATGAACACGATGTCGGGGTCCGCGGGGTGGATAACCAGCCGTGGGATCCGCCCGGTCCGCTCCAGTCCCATCAGCGTCCAGGTCGCGCCCGCGTCGGTAGACTTGTAGACCCCCTGTCCCACCGAGACATGGCTGCGGATCTTCCCCTCGCCGGTTCCGGTCCAGACGATGTTCGGATCGGCCATTGCGACCCCAAGCGACCCGATCGACTGCACCGGCTGGTCGTCGAAGATCGCGTCCCAGTGCACGCCGCCGTCGGTGGTCTTGTAGATGCCGCCCGACGCGGCGCCCACGTAGTAGGTGTGGCGGTCGCCGACGATGCCCGCCGCCGCAGAGAAGCGGTTGCCCTCCGGGCCGATGTGCCGCCACTCGAGGGCGGTGTAGGCGGCGGGGTCGGGGGGTAGCTGGGCGGTGGCGGGGGGGGAGGGGTGGATGGCGGCGATCAGAAGGACCGCCAGCGGCAGGGTGGGGCGGATCGGGTTGGGCAGAGTGCGCATTACTGATAGGCTCGGATGGCGTGGGGGGACGGCGTGCGGGGGCACGATGCGTGGTCATGACAGAGTCCGGCAGCGTGGGTGCACCGTCAAGGGGGGCGGACATGATGCAGTGCCGGGGCGCCCCGGAGCCATCCGAAACGGAGCCCCACGAGGTGGATTGATCGTCCGTCATATTATCCGTTGACATCGTGCCATATTATCCGTTATCTTCAAGCCGAATTATCCGATCACCCTTTTGCCAAGCGCACGCCTCAAGGCCGGATGCTCGCCGATCGAATGCCGGAGGGTTTTGTCCGCGGGCCGCTACAGGAGGCCACCAGTTTGAGCTACCGACCACGAGTTATCGACAGGGAGCTCGCCGAAAGGCTGGCAGCAATCGGAGCCGTCGTGCTGGAGGGTCCGAAGACCTGCGGCAAGACGGTTACGGGCAGGCATCACGCGGCCAGCGAGGTGTTGCTGGACGTAGATCGAAACGCGAGGCGGATGGTGAGTATCGATCCCGGCGAGGTGCTCCGCGGCAAGACTCCACGCCTGATCGACGAATGGCAGACGGAGCCCGACATCTGGAATCATGTTCGAAGGGCAGTGGACGACCGGGGCGCTCCAGGACAGTTCATCCTGACGGGATCCGCCGTCCCGGGCGACGACATCACGCGTCACACCGGTGCCGGGCGCCTCACGCGACTGCGGATGCGTCCCTTTTCCCTCCTGGAGTCTCACCATTCCTCAGGAGAGATCTCGCTGCGGCGCCTGCTCGACGGCACTCCGCAACGCTCCGAACGGTCGGAGCTCGCGGCACCCGCGCTGGCCGAACTCCTCTGCCGCGGTGGGTGGCCGGCCCACCTCGGATATCCCCTGGCGCGAGCCTTGCGCATGAACCGGGACTATCTCAACGAGATTCGCCGCGTTGACATCTCGCGTGTCAGCGGCAAACAGAGGGATCCCTTGAAAGTGGGGCGCCTGCTCCGGTCTCTTGCGCGGAACCTGGCGACTCCCGCATCCCTCTCGACACTGATCACCGATGTGCGGGGAGGCGGCCACATCATGAAGTGGGAGACGGCCTCGGAGTACCTTGAGGCTCTTGAACGCCTGATGATCGTGGAGGACCTCCCGGCCTGGGCACCTCACTTGCGATCGCGGACCACGCTCCGGACGACCCCGGTGCGCCACCTGGCCGACCCGTCTCTGGCGGTCGCGGCTCTGCGAGCTACCCCCCGGCGGCTTCTGGATGACCTGGAGTACTTCGGTTTCCTGTTCGAGGCCATGGTCATCCGAGATCTGCGTGTCTACGCACAGGTGGCCGAAGCGGAGGTGTATCACTACCGCGAGAAGGCAGGTCTCGAAGTGGACGCGGTCGTCGAGTGCGACGACGGGCGCTGGGCGGCCTTCGAGGTCAAGCTGGGAGACCGCTGGGTGAACAAGGGCAAGGACAGCCTGCGCAGGCTGGCAGGACGCATGATCAAGGGCGGGCGCGGCGAACCCTCCGCGCTGGCGGTGATCATACCGAACGGTTACGGTCACGTCCCGTGTGGCGATGTCGGCGTCATCCCCATCGGAACGCTGGGGCCTTAGCAGGCCGTGGACAATCCCCGCGTCGCACCGAGGGCGGCGAAGCGCCGGGCTGGCAAGGCGCGACGAAGGGCGAATAGCAGAGCTATTGGCCCGAGGAGCAACGCCGAGCGGTGCTTCACGGGACCGGAAAGTAAAGAAAACACGACATCATGTAAGGCAGACATTACAGTGCGAACGCGTGAGCACCGCGGTCCAGCCCGGATGCATCGTCGGCCGAATGCAGCGGGGACTTGTTCCACGGCCTGCCGGCGACCACTTCCTGCCAGGGCGCACCACCCATGACGAACCTCTTCCAGCTGGCGGAGCGCGGAACCACCGTCCGCACCGAGATCCTCGCCGGATCCACCACCTTCCTGACCCTTTCCTACATCATCTTCGTGAACCCGATGATCCTGGCAGGCACGGGGATGGATGCCGGGGCCGTCCTGGTGGCAACCTGTCTCGCGGCCGCCTTCGGGTCGGCGGTGATGGGGCTGTACGCCAACTACCCGATCGCGCTGGCGCCGGGGATGGGGCTCAACGCCTATTTCGCCGCGATCGCGGTGGGCACGATGGGACTGTCGTGGCAGGTCGCGCTGGGCGCCGTGTTCTGCTCCGGCGTGCTGATGCTGGTCCTGTCGGTGCTGCCCGTGCGCGAATGGGTGGTGAACAGTATTCCGCGCTCGCAGAAGATGGCCATCGCGGGCGGGATCGGGTTCTTTCTGGTGATCATCGGGCTTCGCAACGCCGGGCTCGTGGTCGGCAGCGAGGCCAACCTGGTCGCGATGGGCAGCATCACCCAGTGGCCGGTGGCGCTGGCGCTGCTGGGATTCGTGGTGATCGTCGCGCTCCAGCACCGGAAGGTCCCGGGCGCAGTACTGATGTGCATCCTGATCGTGGCCGGGATCGGATGGCTCTCCGGGCTCTCCCCCGCCCCGCAGTCGCTGGTGGCCCCACCGCCGTCGCTGGCCCCGACCTTCTTCCAGCTCGATATCGCCGCCGCCTTCGAACTGGGGCTGCTGGCGATCGTCTTCGCCTTCCTGATGGTCGACCTTTTCGACACCAGCGGCACCCTGGTGGCCGTGCTCAACGAGGCCGGGCTCACCGGCGAGGACGGAAGGGTTCCGGGACTCCGCCGCGCCCTCGTCGCGGACAGCTCCGCAACCATGGCGGGCGCGCTGCTCGGCACTTCCACCACGACCTCCTACATCGAGAGCGCCGCCGGGGTTCGCGCTGGCGGACGCACCGGGCTGACCGCCGTCGTCGTGGCCGGACTCTTCCTGCTGGCGCTGCCGTTCGCGCCCGTCGCCACCGCGGTCCCCACGTACGCCACCGCGCCCGCGATCCTTTTCGTGGGGTATGTGATGACCCGGGCGCTGCGCCATATTGAATGGGACGAGTTGACCGAGTCGATCCCGGCCATGGTGACCGCCCTGGCAATGCCCTTCACCTACTCGATCGCAACCGGCATCGGGCTCGGCTTCATCACCTACACGATGATCAAGTTGCTTTCCGGCCGCTCCACCGACCTCAACGCTGCGGTCGTCACAGTGTCCGTCCTGTTCCTGATTCGCTTCGTAGTCTCGTGAACAGATCGTCCAACCGAACCCGGAACCCCCTTCAAATGAGCCTTTCTCGCCGAATCCGCCGCTTGTCGGGCGCCTTGAGCGCCGACCGCGCCCCGAACGCCGCCGCCGTGGCCGCTGGCGTCACCGCCCTCGCCACGCCCGCTCTCGCGGTGGCCTTCGGCCTCGCCGCCCTGCCCGCGCCCACCAACGCCCAGGCCGCCCACGTCATCGAGAACGGCGAGGCGCAGATCGTCCCCGCCTTCGCCGACACCTCGACCTGGATCCGCCAGGAACTCTGGGTCGAGACCGAGTTCGACACCGACGGCGATGGCAGGCTGGACCGCGTCCACGTCGACGTCACCCGTCCGGGCGCGACCGCCCGGGGCCTCAAGGTGCCGGTCGTCTACGAGACCAGCCCCTACTATTCGGGCACGGCGGGGATCAACTTCGGCCACTTCTGGGACCTCAGGCAGGAGGTGGGCGCCGAACCCACCCCGCGCGACCCCTACCCGGCCACGATCCGCTACCGCGAGAGCCAGCCGGTCATCTCCCGGTCCCACATCCGCACCTGGGTGCCGCGCGGCTTCGCCGTCGTCCACTCCCAGTCTCCGGGCACCGGTCAGTCGCAGGGGTGCCCCACCGTTGGCGGGGCGAACGAGTCGCTTGCCCCCAAGGCCGTGATCGACTGGCTGAACGGGCGGGCGCGGGGCTTCACCACCCCGGACGGCAACGAGGAGGTGCGGGCGGACTGGAGCACCGGCAAGGTCGGCATGACGGGCACATCCTATAACGGGACACTGCCGCTGGCCGCCGCGACGACCGGCGTCGAGGGCCTGGAGGCAATCATCCCCGTGGCCCCCAACACGTCCTACTACCACTACTACCGCTCCAACGGGCTGGTGCGCTCGCCCGGCGGGTACCCCGGCGAGGACGTCGACGTCCTCTTCGACTTCATCTTCAGCGGCGACCCCGAGAAGCGCGCCTACTGCATCGCCACCGTGCGCGCCGAGATGGACGCGGAGCTGGACCGCACCACAGGCGACTACAGCGACTTCTGGGCCGAACGCGACTACCTCAACCACATCGACGGCGTCCGCGCGGCGACCCTGATGGCCCACGCCTTCAACGACTGGAACGTGATGCCCGAGCACAGCTACCGGATCACCGAGGCGCTGAAACGGCGGGGCGTACCCGTGCAGATCTACTACCACCAGGGCGGACACGGCGGCCCGCCGCCCCCCACGCTGATGAACCGCTGGTTCACGCGCTACCTGCTGGGCGTCGAAAACGGCGTCGAGAACGACCCGAAGGCGTGGATCGTGCGCGAAGTCCGCAGCCGGAATCCGAACACGCCGCCACCCGACCCCACACCCTATCCGGACTACCCGCACCCGGAGGCCGAGGGCGTGACCCTGCACCCCTCGGGCGACGGTCACTGGACCGGCACTCTGGGCATGGGAGCGGCCGGCGAAGGCACCGGCACGGTCATCGACAACTTCGGGTTCGAGGGCGGCCACCTCGCCGCCGCCGACTACTCCAACCACCGGCTCCTGTACGCGACACCCACGCTCGCCGAGGATGCGCATCTCTCGGGCGTCACCAGGGTCCGCGTGCGCCTTGCCGCCGACCGGCCGGCGGTCAACCTGTCGGTCTGGCTGGTGTCGCTGCCGTGGACGGACAGCCCGGTGGCGCGGATCTACGAGAACCTCATCACGCGCGGGTGGGCGGATCCGGGGAACGCGGGCGCCGAGAACATGGCCAGCCCCCGCACCGGCCGCGAGCTGACGCCGGGCGAATTCGTCGACGTGGAGTTCGAGCTGCAGCCCGACGATCAGGTGATCCCCGCCGGCGCGCGCATCGGCGTGATGATCTTCTCCAGCGACAAGGACTTCACGGTGCACCCCGAGCCGGGCGCGACGCTGACGGTCGACCTGGCCGGGACGAGCATCGAACTGCCCGTGGTGGGAGGCGCTGGGGGGCTGGTGTTCCGGACGCCCGCGTCGTGACGACACGCGCCACCGAGCAGGGCCGTGGCCGCGCCGTGTGCATGTCGTCCAATTGAAAGCGTACTGTTCGTCCAAATGAAAGATTCCGTGACGTGACGGGCTCCGGCAGCCCAGTCGCCTTCACTCGAACAGCGCTCGCAGGGGCACGCCGTACAATCGGTCCCCGAAGGGAACGGTCGCTTCGCCGTCGTACAGGACGACGCCGCCCGCGAATCGGTCGCCGAGTGCTCCCTGCAGCTTGCGGAGACCGCGAAAATCGGCCGGGCGAACCGTCCCCGACGCCTTGACCTCAATACCTGCGACCCCTGCCGCACCCCGCTCAACCACGATATCGACCTCCACTCCGTCCTTGTCGCGAAAATGGTGGAAGGACAGCCGGTAGTCCTGCCAGCCGGCCTGCCGTCGAAGTTCCTGAAGGACGAATGTTTCGAGGAACTGGCCGAACAGGGTGCGGTCGTAGGCCAGCGCAGGACCGTCCACGCCGAGAAGCGCCGAAGCGACGCCGGTGTCGCAGAGATGGAGCTTGGGCCTCTTGATCAGCCGGCTCAGGCGGTTGCTGTGCCAGGCCGGGAGATGTTCCAGCAGAAAGACCCGCTCAAGGAGCGTGACGTAGTCCCGAATCGTGGGGCGGCTCGCCTCGAAGGGCGCAGCAAGGTCGCTGGCATTGAACAGCCTCGCGGTCCGGGCCGCTGCTGCCGCGAGCAATCGCGGCAGGATTTCCAGTTGCCGAACCCGGGCCAGGTCCCGGACGTCGCGCTGGACCAGGGCGTCCACGTAGTCATGGTACCAGTTGGAGCGCCGCCGCCCCGGGGGACGGGTGAGCGCCGCCGGATATCCACCTGCGGCGATGCGCCGCGGCAGATCCTCGCCGAGCCGCTCGGTACGTGCGATCGTGAATCCGCCCGCAAAGAGGGCGTCCAGGAAACGGGGAGCGCACCGCTTCAGTTCACACTGCGCCAGCGGGTGGAGCCTCAGCGTCTGCAATCGGCCGGCCAGCGACTCCGAGAGCTTCGGCACCAGGAGCACATGGGTGGATCCGGTCAGCAGGAACCGTCCGGGAGTGCGCTTCCGGTCGACTTCGATCTTGAGGGCGGGGAACAGCGCGGGCGCCTTCTGCACCTCGTCCAGAATGACCCGCTCGGGCAGGCCGGCGGCGAAGCCCAGGGGATCGTCCTGGGCGGCGCTCCGGACCACGTCGTCGTCGAAGGTGACGTAGCTGTATCCCCGCGACGACCCGACGATCCGGGCGAGCGTGGTCTTGCCGCACTGGCGCGGCCCGTGAATCAGAACCGCCGGCGAGTCGGCAAGCGCTTCGACCAGGTGTGGCTCGATGAGGCGGGGATAGACGGTCGTGTCGATCATCGACCGAATGTAGTCTATCTATCGGCCAAATGGAAGCTTTACCCTCGGCCAAATGAAAAAAGCGGCTGCGATGCCCCCTCTACGTCACCGGCTTCGCCCGGTACCTGTCGAACCACGCCTTCAGATACAGCTGCGTCATGATCCGGTGCGACACCCGGCGCGACCCGTGGTACTCGTCGGGGATCTTGACGTGCATCGTCTCCTGGCCGAGCACCTTGAGGGCGCGGTAGAACTCCTCGGCCTGCGGCATCGGGGTGCGCAGGTCCTCGACGCCCGACAGCAGCATCGTGGGCGTGGTGACGTTGCCGACGTAGTGGAGCGGCGAGCGCTCGGCGTACTCCATCGGGTCCTCCCAGGGCATCGATCGGAAGCGGCGGTACCAGCCGGAGCCGTCCGTCGTGCCGACGAAGGAGTGCCAGTTGATGACGGGCCGCTGCGACACGGCCGCGCGGAAGCGGTCCGTGTGGCCGACGATCCAGGCGGTCAGCACGCCGCCCCCGCTGCTCCCCGTGACGAACATGTTGTCCTCGTCGATGAAGCCGCGGTCGATGGCGGCGTCGACGCTCGCCATGAGGTCGTGGAAGTCGTTGCCGGGGTAGAGGTAGTTGATGCCGTTGACGAAGTCCTGGCCGTACCCGGTGCTGCCGCGCGGATTCATCCACAGCACCGCGTAGCCGTCCGCCGCGAAGTTCTGCCAGTTCCAGTTCCAGCGCACGGTGTACATCGAGACGGGCCCGCCGTGGATCCACAGCAGCAGCGGGTACTTCCGGCCGGGCTCGTAGTTGGCCGGCTTCATGAGCCAGCCCTGCACCGGCCAGCCGTCGAAGGACTCGGTCCAGATCTCCTCGACTTCGCCGAGCTTGATGTTGCCGAGCACGTCCTCGTTGTAGTCGACCAGCGTCTCGAGCTCATCCGGGCTGCCGAGGTCGAAGGTGACCAGGTAGCTGGGGCGGTAGAAGGTCGAGTTGGTGGCGGCCACGCGGCCGTTCTTCGCGATCGAGACGCCGGAGATGTAGTGGACGCCGTCCGTCACCTTGCGGATGTCGCCGCCGGTGGTGACGAAGTGGAGGTTCGACGAGCCCTCCTCGCCTAGGGTGAAGTAGAGGCCGGAGCCGTCCGGCGCCCAGGTGACGCCGCTGGGCGAGTTCTTGAGGTTGCCGGCGATCATCCGCGAACTGGAGCCGTCGGCGTTCATCAGGTACAGGTTCGACAGGTTGCTGTAGTTCTCGTTCTGGTCGTAGCCGGTGTAGGCGATCATCGTGCCGTCGGGGGACGGGTTGGGATTGCCGTCGGGACCGAGGCGGTCGGTGAGGGCGGTGATTTCGAGGGTCGCGAGGTCGATGGCGTGGACCTCGGAGTTGCCGCGCTCGTAGCCCTCTTCGGGGATGAGGTCGCCGCTGAAGTAGAGCTTCGTGCCGTCGGGCGACCAGCGCGGGTTGCCGTGCGAGTTGTCGCCGAAGGTGATCTGCCGCGGGGTGCCGCCCAGGTCGGCGTCGACGATGAAGATCTGCGTGTTGCCCTTGCGCGAGTATCCGCTTCCGTCGCGCTGCCACGCGATCCGGTCCTCCACCACCGCCGGCGCGGCGACGTTCGCGCCCCGCGGGAAGGCGGGCATCTTGATGGGCAGCGGGGACCCGCTCTCGGGAATGAACGACGTGAACGAGATCTGCGTGCCGTCGGGCGACCAGCGGATCCCGCCGGGCGACCGGTCGAGGTTGGTCAGCTGCTTGGTCTCGCGCGTGTCCAGCCACATCACGTGGATCTGGTTCGTCCCGCTCTTGTCGGACAGGAAGGCGATCTTCGTCCCGTCAGGCGACCAGATCGGCGACGACACCTCGAAGCTCCCGGTCTCCAGCTCGCTGATCCGCCGTGTGGACAGGTCCATGATCATCAGCTCGCTCTTGCTGCGGTCGTTCATCTTGTCGATGCCGCCGCGCGTGAAAAGGATGTAGGCGCCGTCCGGCGAGATGCGCGGGCTGCCGACCGACTCCATCTCCATGTAGGTGTCCATGTCGAGGAGGCCGCCGGGCTGCTGGGCGGTGGCGGGGGTGCTGGCGGCGAGGGTGGCCAGTGTGAGGAGGAGGAGCGGGCGCTGGAAATTCATGACGGCCTCCGTGACGATGTCGGGTCGGGCATTGGCGATGCGTTGATGGGCCAATATCGGGACGATCGCCCGCGTCCGCCACACCGCGCCGCTTTCCGGAGTTATCGTTAGGGGGCAGCACCTGCCCCAAGGGGCGCAGCGAGCGACCTCCGGAAACCTGCTACCAAAGGGGGATGGCATGCGCAGACCAGGACGCTGGGCGGGCGGACTCGCCCTTATCGCGCCGGCACTCATCTTCGCCTGCGATTCGGCGGAGCCTCTCGTCGCGACGACGATCAGGATCTCCCCGCTCGACGTGGCCTTCGCCGCCCTGGGCGAGACGCGCCAGCTGACCGCGTCGGTGAGCGACCAGAACGGCAATACGCTCGCGGACGCGTCCGTCACCTGGGCCAGCAACGACAACTCGGTCGTCACCGTGAACGCCAGCGGCCTCGTCACGGCGGTGGGCAACGGCAGCGCCGCGGTGACCGCGTCGTCGGGCAGCGCCGCGGGCGCGGTCGGGGTCACCGTCGCCCAGCAGCCCGTGCGCATGGGGGTCACGCCGGGCACCCACACCCTCGTGTCCTTCGGCGAAACCGTGCAGCTCGCCGTCCAGCCCCTCGACGCCAACGACAATCCCATCGCGGGCGTGAGCGTCGAATGGAGCTCGGCGGACGAATCGGTGGCCACGGTGGATTCCGACGGGCTCGTGACCGCCATCGCAAACGGCAGCGCCGATATCACCGCGGCGGCAGCCGAGGCCTCCGCAACCGCCGCGGTCACCGTCGACCAGCGTCCCGCCAGCGTCGACCTGTCGCCGTCCGTCGACACCCTCGTGGCCATCGGCGACACCGTACAGCTCGCCGCCCGGCCACTCGACGCCAACGGTCATGCCGTCGTGGGCGCCGGGGTCGAATGGAGCTCGGCGGACCAGGCCGTCGCCACGGTGGATTCCAGCGGTCTGGTCACCGCGGTCGGCAACGGAAACGCGGACATCACGGCAACGGCCGGAGAAACCGCGGCCGCCGCTTCGGTCACGGTCTTTCAGGTCGCCGTCGCGGTCGATGTCGTTCCCGCCGCGACCACGCTCTTCTCCCTCGGCGACACGGTCCGGCTGGCCGCTTCCAGCGTGGACGCGAACGGGTACGGCGTTCAGGGCTTCAGCTTCACGTGGTCGTCGGAAAACGAAGCCGTCGCGACCGTCGATTCGGAGGGGCTGGTCACAGCTGTCCGCACCGGCAGCACCGACGTGTTCGCGACCTCCGGAGAACTGCGCGATTCAGCGGGGATCTCGGTCGCCCAGTTGGCGTCGGAGGTTCGGGTGACCCCGGCGACCGACACCCTCGAGGCGGTCGGCGACACCGTGCGGCTGACCGCGATCGCCCTCGACAGGAACGGCAACGAGGTCGAGGACACCGACTACATCTGGTCCGCGTCCCACCCGTCGGTCGTGACGGTCGACGGCAGCGGGCTGGTGACCGCCACGGGCGTGGGAACGGGCCAGATCCGGGTGAGGGCGACCCGGGCGGGCGCGGATTACATCGGCACGGCCACCATCACCGTGCGCCGGGCCTCGGCGGGAGCGGCGAAACGCTAGCAGCCCTCCATGTCACGCCCCACCTCGCCCGTCATCGTCATTCCGGGAATCACGGCGTCGGACCTGCACGACCGGTACGAGCTGCCGCCCGAAGCCGTCTGGACGACCATGCGGAATCGCCGCTACGACCGCATCGCCCTGCACCCCGCCGACACTCGCTACGAGCTCCGCGAGCCGGCCCGCGTGGCGCCCGGCGGCCCCTTCCCCCTGATCTACGAGAACCTGATCGAGGAACTGCGCGCCGGTCTCTCCGAGGACCAGCCGGACCCGGTGCCGGTCTACCCGTTCGGCTACGACTGGCGCATGCCGCTGGACCGGACGGAGGAGCAGTTGGCGGACTGCGTCGCCGAGGTCATCGAGAGGACGCTCCTGCTGCGCCACTACCGCGACAGCGCGGACTTCGCCGCGAACCCGACCGTCAGCCTGATCGGCCATTCGATGGGAGGCCTGCTCATCGCCGGATACCTGCAGCGCAGCTCCGGGATCCGGGTGGACAAGGTCGTCACGCTTGCGACGCCGTTTCAGGGCTCCTTCGAGGCGATCCTCAAGGTGACCACCGGGACGGCCGATTTCGGCGACGACGCCGGCAAGACCCGCGAACGCCGCGCCGCGCGCATGACTCCGGCGCTGTACCATCTTCTTCCCGGCTTCGAGAACGCGCTCACCGTCGACGACGGCATGGAGTCCGACATCTTCCGCCCCGATGCGTGGCAGCCGAGCGTGGTGCGGACCATCGAGGAACAGGTGGACGGCTGGGAGGTCTCCGGGGCGGAACTCTTTGCGCAGATGCTGGGCTGGGCGAAGGACCATCGCGAACGGATCTCGGCGCTGGAACTCGGTGAGGACCGCAGGAAGGACTGGCTCGCGATCGCGGGCGTCGACGCGAAGACCCGCGTCGGGCTGCGTGTGCGCCGCGACGACAAGGGCACCCCACGCTTCGACCTCCGCTCCGCCGAACGCCGCAACGACTGGGACTCGGACGACGACCACGCCCGCCGCCAAACCGGCGACGGCACCGTCCCCCTCGAGGGCGCCATCCCCCCCTTCCTGGGCGAATCACGCCTGGTCTGCGTCACCCCCGGCGACTTCGGCTACTGGGAGCTGCGTGACCGGACGCTGGCCCGTTTCACCGGCCTGCACGGCCTCCTGCCGACGATGAACATGGTGCACCGGCTGATCCTCCGGTTCCTGCTCGGCAAGGGGGACCGTTACGGCAATACCTGGGGCCGGCGGCCCCCGGGGGTCGCGAAGGGGGAATGGCAGCCGCCGTTGATGCTGGCGGAAAAGGAGTAACGGCGGACCCCCCGCCCCCTACCGCCTCCCCCCGGTGGTGACCGCCTCGGTTCCCCCCAAATGCCGGTCGAAGAACCGGTCCGTCGCGTTGAACGACATCAGCCAGCGCTCATGGATGAGGAACGAGTGCACGTCGTCCGGGAATACGATCAGTTCGTGGGGCACCCCCTGCGCCCGCAGCAGCTGCACCAGTCCCACCGTCTGCGAGAACGCCACGTTGCGGTCGTCGTCGCCATGGATCAGCAGCACCGGCGAGGTCCAGTTCTCCACCTCCGAGATCGGTGACGACTGGTACGACACCGACTCCGGGTCGATCGAGTTGCCCCAGAGGTGGACGCCCGCGATGTCGACGCCGGCCGCGAAGAGATCCGAGTCGCGCGCGAGCCCCTGCGCCGTCAGGATGCCCCCGTAGGACAGCCCCCAGAGGCCGATCCGGTCGGGATCGACGTCGGGCCGGTCGCGCAGGTATTCACCGGCGGCCTTGATGTCGCGGTACTCGGTGTTGCCGCGCCCGCCGCGCCCCGGGGCGTTGCGGAACTCGCGCCCGTACCCGATCCCGCTGCGGTAGTTCACGCTCAGCACCACGTAGCCCTTGTTCGCGAAGTACTGGTTGATCGCGTAGGCCATGTGGTAGAAGTGCCGGTAGTGGTAGCCGAGCAGCATCTGCCGCCGCGAGCCGCCGTGGATGAAGATCAGCGCGGGCCGCTGCTCGCCGGGCCGCATGTCCGGGGGAAGGAAGAGCTGATTGTAGAACTCGTACCCGTCCTCGGCGTTGAGCGTGACCGCCTCGGGGGTGACGTGCAGGTCCAGCGGGTAGCGGGATGGCAGCTCGCGGATGTAGCGGGCGGTGCCGCCGCTGGCCGGGACGACCGCCACGGTGAGAGGCTGGTTGGCGCTCGCGCTCAGGGTCGCGACGTGGTCGCCGCTGGCCAGCGCCGCCGGGTAGGTCTCGATGCCGTCGCCGTGGGTGAGCTGGCGGGCCGTGCCGCCCGAGGTGGGGACGCGCCAGAGGTGTCGCCGGTCGATGTCGCCGGCGTTCGTGGCGTAGAAGAGGGTGCGGCCGTCGGCCGATAGCGAGATCTGCTCGACGAGGCCGTCCCCGGGGGTGAGCTCGATCGGCTCGCCGGTGCCGCCCGCCGCCGCGACCGCGTAGTAGAGGCGCCACCCGGTGGGCTCGGCCTGGAAGATGATGTGGTCCCCCGCCCAGGTCACCTGGCGCGCCTCGTTGAAGAACTCGTCGTCGGGCGTGTTGTGCCATACCTCCATCGCCTCGCCCGTTTCCGCGTCGGCCACCCGGATCGAGAAGTCGTGCCCGCCGGCGAAGCGCGCCTGCGTCATTCCGTCGGGGAGGTCCTCGGGCCGGGCGTCACCCCGGTCCGCGCTCGCCCCGAAGGGCAGTCCCGGCCTGCGAATGAAGGCGACCTTCGTCCCGTCGGGCGACCAGGTCGGGCTGGTGTCCCGGTCGACCGACGGCGCAAGGTAGGTGACCCCGGGGCTGTCCGTGTCGTAGATGCCGATGAAGCTGTGGTCGCCCCGGTTGCTCACGAAGGCGATCTTGCGGGAGTCCGGCGACCACGCCGGGCTGCCCTGGCTGCCGAAGACGCTGAAGAGCGGCTGCCGCTGGCCCGCGACGACCAGGCCACCGCTCACCACCCCGCCTGCGTTCACGACCCCCGGGTTCACCGGCGCCCGGTAGATGTTCCCGCCGCTCGTGTAGGCGATCCACTTCCCGTCGGGCGAGAGCGCCACATTCCAGGCCTCCGCGACGCGCCACGGCTCGCCGCCCTCGGTGCTGACCGCCCAAGCCGCGCGTTCCGCCCCGCGCGGGTCGCTGGCAGGGTTCGCGATCCACCCGTCCCGGTTGGCGTTGTGGCCGCGCAGGAACACCAGGACCGAGCCGTCGTCCGAGATCCTGAGCGTGGAGAGGTCGTGCCCGTCGTCGTCCTCGAACCGGGTCAGCCGCACCGGCGCGAAGTCGGGCGCGGCGGCGGTATAGACATTGCGCCGCCCCTCCTCGTTCTCGATCCACGCGATCCGGTCGGCGGCCTTCGCGGCAACGAGCCCGATCGGGTACCCGGGACTGAGGACATCCTCGATCGAGAAGCGCTGGGCATGGGCGGGGGGGGCGAGGAGGGCCATGGCCGTCAGCGCGGCGGCCGCGACGAAGGCCGGGCCGGTCAGGAGAGCGTGCGCTGGACGGCGGGTCAGTGTGAGGCGGGCACGGTCGAAAGGACGGTCTCGCATGTCGGTCTCGCTCCGGTTCTGCAGACTCGGTGCAGGCTGCTTGCCGGCAGCCCATTCTGTTCGCTGGGAACTCTATCTGCCGACGCGCCACACGGCAAACGGCGCTACACCGGGGCCAAGCTCTGACAGGCGCGCTTCGCACTCATGCACACCCTCCTCGATGCCCGCGGTCCGGTACAGCTCCGATGCCCTGCGCCACATGAGCCGGGCCCCGTCCGCGTCGCCGAGCTCCTGCCGCAGCGCGGCCATGGGCCGAAGGGCGTTGGCATGGTCCAGAGGATGCGCATCCCTGGCCTGTTGGTAGAGATCAAGCGCCTCCTCGTAACGCCGTTCCGCCGATTCGAGTTCGCCCAGGCAATGGTTCACCTGGCCGAGGTGCCGTACGGCGTGTGCCAGCCGCAGGGGATCGCCGGCCTCCCGAGCGACTGCGACCGCTTCTTCGAACAGAGTCAGGGCCTTGTCCCGGTGGTCCTGGTCCAGAGCGACGTGCCCGAGCTTCCCCAGTGCGACGGAAAGCTCCTTGCTCGCACCCGCCCGCCGGCACAGCTCGCAGGCGCGCACAAGGTCAGCCTCGACCCGTGCCATGACCACACCGACGGTCGCAGCATCGGTCGGAGGCTCCTGGAGGGCCTCGTGACGGGCTTGCCACGCCCTCGCAATGAGCGCCCGCGCATCGACCCTGACTGCGGCCAGATCGTCAGGCGCGGTGGATTCGCTCAGGTGGGGCGCTCCTTCGCCATCCGGATGCCGCATCTTCTGCCGCCTCCCACATCCCGGCAGCACGATCTCCGGGCCAAAACACCCGGCGCGGGCCTGCCTCGTTCGGTCGGGCAGATCTCGCAAAAAATGGGCCTGGGTGGACTTGAACCACCGACCTCACGCTTATCAGGCGTGCGCTCTAACCACCTGAGCTACAGGCCCGCCAAAGGGCCAGAAAAGCTAGAGGCACACGGGCCCGGCTTCAAGGGCCGAGTCCGGTCAGCTTCAGCCCCTCACCCGGGACGGGGACCGCGCCCACCACCATCCCGCGCTCGTCGAGGACCACCCCCAGCCCCGCCCCCCTCACCCAGTCGCGCGCCTCGTCCGTGGCCCCCGAGATCGCGATCCGGCCGCCCGGCATCAGGATGCGGCGACCCTCCTCCCACCACCCTTCACCGCCGTCTCCATCGGCGACCACCCCACGCACCGCGCCGTCGCGCAGCGGCAGCCGCGGCCCGGTCACGAAGGCGCTCACCCCCCCGACGCTCGTCCCCTCGGCCACCATCCCCCGCCCCCCCCACCCCACCACCAGCACTTCGATCCCATTGACCAGCTCCGCCAGGTGGGGAGCCTCTGCCCGGTGCGCATCCGTCACGACGATCAGCCCGGGGCCGCGGGTCACGCCCAGCGCGGCGGCCAGGGCGAGGCCCCGCTCGGCCGCGCCGCCGCCGGTTTCCGCCGCTTCGCGCCCCTCGCCGGACCCACCTGCGTATCGCCCTTCGCCGCCGCCCACCCGTCCTTCGCTCACGGCCTTCCGCACGGCAGCCCTCCCTCCCACCTCCACCCCCTCGCCGCGCGGCGGCGGCCTCAAATCCCCGAACCCGTCCACCACCGGGAACCGGTCCCGGCAGTTCGGACACCCGAACTCGCCCACATGCACGCGGCGGTCGCGCACATCATGGGCCAGCAGGAGCAGTCCGTTCGGCGGCCCGCACCGGGGGCACACCAGGTGGTCCACCAGGGCAACGTTCACGCGCGCTCGATCCTCAGCAGCGGGACGGCGACCGTGGCGGGCAGTCCGGCGACGAACGCGGCCGCTCGCGCCACGTCCGCGGGGCGCAGCATCTGTGCGCGGCTGGGCAGGTGCGGCGCCGCATCGGGATCGACGGGGTCCCAGATCGGGGTGTCGACCGCCCCCGGCTCCAGCAGGCAGGCCCTGACGCCTGTGCCGCGCAATTCCTCAAGCAGCACCTCGTGAAATCCCCGCAGGCCGAACTTGGAGGCCGAGTAGGCGGCGTTCTCGGGGAATGCCCGCCACCCGGCCACCGAGCCCACATTGATCAACAGTCCCGATCCGGCGGCCAGCATTCCCGGCAGGAAAGCCCGCGTCACGTTGACCGCGCCGACGAGGTTGGCCCGCAGATTGCGCTCAAGCATCGCCGTGCCGGTGTCGGTCACGGCAGCCAGGTCGAAGACGCCCGCCGCGTTGACGAGCACGTCAAGAGGGCCACGCCTGCTGCCCCGCGGTCCTCCGGCGCCCTCTGCCGATCCGGCTGGCGACGCTGCGCACCGGCGGCGCGGCAGCCCACCCTCCACCACCGCCCGCGCCCGCTCCACCTCGTCCTCACTGCCGACGTCGAACGGCACCGCCACCCCCCCGATCTCCCCCGCCAGCCGCTCCAGCGCGCCACGCCGGCGCCCCCCCGCATACACCTGGAGGCCGTCCGACGCCAGCCTTCTCGCAACAGCCTCGCCGATCCCGCCGGTCGAGCCGGTGACCAGCGCCGTCCGCCCCGTGCCCGGCCCGGCCTCCACGCTCAACTCGCGCTCCGCCTCGCGGGCGCTCCCTCACTCACCCCGGTACTCCACCCAGTGCCGCGGCGTCTCCCACAGCACCACCCGCTCGAGCGACGCCGGCTCGGGAATGTGTTTCACCATCCGTTCCCAGATCCGCACCGCCAGGTTCTCCGTCGTCGGCACGACTCCCTTCAGCCACGGGACGTCCAGGTTGAGGTTGCGGTGGTCCAGATCGTCCACCACGCGCGTGTTCACGAGGTCCTTGAGATCCTTGAGATCCATCACGTACCCGGTCTGCGGGTCGATCGGACCCGCCACGGTCACCTCCAGCTCGTAGTTGTGGCCGTGCCAGTTCGGATTCGCGCAGTCGCCGAAGACACGCCGGTTCTCGTCATCGCTCCTGTCCGGGTGGGCCAGGCGGTGCGCGGCGCTGAAGTGGAGCCGGCGGGTGATTCGGACCTTTGGCATCGGTGCTCCTCCAGGTGGATGGGGTTTCCAGCCCCGCTGGGAACCCACCCTCAATAGTAAAGGCCGGCGTCCCAGTGAAGGGAGCGCCGGCCTCAACGTGCCGGAGGGTGTAAGCTGAAGCCCGGGCTCAACTCTTGGTGACTCCCCCTCTGGTTTCGCAGTCCCCGTTGCCGAGGCGTGACGTCCGCAGCGGGAGGTAGTCCCGGCTCTTCTAGTGTTGGCTCAAATACGAAGCCCTCCAGCACGAGCCAATAATGGGGCGCCATCGCGCCGGGCGCAAGAGCTTCGTGTCTACCCCTTCCCCGGAATCCCCGGCTCCGTCATCCCGCGCACATCCAGCGCGTCGTCGATCTCCTCCGGCGTGATCAGCCCCATCTCCTCCACCACCTCGCGCACCGACCGCCCCTCGGCCGCGGCCTTCTTCGCCACCACCGCGGCCCTGTCGTACCCGATGTACGCGTTCAGCGCGGTCGCGATCGACGGGTTGCGCTCCAGCAGCTCGCGCGCGCGATCGGGCCGCGCCGTGATCCCCGCCACGCACCGGTCGGTGAACACGCCGGCCGCATTGGCCAGCAGCATGATCGACTCCAGCAGCGCGTCGGCGATCACCGGCATCATCACGTTGAGCTCGAAGTTGCCGCGCTGGCCCGCGATCGTGACGGTGGTGGCGTTCCCGGCCACGCGCGCGCACACCATCATCATCGCCTCGCAGATCACCGGGTTCACCTTCCCCGGCATGATCGAGCTCCCCGGCTGCACCGCCGGCAGCCGGATCTCCGAAATGCCCGACGTCGGCCCGCTCGCCAGCCAGCGGATGTCGTCGGCGATCTTCATCAGGCTCGCGGCGACGGTGTTGAGCGCGCCGGCCAGCGACACGCATGCGTCCTTGCCCCCCTGGGCCTCGAAGTGGTCCTCCGCCTCGCGGAAGTCGATCCCGTAGCGCTCCGCGACCCGCGCGATCGTCCGCGCCGCGAACTCGGGGTGGGTGTTGATCCCGGACCCCGTCGCGGTCCCCCCCAGCGCCAGCTCCGCCATCTCCTCGCCGGCGCGCTCCACCCGCTCGATCCCCTTCGCCACCTGGGCCGCGTACCCGCCGAACTCCTGCCCGAGCCGCACCGGCGTCGCGTCCATGAGGTGCGTGCGCCCCGATTTCACGATCCCGTCGAAGTCGCGCGCCTTGCCCTTCAGAGCGTTCTGCAGCAGGGCCAGCGCCGGGACCAGCTCGTCGCGGATCGCGGCGCGGCACGAGATGTGGATCGCCGCCGGGATGATGTCGTTGGACGACTGCCCGTAGTTGACGTGGTCGTTCGGGTGGACCTGCGCCGCGCCCGCAAGCGCCCGGTTGGCCAGCGCCGCGATCACCTCGTTCGCGTTCATGTTCGTCGACGTGCCCGACCCGGTCTGGTAGATGTCGAGCGGGAAGTGGTCGTCCCACCGGCCCTCGGCGACGGTACCGGACGCGGCGGCGATCGCGCCCGCCAATTCGCCGGCAACCAGCCCCAGCTCCGCGTTCGTCTCGGCCGCGGCCTCCTTGAGCCGCCCCAGCGCCTCGATGAAGCGCCGCGTGAATCGCCGTCCGCTGATCGGAAAGTTCTCGGCCGCCCGCTGCGTCTGGGCGCCGTAGAGGGCGTCGGCGGGAACCCGCACTTCGCCCATGGAGTCGCGTTCGATTCGATGGTCGGACATGTTCGTATTGTGTTGATGGTGGATTGGCTGGCAGCGCGCCTTGCCAGCCCGCAGATAAACATAGCGCGCCGCGGGAGAGGCCACGGAGGGAATCCAGACTGTGGATACGGAAGCCGGACCCGTCGCCCTGGTGACCGGTGGGGGCTTGAGGGTTGGAAGGGCGATCGCCCTTTCGCTGGCGAGCAGCGGATACGACCTGCTGATCGGCTACAACAAGTCGCCTGCGGAATCCTCCGAGGTCGCATCCCGGGCCAGGCGGGCGGGCCGCCGCGCCCACACGGTGCAGGCCGACCTGTCGCGCGGGCCGGACGTGGCGCGCCTCGCCCGCGCCGCCGCCGACCGTTTCGGCCGGCTCGACCTCCTCGTCAACTCCGCGTCCACCTTCGCGCCGGGCGACCTCCTGGAAGTCACCGCCGAGGAGTGGGACGCGGTCATGGCGGTGAACCTGCGCGCGCCCTTCCTGCTCGTGCGCGAAACCGCCCCCTTGCTGCGCGCCGCCCGGGGAGCGGTCGTGAACATCGTCGACCTCTCCGCGCTGCACCCCTGGACGACGCACCCGCACCACTCCGTCTCCAAGGCGGCGCTCCTCCATCTCACCCGCGTGATGGCGCGCCGGCTCGCCCCCGAGGTGCGCGTCAACGCGGTCGCCCCGGGCTACGTGCTCCCGCCCCCGCATCACGGCCCGGACGAGATCGAGCGCAACCGGCGCCGGATCCCGATGGGGCGCGTGGGCGCGCCGGAAGATGTCGCGAGCGCGGTCCGGTTCCTGGCGCGCGCCCGCTACGTGACGGGTGAGGTGGTGGTGGTGGACGGGGGGCTGGGGGCGGGGTAGCCAACCCCCGTGCGCGGGCAGCCCGCTCACGCCCTTCGTCGCGCCTTGCCAGCCCGGCGCCTCGACGCCCTCGGTGCGACGCGGGATTATCCCCCGTGCGCCAGAAACCTCTCCGCCTCAAGCGCCGCCATGCACCCCGTCCCCGCGGCCGAGACCGCCTGGCGGTAGTAGTCGTCCATCACGTCCCCGGCGGCGAACACCCCCGGCACGTTCGTCTCGGTGCGCCACGGCCTGGGAAGCCGCACGTACCCGTTGTCCTTGAGGTCGATGTGGCCCCGCAGGAACGCCGTGTTGGGGTCGTGGCCGATCGCGACGAACATCCCCCCCACCTCGATCTCGGATTCCTCCCCCGTCACCGTGTCGCGCAGCCGCAACCCGGTGATCACCTCGTCGCCCAGCACTTCCTCCACCACGCTGTTCCACAGGAAGCGGATCTTCTCGCTGGCCAACGCGCGCTCCTGCATGATCTGCGAGGCCCTGAGCTCGTCCCGCCGGTGGATCAGCAGCACTTCGCCCGCGAACTTGGTCATGTACAGCGCCTCCTCCATCGCGCTGTCGCCGCCCCCCACCACCGCGATCACCTTGCCGCGGAAGAACGGCAGCGCCCCGTCGCACACGGCGCACGCCGACACGCCGCCGCCGCTCTGCGCCAGCCGCTCCTCGCCCGGGACGCCCAGCCAGCGGGCGTTCGCCCCGGTCGCGACGACCACCGTCCGCGCGCGCACCACCGTCCCCCCCGCCGAAATCAGTTCAAATGGACGCTCTGAGAAGTTCACCTGAACGATATCATCAGTGACGACCCGCGTGTCGAAGCGCATCGCCTGCTTCTTGAACTCCATCATCATTTCGATGCCGCCGATCCCGTCGGCGAAACCCGGGTAGTTCTCGACGTCGGTGGTGAACATGAGCTGCCCGCCGGGGATCATGGTGCGGCTGCCCGCGCCTTCGTAGACCAGCGGGTTCAGGTTCGCGCGCGCGCCGTAGATCGCGGCGGTCCAGCCGGCGGGACCGGAGCCGACGATCACGAGGTCTTCGATATGGTGGTCAGACATTCTTCGTCGCAGGGTTTGGGTTCGTCCGTTACGTCGACAGGGCCGACTCGTCCTTGTACAGCCCCGACCGTCTGTACCGTTCCAATCCCCGCACCAGGAGCAGCTTCAGGGCGACGGCGATCGGCACCCCGATCAGCAGTCCGACGAACCCGAAGTAGAATCCGCCCATCGAGAGCGCAAGCAGGATCCATACCGGATGCAGCCCGACCGATTCTCCCACGATCCGCGGGCTGATCACGGTGCTTTCCAGCCCCTGGGCCACGCCGTAGACAATCGCCACCTTCAGCAGCGACACGCCGATCGCCCCGCTGAAGAGCGCAATCAGCAGCGCCGGGATCAGCGACACGATCACGCCCAGGTAGGGGACCACGCCGAGCACCGCCACCAACGCCCCCAGCAGGAACGAATACGGGAACCCGACGATGAGCAGCCCCAGCCAGGTGACGCCCCCGGTGATCAGGGCGGCCGACACCTGACCGCGCAGGTAGCTGGACAGCAGCTTGTCGAAGTCGCTGGCAAAGCGGTTCGCGGCGGACCTGAACTTGCCGGGCACCAGTTCGCCGCCGCGCGCGACGATCAGGTCGAAGTCGCGCAGCAGGTAGAACATCAGCACCGGGGTCAGGACCAGAAAGCCGAAGACCGTGAACAGGGTGCCAAAGCCGCGGCCGAGCCCGAGCACGGCGGTCCGGGCGCGGTCGGCGAGCTCGGCGCGGTGCGTCTCCAGAAACTGCCCGACCGACTGGGCGTCCAGAGACTGAACGCGCTCCAGCAGCGCCGCTTCGTCGACCAGGGGAATGTCGAAGCCGAGCGATTCCGGCGTCAGTCCCTGCACCCAGCCGCGAAACTCCGTGACGAAGCGGGGCGCTTCCTCGATGAACCCCCGCGCCTGTCCGACGAGTTGCGGGAGCCCCACGACGAAGACGAGCGCTCCGACCCCCAGGAAGGGCACCAGAATCAGGAAGATCGAGGCCGTGCGGCCCAGCTTCGGGTGCGACGATACCCGGTCGACCACCGGGTCCAGGATGTACGCGAGCACGAATGCCAGGAAAAAAGGGCCGAGAAGGGAGCCGGCGGTGTGGAGCACCCAGAGCGCCATGAGCACGGTCGCGACCGACACCATGTGGGTGTGGCCGCGGATTCCCCGGAAGGGAACGAGAAGCGCGATGAAGGCGCAGTAGATCAGGAAGGGATTGAGGATCTCGTCCAGGCTGAAGAGGAAGAACCCCGCCGCCAGCACCACCACGGCTCCCTGCACGACCCGCCAGGTCGGCGGAACCCCGGACGCGCCGTCAGCGCTCACCACCCCGCCTCGCCGATCTTTTCGCCCGCGCGCAGAACCACCGAGCGGGTGTTCTCGTAGACGATCCTCGCCGCGGCCTCCGGGACGGGCAGCCACCGGCAGTCGGTGATCCCCTCGTCCGCCTGGGGCACGGTGTTTCCGAAGCGGCTGCGCATGAGGAAGAAGGTACAGTACTTGTGCACGATCGCGCGCCCCTTGCGGAAGGTCCAGTCGACCGTGGCGATCTTCGGGCCGACCTCCTCGGGGGTCAGTCCGGTCTCCTCCGCGACCTCGCGGGCCGCGGCCTCCCGCAGGCTTTCGCCGCCCTCGATGTGACCCTTCGGCAAACCCCAGTTGCCGTAGGCGTCGCGGATCAGCAGCGCGTGCCAGACTCCGGCCAGCGACCGGACCACGACGCCGCCGGCGCTCCGCTCGATGCGTTCGCCGCCACCACCCGGTGAGGGCTCCACGCTACTCGAACACCGAGAATCTCAGGTAGCGCCCCGGATTCCGCTGGATGTCGGCCAACAGCCCGCGAAACTCGTTCAGCGCCCCCAGCGCGCCCTCCGCGAACGCGGGGTCGCCGAGCAGACGTCCCAGGGACCCCTCGGGATCCTCGAGCGCGGTCAGCACCGTCTCCATCCGCTCGAAGGTGGCGTCGACCCTTTGGGCCGCCTCGCGGAGATCGGTCATCGTGCTGCCGACGTCCCCGGTGATGTTCCGCAGGTTGCTCAGGCTCTCGCCGGCGTCGGCGAACATCTGCTCCACGCCGGCGCCCGTCAGGAGGGAGTCGAACCTTTCGAACGACAGCCGCGCCGCGCGGGCGGCATCGCCCAGCTCCTGGGCCGACTCGTCGACGCCGTCGGCGAGAGTCTCGAATCGCTGCGACTGCTGCTCGATGATCTCCGAAAGGAGGTCGCTCACCACGCTCATGTTGTCGATCACGCCCTTGAGGTTCAGCGCCGTCTCTTCGGTGAACGCGACCTCGACGCGGTCCGAAATCGTGGTCAGGTTGCGCGCAATCTGGTCGAAGGTCGCGGTCAGCCTCGAGAAGTCCGGGAGGGCGGCGCCGGGGAGCACTCCTTCCTGCGGATAGTCGAGAAACGGGGGTAGCCCGAATTCCGTCCGGTCCAGAATCTCCGCCTGCCATTCCCCGAACATCGACTCGGGCGCGAGCAGAACGCCGGCGTTGGCGGGTATGACGAGTTCCGGGCGGATCCGCATGTCGACCATCACCGCCTCGCCGCTGGGCAATACGGCGATGCTCTCCACCCGCCCAACGGTGACTCCGCGGAACTTCACCAGCGCACCGGGGACCAGCGCACCCACGCTGGTGGCAGCCGTCTGCAACCTCGTCTGGCCCCGGTTGAATCCGTCCCTCAGCCACATGGACCCGACCACGGCCACCGCCAGTCCCAGCACGACCACAAACCCCACCATGACCTCGCGCTTACGCTCCATTCTGGTATCCTCCTCCTTCGTGGGTCATTTCATCGTCGGAACCGGACGCGAAGAAGAGGTCCGGATCGCCCTCGACGAACCCCCTCAGCACCCGGTCGCCGGCTGCGCGGATTTCGGATGGCGTCCCGGTGAACCGTGCGCGCCCGTCGTGCAGCAGCGTGATCCGGTCGGCCACCCGGTAGGCGCTGGTCATGTCATGCGTCACCACCAGGGCCGTCACTCCGAGTTCATCGCTCATGCGCAGAATCAGGCGGTCGATCACCGCCGTGGTCACCGGATCGAGCCCCGTGGTGGGTTCATCGTACAACAGGAACTTCGGCGAGGGAGCGATCGCGCGCGCCAGCCCCGCCCGCTTCCGCTGTCCCCCGCTGAGCTGCGACGGATACCGGGCGCCCATCCCCTCCAGGTCGACCAGGGCCAGACACTCCTCGACGCGCCCCGCGATCCGCTTCCCGTCCCACCCGGGGATGCGGCGGAGTCCCATTCCCACATTCCGTGCAACCGTCATGGAGTCGAAGAGCGCGGCAAACTGGAAGACATACCCCACCCGGCGCCGGAGCCGGTTCAGTTCCCCGATATCGAGATCGGGCACCGACTGGCTGTCCACGAACACCGAGCCGGAATCGGGACGCAGGAGTCCGGCGACGTGTTTCAGAAGGACCGACTTGCCCACGCCCGACGGGCCGACGATGGCCGACGTCTCGCCGTCCCGGACATCCAGGGAGAAGCCCCTGAGCACCTGCTTCGCCCCGAATGCCTTGTGAACATCGACAAGCCGGATCATAGCAGCACCGCGGCCCAGAAAGCGTCCAGGCAGACGATGATCATGCACGCGACCACCACCGCGCGCGTCGTGCTGGCGCCCACGCCCTCGGCGCCGCCTTCGGTGTGCAGGCCGTAGAAGCACCCCGACCCGGTGACCACCGCACCGAACGAAACGGACTTGATCGCGGCGAACCAGACGTCCCAGGGCGCGAAATAGAGGCGGAGCCCCTTGACGAACTCCGAAGAGGACATCTCGAGGAGCTGCAGCGCGGTGAACCAGCCCGCGAGGATCCCGATCGAGATGGCCAGCAGCACCACGATCGGAAACATGAGGACCCCGGCGAGCACCCTCGGGACCACAAGATAGGCGAGCGGATCGTACGCGAGGGTCTCCAGGGCGTCGACCTGCTCGGTGACCCGCATCGTCCCCAGTTCGGCCGAGATGTTGGCGCCGACCCGCCCCGCCAGGATCAGCCCGGTGAGGACGGGTCCCAACTCAAGGATCATCGTCTTCCCGACCAGCGTGCCCACGAAGTACAGCGGGATCGCGCCGGTCAGCGTGTAGGACGCCTGCAGCGACATGACGATCCCGGTGAAGGTCGCGATGAAAAGGGCGATCGGGACCGACGCCACCCCGATCCTCGCCATCTGCGGCACAAGGTGGGGCGTCCAGATGTCGGTATTGCGAACCGAGGCCGCGGCGCCGGAGAAGAGCGTCCACGCGCGCCCCATCGTTCCGAGTCCCGCAAGCGTCAGGTTTCCGACCGCGGCGAACGGTCTCAGCAACAGCTCGAACATCCAGAATTATAGCGAACGGTCGGCCTCGGAGTTGGAGAACGCGCCCGGCCGGAAGGAGTGCAGCGTAAGGACGACCCGGTCCATCGCGGGTTCGGGACCCCCGTTCGCTCGCCAGGTGACGGCTACCTCGCCCACCTGGTCGGGCTCCACCCGCAGGGCGACCTCGACGTGGAGATCCTGTTCCGCGCTCTCGATGGTCGTCCGAATGAGGTCGCCGGCCTGTGCCTGCGGGGTGCGCGCCGGATTCCTGAACAGCGTCTTGGTGGACTGTCGTCCCGATGCCAGACGGCGGGTCACCCGAATCCGGTCCAGCCAGTCCGGCTGATAGCTGATGGCGTAGTGGTAGCCGCGCTGGTCGACTCCGCGGCCCTGCCGGTTATGTCTCGACACTGATCAAAGCCTCAGCGGTGCCGGGGAAAAGCTCAGGATGAAGACGGCAAGCGCCGCCCATCCAAGGACTGTGCGGCCCGTTCCCAACCCCACCTCCTCCTGCTGCACGGGAGGATGCGCCACCCTGCCCCGCCCAACGCCCAGCGCCACGCCCGCCCAAAGCCACCAGCCCCACCAGACGAATCCCAGGGGGATGAGCAGGAGGATGAATACCATGGCGAGGGATCGCTGGCGCGGCCCGGCCAGCGCGTAGAGAATGTGTCCACCATCCAGCTGGCCGAGCGGGATCAGGTTGAGGGCCGTTACGAAGATTCCCAGCCACCCCGCAAACGCAAGTGGATGAAGCAGAATCGCCTGTCCTGTTTCCAGCCCCGGCACCGCGGCCCAGGTGGCGAATCGCAGGAGAATGCTGGTCCCCAGCCGTACGGGTTCTCCGAGAAAAAGCACCTGGAACGGGTAGGTCGCGCTGTCCTGCGAGGCCACCACCTCCGACAGGTGCAGGCCCACCGCGAGAAGGGGCAGCGCGAGCACGAAGCTCGCCACGGGGCCCGCCACGCCGATGTCGAAGAGGACCGTGCGGCTCGGAATGGGTCCGCGGAGACGAATGAAGGCGCCCAGCGTTCCGACGAGGGAAAAATACGGCGGAAACGGGATGAAATAGGGCAGCGACACACCCACGTGGTGGCGGCGGGCCAGATGGTAGTGTCCGAGCTCGTGCGCGAGAAGGATGCCGATGAAGGCGAGGCCGAAGGTGAGCCCCGCACCGAACTCGCTCCACCGGATCCGGGTCGGGACCGGAAAGGCGCCGCCGCCGATCTCGGCGAAGCGGGTCTCCAGGACGTCGATCCCGGCCAGAAAGCCCCCCGCGACGACGGCACTGACCAGCGCCGCCAGGAAGAGGACAAGGTGGAGAACGAGCGACCGGCCCGGTGCCCGCGGAGCGGCGGCAACCGGCTGGTCGGCGGAAGGACTGTTGCCTGAAACCTTGACCTCCCTTGAAATGCTTGCAATCCTATCGGACAGGACTTTCCCTGCCGGATCCGCGACTCGTCTCCAATCCGGCATCCTTCGGCCCGCATCGGCCACTCTTCACCGCATCAGGACGACGCTGCCCGGGCGCGACGCCCTTGGCGGCACCTCTGCCGACCTCCCGATGGACATCGCCGAACTCAAGAATAGAACGGTAGCCGAACTGCAGGGCTACGCGGAAGCGCTGAACATCCCGAATTGCACGGGGCTCCGCAAACAGGATCTGATCTTCCGGATTCACGAGGGCCTCGCGCAGCAGGAGGAAAAGCCGCTCGCCCAGGGAGTGCTGGATATTCTTCCCGATGGCTACGGCTTCCTGCGATCGCGGAGCTGGAACTATCTGGCGAGCCCCGACGACATCTACGTCAGTCCGGCCCGGATCGGATCCTTCGGACTCCGCAAGGGCGACACGCTGGCCGGGCCGGTGCGGCCTCCACGGAGAGGTGAAAAATACCTCGCGCTCGAGACCGTGAACCGCATCAACGGGTTTGCCCCGGCTGCGACGCGCTCCCGCCCCGTCTTCGAAGAGCTGCGGCCCCGGTATCCGGATCGCCGGCTCACCCTGGAGGTCAGGGCCGGGGAGCCCGCCATGCGCATCATGGATCTCATCGCCCCGATCGGGATGGGGCAGCGCGGCCTGATCGTCTCGCCCCCGAAGGCCGGGAAGACCACGATCCTGCGCAACATCGCCAACGCGATCACCGCCAACCACCGTGATGTGGAGCTGGTCGTGCTGCTGATCGACGAGCGGCCGGAAGAGGTCACCGAGATGGAGGAGAGCGTGCGCGGCCGGGTGGTCGCCTCGACCTTCGACGAGCCGGCGATCCGCCACCGCCAGGTCGCCGAGATGGTGCTGGCCAGGTCCCAGCGGCTGGTGGAACACGGGCGCGATGTGGTCATCCTCCTCGACTCGATCACGCGGCTCGCCCGCGCCTACAACATCCTCGCGCCCCACTCGGGAAGGATCCTCTCGGGCGGCGTCGACGCCAACGCGCTTTCGAAGCCGAAGCGGTTCTTCGGCTCCGCGCGCAGCCTCGAGGGGGGCGGGTCGCTCACGATCATCGCGACCGCCCTGATCGAGACCGGCAGCCGCATGGACGAGGTGATCTTCGAGGAGTTCAAGGGGACCGGAAACATGGAACTGGTGCTGAGCCGCGAAGTGGCGGACCTCCGCATCTATCCGGCGATCGACCTGAACCGCTCGGGGACCCGCCGCGAGGAGCTCCTCCTTTCGGAAACCGAACTCAACCGCGTCTACCTGCTCCGCAACTTCCTCGGCCACATGCCCGCACCCGAAGCCGCCGAGTTCCTGCTCGCCCGGATCGAGCGCTATCCGACCAACGCCGAATTCCTGGCCGCGATGGCGGAGGGCGAGTAGCCGACATCGCGGTGCTGGCCCGGATGCATCGCCTCACGAATGCAGCGGGGACTTATTCCACGGACTGCTAAGCGTCCGCGTCCCGGTAGCGGGGATTCACCACAAATCCCCCTTCCTCGTAGATCTTGCGGTCCCAGGGGTAGATCAGGGTCGCGTCCGTTGCCAGCGCATGGTAGTCGGGCTTGTAGCCGCGCGTGCGCGCAAAGGAGGTGGCCGTGCGCACCTCGGCGGGACCCACGTCCCGGACCGCGGCGAGGGCCATGCGGAGCGTCTCGCCGGAGGTGGTGATTTCGTCCACGATCAGCACGCGCTTCCCGCGCGCCTGCCGCGGCGCGGCCGAGAGGATCGAAGGATGCTGCCGCACCACCCGGCCTCCTTCGCGCCGGGTGATCTTGAGCGAGAAGAAGTCACGGCGCATGACCGATGCGATGACCGCCCCCGGGATCACCCCCGCCCGCGCGACCCCGATGACGATCTCGGGGTCGTAGGACCTGGCCACCTTGACCGCGAGCGCCCGGCAGAGCTCTCCGAACATTTCCCAGGAAAGTTCCAGGAACTCGTCGGCAGGGGTGATGTCACGCTGGTTGTATGAACCGCTCAACATTGTCTCCTCCCATTGCCGTTCGCACCTTTCACATGTTCCTTGCCGCAACCCCGCCGACGCCACCGCATGACCATCGACCCACAGCAGGCCGCCGACGCCCGCTTCCTCGAGGCGCTCGCCGCCGCCGGAGCCCGCGATCCGCGCGACTACTATCGGGACCGCCTTCGCGAACTGCGGCGCGCCAACCCGGAGGGTTACCGGAAGGGGGTTGCATATTACCAGAACAAGCTTGTCCCGTCCATTGCCGAGGGGAAGGTCGACCCTCTGGAAGCCTGGCGCGATTATGGTCTGCTCCTGGCCCGTCTTACCGCTCCCGGCCGGGCCGTGGCCGTGGACGCCACCGGCCGGGCCAGCCCCTTCGAACCTCCCGGAAACACCGGCGACATGCTCCTCCACCTCCCCGACAAGAGCCGGGAGCGCCCCATCCTGGTGGCTCTGCCGGCCAGCCCCACCCGGGCCCAGCTGGCCACCCATCAGTGGCTCGTGACAGGCAGGCGGACACTGGGGGACGGCGGATAGCCCAGCAGTCCGTGGACTGCCAGGCGGGGCCCGTCAGTCTTCCACCATATACCCGATCCCCCAGGCTCCGATCCCGAGGTGCGTCGCCAGTACCGGCGTGATCGGCGCAACCATGATCTCGGGATCGTCGAACCGGGCCTTCAGTTCGGCCCGCAACGGGTCGACCACCTCGGGAGCCCCCACGTGAACGATACCGAAGCGCACCTCTCTGGCGCCCGCGGGAATCTCCTCCTCGATCAGCTTCAGCATCAGCGCGCGGGCGCGGTCCGTGCCACGCGCCTTGCCGAGCGCCTTGATGGTGCCGCCGGGGGCCAGCCCCAGCACCGGTTTCAGGTCCAGCACGCCACCGAGCCACCCGGCGAACTGGCTGACCCGGCCCGACGCCATGAGGCGGTCCAGGCTGCGCACCGTGAACATGATTCCTGACTGGTCCCGGATTCTGCCGACCTCCTCTACGATCTCGGCGGCGGGCATCCCCGCTTCGGCCAGCTCCGCCGCCTTCAGGCCCAGCAGGCCCACCAGGATCGACGCGGCGCGGGAGTCCACGAGGCGGATGTCCAGATGCGGCACCATCCGGGCCGAGTTCTCGGCCGACTGATAGATGCCGGAGAGCGAAGCGGCCAGGAACACCGCAACCACCACCTCGGAATCGCTCGCAGCCTTCTCGTAGGCGGCGATGTAGTCGCCGGGTGGAGGCTGCGAGGTCGTCGGCAGCGGCCCGCCCTCCCGCAAACGCCCCTGAATGTCCTCGGATGTGATATCGATCCGGTCTTTCAGCGTCGTCTCTCCGTCGAGGAGCAGGAGCGGCAGCATGTGAATCCCGTGGGCGCGCACCACCGCTTCGGGCAGGTCCGACCCCGAGTCGACGAGAACGCCCACGGGGCGCCGCACAGTGCCCGCGGCGGCGCGGGCGGCCTCGTACTGGGCGTACATGTCTTCGGCCTTGTGCGCCGCGACCGTCCCGAGCGTCGCGCAGTAGTCGATCGCGGCGCGCGGCTCGTCGGTGTGGAGGTGGATTTTCAGGATGTCGTCCGCCCGGATGACGAGCAGCTCCTCCGATCCCTCGGACAGGCGCGCCCGCACCTCCTCTTCGCCGGGAAGATCGGGCCCCTCGACGAGGATTTCGGTGCAGTATCGCCTGCTCCCCTCGCCGAAAGTGTGATCGGCGGCAGCGATCGGCGACCAGGCCGGATGCTCGGACTCGCCGGGCGCGGCGGACGTCGCCGTCGCAGCCGCATCCTCAACGTCATCACCTTCCTCGATCAATTGAACGACCCCCGCGATCATCTCCACGAACCCCTTGGCGCCGGCGTCGACCACGCCGGCCCGGGACAGGACCGGCAGAAGATCGGGCGTTCGCGCAAGCGACTCGCGCGCCACGTCCAGGGTTCGCACCAGTATCCGAGAAAGGTCACCGGCCGAATCTCCGCCGCCCGCGGCCTCGGTGGCCGATTCCCGGACCACGGTGAGAATGGTGCCTTCGACCGGCCGTTCCACAGAGCGGTCCAGCGACCGCGCCCCCTTCACGAAGGCGGCACCGAATTCTCCCGGGGACACCCTGGCGCGACCGTCGATCCCCCGGGCGAAGCCGAGGAGGAACTGCGACAGCATCATCCCGCAGTTGCCACGCGCCCCCAGCACCGCCGACCGCGCGGCCGCCGCCGCAACCCGGTCGGCCCGCCTCTCGCGCATTCCGTTCAGATCGCTCGCGATCGCGTCGAGTGTGAGCGCAAGGTTCGTCCCGGTATCGCCGTCCGGCACCGGAAAGACGTTGATCCGGTTGAGTTCGGCCTTGACCCTTCGCCCCTGTCTGCAGGCCGCCAGCATCGCGCGGCGCAATCGGGGCCCGTCCACGTAGGCGATTCCGGGCACCCGCGGCATCACTGCTCCGCGCAGGTCGCCACCCCCGTCTCGCCCGCCGCCGCAGCCTCCCCACAACCCCCTTCAACCGCCTCGACCCCAGTGGTCGCGTTCGAGCAGATGGCCCCGTTCGTGTAGCAGGTGTAGCACGCCGCCTCCGCGAGCGGGGCATCGATCGCGACCGCCTCGGTGAGGGTATCCGCGAGCCGCGCGCTCGGATAGTCCAGCAGGATGGGACACGCGTAGACCCCCCGGGCCGTCACCAGCCGGGCGCTTGAGCAGAGGAGCCGACTCAGGTCGTAGCCGTGGAGCATCTCGTGCGTGACGCGCTCGCATTCGGTGTAGCCGCGGTTGCGCGAGGCCTCCTCGCCGATCAGCAGCGGCGGCAGAATCTTGAGGCGCGGGTCTTCGTACCCGGCCGCCCCCAGTGCGTCCCGAAACAACCCCAGCACATGCGGCATTTCCTCGCAGGGCCAGCTCTGCATCGCGGTGATGATCGGGCGAAAGCCCGCCTGCACCAGCGCGCCCACCCCCTCCATGGCCCGCGCGAAGGTGCCCTCGCCGCGGATCGGGTCGTTGATCTCGGGGGTGGGGCCATCGATGCTGACCCGGAATTCGAGCCTGTGGGGACTCTTCGCACAGATGTCCCTCAGCGCCTCGACCCTCCGCGGCGTGAACAGGGTGGCGTTGGTCAGGACGGTCGCCGGACCATACTGCAGCGCGTCTTCGAGGATCTCCTCCATCTCGTTGTTCATGAACGGCTCGCCGCCGGTGAAGTAGTACTCCCGCACACCGTGGCCGGCTGATTCCTCCAGTGCGGAACGCACCATCTCGCGGGTCATGAACCAGAAGGAGTGATTGTCGGGGGAGCAGGAGATGAAGCAGTGGCGGCAACGCAGATTGCAGACCGTCCCGCTGACCTGAAACCACAGCTGTTCGAGAGAAGAAAGGGGAACCGCCGGAACGGTCGCCGCCGGGAACCGGGAGGAAGTGGCTGGTGCGATCATCGGAGCCTCGTCGAGTGTTGGGCGGCATCGGACCCCACCGCGGGACCGCACTGCGACGCCGGAGTCCATGGATCCCGGCACCGCGTCCAGCTTTGGGAGGCCGAGCTTGTACAATACAATGTTGCCTACACCACCAACAGCAGATCGAGTTCCCGGAGTTCCCCCGCACCCCGAAGGGAACGTCCGCGGTTCAGGCCCCGGATCTGCCGGACCCGAAAACGAGGCCAACAGTGGCGTTTACCACGACCAACCCCGCGGACGGCATCTCCCTGAGACGCTACCCGCTGTTGTCCGATGACGCGGTCGACGAGGCGCTTGCAAAGGCCCGGCTGGCCCAGACGCGCTGGCGACGGCTCTCCCCCGGGAAGCGCGCCGAGCACGTCGCCGTCCTCCCCCGGCACCTTCGCGGCAGGATGCGGCACCTGGCCGAGGTCATGGCCATCGAGATGGGCAAGCCCCTCGGCGAAGCGGCGGCAGAAGTCGAGAAGTGCGCGCTGGGTTGCGAATTCTACGGCGAACGCGGCCCTGGCTTCCTCGAGGACCAGATCGTCGACACCGGCGCGCACCGCAGCTACGTCACCTTTCAGCCGCTGGGACTGGTCCTCGCGATCATGCCCTGGAACTTCCCCCTGTGGCAGGTGGTTCGGGCGTGCGTCCCCGCCCTGATCGCCGGGAACGGCATCCTGCTCAAGCACGCCCCCAACGTCCCGATGTGCGCGCTCGAACTGGTCGAACTCTTCAAGGCGGCAGGGTTCCCCGACGGCATCTTCACCAACCTGTTCGTCGACGTGGAGGCGACCGGATCGCTGATCCGCGATGAGCGGGTCCAGGCGGTCACCCTCACGGGGAGCACGCGCGCCGGGCGGCAGGTGGCCGCGCTCGCGGGATCCCGGATCAAGAGCTGCGTGCTCGAGCTCGGCGGAAGCGATCCCTACGTGGTGCTCGAGGACGCCGATCTGCCCCGCACCGTCGAGGCCTGCGTCACGGGCCGCATGATCAACGGAGGCCAGAGTTGTATCGCGGCCAAGCGCATGATCGTGCACGACGCGGTCGCCGACGAGTTCACCGAGGCGGTCGTCGCGCGCATGGCGGCCGTGCGGGTGGGCGACCCGATGGCGGAACACACCGACGTCGGTCCCCTCGCGCGCGAAGACCTGCGCGACCACCTCGCCGCGCAGGTCGAGCGCAGCATCGAGGCCGGCGCGACGTGCCTGCTGGGGGGCAGGGTTCCGGACGTGCCGGGATGGTACTACCCGGCCACCGCGCTGACGGACGTCGCCCCCGGGATGCCCGCCTACGACGAGGAACTGTTCGGCCCGGTCGCGTGCATCATCCGCGCTGGGTCGGAGCAGGAAGCGCTGCGGATCGCCAACGACACCGCCTACGGGCTGGGCGCGGCCGTGTTCACACGGGACCTGGAGCGCGGCGAACGCATCGCACGGACCGGCATCGAGGCCGGGTCCTGCTTCGTCAACGACTTCGTCAAGTCCGACCCGCGTCTTCCCTTCGGCGGCATAAAGTCCAGCGGTTTCGGACGGGAACTGGCCGACTTCGGCATCCGCGAGTTCGTGAATGTGAAGACGGTCCGCATCGAACGATAAGGCGGAGTCTACTGGTCGACCGCCGGAACGGCCTCCAGCATCTCGGCGGCGACGTCCTCGGGGTCGCGCATGGCCGCCAGGTCGAGTTCGTAGTCGGGAACCTCGCGCGGCCTCAGCTTGGCCTTGAACTCGCGGATCTCCCTGCCCGACAGCCCCAGCCCCGCCAGCTCGGCATTGCTCAGCCCGGCACCGCCGAGCGCAGCCACCCCTTTCGCGTCTGCCTCGACCAGCCGCGACAGCGCCGCGATCTCGGCCCCGGACAGCCTGTCGCCCATCACCTGGTAGTCGACCCAGGCCTCGTAGCTGAGCGGCGCGACCCGCTTCACCATCCCCGCCATCACCCGCCCGTACTCCTGGATCTCCCACTGGGCGTGGTCGTCGACGCGCAGCGTCAGGAAGTGGAGCAGGTTGTGCAGGTCGATCTTCCAGTACCACTGGGTGTAGGTCGACAGCGGCAGGTCGATCCGGGCCAGCTCGCGGGCAACGTTCTCGCCAACGAGCCACCCGTAGTCGTCGGCAGCCCGGGCGCGCACGTCGTCCCAGCGGCGCATGGCTTCGCGGTAGAACTCGGGACTGACCGACCCGGGGGCGCGTCCCTGGTTGCTGGTGGCGCTCTGCAGCGAGAACTGGTCGGCCCCGGGGCTGTAGAAGAGGAGCGGCATGAGCGAATACCGCCCACTATACTCATTCACAGAGGCTGTACGGTGTCGTATCCACTGCCGCGCGACGAACATCGGCATCGCGCAGTGGAACTTGAACTCCACCATTTCGGACGGGGTGGTGTGGAGGTGGCGGCGCAGGTATCGCACGAGTCCCCGCGTGCGCGACACCTTGCGGGTCCCGTATCCGTAACTGACACGGGCCGCGCGCTCGACCGAATCGTCGGTGCCCATGTAGTCGACCAGCGCGACGAAGCCGTGGTCCAGGACGGGGAAGTAGCCCCCCAGGATCTCCTCCGCGGCAGGCACGGTGGGGCGGCGGGTAGGGTGCGTGGCGGAACTCATCGTCGGAAGTTATCCGGTCGGCCGAAGCCGGGCGAGACCGCCCGGACCGCCGAGATTGTGAAGCGTTTCACAAGCGGCCCGCCTTCGCCGCCTTCCGCCTCATGCCGGGGTCCAGGATCCGCTTGCGCAGGCGGATGGCGTCCGGGGTCACCTCGATCAGCTCGTCGTCGTCGATGAAGTCGAGCGCCTGCTCCAGCGTCATCCGCCGCGGCGGCTCCAGGCGGACGTTCTCGTCGGCCGCCGCGGCCCGCATGTTGGTGAGCTTCTTTTCGCGGCTCACGTTCACGTCCATGTCGCCGGGGCGGGCGCTCTCGCCGACGATCATCCCGCGGTAGCACTCGACGCCGGGGCCAACGAACATGGCTCCGCGCTCCTGCAGCCCGAAGAGCGCGAACGCCACCGCCCTGCCGGCGCGGTCGGCCACCATCGCGCCCCGGCCCCGTCCGCGCATGGTGCCGGCCCAACGGTCCCAGCGGTCGAAGCGATGGTGGAGGATTCCGTCCCCCCGAGTGTCGGTCAGGAACTCCGTGCGGTAGCCGAAGAGTCCACGCGCGGGGACGCTCAGTTCGAGCCGGGTGACGCCCGAATCCCCGATGGGTTTCATTGCGACAAGCTCGCCGCGGCGCCGGGCAAGCTTGTCAATCACCGTGCCCGCGAGCTCCGCCGGCACCTCGGCGACCACCTCCTCCCAGGGCTCCAGGCGCGTCCCGGCCCCGTCGCTGCGCATCAGCACGCGGGGGCGCGAAACCTGGAATTCGTAACCCTCCCGGCGCATCGTCTCCATCAGGATGGTGAGGTGCAGTTCGCCCCGGCCGCTGACCGCAAAGGTGTCGGGACGTTCGGTATCCTCCACGCGCAGGGCCACGTTGCGCTCAAGTTCCCGCTCGAGGCGCTCGCGCAGCTGCCGCGTGGTCACGAACTGCCCCGACCGTCCCGCAAGGGGAGAATCGTTGACCACGAAGTCCACCGAGATCGTCGGCTCCTCAACGGTGATCCCGCGGAGGCGCTCCGGATGGCGCGGGTCCGCCAGGGTGTCGCCGATCTCGACGCTCTCGACGCCGGCCAGCCCCACGATGTCGCCCGCGCGAGCCTCCTCGATGTCGATCCGGTCGAGGCCGTTGAAGGTGTAGAGACCCGTCACGCGCGAACCGTCGCCGGGGGCGCCGGGCGCAGGCATGTCCGGATGGGCGGGCGCTTCCATGCCGGGATCGGCCGCCGGCAATCGCGCCACCCGCCGCCCCACGCGCACCGCCCCCCGTTCCACCCGTCCGATCGCGATCCGCCCCACGTAGTTCGAGTGGTCGAGGGTCGAGACCAGCATCTGGAAGGGGCTGGCGGGGTCGGCGGCTGGTGGCGGGATGCGCTGGACCACCGCCTCGAAGAGCGGGGCCAGATCCCCTCCGCGCCCGCCAGGTTCGGCCGTGGCCCACCCATCTCGTCCGGCGGCGTAGAGAAAGGGCGCGTCGAGCTGGGCGTCGCTTGCGTCCAGGTCCATCAGCAGTTCGAGGACCTCGTCGTGCACCTGCTCGGGGCGAGCATCCGCGCGGTCCACCTTGTTGATCAGGATCACCGGCGCCAGCCCCAGCGCAAGCGCCTTGGCCGTCACGAACCGCGTCTGCGGCATGGGGCCCTCGGCGGCGTCCACCAGCAGCAGGACCCCGTCGACCATCCGCAGGATGCGCTCCACCTCCCCCCCGAAGTCGGCGTGTCCGGGCGTGTCGACGATGTTGATCTTTATGCCATGCCACAGGACCGCCGTGTTCTTGGCGAGGATCGTGATGCCGCGCTCGCGCTCCAGGGGGTTCGAGTCCAGGATCCGCTCACCGACCTCCTGGCCGGCGCGGAAGACTCCGGCCTGGCGGAACATCTGGTCGACCAGCGTGGTCTTGCCATGGTCCACGTGGGCGATGATGGCGATGTTGCGCAGCTGGGCGGGAGACATCACCTGCCCGCGGAAAGGGAAATCCGGGTGAAGGTGAACGTCCCCATCGGCTCGTCGGAGAACGGGCTCACCCCCTTCAGGCTGCGAATCGGTTGCGGGGGCGACGTGTCGCTGTTGGCCGAACGGTAGCTGGTGCCGCTGTCCGTGCCCGAATCGAGGGGATAGAGCACGACTTGCACTTCGTCGACCCAGCGCCCGTCGTCCATCAGCAGCGACTGTCCGTTCACACCCGCGAACCAGTCGGGGCTCGGCGCGATCATTGTGACCAGCGTCACGAGCGGGAAGTCCTCCCGGACCGCGATCCCGCTGATCGTTGCGCTCGCGGGACTCCCGATTCCCCGCCCGCTGATCACCGCGAATGCCCGGTCGGGGATCGCGGCGTTGATCTCCGAAGTCAGCGGGCCGGTCGCGCCGGTCTCGGCCATGCCCTCGATCCCGCGCGTAGCGGTGTCGCCGGGCGTCCAGAAGGTGACGGCGCTGTTGTGGACCGCCCCGATGAGCGGGGAGAAGTGGGCGCCGGCCGGGAAGTCCGTCGGGTGGGTGGTCCTGCTCCAGGTAGCGTCGAAGACCACCCGGTAGGTCGCCGTGTTGGCGGACGCGTCGAAGAGCGAGAGCGGTGCTGGAAGGCGCAGTTTCAGGCCGTCGAAGTCATGGGGAAGCGAGGGTACGGATCCGGGAACCAGCCGCGTCGCTCCTGAATCGGCGGCGGGGCCCTCCACGGTGACCGCGTCGCTGAGGGTCTCGCCGGTGACGACGGACAGCCCGGAGGTCGAGAGGGTTCCGTTCTCGACGATAAGCGGCAGGCTGACGGGGAAGGGTGCCCCGGTGGCCACGGCGAGGACGATGGCGGCGGGACCGGCGGCACCCAGACGGGTGGTGTCCGTACGGAGGAGTTCCAGCTGGATGATGAAGGGCGCACCCGGATTGTCGGACAGCCGCAACTCGGCCAGGGCCGTGAGCCCGGACAGCACCATCCTGGGAAGCGATTCCAGCCGGTTGCGGCGCAGGTCGAGGCTCCGCAGCGCGGCCAGGCCGCTGAAGACGGTGCCCGGCAACGCAGCGATCCGGTTCTCGGAGAGGTCGAGGCGAACCAGACTCTCGAGGCCGCTGAAGTCCCCTGCTCGCACGCTCTCGATCCCGGTGCCGGCAACGTTCAGGGTGTCGATGCCCTTGAGGTCGTCGGCGGAGACGGCATCGCATCCGGCCCTGACCGCCGCCCGCACCAGCGCGTCCCGCACCGCCGGTGTGCGGTCGCAGACGGGAACGACTGGAAGCCGAGGCACGGCCGTGGCCTCGATCTCCACTTCGAGGCCCTCTCCGGCCGACGCCATCAGGCGCTGCGAGCCGCGCTGGTCGCCGAGCGTCCAGGCCGTGCGCGCGACGCCGTCCCCGTCGCTGTCGACCGACGCTGGCGACGCCGATCCGTGCCCCTCCGCCGCCGCGAAGGTTACGGTGGCGCCCGCAACGGGGGCGCCCCCGGCGTCCAGAACACCCACTTCGACGGGTTCGGGAAGCTCCCGGCCGGCAAGGCCCTCCTGGCCGCCACCCGACACCAGTGCGAGGGCCGCCGACTTCTGCGCGACGACGACCGAGGCCCCGGCGGTGAGACTCAGGTGGGTGGCGGTCACCGTGGCGGCGCCGTTCCCCGTCGCTGTCACGCGGCCCGACGGCGCGACCTCGGCCACCCCCGGGTCGCTGCTCGACCACGCAACGGAGCCGCTGAAGACCGCCCCGTACTGGTCGGTGATCGTGGCCGTGAAGGTGACGTTTACCGCCGTGCGAGGTCCAGAAACGTCCCAAGATGTTCATGAAGGTTCATATTAGTCAGTAATCACAACACGTTACGAGATTCAGCTACCGACGCTATCAGCCAGCACCGTCCCTTGCAATCCGGCTCCATCCCCCATATTATGTGGGTATGAGTACTGGAACGAACACCGCCCCGAAACCACGGAAGACCAAGCCCAAGGGCCGCCATCCCCACAAGGCCCTGTCGGCCGCCTTCATCCGCTCCGCACCGCCCGGCAGACACGCCGACGGCAACGGGCTGTACCTCTAC
>JAJDXM010000075.1 GCA_022823225.1 Gemmatimonadota bacterium
CCGCGCACGTCGTAATGCTGCTCACACCAGGTGGCTGCGTACGGTTTGGAACGCCGGTCTGCGAGTCGGGCTGTGCACGATGGGACAGCCCGGTATCCGCCGAGAACTCCGGGCGCACGCCGACTTCATGCTGGACTGGAAGCTGGGATACCCGTCCGATCAGTAGGGACGAAGGAGGGGCACCAACGGCTCCCGCGCACTCCGCCCCTGCCACAATCCCCCGACACACCGGAGGATCCGGTGGAGGGGGCACCCGATGCGTAACGGCAAGCCACTCACCACGGCCCGGCCGCTCATTCTCACCGCCGCGCTCGCCGCCTTCAGCTGCGCCGGACCCGGCGGCCCCACCTTCTCGGTGACCTTCCCCGCCGACCGCAGCTCCGAGCCCCTCGACGGCCGGCTGGTCCTCATGCTCTCGCAGGACGACGGCGCGGAGCCGCGCTTCCAGATCGTGGACGGCCCGAACAGCCAACTGGCCTTCGGCGTGGACGTCGACGGCTGGGCGCCGGGGGAGGCGGTCACCGTGGACGGCGGGGCCTTCGGCTACCCGATCCGCAGCCTGGCCGACGTCCCGCCCGGCGAGTACCGGGTCCAGGCGCTCCTGAACCGCTACCAGACCTACGAGCGCGCCGACGGCCACGTCGTGAAGCTGCCGCCCGACCGCGGCGAGGGACAGGTGTGGAACCGGAAGCCCGGCAACCTTTACTCCACCCCGGCGGCGGTCTCGCTCGGACCGGGCGGGACGGCCACCGTCGACGTCGTCCTCGACCAGGAGATTCCCCCGCTGCCGGTGCCTCCCGAGTCGGAGTACGTGAAGCACGTGAAGATCCAAAGCGACCTCCTCACCGAGTTCTGGGGGACGCCCACCGAACTCGGGGCCTGGGTGCTCATCCCCCACGGCTTCGGCGAGAACCCCGAGGCGCGCTACCCGATCGCCATCCACCACGGCCATTTCCCCTACACCTTCGGCGGCTGGCGGGAGGAGCCGCCGGAGCCCGATCTCGAGTGCGAGTACTCCGCCCGCTTCGACCTCGACTGCTACAACCGGATCCAGCAGGAGCACGCCTGGCAGCTCCACCAGGACTGGACGAGCGACGACTTCCCCCGGATGCTGGTGGTGGAGATCCAGCACCCGAATCCCTACTACGACGATTCCTACGCGGTGAACTCCGAGAACCTCGGCCCCTACGGCGACGCCATCACCTACGAGCTCGTTCCCGAGATCGAGCGGCGGTTCCGCGGGCTCGGGGAGGGGTGGTCGCGCTTCCTCTACGGCGGCTCCACCGGCGGCTGGGAGTCCATGGCCGCGCAGGTGCTCTATCCCGACGACTACAACGGGGCGTGGGTCGCCTGTCCGGACCCCATCGACTTCCGGGCGTTCACGGTGGTCAACCTCTACGAGGACGAAAACGCCTACTACCTCGACAGCGCGTTCAAGCGGACGGCCCGGCCGGGCCGGCGGGACGGCAAGGGGCACGTCTCGTCGACGCTCGAGGAGATGAACCACCGGGAGCTGGTCCTCGGTACCCGCACCCGCTCGGGCCAGCAGTGGGACGTCTGGGAAGCGGTCTACTCACCGGTCGGTGACGACGGATATCCGCGCCGCATCTGGGACAAGGTCACCGGCGAGATCGATCCCGAGGTGGTGGCCCACTGGCGGGAGAACTACGACCTCAGTTACATCCTGCAGCGCGACTGGGAGACGCTCGGGCCCCGGCTCGCCGGCAAGCTCCACATCTACGTCGGGGACATGGACAACTACTACCTGAACAACGCGGTGGAGCTGACCGAGGAGTTCCTGGAGTCCACCACGGATCCTCCCTACGGCGGGGAGGTGGACTACGGCGACGGCGACGAGCACTGCTGGAACGGCGACCACACCCGCGGCAACGGGTTCTCCCGGCTGCGCTACATCCAGATGTTCGCGCCGCGGATCGTGGAGCGGATCCGGGTCAGCGCGCCGCCGGGGGCGGATACGTCGAGCTGGCGTCACTGAGGAGCGAGCGGGCGTCCCGCTAGGGACTTCAGCCCATGGCGCCAACGGTCCCCCGTCAACAGATTGAAAGTATAACCTTCAATCTGCTAACATCCCGGTCCCGTGGCCGCCATGATTCCGCGCGACATCGCTCCCGTCCTGAAGGACCTGTTTCAGCGCTACCCCTTCGTCACCGTGACCGGTCCACGCCAGTCGGGCAAGACCACCCTCTGCCGCGAGACGTTTCCCCACCTGACGTACATCAACTTCGAAGCGCCCGACGACCGTGAGTTCGCCGAGCGGGACCCGCGCGGCCTCCTCGCCCACATCGGCGCCGGCGCGATCCTGGACGAGATTCAACGCGTGCCCGATTTTCTCTCGTACCTCCAGGTCTGGGCGGACGAAAGGCGGGAGAACAGCCTCTGCGTGCTGACCGGAAGCGAGCACTTCCGGCTCTCCAATGCCATCAATCAGTCACTGGCCGGCCGCACCGCCCTGCTGCGCCTGCTGCCGTTGTCGCTTGCGGAACGGCGCCGCGCCGAACCACGGGAGACCATGGACGAGTTGCTGCATCGCGGCTTCTATCCCAGGATCCTGGACCAGAGCCTCGAGCCGCGCCAAGCGTACGCCGCCTATTTCGAGACCTACGTCGAGCGCGACCTGAGGCAGCTTGCCGAGATCCGCAACCTTTCGAGCTTTCGCCGTTTCGTGCGGTTGTGTGCCGGACGAGTGGGCCAGATCGCGAACCTGTCTTCCCTCGGCGCCGACGCCGGTGTTTCCCACACGACCGCGCGGGAGTGGCTCACGCTGCTCGAGGCGAGCTACATCGCCTTCACCCTGCCGCCCTACTTCGCCAACATCCGAAAGCGCCTGGTCAAGTCACCGAAGATGTATTTCTACGATGTCGGTCTGGCGTCGTATCTCATCGGGATCGGCAACTCGGAGCAGGTCGCGAATCATCCCCTCCGGGGAGCGCTCTTCGAGAACATGGTCGTCGTGGAGGCCTTGAAGTTCAGCTTCAATCGCGGCCATTCGCCGAACCTCTCGTTCTTCCGGGACAGCCAGGGTCTCGAATGCGACCTCCTGATGGAGACCGGCCACGGCACCGCGGCGATCGAAATCAAGTCCGGTGCGACGGTGACCTCGGACGCCTTCGGTGCGCTCGGTCAGGTCGCGGGACTCATCCCGAACGTCGCCATGAAGGCCGTCGTCCACGGCGGGGCGGATCGTCAGTCCCGGAGCGCGGGCGAGGCGGTGCCTTTCGGCGAGTTCACGGGGTTGCTGGACCGCTTCGATGTGGAGCACCGGGTGGCGAAACTCGTGCGGGAGCGGGCTGGGGCACCTCCGGCCGCCTCCGCGGTCGACGTGCTGGATCGCGTTTTCCGCCTGGAGATCCGTTCCGTGATCGACGCCCTGAGTAGTTCGTTGAAGGTGTTGGCGCCCCTGTTCCTCCGGACCGAGACGATGGCCGACGTGATGGTCATCGTCGGAGATCACATCCGGAGTCCCGATCTCCTCGACGCCCGCCAGTGGGACCGAACCAAGGAAGAGCACATCCTCGGTCCGGGCTTTCGGCTAGACGACGAGCGCCCCGTTCTCTTGGCCTATGAGTTCCATTTCCGGGGATTCACGGGAAAAGGCAACCGACCCTTCAATCTGCACATCTTGGCTGACTGGGCGCTCGCCGCCGAAGAGTCTCACCGCAGGATCCATGTCAACGCCGGCAAACCAGTGCCGGCGGTTGCCGTGCCGTATTCGGACCTTGGTATCCGCTCCGCGGACATCGACCAGACATGTGCGCATGTCCTGAGAGCGGCATTCGCGGAAATCGAGCGTTGGTCAGGAGGGTGAGGGGACGGCGTTCCCAGCCGGGGGCGCCACAAGGTGAGGTGGGCGTTGCGCCGTTCGCGGCGCGGAGCGCCGCGCGTGCCGGTCTGACTCATCTTTAACAGTTTCGAGTCGTTTTCGGGCGGTTGGCGCGCGAAAGCGGTTGGGGGGCAACAACTCGTGTTGGTTTTTTGAGAATTCGTGGTGCCACATATGGGAATCGAATAAGTCTGATCATCGTTGTGCCATATT
>JAJDXM010000053.1 GCA_022823225.1 Gemmatimonadota bacterium
CGACGGCTACTCGTTCCGGCCCACCGCCAAGCTCATGCTCTACGGCAATGCGGAGCCCCGGCTGCCCGGGTGGGACTCCGGACTCAAGCGACGGCTCGTCGTCATTCCCTGCACGACGGCCAGGCGACCCGACGAGAGACTGCCCGAGACGCTCTGGAGGGAGGCGCCCCGCATCCTGGCCCGCATGATCGCCGAAGCGAACGCCGGCTGGCGGCGGCACCAGGCGGGCAGGCGATGGATCGCACCCACGCTCCCCCAGGGCATCGAGGCCGCGACCGCCGATCTCTTCGACTCCATGGACCCGCTGGGCGAAGCGCTCGACACGCTGTTCACCTTCGGCGAAGCCTACGCATCGGTCCCGGCAAAGAAGATCCGGGAGATGCTGGCCGACTACTTCGAGGAAAACGGACTCGGTGCCGTGCCCTCCGCACGGGCCATCGCCGCAGAACTGCGGAGACGCGGCTGCAAACGCTCGAAGCGCGGCAGTGCAAGAACCTGGCTCGGCTGCAAGGAAGCCTGAATGGGACGGATGCGGCCGATTGGACCCCTTGGTTGGGTTGTGTCGTGGGCGCGCGCGTACGTAACGGAAACCTACGGAAGGGCCTCAAGGGTCCCTATCGGTCCCAATAGCGACTTTTTCGCGCCGGATCCGCACAATCGTGCCGGTTTCCGCCGTCATCCGGTCCCTCCGATGTCGTCTCGTGCGGCCCAAGCCCCGGATCTCACTGGAACGCCGGTCCATCGGCGGCGAAACGGGCGGACCGAAACCCTTCCTTCCGCCGGTTCCGCCCCAACCCACCTGCGCCACCCCAGTGTGCCCCTGCACGCAACCCCCAAGCGCAATCCTACCGCAACAACGCAGGTCCGCCGATGACCAGGACCCACCAACCGTCCATCGGAGACCTTCCCGCCGCGTGGCGGAGAAAGGCGAAGACGCTCCGCAGGTACGGCGGCCAGGCACTCGCCACCGCGCTCGAACGCTGCGCCGACGAGCTCGAAGGCACCATCCAGGAGCGCGACGACACCACCTACTCGTTAGTCGAAGCCTCACGGGAGAGCGGCTACTCCGCCGACCACCTCGGACGCCTGGTTCGCGAAGGCAAGATCCCCAACGCCGGACGCCCCGGCGCCCCGAGAATCGCACGGGTCGATCTGCCCCGGAAAGCGGCGCCACCGGCCGAGCCGCAACTGGCGGCGGCAACCCAACCAAGCGACGTTTCAAATGCGCAGATCGTGCAATCCATCATCACGAGAGGAATCGAATGATGGCACGCACGAAACGTGACCGGCGCTCCTACAGCGCCGGCGAGTGGGGCCGGAACCGGGTCAGGGTGTTCGCTGATCCCAAAACCGGGCTCTTCCAGATTGAGTGGCGCGAGAACGGCCGGAGGCTGCGCAGGTCGCTGAAGCACGGCGACTTCGCGCGGGCGAAGCGGCAGGCGGACGAGTTCGCCGCGGGCTTCGTGAGGCCGGACTCCGCGGGCGCGGCGGAAGCCGAACCGGAGCCGCTTACTCTGGAGCGGCTTTTTGAAATCTACGGTGAAGAAGTGACGCCCACGAAGAGTGAGCGATCCCGGAGGTACGATCGGGTCGCGATGAAGATGTTCCTCAAGTTCTTCGGGCGGTCGCGGATGCCGGCCACGCTTTCACAGCGCGACTGGGATAGATTCATCCGGGCGCGTCGCATGGGAACCGTGGGACCCAGTGGGAGACCGGTGTCGGATCGGACCATCGAGTACGATCTCAGATTCCTGCTCGCGATCCTCAACTGGGCTGCGAAGTCGCGGGACGAAGAGGGCAAGCTCCTCTTGGAATCGAACCCTTTCCGAGGCTTGAAGGTGCCCAAGGAGAAAAACCCGACTCGCGTGGTCCTGAGCCAACCCGAGTACGAAGCTCTGCTCCGGGTTTCGTTGACGATGGACTGGCGGTTTCGCGTGGCGCTGGTTCTCGCGCACGAAACCGGACACCGCATCGGTGCCATTCGCCAGCTTCGCTGGTCTGACATCGACATCGAGGGCAGAGTCATTCGGTGGCGGGGCGAGCACGAGAAGACCGGGTACGAACACCGGACACCGGTCACGGAGGAAGTGGTCGCCGTGCTCGGCGAAGCGCGGAAGCGCAATCCCGGCATAGGAGACGTTCCCCTCTTGCCCGCGCCCAAGAACCCCGCCGTCTGCATGAGGCGTTCGCTCGCACGCGATTGGTGGCGGAAGGCCGAGAAACTCGCGGGTCTTGAGCCGAAGCAGCGCCGGGGATGGCACTCGCTGAGGCGGAAATTCGCCTCCGATCTCATGAACCAGCCGCTGAAGGTGCTCTGCGAGCTGGGGGGGTGGAAAACCGCCGAGACCGTGCTCCAGTGTTACCAGCGAGCCGACGAAGACCGCCTCAGAAAGGCCCTCGATGACCGCCGGAGGGCCGCAAACCGGCTATAATTAGCCGGAATCAATTAGCCGGAACGAGACACCCAAATCGCGTAACTTCAATCGGGGCGGCCGGATTCGAACCGGCGACCTCCTGCTCCCAAAGCAGGCGCGCTACCGAGCTGCGCCACGCCCCGCTACTGTATGGTATGGTGTTCGAACATCGCGCATTTCCTGCCCGGGTGGTAGGCGGCGCGCCGGCGGCGGCCGTGGCGGCGCTCGTCGCCGCGGTGACCGGCGTCCCGGCCGTCGCGGCAGCCCCCGCCCCGCCCCACCCCGCCGCGCCCGCGCAGCTTCCCGCGGCGACCGATTCGGTCGCGGGCACGCTGCCCGCCCCCGTCCCGGGCGCGACCATGACGGTGCATCTCATCACGGTCGGGCCCGGAGACAGCGTCGAAGAGATGTGGGGGCACAACGCGGTGCTGGTCCGGGATACGGCGGCGGGGACCGAGGAGGCGTACAACTACGGGGTGTTCGACCCCTCGGCGCCGGGTTTCTACATGGATTTCTTCATGGGCCGGGGGGACTACGCGATCGACCAGTGGCCGCTGGGCGACATGCTCGCGGCATACCGCGCCGCCGGACGCCGGGTGTGGGCGCAGGAACTCGTGCTGTCACCCGTCCAGAAGGTCGAGCTCCTGGGACTGCTGCGGGAGGCTTCGCTGCCCCGGAACATGTTCTACCGCTACGACTACTTCCGCAACAACTGCTCCACCAGGGTCCGTGACGTGCTCGATGCGGCCCTCGACGGCCAGCTCCGCGCGGCTACCGAAGGTGAGGCCGGCGGGGCGAGCTGGCGTCACCACACCCGCCGCCTGGCGGCGGAGAGTCCCCTGCTCTATATCGGCATCCAGCTGCTCATGGGACCCCGGGGCGACCTCGGCACCTCGGTATGGGAAGACATGTGGACCCCCATGAGGCTGCGCGACACGGCGGGGGCGCTGATCGTGAGGGGGAGCGACGGCGAACGCATCCCCCTTGTTTCTTCCGAGGAACTCTGGGTCGACCAGGCCCGGGACTATCCGGCGATAGCCCCGCCCCGGCTGGATTCACTTTTCCTTCTGTCGGGCCTGCTCGCCGGTGTGGCCCTGTCGCTGTTCGGCTACGGAACCCGCGCCGGCGGCAGGATCGCGAAGGCGGGACTCATCGCGTTCGCCTGCGCGTGGGGCATCTTCTGCCTGGTGGCGAGCGTTCTGATGATCGCGCTGCACTGGACCGAACACCCGTTCACCTACTGGAACCAGAACCTCCTGCTCTTCAGTCCGCTCGGGCCGGTCGTTGCCGCGAGCCTCATGCGGACGGCCGCGAAGGGAACGACCAGCGTGTGGGGACGGAGGTTTCTGTTGGGGGGCGTGCTCCTGGCGGCTGTGGCTCTGCTGTTGAACCTGATTCCCGCCGTCGCCCAGGGTAACCGGGAGATGATCCTGTTCGCGCTTCCCGTCCACCTGGCAATCTGCTGGGTCATGCTCGGCGTTCACCGCATGGACGGGACCCTGGTCTACAGCTGAATGCCCGCGAGCCCGGCGCGCAGGCCCCTGGCCAGCGCCCGAAACGCAATGCCCCGATGGCTTCGCGCATCCTTCTCGCCGGGGGTCAGCTCGGCGTAGCTGCGGCCCAGCCCGGGGTCGTGGAAGACGGGATCGTATCCGAAGCCGCCCGTGCCGCGCGGCTCGGAGAGGATGACTCCTGGCGCCTCCCCGCGGAAGACGTCGATCGTGCCCGCCCGAGGAACGACCAGGCAGGCCACGCAGACGTAGCGGGCCTTGCGTCTTCCTGGCGGCAGGTCGCCCAGTCGCTCCACCAGGTAGCGGTTGTTGGACTCGTCCTGTGACAGCCCCGGATAGCGCCCCGGCGGCGCAAAACGTTTCGTCCTGACCCCGGGGGCGCCGTCAAGCGCATCCACCTCGAGGCCCGAGTCGTCCGACACCGTGGGGAGTCCGCTGAGATGAGCGAAGTAGCGGGCCTTGGAAGCCGCGTTCTCCTCGAATGAGTCATGCGGCTCCAGTCCTTCCTCGGCCTCGGACCACGGGATGCCGGCTTCGTCCAGGCTGACGATCCCGCATCCCCCCGTCCCCTCCGCCCTCACGATGCGCTCCACCTCGCGCGCCTTGTGCGCGCTGCGCGTGGCCAGAAGCAGCTTCACGACGGCGCCGGGCCACCCCGGATGCGCTCCACCAGGGCGCTGGTGGAACGGCCCGGCAACAGCGGCACGATCACCACCCTGCCCCCCCGCGCCCTCACCTCGGCGGCTCCCGCCACCTCCTCCTCGGCGTAGTCGCCCCCCTTTACCAGGACGTCGGGCTGCAGTTCGGCGATCAGTTCCTCCGGCGTGTCCTCGTCGAAGAGCGTCACCAGATCGACGCACTCCAGCCCCGCGACCACCTCGGCCCGGTCGCGCTCCCCGGCCAGGGGACGCCCCGGCCCCTTGTCCAGCCGCCGCACCGATGCGTCGCTGTTGACCGCTACCAGGAGCGCGTCCCCCATCCGCCTGGCCCGGTCCAGACACGCCACATGGCCCCGGTGCAGCAGGTCGAAGCACCCGTTCGTGAGGACGAGCCGGAAGGAACGTCCGGGGCCCGCCCGCTTCACCGCCTCATCCCGGGAGACCACCTTGGAGGCGGGATCGCGGGGTTGCTCGGCCACGTCTACAGCTGCCGCAGCCCGGCCCGTGCTCCCCCCGTGCGCCCGCTGCGGCCCGCCAGGTTCATCAGAGCAGCTGCAGGAAGAGGAACGCGGTCAGGAGGATCGACACCCACAGCACCATGCTGCCCGCGGGCCACGTGCGCGCGAGGACCCCGCGCGGGCCGTGCGCCCGGAAGGCGCCCCGAATCCCGCCGCGGACCGCATTCAGGACCACCCCGCGGAACACCCCGTCCACGGCCGCGGCCGCTCCCCCGACGAAACGGGTCACCCTGGCCCCCGCGCGCCGGTACAGCCAGTCCACATCCAGGTTCACCGACGGGATCTCCGCCGGGTAGATTTTCCAGAGGTGGAAGGCCGCCACCGCTGCGATCGCGAAGCAGAGCAGCTGCAGCTGGGTGAGCGCATGAGTAAGTGTGTAGACGTTGTAGTCGACCTCGCCCGGCAGCAGGCCGTAGAGCAGCTCCGGCCGGATCCCGATCGCGAGGCACAGCAAGGCCCCGATCCCCATCGCCACCAGCATGTTGGGCGGCGGCTCCCGGGTTCGGATCCCCGAGTCGTGCGCGAAGAAGGCGAAGTAGGGGATCTTGATTCCGGCGTGCTCCACCACCCCCGCCGACGCGAACAGCATGACCGGCCAGATCCAGTTCTTGTGCTCCTCCAGGAGCGCCGACATGATCATGCTCTTCGACACGAAGGCGTTGAAGAACGGGACGGCCGAAATCGAGAGCGCGCCGATGATGCAGAGCGTCGCGGTGACGGGCATCGTCCTGTAGAGCCCGCCCAGCTCCGACGCCTTCGTCTTGCCCGTCATGTACATGACCGAGCCCATCGACATGAAGAGGAGGCCCTTGAAGAGGACGTCGTTGAAGGCGTGCGCCACCGCCCCCTGCACCGCCAGCGTGGTCCCGACGCCGATCCCGCAGACCATGAAGCCGATCTGGTTGATCATCGAGTAGCTGAGCGTGCGCCTAAGGTCGTTCTCGATGACGGCGTAGAAGATCGGGAAGCAGGCCATGACCGCGCCGACGTAGATGAGGATGTCCTCGCCGGCGAAGCTGCGGGCCAGCGCGTAGACCGCCACCTTGGTGGTGAACGCGCTCAGGAACACCGTGCCGGTGGGCGTACCCTCCGGGTAGGCGTCGACCAGCCAGCTGTGCACCAGCGGGAAGGCGGCCTTGACCCCGAAGGCGAGGAAGACCAGCCACGCGGCCAGCCCCTCCAGCCCCATTTCGCCGAATGCGAGGCTTCCGGTCTGGTGCCAGTGCACCATGGCGCCCGCCAGCAGGGTCACGCCCGAGACGACCTGGACCAGCAGGTAGCGGGTCCCGGACCTGATCGCGCTGCGGACCCCGCGCGTCCAGATCAGGAAGACCGAGCTGACCGCAAGCAGCTCCCAGAAGACGAACAGGGTGATGAAGTCGCCCGCGAAGACGGCTCCGAGCGCGCTCCCCGCGTAGACCACGGCCGCGGTGTGCTGCACGGTGGCGTTGTCGCGCCTGCCCAGGTGCAGCGAGTAGATGATCGCAATGAAGGCGCCGAGGTGGAACAGGTAGCCGAAGAGAAGACTCAGCGTATCGGCGCGCACCACCGTCAGCGTAAGTCCCATCAGCCGGTACTGGACCTCGTAGCCCTCCTCGATCCCCCAGATGTTCAGAGCCCCGAAGATCGGGATCAGGACCAGCCACGCCATGCGGAGGCGGGGCACGTCGCGCAGGAAGGGCACCAGGAGCGCGCCCGCGAAGAAGATCAGAAACGGAGGAATGCTACTCATCGCCGTAGTAGTCCTCCCGCCGCATGACGAGGAGCCTCAGCCCCTTTGCGATGATGATCAGCAGCGCGATGCCGACGAAGCCGAAGACCGGGTAGATGGCCTTCCACTCCTCGAGCGGGTGATGCACGTCGCGTTCGACGAAGAAATCGATCCCCAGAAAGGCGGCGGACAGCGCGAAGAACGCGATCAGAATCCGTCCCGCCCAGGGCGATGGCACGCTGTTGGGCTTGTGTTCGCTCATTGTCCCGCCACCATGGTCATGAGCCGGTAGAAGGGCTCCGGGTAGACGAAGAGCGCAACGCAGGCCGCCGCCGTGACCGCGATCGCGGCGACCGACCAGGCGGGCGCGCCGTGGTGTGCGTGGTCGTCGTGACCCGGCGCGCCGCCGTCCCCGTTTGCCTCGCCGTGGCCCCCTGCCTCCTTCCCGAAAAAGCCGCGCACGGGGATCTCCAGCAGGTACGCCAGCGACAGCAGCGAACTCAGCATCAGCACCGCGACCAGCCCGGTCTGGCCGGCCTCCACCGAACCCACCCCCAGGAACCACTTGCTCCACGCGCCGCCGGTCGGCGGAAGCCCCACGATCGACAGCGTGCCGATCAGGAAGGCGGCGAAGGTGACCGGCATGGTCCGTCCCAGCCCGTTCAGCTGGCTGACCTCGCTCTTGTGCGCAGCGACCATGATCGCCCCCGCGCAGAAGAACAGCGTGATCTTGCCGAAGGCGTGCATGGCGATGTGCATGCCGCTGCCGATCACGCCGAGGCCGTTCGCCAGCATCGCTCCCAGCACGACGTAAGACAGCTGGCTTACTGTCGAATAGGCGAGCCGCGCCTTCAGGTTGTCCCTGGTGAAGGCCACCAGAGAGCCCAGGATGATCGTCGCCGCCGCAGCCCACATCAGCCAGACCGATGCCCCCGTCTCGGCTACGAACTCGATCCCGAAGACGTACACCGTGATCTTCAGCACCGCGAAGACTCCCGCCTTGACCACGGCCACCGCGTGCAGAAGGGCGCTGACGGGGGTGGGCGCCACCATCGCGGCCGGAAGCCAGCGGTGGAAGGGCATCACCGCGGCCTTGCCGATCCCGAAGACGAAGAGCCCGAGCAGCACCGGCACCAGCCCCGCGGCCACATTCCCGCGCAGGATCCCGCCGGGCTCGAAGTCGACGGTGCCCGCGATGGCGTACACCCAGATGATGCCCAGGAGCTGGAAGACCACCGAGGTCGAGAAAAGGACTCCCAGGTACACGCGGCCGGCCCGCTTGGCCTTTTCCGTGCCCGCGTGGGTAACCAGCGGGAAGGTGGCGAGCGAGAGAACCTCGTAGAAGGCGAAGAGGGTGAAAAGGTTGCCGGCGAAGGCCACTCCCATCACGGACGCGATCGCGAAGGCGAAGAAGAGGTAGAAGCGGGTCTGGTTCTTCTCGTGGTGCCCGCGCATGTAGCCGATCGAATAGGCGGTCGTGACGATCCAGAGGAAGGACGCGATCAGCGCGAAGAGCACGCCCAGCGGCTCGGCCTCCAGGGCGATCCGGATCCCGGGAAGCGGTTCCGCCAGCACGACCTCGGGACGGGCGCCGCCGCTGACCGCCCCGTGGATGCGCAGCACGATCGCGAAGAGGGCCCCGGCCGTGACCAGGCTGGCCGCCTCCCGCGCATTGGGGCTCCTTCGGAGCAGCGCGATGAACCCGGCGCCGACGACCGGCACCGCCATCGCGAGGAGCAGGTACGTGGTCATGAGCCGATCCCCGCCATCAGCACCTCGGCGGCCCGCCGCGCGATGTCCGCGGTCCTCGCCGCGTCGATGCCGAAGTACAGATTGAGGGCCACCAGCGCCCAGGTGGGGCCAAGGAGCGTCCAGGGCGCCTCGCGGGTCTCCTCCTCACCCGGGAATTCGCGGAAGTATGCGACCTCGACCACGCGCCAGACATAGACCAGCGCCAGAAGAGAGGCCAGCAGCACGAGGACCGCCACGGGCCACCAGCCGCGCTCCAGCGCCGCCAGGATCAGATACCACTTGCTCACGAATCCCACCGTCAGCGGCACGCCCACAAGGCTCAGTCCGCCCACCACGAAGGCTCCCATCGTCCAGGGCATCCGCCGGCCCAACCCCGCCATCGCATTGATGTGCACCGATCCCACCCGGTACATCACGCACCCGAGCGCCATGAAGAGCGCACCCTTCATGAGGGCGTGGTTGAAGAGGTGCAGAACCGTCGCGGTCAATCCGGTCGCGGTGGCGAACGACAGTCCGAGGATCATGTATCCGATTTGCGCCACCGAGGAGTACGCGAGGAGCCGCTTCGCGTTCACCTGGAAAACCGCCACCAGCGACATGCTCACGATCGCAACGAGTGCGAGCGGCAGCAGCACGCGGTCGAGCGCCATCACCCCGAAGGAGAACGGCGCACCGAAGATCGAGAGGAAGAAGCGCAGCAGCATGTACACCGCAACCTTGGTCGCCGTCGACGCCATGAACGCGGTCACGGCCGACGGCGCGTAGGTGTACGCGTTCGGCAGCCAGAGGTGCAGCGGGAACAGCGCCAGCTTGAGGCAGAACCCGACGGCCAGGAAGCCGTAGGCGACCTTCACCGTGTTGGAGTCCCACACGCCGGGGAGCAGCTGCGCCAGGTCCGCCATGTTCAGCGTCCCGGTCATCACGTAGAGCAGCCCGATGCCGATGACAATGAAGGTGGCGCCCACCGATCCCATGATCAGGTACCGGAAGGCGGAGGTGAGCGCGCGGCGGGCCTGGCCCAGCGCGATCAGGGCATAGGCCGAGAGCGAGGAGATCTCCAGGAAGACGAAGACGTTGAAGACGTCGCCGGTGATCGTGATCCCCAGCAATCCGGAAAGGCAGAGCAGGTAGGCGGCGTAGAACAGTGGAATGCGAGGCGCCTCGACCTCCCGCTCGACGCTCGTGCCCGCGTAGAGCGACACGGCCGCGCCTATCGTGGATACGATCAACAGGACCCAGGCATTCACCACGTCGACGCGATACTCGATCCCGATCGGCGGCACCCAGTCTCCGATCGCATAGGAGAGCACGCCCTCGGCGAGGACCCGCCGGAGCAGCGCAAGGGCGATCACCCACGAAGCCAGGCTGGCCAGCACCGCGAGGCCCCATGCCGCCCGTCCTCTTCTCAGGAACAGGCAGAACGGCGCGGCCAGCAACGGAACCACCACCTGGAGGACCGGGAGGTGGGCGGACATTACCCGGTGGCCTCGGTACGGGCCTCGATGGCGTTGATCTCGTCCTCCTCGATGGTGCCGTACGCTTCCTTGATGCGCACGGCCAGCGCCAGCCCCACCGAGGTCGTGGCAATCCCGACGACGATTGCGGTCAGGATGAGCACATGCGGCAGCGGGTTGGAGAAGAGGACGTCCGCTTCCCCGTACGGATCGACCAGGATCGGCGGCGTCCCCGCGCTGACCTTCGACATGCTGATGTACAACATGAAGACAGAGGTCTGAAATACGTTCAGGCCAACGATTTTCTTGATCAGGTTACCCCGCGAAATAAGAATGTAGAACCCGACCATCATCAGGAAGATCACGACCCAGTAGTTGTAGTGGGAGACCAGGAGGTCGAGGCTCATTGCGTCCTCCCGCGGCGTCCGGCGAACAGATAGAAAACCGACACCATCACCCCGAACACCGTGACCAGGACGCCCAGCTCGACCCCCAGAATCCCATAGTGCTGGCCATGCTTCGGATCGTGGGCCAGCGCGTTGTAGCCCAGGTAGTTGTGGCCCAGGATCATCGTCACCACGCCGACCCCGGCGAAGATGATCACGCCGAGCGCCGCGCACGCCCGCACGAACCGGGGCGTCACCACCCTCTGCACGGCGTCGAGCCCGTAGACCAGCGCGAGCAGCGCGATCGCCGCAGCGAGGATCACCCCCGCCTGGAAGCCGCCGCCCGGGCTGTAGTCTCCGTGGAAGTGCACGTACAGCCCGAAGGTGATGATGAACGGGGCCAGGACCTTGGCGCCGACGCGCACGATGACCTCTTCCCTCATCCGCTGCCCCCCTTCCCTTCCGGCCGCGGCCTCCGTCCCAGGCGCCCGGCCAACAGGATCATCACGCCCACGGCGGCCGCGAAGACCACCGTCGTTTCACCCATCGTGTCGTAACCGCGGTAGGAGGCCAGCACGGAGGTCACCACGTTGGGGATCCCGATTTCGGAGTAGCTCTCCTCGAGGTAGTGGTCGGCGACGTGGTGGTGAATCGGGTTGGCCGGGTCTCCGAACCCCGGCATGTCCATCGTCCCCCAGACCAGCGCCCCTCCGGTCAGCAGCACGACCACCAGGGGCAGCAGCGGCGTGTGGCCGGGCTTGTTCTCGTGGTGACCGCAGAGCGCTAGCGCGCCCAGGAAGAGCACCGTGGATATGCCCGCCCCGACCGCCGCCTCGGTAAAGGCGACGTCGACGGCGTCCATCACGGTGAAAAGGCCCGCGGACAGCAGGGAGTAGATTCCGGCGAGCATCACGACCGCAAAGAGGTTGCGCACCTTGAGCAGGGCGAGCCCCGCCGCTGCCAGCAGCGTAAGCAGCACGATGTCGATGACGGTTACGATGGCGCACCCCCTTCTCTCTCGGCGGTCCGCCCGTCGCCGGATCCATCGCCGGCCAGCGTGAACGGCCGCACGCCGCCGGAGAGCGCCGCCTTCGCGGTCGCGTGCGTCGCGATCGGGCTGGTGAACCACAGGAAGCCCAGGATGAGCAGGAGGCGCACGGTCTCGAAGTTGGCGCCGCTGTACACGCACATCCCCGCCAGGATCAAGCCGGCCCCCATCGTGTCGGTCATGCCGGCGGCGTGCATGCGGGTGAAGACGTCGGGCAGCCGGACCATTCCGAGCGCGCCGGTCACAAGGAAGAACGCGCCCGCCATCAACAGTGCCCAGGCGACGACTTCGGCCACCATCAGTTCGTCTCCCTCCCGGGACGCGACCCGGCGCCCAGGTCACCGTACTCGATGTACTTCAGCACGGCGATCGTTCCGATGAAATTGATCAATGCATAGGCGATCGCGAGGTCCAGGAAATGGGGGCGGCCGTTCAGGAACCCCAGCACCGCCAGGAGCACCACCGTCTTGGTGCCGATGTTGTTCAGCGCGAGGACTCTGTCGTAGGCGGTCGGGCCGAGCAGGGCACGGCACATCGCCAGGCACATCGCCACCAGCAGGGCGGCGGCCGTTACCGCGAACATCACCCCTCTCGCTCCCCCTCCAGCGCGGTCACGCGCCGGTTCATGTCGTTCTCCTCCGAGCCGTCGATCTCCGTCTGCACGATTGCATGCACCTCCAGGTCGTCCGCGACGATGCCGGTGGTCACGGTCCCGGGGGTCAGCGTGATCGAGTTGGCGTAGATGAAGCGTCCGAGATCAGTGCGCTGCGACGCGCGGAAGTGCACGATCGACGGGTCGACGCGAATCCGGGGCGCAAGGATGATTCGCGCCACCCGCAGGTTCGACTTGAAGACCTCCCAGATGAGCCAGGGCGTGTAGAGGACCGCGCGTCCCGCCAGGTGGACGGGCACGGATTCGCGATCGACGACCCCCATCCGCACGCAAACCCGGACGGCCACCGTGCAGGTAGTCAGGCCGAAGAGGATGAACAGCAGTTCGAGGTGCTGGGTCTGCTCGGAAAGCAGCAACCAGATGGCGACGAGGATGGCCCAGAGCCAGACTGCCCGGTTCGAGGTCATCGCGCTCCCGGAGCTGAGGTTAAGGGTGGGCGTTGGGCAGGGTCCCGCGGCTGCGAATCTACCAGTTGGACTGAGCCCCGTCCACTATCTGCTGCACGCACAGCTCGATCGCCTCGGCCCTGCCGACCTCTTCGGTTTCACTCGCCTCCAGGTACTGTCCGTTGCCCCGCAACTGCTGTTCCCACAGTATGACGTAGTTCTCCCGGTCGAGAATCCGGGCCTGCACACTCAGCGTAACCTGTCGCTGCAGCACCTGCACCGTCTCGGACTGCTGGCCGCGGCGATAGTTGGGCGCCTGCACGTCGTAGCCCCGGATGGTGCCGGAGATGATCGCGTCCGCGTTCTCCTCGCCCGCCAGCGTAAGCCCGAGGGCGCGCGGCAGCTCCCTCAACAGGGCCTCGTGGAGTTCCTGCGTGAGGTCGAAGCGGGTGGTCTCGTTCTCGAACGGGATGATCGCCACCGTGCGAACATGAGAGGGAAGGCCGGCGCCGGCGGTGAACGAATAGTTGCAGCCGCCCAGTGAGAGCGCGGCCATGGCGGCCAGCCCGCAGCCCGCAGACAAGGCCCCGCGAGCACCGGGAGCGGCGAGGCGCGGTGGCCTGCCGCTACTGGGACGGATACCAGATGTCGGGCGGAAAGAAGTCCACATGTTCGACCGATTCGAGTGTGAGTCTGAGTTCGCGGTAGTCGGGCATATTGCGGTAGGTCGCCTCCCTTGGGAAGATCGTCTCGCCCACCAGCTCCGAGATGAACACCCGCTCGACCACCGACCCCCGCTCCAGGCGCTCGGCGTCCACGATGGCCCGATTTCGCAGATGGAAACGCACCTGCTCATCGCTGGGGAGGTCGTATTCGAGCACCATGTTTCCTCTCAGGAGCCGCCCATTGACCATCTGCGCCTCCGCCCCCGGGCGGAAGACGCCGAACGCCGCCCACAGCAGCGCCGCCGGTGGCACCAGTTCGCTGGACAAGCTCTCGGGCATCCGCAGTTCGTCTCCGTCCAGGACGGCGATCGCGGCAGCCTCGCCGTTGTCAAGGAATAGATCCAAACGGGCGCGATATGGTGGCTCGACCCGCGCCACGCCCATCCCTTCGTCCCGAAAGTCCGGCTCCTGTGCCCGCCACCTGAAGACCAGTCTGCTCGGCTGCGCCACCCTGGTGGTGTGTTCGATGATCAGCGCCTCGGCGCGAACGTCCCGCCGTTCGACCTCCGGGATCGGCGAGCCGGTCGGCGGCGGTGGCGACCCGCTGCACGCTGCGGCCACGGTGGCAGTCCCCAGAGAGATCACTACCATCCGGGCGCGGCTTCCGATAGCTTCGGCTGTCATGCCCTCCAAGCCAGTCTTCCTTGTCTCCGATCTGCACCTCGGCGCGGTGCCACCCGGTACCGAGGAAGCATTCCGTCGCTGGCTGCTGCATGTCAAGGCGTCGGGGAGCCGTCTAATCATCAACGGTGACCTTTTTGATTTCTGGTTCGAGTACCGTCGCGTGGTCCTCGCGGAACATGTGCGCGTCGTGGCCACGCTGGCCGAACTTGTCGAATCCGGGGTCCCGGTGCTGATGATGGGCGGCAACCACGACTGGTGGGGGGGCAGCTTCCTCCGCGACAGGATCGGCCTGGACTTCCGTCAGGAACCGGCAAGACTCCGGCTGCAGACCAAGTCGGTTCTGGTGGCTCACGGAGACGGGCTGGGTGCGGGAGACCACGGGTATCACTTCCTGCGGCTCGTTCTGCGGAACCCCGTGACACGCTGGCTCTTTCGCTGGCTGCACCCGGACATCGGGGCCTGGCTGGCCGACCGGGTATCCGGTACCAGACGGGAGGCGGCCGCCGGGCCGGATCCCCGGAACAACGGCAGGGCGGTCTTCCTGGAGGAGTGGGCGTCCGGTCTGCTCGCCGAGGACCTGACCCTGGACATCGTCGCGGCGGGACATGCGCACAGCCCCGCCGTGATCGAGGTGTCTCCGGGGCGCTACTACGTCAACTCCGGCGACTGGGTGCTCCACCGCAGCTACGTGACGCTCGGCGAAGACGGCGTGCCGGAACTCCACGAGTGGGAGGGCTAGCGGCCCACCGGAAAACGGAGCGTGACCTCCACCGCCCCGGTGCTCGGATCGCCTTCGACGGTCAGCGGCTGCGGGAAGTCCCTCAGATGGGTGGAAACGAAGGCGTCCACCCCCGATAGCAGCAGCGTGAAGATGCCGAGGGCAACCCAATCCTCCCGCTGCTGACTCCTGGCATCGACGAGTTCGCGGAGACGAAGGGTCTCGGCGTCGGATTCGAGCCGGGACTGAATGGTCTCCGGGGGTGCGCCTCCGCGCAGCAGCTCATCGGTGAGCCGGTTTTCCCACACCGTCAGGCGTCGGCGCGCGGCTCCCATGCGGCGGTGGCCCTTGAACACCATCCATCCCGACAGTGCCTCCCACCCGAAATAGAAGGCGCCACGGGTAAGCGAACCGGTGGCAACGTGACCCCATCCGGGGATCAGCGCGCTGCGCAGAAAGGCACCGGACGGCGAGAGTCCGGCCGGGATCGAATCCGGAACGGTCCGGCCTGCCACGGCGACCCCGCTGTCGGCCACCTCCTCCTGCGCCCGGATGGGCAGGGGGCCGCCCAGGGCGAGCACGGGGGCAGCCAGGGTCAGGGCCACCCGGGTCCCCCGTCGGCGCGGCACCTCGCGCGGCCCGCTACGCATGGGCCGGCACCATCACGGGCAGGGCGCGGGGCAGAACCTGGATCTGCAGCTCACGGGCCGGCTCGGGTGCGAGTTCGCCATCGATTTCGAACCACAGAGGCTTGCCGTCGGTCCGGCCCACGCGGGCCTCCCGGAGCTGGCACATGGTCAGCAGCCGCATTCCTCGGTGCGTGCCCCTGATGATCCTTGGGACGAGCACCGAGATCTGCAGCCAGTTGACTGCGGGCACGTGGCACAGGTCCAGCATGCCGTCGGTGGCGCACGCTCCCGGGTTGATCATGAAGCCGCCCCCGATCGAGGGGCCCACCGTGATCACGGTCAGCGTGGTGCTCCCCACGACGCTCGCAGGGTCCCGGCCGCCGACGATGATCTCGATCTCGGGTGCGCGGAAGGTGATCAGGGCATGCACGAGAGCTGCCAGATACTGCGCCAGTCCGGTGAGCCGCGCGAAGCGGGCGCGGCGGCGCAGCACCTCCACGTCGACTCCGACACCGAACAGGTTCACGAAGATGCGCTCTCCATTCTCCCATCGTACGCGCCCTACATCGAAGTGCTTCACAGCCCCGCCTTCGAGTATTCGCGCGACGGCCGCGGCGCTGCGGTCGGCGCCGACCATGCGATGGAAATCGTTGCCCGTACCGACGGGGAAGAGCGCAACCGGCGGGAGCGGTCCGCGGTCGCACCCGAGCAGCCCGCCCGCCACTTCGTGCATGGTGCCGTCCCCGCCGACCACGAGGATTCCGCCCACGCCCGCCTCCAGCGCTTCGACGGCAAGCTCCGATGCGTGGCCGGGCGAATCGGTGTAGCGCAGGTCGTACGGGACCGAGCGTGCGTCCAGCAACGCCAGGATCTCCAGCGCCGCCCGTCGCCCGCGCCCGCCGGAAGCGGCCGGGTTGATGATGAGACGGAGCGGTTCCCTGTGCATGGAGGGAAGATAAACCATTCGGCACCCGCCGCGGGTGGCGGGGGCGTGTGGGAATCGAACCCACCCACCCGGGTTCTAGCCGGGCGCACTGGTTTTGAAGACCAGACGGAACACCAGTCCCGATCCGCCCCCGCGGCTCCCGCAACCCATTCCGCGCCGCAACTGCCGTTGCAGCCCGGCTAATCTCCCTTCACGGAGCCCGCTCCGCCGCCGGCGGACACGTTGTCACCGTCCGCTCTGAAGGGCAACTCCTCGTCCTTCACCCGCCGCTCCAGCGACTCGAACGCCTTGGCCAGCTCCGAGCGCAGCCTTGCAAAGCGCCGGCGCAGGTCGGGCCGACCCTGAATGCGAAGGAACAGCGATACATCCTCACGGACCTCGCGCGCCAGTTCCACCCAGTGAATGGCCGCGAACCCGGAGAGCGGCGCCAGCACCGCCGCCGTGATCGCGAGCCAGAGCCCGCCGGCGGCGTAGCCCAGGAGGATCCACAGGGCGCACGCCGCCACGACCCCGGTGATGAGCGTTGCCAGCTTGTGCGTGGCCGTGATCTCGTCGTCGGGCCTTGTCCTCCGGACGACGAACCCGGGGAGCCGGCTCACCGGAGCCCACAACAGAGTGCCGGCAATCGCCAGGGGCAGCCCCACGGCCAGCAGAGCCCCCCTTGCAACCACGTAGCGGACGACCGGCCTCAAGGCGTAGCGGGAGGGAACGTCCCCCTCCCCCACCCGCAACTCCTCGCCCAGTCTCGCATATTCCCCCACCTTGCGGCGCAACTCCTGGAGTTCGTTCGGCGCATTGCGGCGCATCCAGTCCACGCCGTTGGCGAATCGCTGCAGACGGGGGAATCGCACTCCCAGCCGCTGCCGCGCCCGCCACGGCACCCAGCGCCTCTCCCGGACGTAGAGCTGCTCGGCGACCTCCACCAGGGCGCGGTCGTGGGGAACCGCGAAGTTGAGGGTATGTCTTCTGAGCCCGGCCTCGATCCGCCGTGTCAGGGTCCGCGCCGCGCCGACCGGATCTTCGCGGTAGGCATCCCTGAGATCCGCGCACCCGAAGGCATCGCCGAAGCGCACGGTGACGGAGGTGCGGGCGAGGTCCTTGCGGGAATAGGTGATTCCAACAGGCACGATCGACAGCCCCAGCCGCCAATCGCTGCTTGCCTCCGCGAGCAGGGCGATCCGCGCGGCGCCGGTGCGCAGTTCGGCCAGCTGCTCTCCGGAGTGGCTCTTTCCTTCGGGGTAGATCTGGATCGCTCCGCCGGCCTGCAGCACCTCCACGGCGGCCCGGAACATCTCCTCGTTGCGGTGCATCGAGTCCGGATTGTCCTGTCTGCGGTAGACGGGAATCCCGCCCAGTCCCCGCAACAGGGTGCCGAGGATCACGCGGTCGAAGAGCGGGGCCCGCGCGAGCGGCCGGGTGAAGCGCTCGCTGAAGCGGTAGACAAGGAGCGGATCGAGCAGGCTGTTCGGATGATTGGCCGTCACCAGAAGGGGTCCTCCGGGGAGTGGCGGGCCGTGGCGATCCACACGGTAGAAGAAGCCCGCTGCAGTACCCGCGACCGAGCTGATCACCCTCGCCGTCCGATCCAATTCGCGGCCTCCTTGTCCGCAGCGCACAGGTTCGTCCCGTCCAACTTGCGTCGTCTCGCCGAGCCCGACGCGTTATCTTGGCGATTGTGTGCGGCACTTCGCCACCCGCACAAGTGCGGTCAGCCCCGGATCCGACAGGGAGGGATGATGAGCCGAGCGGTCCAGCCGGGAAGCGCCCGGGAAGCGGCTTCGCGCGGGCGGCCGGTCGCTGCGAGCGTCTCGCGCTCGCGCAACCCCGGCATGCCCCTGGACCTCCACGCCGTCCGCTCCGAGCGGGTCAACCGCCCCGCCGCCGATGCCCGGGCCGCCACCCTGACCACACGCAGATCCGTGAAGCAGGCCTGGCAGGCCGGATGGCTTCTCCGGGCGGTCACCCTGATCGACCTCACCACCCTGGCCGGCGACGACACGCCGGGACGGGTGCTGCGCCTTTGCGGCAAGGCCAGGAAGCCGGTGCGGGAGGATATCCTCGCCGCGCTGGGCGTGGAGGGCCGGGAGGTCACCGCGGCAGCGGTGTGCGTTTATCACGGCATGGTCCCCACGGCGCGGGAAGCAATGCGCGGCAGCGGGATACCGGTGGCCGCGGTGTCCACGGGATTCCCGGCGGGGCTCTCGCCGCTGCGCACCAGGATCATCGAGATCAAGGAGTCGGTCGCGGAGGGGGCGGAAGAGGTCGACGTCGTCATCACGCGCGGCACGGTCCTCGCGGGGGACTGGGAACGCCTTTACGACGAGGTTGCCGCCTTCCGGGAGGCGTGCGGCGACGCGAGCGCCAAGGTGATCCTTGGAACCGGTGAACTGGGAACCCTCGCCAACGTGAAGCGGGCCGCCGCCGTCGCGATGATGGCGGGCGCCGACTTCGTGAAGACCTCCACCGGGAAGGAACCGGTCAACGCGACGCTGCCCGTGGGAGTCGTCCTGGCCCGCGCCGTGCGCGACTACTTTCGCGCCACCGGCGTCCGCGTGGGCCTGAAGGCTGCGGGCGGACTCAAGACCGCGAAGGACGCGCTCGCATGGCTGATCCTCGTCAAGGAGGAACTCGGCGACGCCTGGCTGGATCCACATCTGTTCCGGATCGGAGCCAGCTCGCTCCTCGCCGACATTGAGCGGCAACTCGAACACCACGTCACGGGCCGCTATTCGGCCTTCCACCGACACCCGCTGGGGTGAGGTCATGACCCAGGTTCGCGAAGCCTTCCGCACACCCGCCTATGGACCGGCCCCCGAGAGCCGCCGCCTCGCGATGGACTGGCTGCAGGGCGGCGAGCGTTCCTTCGGCCACTACCTGGGGGGACGGTGGACGGACCCCGGCGAACTGCACCCGACCCGCTGTCCCGCCGACGGAAAGCTGCTCGCCCGCTTCAGCTGCGGTACGGCCGCCGATGTCGACAGCGCCGTGGAGGCCGCCGGTTCCGCACTGGGACCGTGGCGGGAGATCGGGGGGCACGCGCGCGCCCGTCACCTTTATGGTCTGGCCCGGCAGATCCAGAAGAGATCCAGGCTCTTCGCCGTCCTGGAGGCACTCGACAACGGCAAGACGATCCGAGAGGCACGGGACCTGGACATCCCCCTTGCAGCGCGGCACTTCCATCACCACGCGGGTTGGGCCCAGCTCGCGGCCGCGGAGTTCCCCGGCCACGAGCCGGTCGGGGTCGTCGGCCAGATCATCCCGTGGAACTTCCCCCTGCTCATGCTGGCCTGGAAGGTGGCTCCCGCCCTGGCCGCGGGAAACACCGTCGTGCTCAAGCCGGCCGAATTCACACCGCTCTCTGCGCTGCTTTTCGCGGAGGTGGCCCATGAAACGGGACTTCCGCCCGGAGTGCTGAACATCGTGACCGGCGACGGGACGACGGGGGCCGCCGTGACGCGGCACCCGGACATCGCGAAGATCGCGTTTACCGGCTCCACGGAGGTGGGCCGGGAGATTCGCAGGGTGACCGCGGGGACCGGCAAGCACCTGTCGCTGGAACTCGGCGGCAAGTCTCCCTTCGTCGTCTTCGACAGCGCGGACATCGACGCCGCGATCGAAGGGATCGTCGACGGCGTCTGGCTCAACCAGGGCCAGGTGTGCTGTGCAGGGTCGCGCCTGCTGGTCCAGGAGAGCGTGGAAGACGAAATGCTCGAGCGCCTGCGGGCGAGGATGGAGACGATCCGGGTCGGACACCCGCTGGACAAGTCGATGGACATGGGCGCGGTCGTGGACGGAGCGCAGATGGACCGGATCCGCGGCTTCCTCGAAGCCGGAGCGACCGACGGCGCGGAGATCTGGCAGCCATCGGCGGGTGTGCCGGAGGACGGCCTCTTCCTGCCGCCGACGCTGTGTACCGGGGCTCCCGCTTCGAGCACGATCGTGACCGATGAGATCTTCGGGCCGGTTCTCGTGAGTCTCAGCTTCCGCACGCCCGCCGAGGCCATCACGCTCGCCAACGACACCCGCTACGGACTCGCGGCCAGCGTGTGGACCGAGGATCTCAGCCTGGCGATGGACATCGCGCCGGCGATCAAGGCGGGCACCGTGTGGGTGAACTGCACCAACCGGTTCGACGCGGCCTCCGGTTTCGGCGGCTACCGTGAATCGGGGTTCGGGCGCGAAGGGGGAAAGGAAGGGATGTGGGAGTATCTGAAGCCGGCTGCCGGCCCACGTCGGCCAGCGGCCGCGATTGCGGCGGAAGCGGGTGTGCGGACGGACGCGGAACTCCCGGTGACCCCCCTTTCCGCCTCGGCCGACGCGATCGACCGCACCCGCAAGCACTGGATCGGCGGCCGGCAGCGGCGCCCCGATGGAGGCTACTCGCTGACACAGCTGGATCCGGCCGGGACTCCGTGGGGAGAGGCTCCCCGCGGCAACCGGAAGGATGCCCGGAACGCGGTTGAAGCGGCCGGGCGGGCCCGTCCGGGATGGGCGGGATCGACCGCCTACCTGCGCTCGCAGATCCTCTTCTTCCTGGCCGAGAACTTCGCGGCGCGCGGCGGAGAGTTCACCCGTGCGCTGCAGGGCGCCACCGGAATGGACCGCGGTGCCGCGGCCGCCGAGGTGGAGGCGGCGATCCAGTCGCTCTTCGCCTTTGCGTCATGGGCCGACAAGCACGACGGGAGCGTGCACTCGACGCCGTTCCGCAACATCACCTTCGCGATGAACGAGCCGGTGGGCACCGTGGCCATCCGCTGCGCCGACGAGGTCCCGCTCGCGGGGGTCGCGGGCCCGGTGGCCGCAGCGTTGTCCCAGGGGAATGTGGTGGTCGTGGCGGTACCCGAACGCTTTCCGATTCCCGCGCTCGATCTGGTCCAGGTGCTGGAGACCTCGGATGTGCCGCCCGGGGTGGTGAACGTGCTCTCGGGCATCCACGGGGAAATCGTGCCGACGCTGGCGGCCCACGACGATGTGGACCAGCTCTGGGACTTTGTGGGCGACGGGCTTTCGGGAGAGGCCGAGCGGCTGTCGGCGGGCAACCTGAAGCGGGTCTGGGTGGACCGGGAAGGCTCCGTGGACTGGCACCGGATTTCGGGGGACGCCGGCGCGCTGCTCCTTCGCAAGGCGACCCGGGTGAAGAACATCTGGGTCCCCTATGGAGTCTGAGCGGAAGACCCGCGCGACGTGATCCGGCAGATGTCCCCCCCTGCCCCCCCCGTGCCGCAGAGCCTCGATCCCCGTGATGCCGGGACCGTCGCCCGCGAACTGTTCGGTATCGATGGAGAAGCGACGCGGCTGCCTGGCGAGTTCGACCGCAACTTCCATCTGACCGGTGCGGACGGCGACTTCGTCCTCAAGGTGAGTCCCGTGCGCAGAGGGCCGGTCCTCGACCTGATCACCTCCTGTCTCGCGCGCCTGGAGACTCCGCGGACACGAGGGCGCCTTCCCCGGCCGCTGCCTGCGGTCGGCCTCGCCGGAGGCGGTCGCCGTCACGTCGCGGAGGTGGTCCTGCACGAAGAGCCGTCCGTTGCCTGCGCGCTCACCTATGTGGAGGGAATGCCCCTCGCCGAGGCGCGCCCCCGCCCGATGCGGGTACTGGAGGAGCTTGGGGTGCTGCTCGCCGAGCTGGACGAGGCCCTCGCCGAATTCGATCACGCGGCGCTGACGCGCGACTTCGCCTGGAGGATGGAGACAGCCCCGACGACGATCCGGGACCGCCTGGACGACCTCGCCAGCGGGCGCGAACTCGTCACGGCGACCCTCGCGCGCGCCACGGAACGACTCGACCCGGTGCGGGACCGGCTCCCCGTCACCGTGATCCACAACGACGCGAACGACTACAACGTGCTGGTGAAGCCCTCGGTGGGCGGGATGCGCCTTGCGGGTCTGATCGACTTCGGTGACGTGGTGCGGGGCTGGCGCGCCGCCGAGGTCGCCGTCGCGGCCACCTACGCGATGATGGGGCTCCCGGATCCACTCGAGGCCGCCTGCGCGATCGTGCGCGGCTACGCGGCCACGTCGGCGCTCGGCGAAGCGGAGTGCCGGGCAATCGTCCCGATGGTCGCGCTGCGGCTCTGCCTTTCGGTGTGCGTGCAGGCCGGGGAGATGCGCAGGCAGCCGGACAACGCCTACCTGGCCGTCAGCCAGAAGGACGCGTGGGAACTCCTGCGGGTGCTGGCCCGGTGCGACTGGAGGATCGCCGAGTTCCGGATCCGCGAGGCCGCGGGCCTGCCCCCCAATCCGGCGCTGGCGGCGCCGGCGCTGGCGACGGCCCTGTCCGGGGGACCGCAGGCCTCCCTGATGACGCCGGAAGTCCTCGCCCGCCCCCACACGCTGGACACTTCGGTGGGAAGTCTCGATCTCCCCCACCCGGAGATCCTGGCCGCCGGCGGCGCGCTGGAGCGCTGGATCGAAGCGGAGGTCGCCGCGCATGGGGCCACCGTGGGAATCGGCCGCTACGGCGAGGCGCGCCTCTTCTACCACGCCCCGGACTTCCACGCGCCCGGAAACGACGGCCCCGAGGCGCGCACCATCCATCTCGGGCTCGATCTCTTCGCCGCGGCGGGCACGGCGGTACACAGTCCGCTGCCCGGGACGGTCGTCTCGGTCGCGGACAACAATCAGCCGTGCGACTACGGTCCCACGGTCATCCTGCGGCACGACCTCGGCGGCGGCGCCGGCTTTCACACGCTCTACGGCCACCTCGACCGCGCCACCCTCCGCCACCTGACGCCCGGCCGGGACATCGAAGCCGGCGATATCGTCGGCTGGCTCGGGAGCGCGGAGGTGAACGGCGGCTGGGCACCCCACCTGCACTTCCAGGCGATCGCGCTGGACCCCCTGCACGACGACGGCATGGAGGTCGAGGACGCGGGAAACTATCCCGGAGTCGCGCTTCAGCGCCTGCGCGCGGTCTGGGGGAGCATTCTTCCCGACCCCTCCGCGCTCAGCGGCCTCCCCCCGGGGACCGACACCGCGACCGGCCCCGACGAGGACCCCGTCTTGCGAAAACGCGATCTAACGGCAAAGCGCAAGACGGTTCTGGGTTCGTCCCTCAGTCTGTCTTACGCCGACCCCATCCACGTCGTGCGGGGCGTCGGGGCCTACCTCTACGACAACGCCGCGCGCCGGTATCTCGACACCGTCAACAATGTGCCGCACGTCGGACACGGAAACCGCCGCGTGGCCGAGGCGATCGCTCGGCACTCCCGAGTGCTGAACACCAACACGCGCTACCTCCACGGAGAGATCGTGGCGCTCGCCGAAGAGCTCCTGGCCGGCTTCCCCGCCCCGCTGGAGGTCGCCTTCCTGGTCTGCTCGGGCAGCGAGGCGAACGAACTCGCGCTCCGCATGGCGCGCTGTCACACCGGCGGCGACGGGGTGGTGTGCCTCGAGGGCGGATACCACGGCAACACCGGGGCCCTGGTCGAGGTCAGCCCCTACAAGTTCGACGGGCCGGGCGGGAGCGGGCCGGGTGCGCGGGTGGCGGTGGCGCCGATGCCGGACATCTACCGCGGCCGTTTCCGCGCGGGCCATGGCGCGGACGACGGCAAACTCGGGCAGCGCTACGCGGACGAGGTCGCCGGCGCCGCCACCCGCCTGGACCGGTCCGCCGGCGGTCCCGGGGTCGCGGCATTCATCGCGGAGCCCATCCTGAGCTGCGGGGGCCAGATCGAGCCGCCTCCCGGATACCTCGCGGCGGCCTTCCGTCACATCCGGCGGGCGGGAGGCGTATGCATCGCGGACGAGGTGCAGGTCGGCTTCGGCCGTGTCGGCGACGCCTTCTGGGGATTCGAGCTGCAGGACGTGGTACCCGATATCGTCACCCTGGGGAAACCCATGGGGAACGGACACCCCATCGCTGCGGTGGTGACCACGCGGGAGATCGCCGATTCCTTCGCCAACGGCATGGAGTACTTCAGCACCTTCGGCGGAAACCCGGTCTCCTGCGCCGCCGCGCGTGCGGTTCTGGCCGAAATCCGGGAGCGTCGGCTGCAGGAAAGGGCGCGCGACGTGGGAGGGAGACTCCTGGGCAAGCTGCGCGAACTGACCCGGGATCACCCCTTCGCGGGCGACGTGCGGGGACGCGGCCTCTTCCTGGGCATCGAGTTCGTGCGCGACCGGGAGACCCGCAAGCCATACGGGGAAGCGTGCGCCTACCTGGTCAGCCGCGCCCGCGAGATGGGCGTGCTGCTCAGCGCCGACGGTCCCGCCCACAACGTGATCAAGATCAAGCCGCCTCTGGTTTTCGGTCATGGGGAGGCGGATCTCCTCGTGGAGACGCTGGCCCGGATCCTGAACGAGAGCGCGATGACCGCACGGGTCTGAGCCGAGCCGTCCGGGGCGACGCCGCCGCGCGGCGACACCGCAGCGCCACCGTGGCGGCGACCGCTACGGGTATAGCCGCCGCAGGGTCCACCCCCCGGCGCCATCCCGCTCGTATGCGAAGCGGTCGTGCAGCCGCGAGGATCCCTCCTGCCAGAACTCGATCGCTTCCGGGACGATGCGGAAGCCGGACCAGTTCGGCGGCCTGTGGACGCCCCTGTGCGCAAAGCGATCTTCCAGCAACCGCACGCGGCCCTCCAGCGCGGCCCGGCTTTCCAGTTCCATGCTCTGGTCCGATGCCCAGGCACCGATGCGGCTCCCCCGGGGCCGGCTGGCGAAGTACGCGTCGGCCTCCTCGGGCGAGACCGGCTCGACGGCGCCCCGAATCCGCACCTGGCGCCCAAGGGGCTGCCAGTAGAAGGTCATCCCGGCCCGCGGGTGGGCCGCGAGCGACCGGGCTTTCGCAGATTCCAGATTGGTATAGAAGACGAATCCCTCCCCGTCGAATCCCTTCATGAGGACCATCCGGCCCTCGGGGGTGCCGTCGGGATTCAGCGTGGACAGGCAGACCGCCTCCGCGAAGACGATCGCACTCTCGGCCTCGGCCGCCGCAAACCAGCGCCCGAACTGTTCGACCGGGTCCTCGGACATGTCACGGCGGGCCAGGCCGGCCGGCGGCGGACCCGGATTCATCGCCCCGGGCCGTTCGGGCCGGAGTGCCCCAGCTGGAAGGTCAGCGACTCGTCGAGGCCCTCCATGTCGAAGCGGAATCCGGTCCGCGCGGCGGCCTCCGGGATGACCCGGGCACCTTCCAGCAGCAGGACCTTGCCCATCTCGCCGAACATCCCCCTCACCGCCAGCGACGGAACCGGCACGAGCGTGGGGCGCTTGAGCACCCGTCCCAGGACCGTCGTGAATGTCGCGTTCGGGACCGGGTGCGGCGCCGTGGCGTTGACGGGTCCCCTCACCGAGGGGTTGGTGATCGCGTGGTGGATGAGTGCGACGAGGTCGTCGTGATCGATCCAGCTCACATACTGTCGTCCCGAGCCGAGGCGGCCGCCGATCCCCATCTTGAACGGGAGGAGCATCGTGCCGAGCGCACCGCCCGCCGGACTGAGAACCAGCCCGGTGCGGAGAAGGACCACGCGAACCCCCGACCGGCGCGCTCCGAGGGCCCTGGCCTCCCACTCACGGCAGAGATCGGCCAGAAAGCCCTTGCCGGGCCGGCTGGCTTCGGTCAGCCGTTCGGCGCCGCGGTTCCCGTACAGTCCGATCGCCGACGACGACACCAGGACGCGGGGAGGTCTGCGCAGCCCGTTGAGGGTCTCGGCCAGCAGCTGCGTGCCCTCCACCCGGCTCCGCCAGATCGTGCGCTTCTTCGCCGGTGTCCAGCGGCCGCGAGACAGGCTCTCGCCGGCGAGGTGCACCAGCGCGTCGATCCCCTCCAGGGCGCCGCGGTCGATCCGGCCCTCCATCGGATCCCAGAAGATCTCCCGGCTTCCCTCTCGGGGCTTTCGCCGCACGATCGGCAGTACCCGGTGTCCTCCGGTGATCAGGAAGTTGCACAGCGCCGACCCGATGAAGCCTCCGGCACCGGTGACCGCAACCGTCAGGCGCGGTCCCCCGTAGAGCGCGTGACGGGCCATGTCGCGCGCAATCCGGATGCCCCGAAAGGCGAAGAAGCGCTTGAGCTCGGCTTCGACGACGCCGCGCGCGAAGATCTGTCCGGCCGCCCCGCCCGGGGGCTCCCACTCGATGCGGTCCCTGAGCAGGGTGCCGCCCCCCGCAGCCTCGAATTCGTGGCTGTGCACCCATGACTCCAACGGTCCCGAGACCTGCTCGTCCCGGAAGAGCCGGCCCTCCTCGAATGCGGTGTGACGAAGCTTCATCTCTGCCGATATGGGGCCGCGCTTCGCGCGGATGCGCACCACACCCCCATCGCCAATCCCGCCTTCGCGCGACAACACACGCACGTCCTCCCACGGGGGCAACAGGCGCTCCAGGGCCCCCCGGCGCATGTGCCACGCGAACACGTCGGCGGCCGGGAACGGGATCTCGGACTCGTGAACGAAGGTGGCCATCTAATGTCGCGCTCCCGACCACGAGGTTCCGGCGACCGCCGAGCGAATGGCTTGCACCCCGGCAGCCGCGCCCCCGGGATGCCCGAACACGGCCGAGCCCGCCACCAGCACGGTCGCGCCGGCTGCGACGAGCGCGGGCGCGGTTTCGGCGTCCACGCCACCGTCGACCTGCAGCGCCACCTCACCCGGGCGTCGCGACTCGATCAGGGAACGGGCGCGGGCAACCTTGTCCACCGCTTCGGGAATGAAGGCCTGTCCCCCGAAGCCGGGGTTCACCGACATGATCAGCAGCAGGTCGATCCGGTCCACAACCTCGTCTACCGCGGACAGGGGGGTCGCCGGGTTGAGCGCCACCCCCGCCTTCGCTCCGAGTCCCCGGATCAGACCCAGGGTGCGATGCAGGTGCCCGGCGGCCTCGGCGTGCACGGTGATCACGTCCGCCCCGGCACGGGCGAAATCCGCCACGTAGCGGTCGGGGTCCGCGATCATCAGATGGACATCGACGGTGCGCTCGGTGACACCGCGCACCGCCTCGGCGATCAGGGGTCCGATGGTGATGTTGGGAACGAAGTGGCCGTCCATCACGTCCACGTGGATCCACTCGGCGCCCGCGCGGTCCACCGCCCGGACCTCGCTGCCCAGTTCGGCGAACCGGCACGCCAGAAGCGATGGCGCGATCCTGACCACATCAACCTCCGGCAGCCAGTGGAAGCTCCCCGCCGCCTGCGGGCGCCACCCGGCGAACCCCGCCGGTCCCGGCAACCACGGCTTCGTGGGCCAGTCCCAGGAAAAGGCCCGATTCGACCACGCCCGCCCGACCCGCCAACCGCCTTTCCAGCTCCTCCGGGTCGTCGATTCCGTTGACGAACCTGCAGTCAATGATCATGAGCCGGTTGTCGGTCAGATAGACGTCGCCGTTCCTGTTCCTTCTTGGCTCCGGATCGGCCCCGAGAGCCTCCAGCCATGCACGGTGGCTGTCGAATTCGAAGGGAACGACCTCAAGGGGCAGGCGGGTTCGCTCGCCGAGGCGGCTGACAAGCTTGGCCTCGTCCACGATCACAACGAAACGGGCAGACGCCTGCGCAACCATCTTCTCGCGCAGCAGCGCCCCCCCCAGCCCCTTGATGAGGTTGAGATGCGGGTCCACCTCGTCGGCGCCGTCCACCGTGAGATCGAGAGGCGCCAGTTCGCCGAGTGTCCCGAGAGGTATCCCCAGCCGGCGTGCATCCTTCTCGGTGCCGATCGAGGTTGGGACGCCCACGATGTCGGTGAGTTCACCGCTCGCCAGACGGGCCCCGAGGTGCTCCAGGAAGCAGGCCGCGGTAGAGCCGCTCCCCAACCCCAGACGCATCCCCGAGGCCACGCCCGCAGCCGCTTCGCGCCCCGCCTGGCTCTTCAGGTCTTCGACTGTGGATCGGACCAAGGGTTCGCCGGGGACTTGAGGATTCGATTGCCTGCCACGAGGTCAAATCTATGCCGGTACGACTACGGTCACCAGTTGCGACACCGCCTCGCGATCCCGGCACGCCCCCTGGCAGTCCATGGACCCGCACGGCACCACGCGGACACGCCGGGGCGCTTTACACCGCCGTCGAAATGGTCATCTTCACAGACCGGCCGTTCCCGGGAAACCCCCTTCCCCGGCCGGAAGGAAGCAACCCGCTACCCAAGGGCACCATGCGCCATGATCATCGTTGCCGAGAAGGGCATCGCGCCCGACCAGCTTGACCGTATTCGCGAGCGCGTGGAGGCGTTGGGCCTCCGCACGCACATCTCCGTGGGCGAGAGCCGCACCATCATCGGCTGCATCGGTGACGAGGCGCGCCTGAGCCACGTTGCGCTGCTTTCCATCCCCGGGGTCGACTCGGTTCACCCGGTCATGCGGCCGTACAAGCTGGCCGCCCGGGATTTCGCCGCCGACCCGACCACGAAGATCCCGGTTGGGAACAGGATGTTCGGGGGCAGGGCATGCCTGGTGGCCGCCGGTCCCTGCTCGGTCGAGGGAGCGGACATGATGGCCGAAACCGGACGGGCCGTGGCGCGCCAGGGCGCCGCGCTGTTGCGTGGCGGCGCCTTCAAGCCCCGCACCTCGCCCTACTCCTTCGACGGGCTCAAGGAGGAGGGGCTGCGGATTCTCCGCGAAGTTCGCGAGGAGACCGGCCTACCGGTCGTCAGCGAGGTGCTGGATCCCCGTCACGCCGAGCTGGTGGCAGGATATGTGGACATGCTCCAGATCGGGACCAGGAACATGCAGAACTTCGCCCTGCTCAGGGAGGTCGGGCAGCTGCACCGGCCGGTCCTCCTCAAGCGCGGCATGTCGGCGACGCTCAAGGATCTGCTGCTGGCGGCCGAATACGTGATGAGCCGCGGGAACATGCAGGTCGTGCTGTGCGAGCGCGGGATCCGCACCTTCGGGGGAGAGACGCGCAACACCTTCGACCTGGCGGCGATCCCGTGGCTCAAGATGGAGACGCACCTGCCGGTGATCGCCGACCCCTCGCACGCGGGGGGGCGCCGGGACCTGGTCGCTCCGCTGAGTTTCGCCGCCGTGGCGGCCGGCGCCGACGGGCTGATCGTCGAAGTGCACCCCGATCCGGAGTCGGCAATGTCGGATGGCGACCAGTCGCTGACCTTCGCCGGGTTCGAGGCGCTGATGCGCGACCTGCAGGTGTTCGTGGAAGCGGCAGGGCGTTCGCTGTAGCAGTTCCGCGGATCGTCGCCGCGCGGCACCGGCGGTTGCGACATCGTCCCCGGACGGCGCGGCGCACTCAGGCTTGTGCCAGCGCGCGCTCCAGCGCCCGGAGCTGTTGCCCGACGGCCTCGGCGGAGGTGCCGCCGCGAACCGCACGCGACTGGACGGAGGCCGCCGGGTCGAAGATCTCGAAGACCTCCGGGCCGAAGTCCGTATGCACGGCGCGCATCTCTTCCAGGGTGAGCTCGCTGAGCTCCCTGCCCGAGCTCTCCGCGACCCGGACCAGCGCCCCGGCCAGGTGGTGGCTCTCGCGGAACGGGACGCCGCGGCGCACGAGGTGGTCGGCCAGGTCGGTCGCGAACATTTCGGCGCGCAGGGCCTCGCCTATCCGGGCCCGGACCAGGGTCATGCTGTCCAGGGCCCCGCTCATGGCGGGCAGAACCATCGCCAGCGTGTCGACGGAGTCGAATACGACCTCCTTGTCCTCCTGCAGGTCCCGGTTGTAGCCGGCGGGCAGTCCCTTCAGCACGGTCAGGATTCCCGTCAGGTTGCCCAACAGCCTGCCTGACTTCCCGCGGGTGAGTTCGGCAACGTCCGGATTGCGCTTCTGCGGCATCAGCGATGACCCGGTCGTGAAGCCGTCCCCGAGCCGCACGAAGCCGAACTCGGCGGTCGAAAAGAGGACCAGATCCTCGGCGAGCTGCGAGAGGTGGATGCCGGTCATGGCCGCTCCGAAGACCAGCCGCGCCGCCCAGTCCCGGTCCGACACTCCGTCCATCGAATTCTCCGTGACCCGGCTGAAGCCCAGGTCCGCTGCGAGCGCCTTCCTGTCGACATCGAAGGGGCACCCCGCCAGGGCGCCCGATCCGAGCGGCAGAACGTCACACTCGCCGAGCACGGCCCGCAGGTGCTCCAGGTCGCGCACCAGGGGCCAGGCGCGAGAGAGGAGCCAGTGCGCGGCCGGCACCGGCTGAGCCTGCTGCAGGTGGGTGTAGCCGGGCATCACGATACCGGTCGACTCGCGCGCCTTTGCGGCGATCACGCCGACCATGCCGGCCAGATCCCCGCGCAGGGCGTGGATCGCCTCCTTGCCCCACAGGCGGAAATCGGTCGCCACCTGATCGTTGCGCGAGCGGCCGGTATGGAGCTTGCCTCCGGTCGGGCCGATCGTCTCCGTGAGCAGCCGCTCGACGACCGAGTGGATGTCTTCGTCGGGCAGGTCCTCCGGTCCCGCCAGGTTTTCCAGCGTGCGGGCCACGGCAACGAGACCCTCGTCGATCAGGGTCGCTTCGTCCGGCGATATGATCCCCGCGCGGCGCAGGCCGCGCGCCCACGCCCGGCTGCCCTCGATATCGTGCCGCCACAGACGCCAATCCACCTGCAACGACCGGTTCAGCGCCTCCATCTCGCCGGCGAGGACACCCTCGAATCGCCCTCCCCAGAGGGGATGGCCCGACCGATCGCCCCGCGCGTCCACGGTGCCGGCTGCCAGTCCGTTCGGTCAGTCGGTCCGCAACGTGAGCCGGGGTCCCGCCGGGGGGATCGACCCGGCGCCGGGCGAACCGGCCTTCTTCTGTTCGGCGATCGCGCGCTGCGGGAGACTGAACAGCTTGACGAAACCGGAGGAGTCCGCGTGCTCGTATCCCTGCGACGCACCGAAGGAAGCGAGGTCAAGGTCGTAGAGCGACGCGGGAGAGTGGCGGGACAAGACGGTCGCCTGTCCCTTGAAGAGCCGCAGGCGAACCGTTCCGGTAACGTTGTTCATCATCGTGCCGACCATCGCGTCCAGGGCTTCCCGTTCGGGAGTCCACCAGAGTCCCTCGTACACCAGGTCGGCGTAGCGGGGCGCCAGCGTGTCCTTCAGGGCGAGGCACCTGCGCGAAAGGACCAGCTGCTCGAGTTCCTGCATTGCGGCCAGGAGGATCGTGCCGCCCGGCGTCTCATATACGCCGCGGGACTTGATTCCGACCACCCGGTCCTCAATGACATCGGCCCGGCCGACGCCGTGCTCCGAGCCGATTTCGTTGAGTTCCATGAGAACCGCCAACGGCGACAGCGGCCTCCCGTCGACGCTGACCGGAACCCCGCCCTCGAAGCCCACCTCCACCTCGAGCGGAACGTCGGGGGCGTCCACGGGGTCGCGGGTCCAGACGAAAACATCCGGGCCGGGGGCGTTGGCGGGATCCTCGAGAGGTCCTCCCTCGTGACTGATGTGCCAGAGGTTCTCGTCGCGGGAATAGAGCTTGTCCACGTCGATGCCGTCCAGCGAGATGCCGCGGGCGCGGGCGTAGGCGAGCGCGTCCTCCCTTGAACGGATGTCCCACTCCCTCCAGGGAGCGACGACCGGCAGATCGGGCGCCAGAGCCGCGAACGAGACCTCGAAGCGGAGCTGGTCGTTGCCTTTGCCGGTGCATCCGTGCGCCAGGGCGTGAGCCCCGGTCCGGCGAGCCACCTCCACCATCCTGCGCGAGATCAGAGGCCGGGCCATCGCCGTGCCGAGGAGGTACTTCCGGCTGTAAACCGCCCCCGCCTGAAGCACCGGGAGCGCGTATTCGTTGACGAATTCCTCCTTCAGGTCCTCGCCGAAGAAGCCGGAGGCACCCGTGGCGAAGGCCTTGCCGGCCAGGCTCTCCACCCCACCCCGCTGGCCCACATCCGCCGCCATGCAGATCACGTCCGCCCGGTAGTTCTCCCGAAGCCAGGGAACGATGACCGTGGTGTCGAGTCCGCCCGAATAGCCGAGAACGATCTTCATGGAATCCGTTTTCCTGCCCATCGGTCCGCCGGAGCGAGTTGTGGGCCGGGACGCAAGGTCCGTACGTCTCCCGCCAAGGTCGTACGGTAAAAGGCTCGTCCTTGCGCCCCGGGCCCGGAAAACCAACTCGGCCGCCAGAGCATTCCAAGGTTAAGTCTCAATGTACAATAATGCAGTGAACATGAAATAATATGCAACCGGTCACGCGGCGTCAACCCTGCGGACACATGCGAGCCCCGGAAACGCGGACGCGCCTCGCCGCCCTTGCCGCTCGGGCGGCCCCGTCCACGGGTTGCTAGTGTCCCGTCCCGGAGATTTCTCGGCTATTCGAGCACCGATGCATCCGCGCTGGACCGCTGCGCTCGCCGAACCTAACTGTCATGTCTACATTACCAAATGTCATGTTTTATTTGCATTTTGGTCCTTGAGGCTCCGCTATGCGTTGCTCCTCGGGCAAATAGCTCTGCTATTCGCCCTTCGTCGCGCCTTGCCAGCCCGGCGCCTCGGCACTCTCGTTAGCACGCGAACTTCC
>JAJDXM010000090.1 GCA_022823225.1 Gemmatimonadota bacterium
CAGCCCGCCGCCTGGCCCAGCGGGCTGGTCGCACACACCGCTTCTTCCGGAACGAGCTTGCGGGCTACGCCTACAACATCGGAGAGGACGGGCTTCCCTACGTGTATATCATCGAGGGCATGCTGGTGGAGAAGTGAGGTCCGGGCCGCGGACGACGCAGTCGACCACCCGATCACCGGAGGCGTAGACCTACACGGCCCTCGGGGGTGGCCGGGACGACTCTTGCACGGTTCGGCTCCGGGAAGTGTCTATTATAGTCAGTGGGCAACTCCGCCCACGGATGACCACAAAGGGAATGGGATGGCCGGCAGGGGTCAATGGGAGCGCTGGGCCCTGAACCGACTCGCTCACCGCTTGCCAAGCACCGCTTCACGCGGCCGTTGTCGCAAAGTGATCCCTCCTGACCGGACCCTTCGGCATCTGGAGAAACAGACCGACGGAGATCGCCACGACCGATCTCATGTCGCATGGGATTCACGATCACGTCGTGATCGCTGCCGAAAAGCAGCGTGGTGAAACGGACACGAACCGGAGGCAAAATGGCATCCATGGGCAACAGCACCAGAAAGAGACTGGCCGAAGCGAGAAGGGCCGCACCGGACGCGAACGGGCCGGATCGGGTGCCAGCCATGACGGGCCGCGCGTCCGTTGTCCTGGCCGGACCCAACCAGCTCCTGCTGATCGGCGTCAAGCAAGTCCTGGAGGCATCGCTTCGGCTCCATAGCGTGAAGCCGCGGGCAATCGCCTCGGGATGGCGCGCCATGGCGGGGCCGTACGTAGCATTCTTCTCCTTGTTGACGTTCCTCGGTTGCTCCGACGATCACGGTTCTCAGGCGCCGAGTTCGGAAATTGATTCGGTCGGCGTAACCGTGATGGACTCGGCCGACGTGGAGATCGTTACGGTAGATGCGCGGATGCTCGACTCCCTGCCGGAGTGGTCGGTCGCCCGCGAGCCTTCACTCACAATTGGCGAGGGAGTCGGAGACGATCCCTATCTGTTTGGAAGGATCGTGGGTGCGCTCCGGCTCCAATCCGGCGGAATCGTGGTAGCGGAAGGCGTTGGTCTTCGGCTTCTCTTTTTCGGTCCGGATGGTGTGTTCCGGGCGAGCGTGGGCCGCGAGGGCGAGGGTCCGGGCGACTTCATGGCCATATCCCTCTGGCGATTGCTGGATGGTGGGTTCGCGGTGGGCGACGAAAGGTTGAACAGGATCACCCTGTTCGACGAAAGCGGGACTCTGAGAGAGGTTCGCACCGGCGCCTGTCGCTCAGAGGGCGACTGGTCCATGGCTGCCCTCGGCATTCCACGCTGCTACTTCGAGGGAGTAGCCGGCGATAGCACGGTGTTCTGGGCGGGAACCAGATACGCCGAGGGGCCCACACTGAGGCCTGATGTGGTTACGCGCTACTCTGGCGATGTCCGCTTTCTCGCCTACGACTCCGGGGATACCGCCGCCGTAGTGGACTCCATTCGCCGTGCGGATCATGTGAGGATTTCTCAGTTGCCGCCACCCGGGAGAGTTGGCGCCCCGTTCCTCTGGAGCTTCCAGGAGCTGTTCTCTCCCGATGGCTACTGGGCGTTCGGCCCGCACTCCGTGGCAGTTGGGGAGTCCGGTCGCTTTGAGATCCGGTTCCGCGAAACCGCAGGCCGGTTGCAGCGGATCTTGCGGATCGTGCGGCCACCCGAACCGGTCACCGAAGCGCATGTCGCAGCGATAAGGGACGCGGTGGGGACGCCGGCGAGCATGATGACCGAGGAGATCGGGCGGAAGTATCTGGACGAGGTTGACCCCGGCGGGCTCATTCCCTTCTTCGGTGCGTTGCGATTCGACATCGCCGGGAATCTCTGGATTTCCGAGTACGTTCCTGACGAAATGCTGGTCATCGCTTCCGAGCGGCGCTGGATGGTCTTCGACGACGCGGCGATGCCCCTGGCACGCATCACGACGGGACCTCTTGACGACATCCTCGAATTCGGGGATGACTACCTGCTCGTCCGCGAGCGGAACGAGCTGGATGTCGAGAGCGTGGCGATGTATTCGATCGAGCGCGAGTGACGGCCTGAGCTTCGGGACGGAACTATGGGCAAATGGGAACGAAGTGTAGACATTGCCACATTCGCTGCGGCAAGAGGGGTGGTCGCCAGCCCTGGGAGCGTAGCGCGCACCCAGCCGTCGCGGGGTGCTGGCGGACCCGAATTGCACGCTTCGGGTCACGGAACTGTCTGTGTCATTCGAAAGGGCAAATCCGTCCACGAATGATCACGGAGGGAACGAGAATGCCGCCTGCGGAGGCTCGCCTAACGCCCACTACACGTCGCGGCGCGCTTCACCATGTCAGGCCGCCGGGCTGTGTCCGCGTACCGGAAAACGACTTTGCACGCCTTGTCCCTCCGAACGGCCCCGAAACGCCTCCGCATTCCCCCGGCAGGTTGCGAGGCGGTCCCTCCACCCCCCATATTACTATCGATCCTCAATTCGCGAATAGGGCTGGGGAGAACGACGATGAACCATCAAAAACCAACGGACGATGTCCTCGCCGTGCTGTTGTTTCCCGTGTTGGTGTTAATCACCTTGGTTCGCCCGCGCGGCCCATACCGAGACAGGGTCTTTCGCCGTGTCACCGGAGCCAATCCAGATGAATGGGGTCGGTTGACAGGGAAGCAGACGCGAATCGGTTGGGCTCCGGCCATGATGTCGGTTGGCCTTGTTGGCGGTGTGGTTGCGACCTCGGCAATGTTTTTGGTCAGCGCAAAGATGGGAATCCTGCTGGCGTTCGTTGGTGGGTGCCTGGTGGCGATGGGTCTACATATCCGCCGTCGTCGCCGTGTTCTCCGGGCACTCGGGCGTGGAATGTGATCGCGCCGTGAATGATCCCAGCGCAGCGGGAGGCCCGGATTCCCACAACGACTGCCTCATGGATCGTCCTGCAGCGGGGCACGCCGCAACCCTCACGTAACGTTAGGGTGCCATGGAGGGGGCCCTCCTGGTCTTTACGGGGCTGCCGCTGGTGCACCAGTATTCGACAACCGGAGGCTTCCTGCACTCTTTTCGCCGGCCGGCCCTGGGCATGTCGAGTTCTGACGCCACCTATGGAGATGTGACTCTGGAGCCGGTGCTGGTCGCTCGTCGATGAGTCGGACCGGCCGAGGCGATGGAACGAGACGCGCTGCTCGCACAACGCTTCTTCCGGAACGAGTTTGCGGGTTACGCGTACAACTATCGGAGAGGACGGGCTTCCCTACCTGGAGATCATCGAGGGCACGCTGATGGAGAACGGATGACAAGGAAGACGCTTGCGCTCCTGGCGCTGATGATCGGCATTTCCGTCCATGGCCACGGCCACGCCCAGGAAGTGGACTGGAAGGAGCGACTGGAGGGGGAGACCTATGCCGCCATCTATCAGTACTACGGGAACACACCGCGCCCGCTCGATGAGATGACGGAGTGCCTGGCGGACGAGGGTGACATCTGCTATGGGGGCGATCACGAAGATCAAGGGTGCTACGATACGGTTGGATGCCGAACAGAGGGACAGATCGTTCGATTCCTGGAGAGGCTGAAGGCGGCGGCGCTTGAGGAACCGGGTGTTCCCCACCCGATCGCCCAGGCGGTCTACGCTCACACGAGACTTAGGCGAACAGCGACGGCTGTCGACCTCGCCACGCAGTGCGCATCGGTGGAATGGTGGTGCGACCTGCTGCGCGGACTGGCTCATCACCATCGGGGCATGCCCGAGCGGGCGGAGGAGTATTTCCGGCGCGGCCTGGTCGGGGCGGATCCGGAACTCGCCTGCAGGCTGGCAGGGGTTGGTGAACTCCTGACGAGGCGCGACCGGAACAGCTACGAGGACCTGGATTGTGAATCCAGAACGGAGTCCGAGGCTCGGTTCTGGTGGCTGGCCGATCCGATGTTCTCAATGCCCGGCAACGATCGCTGGACGGAGCACATCAGCCGACGCTTCGAACTGGTCCTGCACGAGCCGATTCTCTGGGTCAAACGCGGTCAGCATCCGCCCCAGCACGAGGTCTCGGTCGTCCGGCGGGGACAAAACGATTCCTGGTCCAGGAAGCCCGGTAGACCCCATGAGCGGTGGACCGGAAAGCGAGCCGCCCGCTACCGGTTCACTCCGGCCTCGGCAATTGCGGACGGGCTGCGGGCACTGAACTACGAACTCGATGCCGGCCTGGACGACGAGGGATACACTCCCGCCACCTACGGGCCCTTCCTGGAGTTGCCTGCCCAGTTTGCCCGCTTCAAACAGGCGGATTCGCTGCTGGTTGCCGCCGCTACCGATCTCGAGGGCATCCCGCTCGGCCCGTCGCGCACCGCGTTCGTTGCCAGCGATGGGCCGGAGAGCTTTCCGGTCGTGCTCGGGCCCGTTTCGGGACAGGCGCGTGCCGTCTTCGCCGCAACGCTGGATCCCGAACCGGTCGTGATCAGCCTCGAGGCGATGGACGAAAGCAGAGCCGCCGGCCGAGCACGCGGCGGGTTGTTGCCGCTCCCGGCCGACGGACTGGTTCTATCGGACGTGCTCCTCCTCGACGCGCGTGACACCGAGCTTCCGGAAGGCCGTGGCGAGGCCCTGGCGATGATGTTCGGGAAGACGACGCTTCCCCCGGCCGACGAGGTCTCCATCTATTCGGAGATCTACGGAGTGGAGGAGGGCCAGCCCGTGCAGATTGCGATCTCGCTTGTGGGTGGCGACCGCGGGGTATTCACCCGAATCCTCAGGGGGGTCGGTATCCTGTCCGAGACCGGGGCGGCGGAGGTCTCCTGGACGGAGCCGGCATCCGCGTCGGTCCACCCGATGGCGCTTGCCCTGGACATCTCCAGGCTGGATGCGGGGGACTACGAACTGAGAATCGACGTGTCTGACGGAGACGGAAACACAGCTGCGACGATCCGGAGGTTCCGACTGGAAGGCTGACCGGCCCGGCGCTCGGCTCGGGCCACACCGATGCCCCCCTCACAACACCTCCTCCACCTGGTGCCCCAGCTCCCGCAGTTCGGCGACGATCCTGGCCACGTGCTCGCGGCCCCGGCTCTCGATCTTCATCTCGATGCCGACCTGGCCGACCGCGATGTCACCGAAGGCGCGCGTGTGCTCGATGTGGAGCACGTTGGCGCCCTCGATCGCCACGACGCCGGTGACCTCGTTCAGATACCCGGGGCGGTCCCGCACCACCACGGACAGGCTCGCCAGGCGGCCGTCGGCCCAGAGGCCCCGGTCGATGATGCGCGACACCATGTTCATGTCGATGTTGCCACCGGAAAGGACGCAGACTGCGGTGTCCGCCGGACCCAGGCGCACCTTGCCTTCGAGCAGCGCCGCCACCCCCACCGCCCCCGCCCCCTCGACCACCAGCTTCTCGCGCTCCAGCAGGAAGAAGATCGCGCGGATGATCTCCTCCTCGAGCGGCGTGACGGGCGAGCGCCTGGGCGTGGTTCCCGGCGCTGGCCGCCACCACCCCGGCGCCGCGCTGCGCCTCGGTGAGCAGGAAGAGCCGGTTGAGCGACCCCCGGTCCTTGAACGAGCCGGTGCGCTGCCTCAGTTCGGCCTTGAGGCGGACGTGGCAGCCCGCCGCCTGGCCCAGCGGGCTGGTCGCACACACCGCTTCT
>JAJDXM010000070.1 GCA_022823225.1 Gemmatimonadota bacterium
CCGACCACCGTCCAATTTCGACCGCCCGCTCCGGCTCGCTACGCTCGCCTCTGCGGGCGGTCGAAATTCCAGGCCTTCCCCCTGACCCGGCCCCGCAAATCAAGCGGGGATCCCCAAGAATGGAAGAGACAAGCGACCCCCTTTTTTCGATGCCTGTCGTGGCATCTCGAAGGGTTGGGATGTGCGGGGCAATCCCACCCTTCCCGGGGGTCGCTCCGGGCCAGCAATCCTTCCAGGAAGGGGGTTGAACCGATGAAGACGAGCACGCTCGCCATCATCGGCGCCGCCATCGGCGCGTGCGCCGCCCAGGCGCTCGAAGCGCCGTTCCCGCCCGTCGGCGACAACCCGTACCTCGACCTGATCGCCTGGCACGATTCCGGCCTGCACGCCGCCATCCGCGCCTGGTACTACGGCTGGCCCGCCGTCGCCGTCGTGCTCGCGGCCTCGGTCGCGCTCTCGGTCTGGCGGGTCTGGTTCCAGCCGCTCGTCCGCATCGTGCGCCGGGGCAGGCTGCCCAAGTGGCCCACCTCGCCCGGCGACGACGTGCCTTCGCTCGTCGTCGGAGAACTGCATCATCCGACCGTGCCGCGCGAGAGCGAGCGCCCGTCCTGGCTCGTCATCCCGGAGAAGGGGCTCTACACGGGCTTGCTCGTCGTCGGGGCGGTCGGGACGGGAAAGACCACCGCCTGCATGTATCCGTTCGCGCGCCAACTGCTTCACTGGCGGGCGGACGATCCGCGCCGCCGCGCGGGCGCGCTCGTGCTCGAAGTCAAAGGGGACTTCTGTCATCAGGTCCGAAGCATCCTCGAAGACGCCGGGCGCGCGGACGACTACCTCGAAATCGGGCTCGGCGGATCGCTCCAGTGGAACCCGCTCGACGATCCGCTCCTCGACTCCTACTCGCTCGCCTACGGCGTCGCGTCCCTCATCAACCAACTCTTCGGCAAGTCCCGCGAGCCGTTTTGGCAGCAGGCGTACACGAACCTCGTGCGATGGATCATCGAACTGCACCGGCTCCTGCCGGGCGGCTGGGTCACGCTGCGCGACGTGTACCGCTGCACCGTGGACTCGGACCTGCTCAGGGACAGGATCCGCGAGGCCCAGAAGCTGGCGGACGAAATCTGCCCGGTGCGAGCCGTCATCTCCGACGAAGATCTGGCCCGCCATCCCGAGGCGCTGAGCAAGTGGACGTGGACGCGGATGCCCCGCACCGGGAAGGTGGCCTGCAAGCTCGACCCGAAACTCGGGAACCGGCTCAAGAAGCTCAAGGTCAGGTACGCGGCGGAGACCCCGGGCGGTGCCGGGGAGGAGTTCGCCGAAAAGGTCGAGGCCGTCGCGCGCTGGTACGTCAAGGACTGGTCGGCGCTCGACGCCAAGCTCCGCACCTCGATCGTCGAGGGCATCAGCGTGTTCCTGTCGCTGTTCGACCAGCCCGAGGTGGCAGGCGTGTTCTGCCCGCCTCCGCCGACCCCCGCCGAATCCCAGACCGAGCCCGCCGAGGAGGACGGTGGCACGGGGCAGTCCGTGCCGGGGCTCCGCCGCCGCCTGCCGCCGCTCAGCGAACTGATCGAGGGTGGCAAGGTCCTGGCGCTCAACATGCCGGCGGGCGCGAACCCGGCGCTCGCCCGCGCCATCGGCGTCTTGCTCAAGAACGCTTGGATGCAGGCGTTGCTCCGGCGTCCAGCCGAGGCCGCGCGCCGTCCCGAACGCCACATGCGGCCCGCGGTGTTCATCTGTGACGAGTACCAAGCCTTCGCCACCGTGGGGCAGGACGATCCGTCCGGCGACGAGAAGGCGTTCGCGCTCACGCGGCAGTGCCGCTGCATCCCCATCGTCGCCACCCAGTCGCTCTCGTCGCTCCGCTCCGTGCTTCCCTCCGGCGAGGCGTGGCGCACGCTCGTTCAGACGCTCCGAACCCGGATCTTCCTGTCGCTCTCCGACGAGTCGTCCGCCCGGATCGCGTCCGAGATGTGCGGCAGCGTCATGAAGACGGAGCCGTCGTACACGTTCAGCGAGACCACGGGCAGGCCCGAGTTCTCGCTGCTGTCCGGCCGCGCGGGAGGAGGCCGCGGCACCATGGGCGCGAGCAAGTCGTTCCGCCGGAGCTTGCAACCGGTGTTCACGCCGCGCGAGTTCGCGCTGCTCGCCAACTACCAGGCCATATGCCTGCCCTACGACGGCGTGAAGTCGCTCCCCGCCCGGCGCGTCTACCTGAAACCCCACTACCTCCCGAGGACCAAGGGCTACTGGCGGCTCCGCAAGGAGGGCCGGATATGAAGCGCGCGAGCGGCGTCGGCCACCTCACCCCGTTCCTTCCGGGATTGGAAGGCCTGCTCGAAGACCCGGAGGTGTCCGAGATCATGATCAACGGACCCGCCAACGTCTGGGTCGAGCGAAGGGGCCGCCTCGAACCCCGCGAGGCGCCCGAACTCACCGCCGCGTGGCTCCACCGCGCCGCGATCCACATCGCCCGGCCGCTCGGGCTCGATCCCGCCACGAACCCGGTACTGGACGCCCGGCTGGAAGACGGCTCGCGGGTCGCCATCTGCACGCCGCCCGCGAGTCCCGTGGTCGCGATCACGATCCGCCGGTTCGGGGGCCGCGCGTTCTCGGCCGAGGACCTGGTGCGCCTGGGCTCGCTGCCCGAAGACATCCTCGAAGCGGCTCGGAGCACGCTTGCGGCCCGCCAGAACATCCTGGTCTCCGGCGGCACGGGCTCGGGCAAGACCACGCTCCTGAACGCGCTGATCGAACTCCTGCCGGAAGACGAGCGGATCGTCGCCATCGAGGACACGCTCGAACTCAGGATCGACCGGGCGAACTGCCTCCGCTTCGAGGCCGGCGCCACGCTTTCGGAGACGCCCGTCGAGATCCGCGACCTGGTGCGGCACGCGCTCCGCCACCGGCCCGACCACATCGTCGTCGGCGAGGTCCGGGGCGGTGAGGCCGCCGATCTGCTTCAGGCGCTCAACACCGGCCACGGCGGCTCGCTCACGACCATACACGCCAACAACGCGCGCTCCGCGCTCTCGCGGCTCGCGAGCTGCGCCATGCAGGCCGGAGACGCGCTGCCGTGGGAGGTCACCTGCCGGGGCGTTGTTGACGGGATCGCGCTCGTCCTGCACGTGGCCCGCCGCGGAGGCCGGCGGTTCGTCGAGGACGCGCTCGCGGTATGCGGCTACGACGCGCCCACCGGCCACTGGATCACCGCGCCGCCCGGGGAGGAGTCCGGGGCGCAACCGGAGAGAAGCACCCACAGCCACCCACCGAAGGAGGTGAACCCATGAGTTGGAACGGCGAAACCATCCCCATCAACACGTTCGAGGACTTCGACCGCGAACTCGCCCGCGACAGCGGCGAGACCCTCGAAGTCGAGGCCTACCTGGCCGAGGAGTACGGCCTCTTCCCCGAGGATGTCGGGACCGAGGACGAGATCGCGGCCGCGTGGGACGACCCGCACGGCGAGGAGGTGAACGAATGAACCACGACGAATATCACCGCAAGTTCGCCGACGCGATCATCGAGCAGATCAGGAAGGGCACCGCCCCCTGGCAGAAGCCTTGGGCACCCGGCGAGCGCGTGCTGCCCATGAACGTGGACACCGACCGCTCCTACCGGGGCGGCAACAGCCTGCATCTGGCCGCCGTGCAGCAGGAACAGGGCTACGGCGACGTGCGCTGGGGCACCTACCGCCAGATCCAGGCCCGGGGCGGACAGGTCAGGAAGGGAGAGCGCGGCACCCGCATCCTGTCGTTCCAGGACAGGAAGCGGCTCCCGGTCACCGACGACCGCGGGCGGCCCGTCCGCGACGACGAGGGCAAGCGCGTCTACCACTACGAGAAGCTCAACGTGCCCTTCGTCCGCCAGTACACGGTGTTCAACGCCGAGCAGGCCGACGGGCTGCCCGAGCGGGCCAACCCCACGCCCGAGCCGCTCTGGAAGGTCCACCAGGAGGCCGAGCGGGTCATGGAGGACGGCGGCGTCCCGATCCGCCACGTCGCGGGCGACCGTGCCTACTACCACATGAAGCGCGACGCGATCGTGCTGCCCGAGCGCGGCCAGTTCCCCTCCGCGAACCACTACTACCAGACCGCGCTCCACGAGCTGGGCCACAGCACGGGCCACAAGGACCGGATGAACCGCGAGACGCTCATCGAGGGGATCGACGGCGGGTTCGGGTCGCCCCAGTACGCGAGGGAGGAACTGAGGGCGGAGATCAGCGCGATGATGACCGGCGAGCGCGTCGGCGTCGGACACGACCCGAGCCGGGGAGCCGCCTACGTCGAGGGCTGGATCCAGGCGCTCGAAGAGGACCCGCGCGAGATCCGGCGCGCCGCCGCGGACGCGCAGAAGATCTCCGACTTCGTGCTCGTTCGGCACCGCGAGCGCGCGGCCGCGCGCGAACCCGTGGCGGTCGCCGCAGCCCGTGCGCCCGCAACCGGACCCCAGCGGCTCGTCGTGCCGGTGCCGAGGATCCCGGTCCCCGAACGCAGCGTCGGGCCGAGCAGGTAGACCATGAGAGGTAGGGAGATGTTCGACCGCACGGTCGAACCGGACCCGCGCCCCGCCGCGCCACCCAGCCGCAATCGCTCACCGATGCGGAAAGGCCATCGCCGAGAATACGCCGCGAGCCGGGCGCGCGGGTCCATCTCCTTCGACGAACGCTGTGAACGCGCGCTCGCGGACATCGGCGTCCACGGAGCCGTGTCCTACCGCGACCTCGCCGAGGCGCGCTTCGGCGGACATCCCTACACCACCCGGCGCGCCGTGAACGGCTGGGTCCACGACGGACTCGTCACCGAGATCCGGGCCACGCGACCGAACGGCAACCCTTTCAAGGTGCTCACCCTTACGCGCGAAGGGGTGGCCGAGGCCCGGAGACTCGCGGCCAAACGCGGGATGGATCCCGAACAGCAAATCCGGTACGTCCGCGTCCGGCCGTCCGAGGCGGCACACGACGCCGCTGTCTACCGCGCCTGCCGCAAGGAACGGAAACGCCTGCACGAACAGGGCGCAACCGTCCGTCGCGTCAGGCTCGGCGCCGAACTCAAGAGCGCCGTGGGGCGCGGAAGCGAATCCGCGCGGCGCAAGGGCGGCAAGCGCGCCGCGGACGCGGAGCGCCACCGCATCGCGCGCGAACTCGGGCTGCCGGTGGACGACGAGGGACGGGTGCTCTACCCGGACGCCCAGATCGAATACGAGGACGCCGAGGGGCGGACCGGCCGCGTCAACATCGAGGCCGTCTCCGGCAACTACCGCGAACCCTCCGTCCGGGCCAAGGCCGCCGCGGGGTTCACCATGCACGCCAACGGATCGGCGGCGGCCAGCCTGCTCCGCAGCCTCGGCCTGGGCAACGACAACGGATCCCGGCTCAGGGGTCCCGTCGACCGCGACCCCGCCGCCGTAGAACTCTGACAGAGAGAGAACCATACCATGCAGCCTTGGAAGATCAGCGCCGGACTCACCGCCGCCATCGCCGGTTCGGCGTTCCTGCTCGCCGGTTCCCGCCTCGAATACCTCGCGGCGTTCCGGCCGCTCATCCTCAAAGACCACGGCCTCCTGCTCGCCCTGCACCTGACGCTCGCGACGGCGGCTTTGGCGGCCGCCATCTACGCCGGCGCCCGCACGGCCGGGCTCGCCGACCTCGGACGGCGACTGGGCCTCGCCGAACGCTCCGTCCGTCGAGGCGAGGGCGATCCCGGTCTCACCGACGCGCTTCGCGAAGACGAAGAGGGGGACTGGAAATGAAGGGGAAGAGCCGACCGAAACGCGACCGGGCGTCCGTCGAGGGACTGCCCGCCGACTGGCGCAAGCAGGCCAAGGCGCTCCGCCGCTACGGGGGCGAGACCCCGGCCGTCGCGCTGGACCGGTGCGCCGACGACCTCGAAGCCACGCTCCGCGAGCGGGACGAAACCACGCTGTCGCTCGTTGAGGCGGCCAGGGAAAGCGGTTACTCGCGCGACCATCTCGGACGCCTGGTGCGCGACGGGAAGATCCCCAACGCCGGGAGGCCCAATGCCCCCAGGATCGCCCGCAGACACCTGCCTCGAAAAGCGCCGGCCGCAGTGCCACTTGCGGAAGAGCCCCGCCCACGCAAGCATTCAAATGCGCAGATCGTGCAGTCCATCATCCAGAAGGGAATCGAATGATGGCACGCACGAAACGAAGTCGGCGCGCATACAGCGCCGGCGAATGGGGCCGGAACCGGGTCCGGGTGTTCCCGGATCCCAAAACGGGGCTCTACCAGATAGAGTGGCGAGAGAACGGGCGCAGGCTCACCCGATCCCTCAAACACCGCGACTGGACCCGGGCGAAGAAGCAAGCGGACGAGTTCGCCGCGGGCTTCGCGGGGCCGGAGGTCAACGGGGGCAAGGAGGCCGAGCCCGAGCCGCTCACGCTGGGAACGCTTTTTGAAATCTACGGTGACGAGGTGACGCCCACCAAGGCGAAGCGCACGCGGCAGCGCGACAGGGTCGTGACCGCCATGTTCCTCCGTTTCTTCGGCAGGAACCGCAGGCCCGAAACCCTCTCTCAGCGCGACTGGGACCGGTTCATCCGGGCGCGGCGCGCGGGCAGGATCGGCATATCGGGCCGACCCGTGAGCAACCGGACGATCGAGGGTGACTTGACGTTCCTCATGGCGGTGCTCAACTGGGGCGCAAGGTCGAGGGACGAGCAGGGACGCCTGTTCCTCGACAGGAACCCGCTGAAGGGCCTCAGGAAGCCCGTCGAGAAGAACCCGAACCGGGTCATCCTCGACGACGACGCGTACCGGGCGCTCCTTCGAGTGTCGCGGCAGGTCAATTGGCGATTCCGCGTCGCCCTCGTGCTCGCTCACGAGACCGGTCACAGGATCGGAGCGATCTGCAAGCTTCGGTGGCACGATATCGACTTCGAGGACAGGACCATCCGTTGGCGCGCGGAGCACGAGAAGACCGGCTACGGGCACACCACGCCCGTGACCGACGAAGCGTTGGCGGCCTTGGAGGAAGCGCGACGGATGAGCGCTGGAACAGGCGATGCTCCGGTGATGCCGGCGGGAAGGGATCCCACCAGATGCATGAGCAGCGGCTGGGCGCACTGGTTTTGGTGCAAGGCCGAGACGCGGGCGGGGCTGGAGCCCAAGCGCGGTCGGGGCTGGCACTCGCTGAGGCGGAAGTTCGCGAGCGACCTCATGGACCAACCGCTGAAGGTTCTTTGCCAACTCGGGGGCTGGAAGAACGCGCACACCGTGCTCAGGTGCTATCAGCGGGCCGATGAGGGACAACTCAGGAAGGCGCTGGAGAGCCGCCGGAAGGTCGGCGTCTGAGAGCCCAATCGGCGGGAGTCAATCGCCGGGAATCGGAGCGGCGGAATCCGTAAGTCCAACGGTCACAAACAGATCTACACACTCGTTTATCTGTTGTCCGCGCAGTACAAAACGGAACAGCGGCGGCACTCCGGGCAGATCGAAGCCTTGCACGAGTACGTCGAAGTCTTGC
>JAJDXM010000002.1 GCA_022823225.1 Gemmatimonadota bacterium
GTCTGCAACTCGACTGCATGAAGCCGGAATCGCTAGTAATCGTGAATCAGCTACGTCACGGTGAATACGTTCCCGGGCCTTGTACACACCGCCCGTCACGCCATGGAAGCCGGGAGTGCCCGAAGTCCGTGACCCAACCCTTGGGAGGGAGCGGCCGAAGGCAAGTTTGGTAACTGGGGCGAAGTCGTAACAAGGTAGCCGTAGGGGAACCTGCGGCTGGATCACCTCCTTTCTGGAGTTTCGAGTAGGGACGGCCCGCCGGGCCGGTCCGAAAGATCCTCAGAGTCTACCCGTCCGCTTCTCATGACTTCTCGATTGTCGCTCCGTTATCTTTTCCTCATGCACGCATGCCAGCCCGGCCATCGTCCCCCAGTGGGCCAGTCCACCCGCGCCGGGTATGTTGCGCTGGTCGGGCTCCCGAACGCCGGCAAGTCCACGCTGCTCAACGCGCTGGCGGGCGCCCACCTGAGCATCGTGACGCGCAAGGCCCAGACGACGTGGCAGAGGATCACGGGAATCCGCACGGAGGGGGCGGTTCAGATGGTGATCATCGACACCCCCGGCATCCTCGACAGTCCCCGGCTCTTCCATCGCTCGATGGTCGCCGACGCCCGGGGCGCGCTCCTGGAGGCGGACGTGGTGGCGGCGGTCGTGGACGGCGCCGCATCCATGCGACCGGGTGAGCTGACGGCGCTTGCGGGCTTCCTTGCCGAGGCGCGGTCTCCGGTCGCGGTGGTTGCCAACAAGGCGGATCGCCCCCGCTTCGATCCCGGCCCGGCCCGGCGGCTGGCCGAGACGGCCGCGGCGCCCTGCTATCCGGTGTCCGCGCTCGAACGTGCCGGTCTGGAGGCGCTCATCGCCCATCTGGAGTCGCGACTTCCCGAGAGCCCCTTCCTCTACCCGGAGGACGAGATTGCCGCGGCGCCCACCCGGTTCTTCGTCGCGGAGTTCATCAGGGAAACGGTTTTTGACCGGTTCCAGCAGGAGATTCCGTACTCCGTGGCGGTTCAGGTGGACGAATTCCGTGAGAGCGAGGATCCCGTCTACATTGCGGCAACCGTGTACGTCGAGCGGCAGTCCCAGAAGGGTATCGTGGTGGGGAAGGGCGGTGCGGCGATCCGTGCCCTCGGAGGTGCGGCCCGTCGCAGGATCGAGTATTTTCTCGGAGCGCGGGTCTACCTGGACCTCTGGGTGAAGGTCTGGGACGGCTGGCGACACAAGAGGGAAGGTCTGATGACGTTCGGCTACACGCTGCCCGATGAGCCCGGTTGAACGGGTCCGGCCCGTGACGGTGGCAAGGCCGGCGGCCGGCCGCTCCCGATGCCCGGGCGTCTTTTTCCACGGACTGGTGGCGCTCGTGCTGTTGACGCCGGCACCTGGTGCGACGCTTTCCGGCCAGGAGATCGGGGACGAGACCGGAGCTGGCGAAGGCGCCCTGTTCCTCCTGCTTCCGGTTGGTGCCCACGGTGTCGGACTCGGCCGCGCAATGACCGCCCTCGAGAGCGAGGAGGCGGCGTTCTGGAACCCCGCCGGCCTCGCCCGGCAGAGGAGCCGCCGGGTGATGGTGTACCGGGGAAACCAGATCGCCGGAGACGCAACCGCGGTCAATGTGCTGCTGCCCTGGAATCGCGTCGGGACCTTCGGCTTCTCCTACCTGCTTCTCGACATCGGGGACCAGGTTCTGCGCAATGATTTCGGTGACCGCCTGGGCAGGATATCCGTCCGGAACCATGCGGGGATCCTCAGTTACGCCACGTCCTTCCCCGGGCGCGTTCACGCCGGGATCAACATGAAGCTGGTGCAGTTCAGGATCGCCTGCCGAGGACAGTGTCCGGACTTCGCCACCTCCAGTTCGGCCTACGCCATCGACGCCGGGATCCAGGCCGAACCCTTTCGCCGAATCCCATTGCGCTTCGGCTGGATGATCGCCCACGCGGGGACCGAGTTCCAGGTCTTCAATGAAGCGCAGTCCGATCCCCTCCCGACCCGCATCCGCTTTGCGGTCGCGTACGATCTGCTCCGGCGGCTCGAATCCGAGGATCTGGCGCTCTGGGCAACCCTGGAGACGGAAGACCGCGCTCGCGATCCGGGCTCACCCTCGCTCTACACGGGACTGAACCTGTCTGCTGCCGACCTGTTCTACGTGCGCGCCGGCTATGTGGGAGGGAAGCTGGACCAGACCAACGGGGCGGCGGTCGGGTTGGGAATCCGCATCGACCGTTTCGACCTCAATCTGGCGAAGTCCCTGACCCGCTCGGCGGTCACCGGCGCGAGCGAGCCGCTCCACGCGACCTTCGGCATAACATTCTAGTGTCCTGTCGCCGCGGCCGGTCCTTCGCCCCGGCGCTGCTTGTGGCCGCGGCCGTCCTGCCGACCAATGCGGCTGGACAAGGCCCCCGCGGCATTCGAGCGGCGAGCGCATCCGGGCCGGCCGCGCCGCTCTCGTACTCGGTGCTTACGGCACGGCCCCTTAGCTTCCGTCCCGAGCCCGCTCTCGACGAGGGCAGGGCCTTTCTGCATTCGCTGATCGTTCCGGGAATGGCGCAATACCGCCAGGGAAAAAGGCGCTGGCTACTCTACGCGGGGGCCGAGGTTCTTTCCGCCTTCCTCTACTTCGACGCGCGGGGCGATGCGCGGAGCGCGCGGAGCGCCTATCGCGACTTCGCCTGGACCCGGGCCCGGCTGGGGATCAGCTCAGAGCCCAGGCGCGACGGAGACTTCGAGTACTACGAGACGCTGTCGAAGTGGATCGCCTCGGGCGCCTGGGATGTGGACATGGCGCGGCAGGGAGTCCAACCCGAATCGGACCCGGCCACGTACAACGGCTGGGTCTGGGGCCTCGCGATGGAGATCTACAACGTGGATGGCTCGAATCCCGAGGGGTCGCCGGGCTACGAGAGGGCGCTGGACTTCTACCGCGAACGGGGGTACGGGCCGCCACTGCTCTGGATGTGGGGTGGCGGCACGGCGGAGCAGGACGAATTCCGCGAATGGATCCGCGAGAGCGACCGTCGCGCCGCCGACGCCCGCCGTGCACTCTGGATCCTCACCGCGAACCACCTGTTCAGCGCCATCGACGGCTTCATCACCGCGCGGCTCGCCTCCATGCCGCCGACCGGCGAGCTGGGGCTGGTCGTCGCGATTCCGTTCCGGTAGGCGGTCGTGGCAGGCCGGGGGTCCACCTCGCCACGGTCCTTTCGTATGTTTGGGAAGATCCGGAAACGACTGCGCCGGATCCGCAATCCACATTCGTTGAGGGCTCGTCCCGGTTCGATCATGGCACAGGTTCACGAACAGATTCAGCGCCTCCACGCCGCAAGCCGGCGCATCGAGGAGCTTCGGGGGTATCTTTGACATTCCGGGGCGGATGGAGCGCATCAGGGCCCTCGATGAGGAGATGGCGAGCCAGGGGTTCTGGGACAACGGCGAGGAGGCGCGCCGGCTGATCGCCGAGGCGAATGGGCTCAAGGAGTGGGTGGAACCCTGGCGCGGGCTCTCCGCCAAGGCCGGCGAACTGGGGGAGCTGGGCGAGTTGCTCGGCGAGGAGGAGGACCCGGATCTCGCTCGCGAACTGGAGTCGGAGATACGTCTGCTGGAGAGCGAGTTGGGCGTGCTGGAGCTGCGCACCATGCTCCAGGGCGAGGACGACCACCGTGAGGCGATGCTGACCATTCACCCCGGCGCGGGAGGCCTCGAGTCCCAGGACTGGGCCGAGATGCTCTCCCGCATGTACGTGCGCTGGGCCGAGCGGCGCGGCTTCGCGCTCAAGGTGCTCGACCTCCAGCCGGCGGAAGAGGCGGGGATCAAGAGCGTCACGCTGGAGATCAGCGGCGACCATGCGTACGGATACCTGAAGGCGGAGAGGGGGGTTCATCGACTGGTCAGGATCTCGCCCTTCGACTCCCAGTCGCGGCGCCATACCTCGTTTGCCTCCGTCTTCGTCTACCCGGTACTGGACGAGGAGATCGCGATCGACATCGACGAGTCGCACCTGAGGGTCGACACCTTCCGGGCATCCGGGGCGGGGGGTCAGCACGTCAATAAGACGGACTCCGCGATTCGCATCACGCACATTCCGACGGGGATCGTGGTTTCCTGCCAGCAGGAGCGGTCGCAGCACAAGAACCGCTCCACCGCGATGAAGATGCTCAGGGCGGCGCTCTACCAGCGGGCGCGCGAGGAAAAGAAGCGGGAGAAGGAGGCGTTGGAATCATCCAAGACCGAGATCGGCTGGGGCAACCAGATCCGCTCCTACGTCCTTGCGCCGTACACGATGGTGAACGACCACCGCACGGAGGTGAAGACGGGCAATGTGAGTGCCGTGATGGACGGGGCGCTGGATCCCTTCATCGAGGCCTACCTGAAGAAGTTCGGCGGAGACGGCGCCGGATGAGCGGCGGCGGGAGCGGGGGTCCTTCCGGAGTGATGCGGACCAGGAGGGAGAAGCTGGAGGCCCTGCGCGCACGCGGCGTCGAGCCCTTCGCCTATTCCTGCGAGGTGACCGCCCGGGCGGCGCCGTCGGTGGCGATGTTCGAGGAGGCCGAGGCAGCGGGATCACTTGTCGAGGGCCGGGGTTCGGCGGAGCACTGGGCCGGCCGCCTGGTTGCGTTCCGCTCGCACGGCCGCAGCGCCTTCGCGGACCTGGAGGACCACACCGGCCGCGTTCAAATCTACTTCAAGCGCAACGTCGTCGGCGATGAGGCGTTCGGGCTGCTCGACCTTCTCGACCGGGGTGACTGGATCGGGGTGGAGGGCCGGCTCTTCCGCACCCGCGCCGGCCAGGTGACGGTGCGGGCCGACAGCTTCCGGCTCCTTGCCAAGTCGTTGCGGCCGCTTCCACTCGGAAAGGTCGAGATCGATGCCGGGACCGGAAAGGCGCGCACGTATTCGGGCTTCGCCGATCGAGAGGGGCGGTATCGGCAGCGCTACGCCGACCTCGCGGTCAATTCCGGAGTCCGCGAGGTCTTCCGCTTGCGTGCCCGGGTCGTGTCGGCCGCGCGCCGGTTTCTGGACGACCTGGGCTTCCTGGAGGTCGAGACGCCCGTGTTGCAGCCGCAATACGGGGGCGCCTCGGCCAGGCCGTTCGTCACGCACCACAACGCACTGGACCGCCAGCTCTACCTGCGCATCGCGGACGAGCTCTATCTGAAGCGGCTGATCGTCGGCGGCATGGACCGGGTCTACGAGGTCTCCAAGGACTTCCGGAACGAGGGGATCGACCGGTTCCACAACCCGGAGTTCACCATGCTGGAGTTCTACCAGGCCTTCGCGGACTACGAAGACATGATGGAGCTGGTGGAGCAGCTTTTCGTGACGCTGGCCGAAGCGGCGAACGGCGCTCCCGGCTGCGACTACCAGGGCACGCGGATCGATTTCGCGAGGCCCTTCGCGCGGCTGCGGTTCGTCGATGCTCTGGGCGAGGCTCTGGGTGCCGATCCCCTTGCGCTGCCCGTCGACGAGCTGCGCGAGCGGGCGAGGGCGCTTGGCGCGGACGACCTGGAAGGGGCGGGGAGGGGCAAGCTTCTGGACAAGCTCTTCGGCGAACTCGTCCAGCCGGACCTGGTGCAGCCGACTTTCGTGCTGGACCATCCGCGGGAACTCAGCCCCCTCGCCAAGGCCAGGCGGAGCGCTCCCGAGCTGGCAGAACGCTTCGAGCTGTTCGTCGCCGGGCAGGAGATGGCAAACGCCTTCAGCGAGCTCAACGACCCGATCGCCCAGCGGGCCCGTCTGGAGGACCAGGCGGAGCTGCGCGCGGCTGGCGACGAAGAGGCCCAGGTGGTCGACGAGGACTACATCCGGGCCCTGGAATACGGACTGCCGCCGACGGGCGGGGTCGGGGTCGGGATCGACCGGGTGGTGATGGTCCTGGCCGACCAGGCCTCGATCCGCGACGTAATCCTGTTCCCGACACTGCGGGAGGCATAGTGTGACATTCTCCAGCGGCTCCACCTCCAGGACCCGCCTCAGCTGGCTGCTTGCCGGGCGCCTGATGGCGTCGCGCAAGCGCGGACGGCTGCTGTCCTTCATCACCTGGATCGCGCTCGGGGGCGTGGCGGTGGGGGCGACCGCGCTGGTGGTGGTCATCGGTGTCATGACGGGAATGCAGAACGAACTCCGCGAGAAGATTCTGGGCTCGTTCCCCCACATCATGATTCAGGAGGTGGGGACGATGTCCCTGCGGCTTGAGCGCTCCGACAGCATCGCCGGGGTGGTGGCCGATGTCGAGGGCGTCGTCGCAACCTCGCCGGTCGTGGTCACGAAGGTCGCATTGAAGAGAATAGACGCCGAGTACGTGGACGTGTTGACGCTCTACGGCATCGGCCTCAACGGCGAGGGCCCTTCCGTGATGCCGATCGAGGACAGTCTCGAGGCCGGCTATCTCCCCCGGACACGGTTGCCCGGCGACGTGACGCCGGTGGTTCTCGGCAGCGGCATCGCCTCGCGCGTCAACGTGTTCTCGGGCGACACGGTCACTGTGTTCGCGCTGGAGAACTTCGACATCATGCCGAACGGGGAGCTCTTCGCACCCGCGGACGACTGGGTGGTTTCCGGGCTGATCACCACCGGGCTGTACGACTTCGACATCCAGAACGGGTATGCGGCACGGGTCGACGTGCAGGATCTGCTGGAGCTGGAGTCCGCCACGACGTCGTTCGTCGGAGTGCGGGTCGAGGATCCCTGGGAGGCCGAAGTGCTGGCCGATTCGATTTCGGCGGCCCTCGGCGGATGGCCCTACCGCGTCCAGCCCTGGACCGAAGCGAACGCCCAGCTATTTGCCGCGCTCAAGCTGGAGAAGCTGGGGATGGCCCTGATCCTTTCGCTGATCATTCTGGTCGCGGCGTTCAACATCATGGGGACGCTGGCCATGGTCGTAGTCAACCGTACGAAGGAGATCGGCATCCTAAAGGCCATGGGACTCACGCGCAGCGACACGCTTCGGGCATTCATGTTCCAGGGACTGTGGATCGGGGTCGTCGGAACGACGGCCGGGATGGGGCTGGGGCTCACCCTTGCCTTCCTGATCGAGCGCTTCAGGCTCATCCCGCTGCCCGCGGAAGTCTACTTCGTCGACCGGCTGCCGATTGCGCTCTCGGTCTGGGATGCGCTCTGGATCGCGGGCGTCAGCCTGATCATTCCGATACTCGCGACCATCTACCCGGCGCGCCAGGCGGCGTCCCTGGAGGCGGTCGAGGCGATTCGCCATGGTTGAGGCGGCAGCATTCGCCGGCGTTTCCGCGCGGTCGGCGGACGACCGAACGGTGATCGAGGCCCGGGGTCTGCGGCGGACCTACGTGGGCGTGTCCGGTGCGGACCTGCACATCCTCAGGGGTCTCGATCTGAGCGTGCGGCGGGGTGAGGCGGTGGCCATCATCGGCGCCAGCGGTTCGGGCAAGTCCACGCTTCTTCACCTGCTGGGCGCGCTGGACCGACCCACGGGAGGAACGGTTCGCGTTGGTGGCACGGACCTCGATTCGCTCGATGACGAGGCGGCGGCCTCGTTGCGGAACGCGCGCATCGGGTTCGTTTTTCAGTTCCACCACCTCCTTTCGGATTTCACGGCGATCGAGAACACGATGCTCCCGGCGCTCATTCGCGGCGACGCCCCGAAGTCATGCAGGGCTCGCGCCGGCGACCTGCTCGACCAGGTGGGACTGGGCGACCGCCGCGAGCACAAGCCCCACGAGCTTTCGGGCGGCGAACAGCAGCGGGTGGCGGTGGCGCGTGCCCTCGTCAACCGCCCTCTCGCGATACTCGCGGACGAGCCCACGGGGAACCTGGATGCCGGCCTCAGCGAAGATGTCCACGATCTGCTCTTCGAAGTGAAGGAACGGCACGGTGTTGCGCTGGTGGTCGTGACGCACAACCATGAACTGGCGTTCAGAGCCGGGAGGGTGCTTAGACTGGCGGGAGGTGTACTCGAGGATGTCTGAGGCACAGAGGGAGTGTGACGGGCGAGATTGCACCAATCCGGCGGTCGTGCACCTGACGCAGGTCGTCAACGACAAGTCTTCGACCCAGTATCTGTGCAAGTCCTGTGCGGAAGCCAAGGGGATCACCACGGAGCCGTCGCAGGAATTCGATGTGGCGGACTTCCTGGCGCAGCTCGGAGACCAGGGACCGCCGCAGGGGAAGCCGTTGTCGTCGTGTGGTTTCTGCGATCTGACCTTCGACGATTTCAAGAAGTCGGGCCGGCTGGGGTGTCCGCACTGCTTCACATCCTTCGAGTCGAATCTGCGCCGCCTGCTGAACCGGATCCATGGGGCCACGGGGCATGTCGGCAAGGTCTACCTTCCACCGGACCCCGCGGCCGCCGATGTCGACCGGCGGCTCGACGGGCTGCGGAGGAGCCTGCAGCGCGCCATCGAGGCGGAGGACTTCGAGCGTGCGGCCACGCTCCGTGACGAGATTCGCGGCCACGAAGGCGACGAGTGACGCATGGACGAACTCCGCGCGATTCCGGATTTCGGGCTTGGCTGGCTCGATGCGAAGGGCCCCGATACGGACATCGTGCTGTCGACGCGCGTGCGCCTGGCCAGGAACCTCCAGGGCTACCCGTACGTCTCGCGGGCCACCCACGGCGAGCGCGAAATCGTCTTCAGAACGGTGTCGAGGGCGGTCGACAGGTCTTCGCTCCGGCGTGAGACGGTGTACCTGCGCATGACGGAGCTGTCGGAGCGGGCCCGGAAGGTGCTGCTGGAGCGGCGTCTGATCTCCAGCGAAATCGCCGGACTGCAGGCCGGTCCCGACGGGGGGGTTGCCGTCGCCGTGTCGCCCGTCGACCCCGTGTCGATCCTCATCAACGAGGAGGATCACCTTCGTCTGCAGTGCCTCGTCGGCGGTCTCCGGGTGATGGAGGCGTGGAAGCTCGCCGACCGGCTCGATGACGAGCTCGGGCGCGTGCTCCACCTGGCCTATCATCACGAGTTCGGCTACCTGACTTCATGTCCCACCAACGTCGGGACCGGGATGCGCGCCTCCGCGCTGCTTCACCTCCCCGGTCTCGTGCTCACCAAGGAGATTTCCCGAGCCCTGCAGGGCATCGCGCAGGTCGGCCTCACCTTCCGCGGCCTCTACGGCGAAGGGTCCGACGTCGTGGGCAATTTCTTCCAGATCTCGAACCAGACGACGCTGGGGCAGAGCGAAGAGGACCTGGTCGATCACCTTGCGCGCATCGTCGCCACCGTGATCGAGAAGGAGCGCCAGGCCCGGCGGGTGCTCATGCGCGACGCCGGCCCGGTGACCGAGGACAAGATCTGGCGCGCCTACGGATTGCTCCGCTACGCAAGGTCCCTGGAATACGAGGAGCTTATGAACCTGCTTTCGGGGGTGAGGCTCGGGGTCTCGCTGCAACTGCTTCCGTCGCCGAGCGTAGATTCACTGAACAGAATCATGATCCACTCACAGGCCGCCCACCTGGACGAGGCGGCCGGCCGCGTGCTTGCGCCGGCCGACCGGCGAGCCCACCGGGCCGAATACGTCCGCAAGGTGCTGGCCGGCGCGGATCCGCCCACTTCCGAAGCGGGGTGCTGATGTTCGATATTTGGGGCAGAATCCCGGCAGGCGTTTCCGTCCGGGCAGCTTCGGAGGACCAACCGGCATGAGCTACAACTTCAATTTCACCGAACGGGTCCGGAAGGTCCTGTCGATGGCCCGCCAGGAAGCGATCCGCCTGCAGCACGACTATGTGGGCACGGAGCACATCCTCCTCGGGCTGATTCGAGAGGGAGAGGGGGTCGCGGCCCATGTGCTCGGCAACCTGAGCGTCGACCTCGACCAGGTGCACGAACGGGTGACCGAATCGGTCCGTCCGGGGAAGGCGACCATCGCGCTCGGCGAGTTGCCGTACACCTCTCCGGCGAAGAACGTGCTCGACTTCGCCATGGCCGAAGCCCGCGACCTCAACCACTCCTACGTGGGGACCGAGCACCTGCTGCTCGGGCTGCTGCGCGAGAGCAAGGGGATTGCGGCACAGGTGCTGAATTCGCTCGGCGTTTCCATTGAGGATGCCCGTGCCGAGACGCTCAAGGTGCTGGGTTCGGACGTCGGTTCCGGCAGCCCTGCCGGGAGCGGTGGCGGGGGCGGCAACCCTCTTCCCGGTCCGGTGCCGTCGCGGGGCGACAAGAAATCTAAGACGCCGGCGCTGGACCACTTCTGCCGGGACCTCACCGGACTGGCGGGGCGCGGCGAGCTCGATCCGACGATCGGGCGCGAGACCGAGATCGAGCGGGTCACGGAGATCCTCTGCCGCCGCAAGAAGAACAATCCCGTCCTGATCGGGGAGCCGGGTGTGGGGAAGACAGCGATCGTGGAGGGACTGGCCCAGCTGATCGCGCGGGGCGAGGTGACGGAGAGTCTGGCGAACCATCGCCTGCTGGCGCTCGACATGGCGGCGGTGATCGCGGGCACCAAATACCGCGGCCAGTTCGAGGAACGGCTCAAGGCCGTCATGAACGAGATCTCGAACAACCGCAACGTGGTGCTCTTCATCGACGAACTCCACACCATGGTGGGCGCGGGCGCCGCGGAGGGCGCCATCGACGCGTCCAACATGTTCAAGCCGGCGCTTGCGCGCGGCGAGCTGCGCTGCATCGGGGCCTCGACGCTCAACGAATACCGGAAGTACGTCGAAAAGGACGGTGCGCTGGAACGGCGCTTCCAGCCGGTGATGATCGACCCGCCGACGGTGGACGAAACCGTGAGGATCCTGGCCGGGCTGCGGGGCCACTACGAGGACCATCACAAGATCACTATCCCCGACGAGGCTCTGACGCACGCCTCGCGGCTGTCGGACCGCTACATCACGGACCGCTTCCTGCCCGACAAGGCGATCGATGTGATCGACGAGGCGGGCGCGCGCGCCAGGATTGCCAGCCAGGTCCCCCCCGCCGAGGTCGAGGACCTCAAGGGGGAACTTGCCGAACTCGCGAAGCGCAAGGAGGACGCGATCCGCGACCAGGACTTCGAGCGCGCCGCGCAGCTCCGGGATGAGGAGAGGGACGTTCAGAAGCGCATCCGCGACGAGAAGGCCGCCTGGGAGGAGGAGCGCCGGCGCTTTCGGCCCGAGATCTCCGTCGAGGACATCGCCTTCATCGTGAGCCGGTGGACCGGGATACCGCTGACCCGCATCCGGGAGGCCGAAACGGCGCGGCTGGTCAACATGGAGGACGAACTCCACAAGCGCGTGGTGGGCCAGCACGAGGCGATCACCGCGATTTCCCGCGCGATCCGGCGAAGCCGCGCGGGGCTCAAGGACCCCAACCGCCCGATCGGCTCCTTCATCTTTTCGGGGCCCACCGGCGTCGGCAAGACCGAGCTCGCGCGCACGCTGGCAGAGTTCCTCTTCGCGGACAGCGACGCTCTCATCAGGGTGGACATGAGCGAGTACATGGAGCGGTTCTCCGTTTCCCGCCTGATCGGCGCGCCCCCGGGCTACGTGGGATACGACGATTCCGGCGCGCTCACGAAGGCGATCCGGCGCCGTCCGTACTCGGTCGTCCTGCTTGACGAGATCGAGAAAGCCCACCCGGACGTCTTCAACATCCTGCTGCAGGTCCTCGACGAGGGGCACCTCACCGACAACTACGGCCGGGTGATCGACTTCAAGAACACGGTCCTGATCATGACCTCCAACCTCGGCGCGCGGAATATCGCGAAGAGCGGGCTCGGCTTCCAGCGCGAGGACCGGAAGTCCAGCTACCAGGTCATGCGAGACAAGGTGAACGACGAGATCAACCGCGCCTTCAACCCCGAGTTCCTGAACCGTGTCGACGACACCATCGTTTTCCACCCGCTGAGCCGCGCCGAGATCGGCGAGATCGTGCACATCATGCTGGGGGACCTGAGGGAGCGGCTCGAACGGACGGAGATGACCCTGGTGCTAACCGACGCGGCGGTCGAATTCCTGGTGAGAAACGGCTACGACGAGCGATTCGGCGCGAGGCCGCTGAAGCGCGCGATTCGGCGCTACCTGGAGGACCCGTTGTCCGAAAAGATTCTGATGGCGGAATTCGCGACCGGAGACGAAATCATGATCGACGTGATGGACGGCGGAAGCGAGCTGTCGATCGGCGCGGCCTCTCCGACGAAGACATGATTCGGCGCCTCGCCCTCCCCGGTTCCCGCGCGGCCGTGTCCGCGGGCTGCCAGGCGGTGATCATCCGCCCCCTGGCGGCGTGTGCGCTGACGCTGGCCCTCCTGTTCGCGGGCCCGCCCTCCGCGGCGTCCGCGCAGATCATCGCCGCGGACGCCACGGTGCGGATCGACTCCGTGGCAGCGCGCGGGATGGTGCGGCTCGCGGCGGATGCCGTGATCGGCGTTGCCGGGATTCAGGAGGGGACGTCCATTTCCGGGCTCGATGTGCAACGGGCCGTCAAGAACCTCTTCGGTACCGGGATGTATGACGACATCTCCGTTTGGCTCTATGAGTCCGATGGGCGCAACACCCTCGCATTCGATGTCGTCGAGTGGCCGCTAACCCGCTTTGTGCGCATTACAGGCCTCGAGACTATCTCGCGCGACGACGTGATCGAGGAGTCGGGGCTGCGGGACAACGCGGCGCTGTCCCGGACCGCGATGGCAAGGGCGGAGGCGTACATCCGCGAGGAACTGCGCCGCGAGGGCGTGCCGTTCGCGACGATCCTCAAGCGGGAGCAGCCGGTCCCCGGCGAGGAAGGGCGGGTCGATGTCGTGATCGAGGTCGAGGAAGGCCAGCGGATCACGATCGCGCAGGTCGTCTTCGCCGGGAACGAGTACTTCGACGACGAGGAGTTGCGCGGCGCGATGAAGACCAGGCCCGAGGGGTTCTTCTGGTTCCGCACGGGCAACTACGACGACATCGATTTCGAGGACGACCTGAAGGCATCGCTCCCGATCTTCTACAGCCGTGCGGGATTCCTGGACTTCATGGTGCTGGGCGACACCCTCGTCGTGGACCCGCAGACCGGGAAGGCGCGCCTCGAGATTCAGGTGGAGGAGGGCCCGCAGTATCGAATGGCCGACCTCGAGATCGTGGGGGCCGACGCTTTCGACGAAGAGACGCTCGAGCCGTACTTCCGGACCCGGTCCGGTGGCGTCCTCTCGGCGCTTGGGCTGGGTAGGGGCGGGGGTCAGAACGAAGCGGGACAGGTCTTCGATCTCGTGCATTTCCAGCAGGCCGCCCAGAGGGTTCGGGAGCGCTATTCGAACGAAGGCTACCTGTACGCGCAGGTCGCGCCCAACTACGAGAAGACCGGCGAGGAGGTGGACGGCCACCCCACGGTCAATGCTCAGCTCCTGATCGAGGAGGGGCTTCAGGCGTACATCAAGCGCGTCATCATCGCCGGCAACGACTATACCTTCGACCGGGTGATCCGCGAGAAGATCTTCGTACTGCCCGGCGATGTCTACAGCGAGGAGCGCCTGCTGCAATCCTACCAGAACATCCAGTCGCTCGGTTTCTTCGAGGTGCCGCTGCCCGCGCCGGACATCCGCCCCGATCCCGAGACCGGCGATGTCGACGTGATCTTCACCGTGACCGAGAAGCAGACCGGCTCCTTCAGTTTCGGGACTGCGGTCGGGGGGGGCGTCGGCCTCTCCGGCTTCATCGGACTCGACCAGCCCAACCTGTTCGGCCAGGGCAAGCAGGGCAGCGTCCGCTGGGACTTCGGCCGCTATATTCGCAGCTTCACGCTCAGCTTCGCCGACCCGGCGCTCTTTCAGTCGACGGTCAGCGGCTCCGTGTCGCTCTACAACTCGACCGACCGCTTCTTCCAGTTCGCCACCGGACGCCGCCGGCGGGCCGGATTCTCGACCCAGTTCGGCGTCCCGTTCCTGAACTCGCTGCAGACCAGGGTCTTCTTCGGCTACTCGCTATCCCGGACCAGCTACGAGGCCTTCAGCACCGCGCAGGACCGGACGCTCTTCGGCCTACCTCCGGGGATCCTGAGCTCGTTCTCGCTCGGAATAACCCGCCGGACCCTCAACCACCCTCTCTTTCCCACCTCCGGGTCCATGCAGACCTGGAACACCGACTTCAACGGCGGTCCGCTCGGCGGGGAAGGCAACTTCATCAAGCACACCGGCCAGGCGCAGTGGATGATCCCCGTGGGCGCGCTGGGTGGCGGCGAGAGCGGGCAGGGCAGCATCCAGTTCGCGCTCGGTCTCACGCTGAGGGGCGGCGCGCTCTTCGGCGACGCGTCCCGATTCCCCTTCGAGTCCTTCTGGCTCGGGGGCGTGCAGTTCGGCGAACCGCTGAGGGGCTATTCGGAGACCACGATCACGCCGCGCGGCTACTATCCCGAACGGAGCGCGGCGATCCAGCAGGTGTTCCGCACCGGGAACGCCTACTTCTCCACAACGGCCGCCCTCACCGCTGCACTCGGATCGACCGTCGCGGTGTCCGCGTTCTTCGACGCGGGCAACCTGTGGGAGGCTCCGGGCGATCTGAATACATCGAGGCTGTTCAGGGGTTCCGGGTTCGGGGTCCAACTGGTCACGCCCTTCGGACCGCTCGGCATGGACGTGGCGTACGGCTTCGACAAGACGCTCCTCGACGGAACCCCCAGCCCCGGGTGGCAGTGGCACTTCAAGATGGGCCCCAACTTCTAGCCGCCCGTGGGATCCGCGCGTGGCCCCGGGGGCGGGAATACTGCATTTTGGTAGGGCACAATTCATCACGGATCCGACGTCCCGGTCCGGGAAGGCGGATCAATCGCACCGAAGGAGTAGATCCAATGAGTGTTAATCGGTTGGGCATCGCCGTCGCACTGACGCTGCTGAGCACGGCACCCCTCGAAGCCCAGGCAACCAGGATCGGGTACATCAACACCGTCGAGGTGCTTGAACTCTATCAGCCCGCCCGGGATGCACAGGACCTGATACAGGCCGACAGGGACCGCTGGGACCTGGAGATTCAGCAGCTCCAGATGCAGTTTCAGGCCGACGTCCAGGAATTCCAGCAGCAACTGGGGACGATGACGCCCGAGGCCCGGCAGATCCGCGATCAGGAACTGCAGAATCGCAACCTCACGATCCAGCAAAGGGACCAGGAGCTCAATGACCAGCTGGTGGCACGCCAGCGGGAGCTCTTCCAGCCGATCATGGACAAGGTCTCCGCCACCATCGAGGAGATTCGGGTGGAGGGTGGCTACGGCATGATCCTCGACGCGGCGTCACAGGCCATCCTGGCCGCGGACGAATCGCTGAACCTGACCCAGGAGCTTCTGACCCGGCTCGAAGCCAAGGACGCGGCGGAAGGAAACCGTTGAGTTCGGCATTTGCCGCTTCCGGGCAGCGTGTCCGGAATGGGCCGCGCCGGTGATTCCGCGCGAGGCGCGCGCCCTGACCCTTGCCGACGCGGCGGACGCCACCGGGGGCCGTGTTCTCGGGGATGAGAGAATCGCGTTTTGCCGCATAGCACCCCTGCACGACGCGGGTCCGGACGACCTGGCCCTGCTCGCCGACCGGCGCTACATCAATGAGCTGGAGGACTGCGAGGCCCGGGCCCTCCTTGTTTCCGACGCCCTGAGCGGCCTGCCCGGAGGCCCCCGCGACCGCGTCGTCGTCCGGGACGCGCACCGTGCGATGGCCGTCCTGCTGTCCATCCTTCACGCCGAGCCCCGTTCGCGTCCGGGAGTCCACGAGACGGCGGTCGTGCACCCGGAGGCCTCGGTTGGCGCGACCGCGTTCGTCGGGCCCGGTGCCGTCATCGAAGCCCACGTGGCGGTGGGCGCCGGCACGAGGGTCGGCGCGAACTGTTTTCTCGGCGAGGGCGTACAGGTCGGGAGCGGCTGCAGACTGTTTCCCAACGTGACCGTGTACCCGGGCTCGACCCTCGGTGACCGCGTGATCGTCCACGCCGGCGCCTGCATCGGCGTGGACGGCTTCGGCTATGTCCTCGAAGACGGCGAGCATGTCAAGGTGCCCCAGGTGGGAGGGTGCGTGATCGAGGACGATGTCGAGATCGGCGCGAACAGCACGATCGACCGGGGCTCGATCGGGGAAACGCGAATCGGCGCGGGCACGAAGCTCGACAACCTGGTGCATATCGCGCACAACGTCGTGATCGGTCCGCGGTGCATGGTGGTGGCCCAGGTCGGTATCGCCGGATCCACCCGGATCGGCGAGGGCGTACTGCTGGGTGGCCAGGCCGGACTGGTCGGCCACCTGAGGATCGGCGCCGGAGCGCGCATCGGCGCGCAGGCAGGCGTGATTTCGGATGTCGCCGAGGGGCAGGAGGTCTCGGGGTATCCGGCGCGTGATCACCGGACCTATCTCAAGGCGATGGCCAGCCTTATGCGGCTGCCGCGTGTCCTCAAGCGTCTTGGGCGGCTCGAGCGAAGGCTGTCACGTCAATCCTCGCGAACCCGCGACGACAGGGAATAGGTGAACTTCCCCGCGCGAATTGCCACCATCCGGCGCGGTTCGGTTACATTTCACTAACCCGGAACCACCTCGCCCGCCCGTTGGCATCGCCAGCCGAAGGCTGCGGCGGTCGATTCCACGGACTGGCAGGTATGGCACAAGACTCACAGCACACGATCTCCAGCGACTTCGAGTTGTCGGGGATCGGAATTCACACCGGGGACCCTTCCAGCCTGAGGGTAAGGCCCGCGCCGGAGGGGCACGGGATCGTCTTCAGGCGCATCGATCTGCCGGACGCGCCCGAGGTTCCGGCGCTCCTGGACCATGTGACCAGCACCGAGCTCAGCACGAATCTGGGCGTGGACGGGGTTGCGGTCGAAACCGTTGAGCATGTGCTCGCCGCCCTGGTGGCGTTCAAGATCGACAACGCCTCGCTCGAGCTCACGGGAAGCGAGGTGCCGATCCTGGACGGGAGCTTTGCGCCCTGGCTGGCCATGCTGCAGCAGGTCGGGCGGTGCGCACAGCCGGCGCCCGCGACCGTGGTGGAGGTGCGCGACGCGATCACGCTGGCTCCAGGTCGCCAGACGTCCTACACGGCCCTGCCGCACCCCGGGTTGCGGATTTCGGCAACGATCGACTTCGACCACACCGCGATCGGCCGGCAGTACGGCGATTTCACACTCGACGGCGATCGGTTCTGCAAGGAGATCGCGCCCGCCCGCACCTTCGGCTTCATGGCGGATGCGCCGACCCTCCACGAGCGCGGCCTCGCAATCGGCGCCTCCCTGGACAATGCCGTCGTGCTTGGCGATCGCGAGGTCGTGAACGAAGAGCTTCGATACCCCGATGAGTTTCTTCGCCACAAGGTGGGGGATCTCGTCGGAGACCTCGCGCTGATCGGCGGGAGGGTACATGGCCATGTCGTTGCCGAACGCCCGAGTCATCGGGGCAATGTGGCGCTGGCGCGCGAGATTCGGCAGCGCCACGAGCGCGAGCAGCACCGGCACCTGGTCGATGCCAGAAAGATCATGCGCTGTCTTCCCCACCGGTATCCGATGCTGCTGGTGGACCGGATCGTCGAGTTCGAGCCGCGCAAGCGGATCGTCGGGCTCAAGAACGTGACGATCAACGAACCGTTCTTCCGCGGCCATTTCCCGGATCATCCGGTCATGCCCGGGGTCCTTGTCATCGAGGCGATGGCGCAGGTCGGGGGTCTGCTGCTGCTCGACTCGGTCGACGACTCCGAAGAGAAGATCATGTACTTCATGTCGCTCAACAACGTGAAGTGGCGGCGGCCCGTCACCCCCGGGGACCAGGTCCTCTTCGAGATGGTGGTCGTCAATATCAGGCGGAAGGTCTGCAAGATGCGGGGCAAGGGAAGAGTGGACGGAAGGGTGGTGGCGGAGGCCGAAATGACCGCCAGGATCGTGGACAAATGAAGCGTGCCGTAGAGACGCTGGCTCCGGTCGCAATAGACGAAACCGCGATCGTGCACCCTTCGGCCGAGCTGGATCACGGGGTCGAGGTGCAGCCCTTCGCGATCGTGGGTCCGGGGGTGCGGATCGGGGCCAACACCCGCGTCGGTCCCCGGGTACTGATCGAGAAGGACACGACGATCGGCACCGATTGCCGTCTCTCCAACGGCGCGGTTCTGGGAACCGATCCCCAGGACCTCAAGTACGAGGGAGAGGAGACCGTGCTCCGCGTCGGAGACCGAACGGTCGTCCGCGAGTTCGCCACCGTGAACCGGGGCACCGCGGCGTCGGGCCGCACCGTGATCGGTTCGGATTGCCTTCTCATGGCGTACTGCCACATCGCCCACGACTGCGAACTCGGGAATCACGTCGTCGTCGCCAACGCGACGAACATGGGAGGGCACGTCTGTATTGAGGACCGGGCGACTGTCAGCGGCATGGTCGCGATCCACCAGTTCGTTCGTGTGGGCGCACACGCCTTCGTCGGCGGCGGATCCAGAATCCGGCAGGACGTGCCGCCCTACTGCCGGGTTGTGGGGTACTCGTCCCCGAAGCTCTACGGACTCAATTCCGTAGGGCTGGAGCGGAGGGGTTTTTCGGCAGAGTTGCGGAGGAGCCTCAAGCGCACCTACCGCATCCTCTTCCAGTCGGGTCTCAACATGTCCGAGGCGATCGAGCGCGTGGAGCAGGATCCGAAGCTGTCGCAACCGGAGGTGGGGTACTTCCTCGACTTCATCCGCAACAGCACGCGCGGCATCACCTCCTGATTCCCGGCGCGCGAACCGAATGCAGCGGCGATCGACTCCGCAGGCGGACGGGCCCAGAATCGGGGTGGTGGGTGTCGGGGCTCTGGGACGCCACCACGCCAGGGTGGTGAGGGGTCTCTCGCGGGCGACCTGCTCGGGACTCTTCGACATCGACCGGAGCCGCGCCGAAGTGGTGGCCAGCCGGGTCCGCGCGCCGGTCAGGTCCACCCTGGAAGCGCTCCTGGAGGTGAGCGACGGGGTGGTGGTGGCGGTGCCGACGACCGCGCACGAGGAGGTCGCGGTGGCAGCGATCCGCGCGGGCGTCCACGTATTCATCGAGAAGCCCATCGCGCCGGACATCGAGAGCGCCGACCGCATCCTGGCGGAGGCCGCGGCGCGGGGCGCGATCGTGCAGGTGGGACATGTGGAGCGATTCAACCCGGCGCTGGTGGCTGCGCGGCCCTACCTCGACCGTCCCCTTTTCGTGGAGTCGCACCGCCTTGCCCCATTCACCCCGAGGTCCCTGGACGTGGCTGTTGTGCTCGACCTCATGATCCACGACGTGGACCTGCTGTGCAGCCTCGTGGGCGCTCCGGTGCGGGACGTGGCCGCCGCCGGGATTCCCGTGCTGTCGCGTCGCGTGGACATCGCCAACGCCCGAGTGAGTTTCGACGGCGGGGCGGTCGCGAACCTTACCGCGAGCCGCGTCTCGGTCTCGAAGGTGAGGAAATTCCGCGTTTGGCAGCGCTCGGGCTACCTGTCGCTGGACCTGGCGGCGGGGAAGGGGGAGTTCTACCGGCTCAAGCGGGGGCTGTCCGTCCTGGACGGGGTGTCGCTTCCCCAGGGGGTTCCCTCGCTGGATGGACTGGCTTCGGTGGTAGACCGCCTGCCGATTCGCGGCGACCGCAGCGAGCCGCTCGCCCTGGAGCTGGCCGCCTTCCGGGACGCGATCAGCGGTCTGGCGCCGCCTCCCGTAACAGGCGAAGATGGACGGAGGGCGCTGGAACTCGCCCTGGCCATCGAACAACAGATAGAGGATCATGTCGCTTATACGCGTACGGCGTCAGCGTAAGCGCGAGTGGATCGACACCAGGAAGGGCCGGTCCCCGGGGGCGCTCCTGGTCATGCTCGCAATCGTCGTCGCCATCATCTGGTATCTCGGGCGGCGCTTCTGAGGGCCGGCAGCCCCAGGATCCTGCTGCTCGCCGGAGAGGCGTCGGGCGACGCGCACGGCGCCCATGTGGCGCGCGAGATCCGGCGTCGTTGGCCCGGGGCCGCGATGGTCGGGCTCGGGGGGGACCGGATGGCCGCGGAGGGAGTGGAAATCCTTGTGGGGCTGGATAACCTGTCCGTAATGGGGTTCGCGGAGGTGCTCAAGCGGATTCCCTTCTTCCGGCGGCTCGAAAGGCGGCTCAGGCGGATTCTGGAAGAGAGCGGTTTCGATCTGGTCATGCCGATCGACCACCCGGGATTCAACATGAGGATGGCCGGGCACGCGCACCGCCTCGGGATACCGGTCCTCTACTACATCGGCCCGCAGGTCTGGGCCTGGAGAGCCGGCCGCGCGCGTCGGCTGGCGCGAATCGCAGCCCGAATCGCCGTTATTCTGCCCTTTGAGGTGGAGCTCTACGATGTCCACGGAGGGCGCGTGGGGTTCGTTGGCCATCCGCTGCTCGATGAAGAAGGGGAGCCGGATCCGGATGCGCTGGCGGCGGCGCTCGGAATCGACCGCACGCGGCCGGTCCTGGCCCTGTTCCCGGGCTCGCGATTGCAGGAACTGGAGCGTCACGGCGAGACCTTCACGGCTGTTGCCGAGGAACTCCGCCGGCGGGTTCCCGGGCTTCAGGTCGTGGTCAGCAGCGTGTCCTTTCTTCCGGAGGCCGCCTACCGGGCGTTTCCCTTCAGGACCACTCCCGACGCACCCGCCCTGCGGGCACTGGCGACAGCCGGCCTGGTCAAGTCTGGCACCAGCACGCTTGAGGCCAGCCTGGCCGGGATGCCCTTCGTGGTGGCCTACGTGACCCACCCGGTCACGCACTTCCTGGCGCGGCGCCTGGTGAGCGTTCCCCATATTGCGCTGGCCAATCTGGTGGCCGGAAGAGGTGTGGTGGCCGAGTTCATCCAGGACGAGGTCACTGCGCCGGCGGTGGCCGATGCGATCGAACCGCTCCTCGACAGGTCTTCGCCGATGCGCTGCGAGCTGGTTCGCGGGCTTGGGGAGATCCGGCGACGGCTCGGCACACCGGGGGCGGCGCGAAGGGTCGTGGACATGGTCGAGGAGATCCTGGCGGAATCCGGAGCCGTGGCGTCCGCATGATCCCCGGATGGTTGCGGCTTGCGCTGCACGACTTCTGGAGCGGCGAGGCAAAGGGAGTTGCCGGCCGCGCAACCACCATGCTGCTCGCGCCGGCCGAGCTCCCGTTCCGGATTGCCGTGACTGCCCGGAACGCGTGGTACTCCCGCGGGGCCGCCGGGCCCACCCCCGTCCCGGTGGTCTCGGTCGGCAACCTGACTGTCGGCGGCACCGGGAAGACGCCGGTGGTGCGCTGGCTCGCGGAGTGGTTTCGGGCGCGGGGCCTGCGGCCGGCCATCGTGATGCGGGGGTATGGGGCCGACGAGGTGGCGCTGTATCGGCGCTGGTTCGATCGCGGAGCGGTTTTCGTGGGGCCCGACCGCGTCTCGCTGGTGGCGGAAGCGGGTCAGCGGGGGCATCGGGTGGCGCTGGTCGACGACGGCTACCAGCACCGCAGGCTCCACAGGGACGTGGACGTGCTTCTGGTAGCCGCCGAGGATCCCTGGCCGGTGCGCATGCTGCCGCGGGGACCGTACCGGGAGCCGCTGGCCGCCGCGGGCCGCGCGACACACCTCCTGGTGACGCGGAGGAGCCCGTGCCGGAAGAGGTCGCGGGCCTGGGGGCAGCGGCTGGGCCTTGCAGCGCCCGCGGTGCCGCTCCAGGAGGTGGAACTGTGCATGACGGGGTGGAGCGACCTGAGCGGTGCCCGCAGGCAAGCGCCGGACGGCGACGTGCTGGCGGTCTGTTCGATCGCGCGTCCCGAGGCGTTCGTCGCCGGGATCAACCGTCTTCTGCCCGGAGCGCGCGTCGAGCCGGTCGCCTTCGCCGACCATCATGAGTTCTCGCCGCGCGATGTGTCCGGGCTCCTCGGACGGCTCGCGGCCCGGACGCTCGTGTGCACCGAGAAGGACGCCGTGAAGCTGGAGCCGTACGAGGAGATGATGCCGCACTGCGCGGTGGTGGGGTTCGGGGTGGCGGGGGAGCCCGCGGGGGCGTTGGGGAATGCATTGGCGACGGTGGGCGAATCGGTCCGTGGAGCGGAGCTTCGGGAAGCGAATGGGTAGAGTCGACACGACGGGCTGCCGGTGCGCGTCTCCGTAGTGGCCGTGGGCAAGCCCGGCGCGCTTTCCCGCGAGATCCGGGACTACGAGGCGCGGGCGGGACGTTACTGGCGGATGGAGGTGACCGAAGTGTCCCGTGGGCGTGGGAGGGTGGCCCGCCTGGTGCTGCAGAAGGAGGCCGAGTCCATCCGCGCCCGCCTGAGGCCTGGCCACAGGACGGTCGCCGTGACCCGCGAGGGGCGGCACTTTTCTTCCACCGCGTTCGCGAAATGGATGGAACGGATGACGTGGGGGCCTGAGCGCGGCGTGCAGTTTCTCATCGGGGGCGCCTACGGCCTCGAAGCGGGACTTCGTGAAGAGTGCGACCTTGCAATGTCACTCTCCGCGCTCACCCTTCCTCACGATCTTGCGCGGATGGTGCTTGCCGAACAGCTCTACCGCGCCGGCACGATCCTGAGAAACGAACCCTACCACAAGGGAGCCGAATGAACCAAGGCCCGAAACCGTGGTTTCGCGACTGGTTCGGTCACGAGTACCTGGCCCTCTATCCCCACCGGGACCGCGCCGAGGCCCGCATGGCCGTCGACCTTCTGCGCCTGGCGACAGGCCGGGGGCCGGGCACCCGTGTCCTGGATCTGGGGTGCGGGGCGGGGAGGCACCTCACCGAGATGACGCGCGTGGGGTACCGGGCGATCGGGCTGGACCTGTCCCGGCCGATGCTGGAAGCGGCGCGGGAGGTGTCCCCGGAGATGGTCCTGGTGCGTGCCGACATGCGGCGGCTTCCCTTCGGCAAAGCCGCGTTCGACGTGGTGACCTCCTATTTCACTTCCTTCGGGTACTTCGATGACGACAGGGAGGACCTGCGCGTGCTTCGCGAGGTGCGACGCACTCTCGCCGACGGGGGGGCCTTCCTGATGGACTTCATGAACGCGCATCAGGTGGTGGCGAATCTCCCGCGAAGTGACCGGCGCCTCGTTTCGGGCGTGGAGGTCGTGCAGGAGCGGCGGCTGGTGGCCGAAGACGGCATCGTCGAGAAGAGGATCAGGGTCGGCGCCGGGGAGGGGAGGGGGGGGCGGGAATTCATGGAGCGGGTGAGGCTGTATCGGCCGGACGACCTGGACGCGCTCATGGTGCGGGCGGGACTGTCTCCGAGTGCGCGTTTCGGCGGATACGACCGAGCGCCGTTCGCCCCATCCTCGCCGCGGTACATCGTCGTGGCGAAGGCCGCTTCGGAGGGCGCGGGCTGATGCGGATCCTGCGCAGCCCGCTGGGCGGGTCGCGGTTCGTCCGCGACTACGTGGCGGGGGCGTCGCGCTCCTCCGCCTTCTCACAGGGATCGCCCTTTTCGTCCGCGACCTACAAGCGGAAGGCGGCCGAGCGCGAGAACGGAACTGCGGCCGGGAAGCGGGAGAGCGCCGCGGCCATCGTGAAGCCGGTGGGTCCCCGGGCCGCGCGGGCCCTGCGCGCCGTGGTCGAAGGGGATGGGTTCTTCGTAACGACCGGACAGCAGCCCGCGCTTCTGGGCGGGCCTCTGTACAGTCTCTACAAGGCACTCACTGCGGTGCGGCTGGCCCAGGACCTGGCTGGCATCCTCGCACGCCCCGTAATGCCGCTTTTCTGGGTCGCGTCGGACGACCACGATTGGGATGAGGCGAACCACGTGCACCTGATCGACCAGGCCAACGAACTGCACTGCCTCACCCTGGGCCCCAACCCGGGGACCGTTCCTCGGCCCCTGAGCCGGATCCCGCTCGGCGACGCGGTCATCGACGCCGTCACCCGCCTGGAGCAGTGCTTCCCCCGCAACGAATACCGCGACCGCTACATTGATCTGGCGCGGAACGCCTTCAGCCCGAGGGCGACGATGGCGTCGGCATTCGCGGCGCTGATGGCCGAACTGCTCCGCGACACGCCCATCGGGCTTGTAGACGCCGCGGACCCCCTGCTCAAGGAGGCATCGCGGCCTGTTCTTTGCGCCGAGGCCGAGGACCCCGCCGCTTCGGAACGGGCCGTCCGGGAGACCTCCGACGCGCTGGCAGTTCAGGAGTACGGTCTCCAGGTGCCGGTGATCGACGGCGCGGTGAACCTGCTTACCGACCTGGAGGGCGGGCGCGACAGGCTGCAGCGGGCGAACGGCGGGTTCGTCCACCGGCGCTCCGGGCGACGGATTTCGCAGCGGGCGCTGTTGGCCCTCATCCGTGACGATCCGGTCCGCGTCTCTCCCAACGTTCTTCTCAGGCCGGTCGTGGAGGCCGCGGTGTTTCCTTCTCTGGCCTACGTGGGCGGCCCCGGCGAACTCGCGTACTACGGCCAGTTGCACGGGCTCTTTGCGCGCCACGGCGTTTGCATGCCGGTGCCGGTTCCACGGGCGTCGCTCCTCGTCGTGGAGCCCAAGGTATCGCGCGTGATGGACAAGTTCGGGCTTGAGCCGGACGAGCTACGGGATCAAGATGCGCTGCTGAGCCGGTTTGCGCGGGATGAGGTGCCTCCGGAAGCCGACCGGGCATTGGCGCGCTGGCGCGAGGCCGTGGGGTCGATCGCGGCCGAGCTGGCAGAGAGTTCGGCGTCCATCGATCCGGGGCTCGCAGGGGCGGTCACCCGGGCGCGCAATGCGGGACTCGCCGCGCTGGGAACGCTCGAGAAGAAGATCGTACGGGCGGTTAAGCGCCAGGGCGAGACGACCCGCAGCCAGATCGGAAAGGCGAGCGTCAACCTCTGGCCGAACGCCAAGCCGCAGGACCGCGTGCTCACGCCGCTGCAGTTCCTCGTGCGATACGGGCCCGGCTTCGTCGCGGCGGCCCTTGGCAAGGCCGGCGTCCCCATCGGTGAAGCTGGACCCCGGGCGCGGCAGCAGCGGTCGGACTCCGCCTGAAGGGGCCCTGGCAGGCCACGGACGCCTTCCCGGCCCGGTGCTTCGGGGCCCTCGGTGCGACCAGGGGGATGGTCCGCCGCCTGCTGGAACTGCCGTGGGTAAGAAGGTAGCTTTTCCCCATGCCTCTAGCAGTAGTCGTCATAGCCGTAATCGTTCTCATGATTCCAATCCTGGCGATCGTGCTCGACTCCGACCTCGGCAAGGCGCTGGCCAGACGGTTGGAACGCGGGATCTCCAGGGGAGGGAGTGAGCACGTTCACGAGCGACTCGTGTACCTTGAGAGCGAACTGGAACGCCTGGGGAAGGATGTCGAGCGCCTCGAGGAAGAGGGCCAGTTCCTCCAGAAGCTGCTGGGCGAGCGCTCCGACGCCGGTGCGCTGCCTCCAGGCGGCCGGCCGGACTCCTGACCGCCCGGGGAAACAGTGGCATGGCGGCGTCCAGAGTAGCCGCCGGCATCCTTCTCAGCCGCATCCTGGGCCTGTTGCGCGACCGCGTGTTCGCGCACTACTTCGGCGCCGGCGCTCTGGCCGACGTGTGGAAGGCGGCCCTGAGGATTCCGAACTTCCTGCAGAATCTCCTCGGCGAGGGAAGCCTGAGCGGTTCGTTCATACCCGTCTACGCGCGGTTGCTGGAGGAAGGCCGGGAGGAAGAGGCCGGCAGGGTTGCCGGCGCCGTGCTGGGGCTGCTGGCCCTGGTGGCCGGACTGCTTGCCGCCGCCGGGGTGTGGGCGGCGCCGCTTCTCGCCGACGCGGTAGTGCCGGGCTATTCCGAGGACGGCCGGAGGGAGGCTTTGATTCCGCTGCTCCGAGTCCTCTTTCCGATGACCGGGGTGCTGGCGATCTCGGCGTGGGCGCTTGGAATGCTCAACTCACACCGCCGGTTCTTCGTCTCCTACGTGGCGCCGGCCGTCTGGAACCTCGCCATGATCGTGACGCTGGTCGCGGCTGGAGGATGGGGGCTGCTGGAGGCGGACCTGCTGATGGCGCTGGCGTGGGGGGCGCTGGCCGGCGGGGTGCTGCAGCTGCTCTTCCAGGTCCCGTTCCTGGCGCGCTACCTGAAGGGGGTGGTGCCTTCGCTGGGGCGCGGTATGGCGGAGGTGGCGGTCGTGGTGCGCAACTTCGTTCCCATCGTAGCCGCCCGGGGGGCCGTCAACCTGAGCAGCCTCCTCGATCTGTTCCTGGCATCGTTGCTCACGACTGCGGCCGTCAGCGCCATGACGTATGCTCAGACTCTCTACCTGCTTCCGATCTCGCTCTTCGGCATGTCGGTCGCCGCGTCGGAGCTTCCGGAGCTGTCCCGCGACGCGACTGCCGGAACGACAGTGGTGCGGAAACGCGCGGAACGGGCGGTCGCAACGGTTCTCTTCTGGCTGGTGCCGTCGGCGCTGGGATACATGGTGTTCGGCCCGGAGGTGACCGGAATCGTCTACCAGACCGGTGAATTCTCGGCAGGTGATGCCGAGGCCATAGGAATGATCCTGGGCGTGTATGCGATCGGGTTGCCGGCGTCGGGAACCTCGCGCGTCCTTTCCTCGACCTTCTTCGCACTGGGCGACACGCGCACGCCGGCCCGAATCGCGTACGCCAGAATCGCGGTTTCGGCGGCTGTAGGGGCCTCGGTCATGTTCCCCTTCGACCGGTTCTACGTGGGCGGGATCGCGATGGGCGCAGCCGGACTGGCCGCCGGCGCGTCGGTGGGCGCGTGGCTCGAGCTGTACCTGTTGCGGCGCAGTCTGAGGCAGCGGATGAAGGAGCTTTCCTTCGGCTCCCGCGGCGTGTTTCGCTACCTGCTGGCCGCCGGTCTGGCCACCGTGGCGGGACTCCTGGCCACCTCCCTCCTCCCCTCCATGCACCCGATCATCTCGGGGGCCGCGGTCGTGATCCCCTTCGCGGCGGTCTACCTGGCGGTGACCGCCCGCCTCGGAGTGTCACCGATCCGATTGCGCGATCTGTTCCGGCGGCCGCTCCCCCCCGCTGACGGCAACTCCTCCGGGGGGGGAAGTGAAGAATAGAGCGAAGGACACGGGGGGCGACGCCCGAACCGGACGTGGGACGCCCTTCGACCTCGCCCACACGGCGGCGCTTCCGGCGAAGCCCGGGGTGTACCTGTTCCGCGATGCCCGTGGCGAAACCCTCTACGTGGGGAAGGCCAAGGCGCTGCGGCACCGCGTCCGGTCCTACCTGGCAAGGGGGAAGGGCGCCACGATCAGGACCCGCGAACTCGCCCGCCTGACCGAAACGGTGGAGACGCTCGTCGTGGGTTCCGAGGCGGAGGCGCTGATCCTTGAGGCCAACCTGATCAAGGAGCACCAGCCGCGCTTCAACATCCAGCTCCGGGACGACAAGAAGTACCCCTACGTGAAGGTCACGGTGAGCGAGCCCTTTCCCCGTGTCTACGTGACGCGGCGGGTCCGGAAGGACGGCTCCCGGTATTTCGGCCCCTTCGTTTCGGTCGGTCGGGTGCGCCGGGCACTGGAGGTGGTCAAGAGGCTCCACGGCATCCGGTCCTGCCGCTACGATCTGCCGCGCGAAGCGCCGGTGCGGCCGTGCCTGGACCACCACATCGGCCGTTGCGCGGCTCCGTGCGTCGGACTGCAGTCGGAGCAGAGCTATCGGGAGATGGTCGAAGTGGTCATGCGTGTTCTCTCCGGGGATGTCGCTTCGCTTCAGGTAGAAGTTGAAGAAGACATGCGTAAGGCTTCTTCTGCGATGGACTTCGAGCGCGCAGCGCACTTGCGGGATATCGTCGCCGGACTGGATGCGATCGCTCGCGAGCAGCGCGTTCAGGCCGTGGGGGGAGGGGATCTTGACGTGGTCGGCGTGGCGCGGGACGGGCCGCTGGCGGTGGCCCTCAAGCTCCGGATTCGGGGAGGCCTCCTCCTCGGGCGCGAGGTCCACACCATGACCGGCGTCGAAGAGGCGTCGGAAGCCGACCTGCTGTCGCGATCGGTGGCCCACGCCTACTTGTCCAGCGGAACGGGGTTGCTGGAGGAACTCCCGCCGGAGGTCCTGCTGCCCGCGGCCTTTCCCGATCTCGACCTTCTGGCCGGGGTGCTCGATGCGAGGGCGCCGCGGCGGACGAGGCTGCACGTGCCGAAGCGGGGCGCCAAGGTGAGGCTGGTCGAGCTGGCCCGCCTCAACGCCCGCCACGCCCTCGACGACCAGTTGCGCAAGGGAGAGTCGCCGCGGACGCGCACCGACGACGTCCTCTACGAGCTTCAGGAGCGGCTGGGGCTCAAGGTCGTGCCGCGCTCCATCACGTGTTTCGACGTCTCGCACACTCAGGGCGCCGAAACGGTTGCCGGTGTGGTCGCGTTCATGAACGGAGAGCCGCGCCGCGCCGGATACCGCCATATGCGCATCAGGGGTGACTGGGGCAACGACGACTACCGCTCGATGGCCGAGGCGGTCACCCGCTACTTCAGGCGCGAGTCGGAAGGGGAGGGGCCGCTGCCGGACCTCGTGGTGATCGACGGGGGCAAGGGGCAGCTGAGCGCGGTGCGGAGCGCACTGGAGGGGCTGGGGCTGGACGATATCGCGCTCGCGGCTCTGGCGAAGAAGGAGGAAGAGGTCTTTCTGCCCGGGCGGAAGGAGGGCGTGCGGATCCCCAGGTCGGCCCGGTCGCTCCACCTGTTGCAGCGGGTCCGCGACGAAGCCCATCGGGTCGCCGTGCGCTACAATCGCAAGCTGCGTTCGCGCCGCACCGTGCGATCCGCGCTGAGGGATATTCCCGGCCTGGGTCCCAGGCGTGAGCAGGCGCTCCTCTCGCGATTCGGGTCGCTGCGCGGCATCAGGGAGGCGTCGGCGGCCGAAATCGGCCGGATTCCCGGCTTCAGCGAAGCGATGGGAGTGAAGATCCTCACCTGGCTGCGCAGCAGTCCCGGGAACATTCCGCGTCTTTGACCCCTCTATGGGTGATCGGTATTATAATGTCGGACCGAAGTGGTCGGCCGCGCCCCACAGGAGCGTGGCACGAGGTGATCGATCTCAGGAGGATTATCGTGATCAAGTCCCGTGTTGGACTCACAGTGGTAGCGGCCCTTGCCGTGCTGCTTTCCGGGTGCGCGGCTTCCGGTGGTGCCGGCGGCGCCGGTGGCGGAGGAGGGGTGGGAGTCGGGACCCCGCCCAGGGACAACGACTTTACCCGCAGCGCCGACTTCTTCCTGATCCAGGCGACCCAGGCCGACGACCCCGGGGACAGATACCGCGAGGCCCTGGTCGCGGCCACAAACGCGATCAACGACTCGCCCAACAACCCCCTCGGCTACTTTCTTGCCGGACGCGCCCAACTCGGGCTCGAAGACTATGTGGCGGCGGACACGCTGTTCAGCAGAGCGCTTGAGCTGTACTCCGGCTACCGCGAAGAGATCAGGGTCGAGCGCGAGAATGCGTGGATCAACCTCTTCAATGCTTCGCTCGACGCCGGAGACACCGATGAGGGCATCGGGCTGCTGGAGGACGCAGAGGTCATCTTTCACCGGCAGCGTCCGGAAGCGCTGATCAACCTGGGCGTGTTCCTGGGCAACGCCGGGCGATACGACGAGGCGGCGGATTCCTACGGGGCGGCGATCGAGATCATCACCGGTCCGCGCATTGCGGAAGTCAACGACACGACGGCCGCGGACTGGCGGGCGCGGCTCCAGAGCGCATCCTTCAACCGCGCCAGGGTCCTGACGCTGGGCGAGCGGTACGAAGACGCCGCCGCGGCCTACGGCACCTACCTGGAGGCGGAACCGGGCGACATCCAGGCGCTTACGGGCCTCGCCCAGGCCCTCGTGACCAGTGGCCAGCCCGACTCCGCGCAAGCCATCTACAACAACCTGCTGGAATCGCCGGGGCTCGGACTTCGCACCTACATGGAAATCGGAGTCGGCCTCTACAACGCCGACGTATACGACCAGGCAGCCAGGGCGTTCCAGGCCGCGAGCAGCATATCGCCCCAAAACCGGGACGCGGTCTACAATCTGGCACAGTCGCTCTTCGAAGCCGAGGCATGGGACGACCTGATCCCGGTGGCGCAGCAGTTGATGGACCTCGATGGCAACAATCCGCAGAGCCACCTGCTGCTGGGCTATGCCCTGGCCCGGACCGACCGGGAACAGGAGGCAGGCGCGGTCCTCGAAGCCAGCGAGGCCCTCGCCTTCACGATCGACAGCTACCAGCTGCAGCCTCGCACCGGCGGTGGAGCCACCGTGGGCGCCATTCTGACCAACAGGACGCTGGAGGAGGGGACCGCGATCGAGATCCGCGTACACTTCAGCGGCGAGGACGGCTCCGAGATCGGCACGGTCGATGTCCGGGTCGACGCGCCGCCGCAGGAGCAGGCCCGTCAGGTGACCGCCGAGATCAGGAGTTCCGAGATCGTCGCCGGCTTCTACTTCGAGGTACTCAGTCCCAGGTAGGGCGGTCCGAAAGGGGAGTGTAGCCGCGGGAGTAGCTCAGTTGGCAGAGCATCAGCTTCCCAAGCTGAGGGTCGCGGGTTCGAGTCCCGTCTCCCGCTTTGCGCATGGCGTTCACGGAGGCGCCGGAGCGTGGTACGAATAGCAGAAATCGGCGATGGCTCGATCGCGGACGCCCTCGAGCTTCGCATCGGGTCCAGGATTCTCAAGGTCAACGGCGCCCGGGTCCGGGACGGTATCGACTTTGCGTTCCTGACCGCGGAAGAGGAACTCCGGCTGGAGGTCCTGGATCCGGACGGGACCACCGTCGTCTGCGAGATCTCGCGCGACCCTTCCGAGAGCCTGGGGATCGTGCCCGCGCCGGACACGATCCGTGAATGCGCGAACGAATGCGTGTTCTGCTTCATCGACGGCAACCCTCCGGGCGCCCGCGATCCGCTCTGGCTGCGCGACGACGATTTCCGGCTGTCGTTCACCTACGGAAGCTACGTCACCCTTACGAATCTGGGACCGCGCGGGCTCCAGCGTCTGGTCGACCAGCGGCTCTCGCCGCTGTACGTGAGCGTGCACGCCACCAATCCGGAGCTCCGCGTCCGCCTCCTCAAGAACGACCGAGCGGGTCTCATCATGGACCAGCTGCGCTTCCTCCTCGACGGAGGGCTGGAGGTGCACGCTCAGGCCGTGCTCTGTCCGGACTGGAACGACGGAGAGGAACTGGACCGCACGATCCGGGAACTCTACGCCCTCGGCGACGGTATCCTGTCGCTCTCCGTGGTCCCGGTCGGATTGACCCGCTACAACCTGAACCGTCCCGTGCGACTGCTGCGCCCCGGCGAGGCGGTGGCCGCGATCGCGCAGACGGAGCCCTTTCGCGAACGGGCCCTCAGGCGACGCGGGAAGCACTGGTGCTACGCCGCCGACGAACTCTTCCTGATCGGCGGGTGTGACGTTCCGGAGGCGGGCTACTACGACGACTGGCCACTTCTGGAGAACGGCGTGGGGGCGCTCCGGAACCTGATCGACGGCTTCCGCGCGGGTGCGCACCGGCTCGGCCCCGTCGGGGACGTCCGCAGGATCCGGGTGGTGACGGGTACCTCGATGCGCCCCTGGTTCGAGGGATTTGCGCCGTCGATCTCCACAGCGATGAGGTGTCCGGTGGAGGTGGTCGCCATCGACAATCGCTACTTCGGGCCGTCGGTGACGGTGGCGGGGCTTCTTGCCGGGGACGACATCCTCCGGGGCGCGCAGGAGGACACGAAGGAAGGGGACCTGGTGCTCCTGCCGGCGACGGCACTCAACGACGATCGCGTCTTCATCGACGGGGTGGCCTTCTCGGAGGTGGCCGCGCGGCTCGCTCCGGCGCGCGTGCGGACCGGCTACCAGGTTGTGGAGACCCTCCTGGGCGATGCCCGTGCCGATTCGGCCGCCGCGACGGGAAGCCGGTCCGGCATGGCGATCGAATCGCTTGTCACGGCGGCCGAAGCGTCGGCGGGCGCGGACAGCGGGGGCTTGCCGGGCGTGGCCAGCGCTGCGGCGGCCCCTTCCGCCAACCCGTGAGCCTTCCGGTCGTCGCCGTGGTCGGGCGGCCCAATGTGGGCAAGTCGACCTTTTTCAACCGGGCCATCGGGCAGCGGCTGGCGATCGTCGACGACACGCCCGGCGTAACTCGCGACCGGAACTTCGCGCGGGCGGAGTGGACCGGCCGTCACTTCTTCGTGGTCGATACCGGAGGCGTGGTCGAGGGATCGCACCGCGTGATCGACCGCCAGATCCGCGAGCAGGCGATGACGGCGGTGGAAGAGGCGGATGTCGTTCTCTTCATGGTCGATTCGAAGACGGGCGTGCATCCGCTCGACCAGAAACTGGCGGAGGTGCTGCGCAAGGTGTCAAAGCCGGTGCTGCTGACCGTCAACAAGGTCGACAATCATCCGCTGGAACGGTCCCACCTGGACTTCTGGGAACTGGGAATGGGCGAGCCCTACCCGGTGAGTTCCGTTGCGGGACGCGGCTTCGGCGACCTCTTCGACGCCCTGGTGCCGCTGCTGCCCGACGAGGAGGACGACGGCCCCTCGGGCGACATCCGGGTCGCGGTGATCGGCAAGCCGAACGCGGGCAAGTCGTCGCTGGTCAACCGGCTCTTCGGCGAGGACCGGGTGATGGTGTCGGAGGTGCCGGGCACCACCCGTGATCCCGTCGATCTTGCCATGAGATACCACGGCAGGGAGATCACCTTCGTCGATACCGCGGGGCTGCGGCGACATGCGCGGATCCGGGATTCGGTCGAGTACTACAGTACGCTGCGCACCGCACGGGTCGTGCGTGACGCCGGGGTGTGTCTGGTGGTGATCGACGCCGCCGAAGGGCTGCACGTGCAGGACATCAAGGTGGCCGAGACAGCCTGGGAGGCCGGGTGCGGAGTGATCGCCGTTTGCAACAAATGGGACCTGGTCGAGAAGGAGACCTCCACCGCGCCCGAGTTCCAGCGGGAGGCGGCGCGCCGCGCCCCCTTCCTGAAGCACGTCCCGTTCCTGTTCGTTTCGGCGCTGACGGGCCTGCGGGTGCGAAAGACGCTGGACCTCGTGCTGGAGGTGGCCGAGCGCCGGACGCAGCGCGTGGCGACCCACGAGGTGAACGAGGCCGTCGAGGAGCTGGTGCGGCGGCAGCCCCCGCCGCACGCCCGGGGACGCCCGGTCCGGATCAAGTTCGGCACCCAGGCGGAGACCGAGCCGCCGACCTTCATCCTCTTCTCGAACCTGCCCGACGAGATCCCCGCTCACTATCGCCGTTACATTCTGAACTTCCTGCGCCGCCGGTGGGGCTTTCATGGAGTGCCGCTGCGGTTGAGGCTGCGCAAGAGCGGACGCTGAGCGACCGGTCTGGATTCCGCCGAACCAAGGTTGTAGAGTCAAGCAGAAAGGTGCCCGGCGGCAGCCGCCCTGCCTGCCGCCCCCGCACGCCGGATCATCCTTCCCGCACAGGAGGCCGAACACCCCCCATGATCGCTGCTCCCCTGCTGGTCCTGGCCGCCTACGCCGCAGGGGCGATCCCTGCGTCTTTCTGGACAGGCCGGTTCCTCTATGGGAAGGATCTCCGGAAGCTCGGGAGTCGCAATCTGGGGGCCACCAACGTTCAGCGGGTCCTTGGGTGGGGCGCGGCGATTCCCGTCGGACTCTTCGATGTCTTCAAGGGCTTCGCGCCGGCGTTCTGGTTCCCTGTGATGGACAACCGGACGGCCGGGTGGTGGGCGGTCGTCTACGGCGGCGCAGCGATCACCGGACACTGCTTTTCGTTCTGGGTGCGCTTTCGAGGCGGGAAGGGGGTCGCGACGAGCGGGGGCGTGCTGATCGCCATCGGGCCGCTGGCGGCCGGCGTTGGCGCCGGTGTGTGGCTTCTGACGCTTCTCGTGGCCAGGAGGGTTGCGGTCGCGTCGATTGCGGCGGCACTGTCTGTTCCGGTGACGGGGTTTTTCCTGGACCTCACGTACCCGATCATGGCCTTCCTGGTGCTCATGGCGGCCTTCGTCGTGTGGGCGCACCGCTCCAACATCCGGCGGATCCGCGCCGGGGAGGAACCCCGAATCGGGGATCCGCTCGAGGAAGGCGGCGGTACGGAATCGGAAAGCGGCTCCCCGGGCGGGGACGGCCGGCCCGGCGGGGAGGGCGGAGGCCAGTGACTTCCGGCGGGTGCGGCGCTTCCGGCACAACCACCCGGGTCTGTGTGATCGGGGCCGGCGCGTGGGGCACGACGCTGGCCAACCTCCTGGCCGGTTCCGGTGCCGATGTGCGCCTTTGGGCCCTGGAGCCGGACGTCGCGTCCTCCATCGAGGACTACGGGGAGAACACACTCTTTCTCCAGGGCGTGCCGCTCGAGCGCACCCGGCTGTCCGCGACGAACTCGCTGCCCGACGCGCTGGATGGCGCCGAAGTGGTGGTATGGGTCTGTCCGGTTCAGCATTCCGCGGCGCTGCTGGCGCGGGCGGCCGCCTTCATTCCGCCCGGCGCGATCCTCGTGACCGCCTCGAAGGGGATCGAAATCACCACGTTGCGCCGCATGGACGAGGTTTTCGCCGACGTGCTGCCCGCGCGGCAAGCGGAGCGGCTCTGCGTACTGTCGGGCCCGAGCTTCGCCCGTGAGGTTTCCGCCGGCGCGCCCACGGCGGTCGCGGTTGCGAGCCGGCATCCACAGGCGCGCGATCGGATCCAGTCCCTCTTTCAGACGCGGCGCTTTCGGGTGTACACCAACCCGGATGTGGTTGGCGTGGAACTCGGCGGCGCGCTGAAGAACGTGATCGCCATCGCCGCGGGGGTCGCGGCCGGGTTGGAACTCGGCAACAACGCCGTGGCGGCGCTGATGACGCGGGGCCTCGCCGAAATCAGCCGTCTGGGCGTGTCGATGGGGGCGCGGGCGGAAACTTTCGCGGGTCTGGCCGGGATGGGGGATCTGGTGCTGACCTGTACGGGGGGACTCAGCCGCAACCGGACCGTCGGGTACCGCCTTGGCCGCGGTGAGTCGATGGTCGAGATCATGGGGGGGGCGCGCACCGTTGCCGAGGGAGTCGCGACGGTGATGGCCGTGCACAAGCTCGCGCGCAGCCTGGGAGTGGAGATGCCGGTCTCGGCGGAGGTGTATCGAATCGTGGCCGAGGGCGCCGACCCGATGGAGGCTCTCGACCGCCTGATGACGCGGGAGCCCAAGCCCGAGCATCCGGACATCCACCTGCAGCAAGCGAGGAGATAACCATGGATCCGATCGCAAGGAAGACGTACTACTCGATCGGCGAGGTCAGTGCGCTGACCGGACTCGAGGCCCATGTGCTGCGCTACTGGGAGACCCAGTTCGACATGCTGTCGCCCAGCCGCAACCGTGGTGGAACGCGCGTGTACCGGATGCGGGAGATCGAGACCATCCTGCTGGTCAAGCACCTCCTCCACGAGAAGTGTTTCACGATCGAGGGCGCCCGGAAGGAGCTGGAGACCATGCGTTCGGGCGGAGATATCTCCGAGACGCGCAGGCTGAACGCCGAGCCGGCAGTGATGTCGCTCATCAAGGACGGGCTCGACAACCTTCGCGACACCCTTACCCTCCCGAAGGGCTGACGGCGGCGTCCGCGTGCGAATCCTCTGCACCAACGACGACGGCTACTTGTCGCCGGGGATCCGGGTGCTGGCCGAAGCGGCCCACCAGATCGGCTCTGTCGATATCGTGGCGCCGGACCGTGAGCAAAGCGCATCGAGCAGCGCGCTGACCCTGCACCGGCCCCTCCGGGCACGCAAGACGCACGACGGCACGACGATCATCGACGGGACGCCGACCGATTGCGTGATCCTGGCGGTGACCGAACTCCTCGACACCCACCCCGACCTCTGCGTATCGGGCGTCAACAACGGCCCGAACATGGGGGAGGACGTGCTATACTCGGGCACCGTGGCCGCGGCGATGGAGGCGACGATGGTGGGGATTCCGGCGGTCGCGTTCTCCTACGTCGGCCGGGAGATCGCGGAACTGGAAGGGTGGCAGCCGATCGTGAGCAGTCTGCTCAGGCAGTTCCTCGCCCGGGGGATTCCCCCCCACGAGCTCCTCAATGTGAACCTGCCACCGCTGCCGCCCGGCGACGTGCGCGGCGTGAGGGTCACGAATCTGGGTCGGCGGCGGTACAGCGAATCCATCACGCGCGCGCCCGATCCGTCGGGACGCGAGTACTACTGGATCGGCGGCGGTTCCACCATGTGGACCGGCGGGCCGGACTCGGACTTTCGCGCCATCAGGGACGGCTACATCTCCGTGACCCCGCTGCACCTCGACCTGACGAGCTACCAGCGCCTCGACGAGGTGCGCGGCTGGAACCTGCACCCGTGACCGACACCGCGCGCGTGGACGGTGGTCCCGAGTCGGCCCATCGGCGGCCGCCGAGGTCGCTGAACCCGTGAGGCACTGGCTCGGCAACAGCCTCCGCGGCCTGTGCATGGGCGCCGCGGACGTGATTCCGGGCGTTTCCGGGGGGACCGTGGCGCTGATCCTGGGGATCTATCCGCGGCTGATCGACGCAGTCGCCGGCATTGGCCCCGGGCTCCTTCGCAGGCTCGGCGCGCGGTCGTTCTGGCGCCGCCTGGGCGCCGGACTGAGGGCCCCCGAACGGCTCTCGGACGACTCGACGGGCGAAGATGCGGCGCGCGTCCTCCTGCTTGCGTTCCTGGGAGCCGGAATCCTCCCGGCCATTGCGGTTGGAGCCAGCGTTCTCCCGGCTCTGCTGGGTCACTACCCGGCCCACATGCGTGGCCTCTTCCTCGGACTGGTGCTGGCTTCGGCCACCGTTCCCTGGCGGGCGCTGGAGCGAAGAGGGCCTTCCCGGTGGCTGCCGGCCCTGGGAGCGGCAGCAGCTTCCGCCTGGTTCGCCGGGCTCGGGGAGTTGGGGGGCGGGCGGGCGCAGGGTGTGGTATCGCTGGAATTCGAGGAACCGCTGGTCGCGGAGGTGCGGTTGACGCCGCGGAACCTCACCCTTGAGCTGCCGGGAGAAGGGGCCCACCTGGAGGTGACGTTCGGGCCGGCGGGTTCGGCAACCATCGCGCCCGGCAGCACCGCCGCCGAGATCGCGGTCGTGGCGCGGCAGGTCGGCAGCGCGGGGAACGCGCCCGCGGGATCTATGCGGCTCGTGGAAAGCCCGGTCCCGATCGCCGCCGTGTCGCAGCCCGATGCGGCCGCCGGGGGCAGGGATCCCGGGCTCGGGTACATCTTCCTGGGCGGGGTGCTGGCGATTTCGGCGATGGCGCTCCCCGGGGTCTCGGGCGCCTTCGTGCTGCTGCTCCTCGGCCTGTACCAGTATGTCCTGTACACGCTGGCGCTTGCGATCTACCAGCGCGAAGCGCAGGCCCTGGTCGTCGTCGGCACGCTCGTCGTGGCATTCGCGGCCGGCCTGCTCACCATCGTGCGAGTGCTGAAGCGGCTGCTCTCAAGGTGGCGGGACGCAACCCTGGCGGTCCTCGTCGGCCTCATGCTGGGCTCGCTGCGCAAGCTCTGGCCCTTCACCGCCTACTCGGAAGACGGCAGCGAGGTCGCGGCCCTGCCGGCGCTCAACGATCCGCAGACGGCTGTGGTCGCGCTCCTCTTCGCGGCGGGCGTGGGCGTCGTGCTGCTGCTGAACGCCGCGGGCCGAAGGCGTCCCCGCCAGGGGCCAGGCCCGGGGTCGGCCGCCCGGGGGTAGCCGGCGTCGCCGCGCCGCTGCCGGCTGCCGCTAGCGCCGCAGTCCGGAGTCGCCCGACTCCGACACCTCGAACCCGATCCACATCCCCGTGACCGCGTTCGCCGGAACCGGACACACGAGCGCGTACTCGCCGGCTTCCGACGCGACGAACGTGATGCTCGCGGTTCCGCCGCCGGGCGCCGTGGACTCCGTCATCGACGTGGGGTTGGGAGTGATCGCGCCGTCGAACACGGGCGTGGTGTCGTCGAAGTAGGGGGGAAAGCTGGCCGCCCTTGCGAGCACGCCGACGCTGTGGTGGTGGGCGGGATCGCGATTCTCGAAGTTGACCGTGACGGTGTAGCCGGCGGGGACCACCACCGTGGCCTCGCCGGCCGCATAGCCGTTGAAGTTCCAGCGGTTGTTCGCGTCGGTCTCGCCCGCCACCAGGTCGATGGTGACCGTACGCGCCGCGTCGTCCACCGCGATCCAGTCCGCGGGCATTGCATCGGAGGCTGCGGCGTCCGCAGGCGTGGCGATGCCGGGCTCCGACGCGGGCAGGTCGCCCTCCTCCCCGCTTCCGCATCCGAGGAGAGCGGCGGCACACAGCATCGGCAGCGTTGATGGTCTCGACATCCTACTTCTCCTTGTCCTCGCGGAGCGCCTCCACGCGCCACGAGAACTCCTGGTCAAGCTTCAGCGCGGTGCCGATCTTGACGAAACGGACAAGGCCGTCCCGGTCGACGAACCATGTGGTCGGCCAGGCACTGACGCCTGCGCGCTCGCTGTAGCCGGCGTCAACCAGCACCGCGAAGTCGTAGTCGTTCTTCGCGAGGTAGTCCTCGATGATCTCGTTCGAGTCGTCGTTGCTGATCGAGAGCACCTGCACGTCCGGGTCATCCCGGTAGCGTTCGTCGAACTCCTGGTATTCCGGCAACTCGACGATGCAGGGGCCGCACCACGTCCCCCAGAAGTGCAGCACCGCGATCTTGCCCTCGAGGTCCGCCGAGTTGACCATCTCGCCGTCCAGCATCGCGAGCTCGAACGGTTCGTAGGTCTCCGCGGCTTCCTCGCGCGACGCCATGATGCGCTCGTACCGCCGGTTCCGGTCCCGTTCGTCGAGCGTCGCAAGGTACTCCTCGATCCCCTCACGGCTCCCGTTGCGGCGCTCGTAGAGCGCTTCCAGCGCGGTCTCGTTGGGATTCTCGCCCCGGCTGGCTCCGAATCCTGCGATGTACGAGTCCTCGGCCCTGTCCAGCCAGGCCGTCGCGGCCTCCTCGCCGCCCCGGCCGTCCTCCGCCTCGGTGGCAAGCTGCTCGTACACCTGCCCCAGGTGATACCGGACATCGCGGTTGTGCTCGGTGAGCGCCAGCGCCCGTTCCAGCGTGTGACGGGCGTCGTCCGTGCGGCCGGCCTTGAAGTAGGCCCAGCCGATCACGTCGTAGATGCTGCCGAGACTGCCCCGGAGTGCCCCGTCCCACTCGCCCTCCGTATCGTAGAGGCTGCGCCTTTCCTTCAGGGTCTCGAAGACCTGGGGCGCACCTGCACGTACGATGTCGGCCGCTTCCAGCGCGTACGGCGTGTGATCGACCATGGCCAGCGGGGCCATCGCGAACGTGATGTGGGGATTGAGGCGTTCATGCTTCGCCATGCCCCTCATCGCGTCGGCCAACTCCTCGGCCGGAACGGGGTCCATCGCCAGGAGCGCAAAATAGAGGTTGAGGTAGGCGCCGCCCCTGTAGGTGTCGGAGTAGAGCGGCTTGGCCAGGTAGTCGTGTACGGCATCCCGCACTGCTTCGAGCTGGGCACGGGTCTCGGGCGAGTCCGGGCCGTACTCCTCTCTGATCTCGGAGAGCCTCTCGTCTTCGGCCCGCATTTCGGTGAGGTAGACCGAGGATGCGTGATAGCTGGCGGGGTCGCGCTGGACGATCTGCGCGTCGATTTCGGCCGCGCGCTCCTCGTCGCCCATCTGCCGGTACATGGAGGCGATGCTCTGCAGGCCTTCGACGGTCTCGGGGCTCGCCTCGCGGTATGCCGCCATGCCGGCTTCGATTGCCCTACGCCGCTCCTCCCGAGGCAGGAGTTCCGACAGCCACAGACCCATCCAGTGCTGCCCCCGCACCTCCGCCGACCCCGGCGAGAGCTCGAGGGCGGCCTCCATGAGAGTGGTCCACTCGTCCATGCGACGGGCGTTGAACGCCTCGTTCGCGAGCCTCGTGTATCCGAGTACATGGTCCGGGAAGCGTTCCTTATACTCCGCCCACGTCGCCCGCATGGAATCCGCCCACGCGGGATCCTGCAGCTCATAGCGGGCCTGCGACTCCAGCTCGGCCTCCATGCGCAGGACCTCCGGCCAACCCCGGGCCTCCTCGTCGAGCGATTCCAGGAACTCGCGCGCCGCCTCGAAGTCGACGCGCATCAGCGCGCGCAGGTAGAGGAAGGCGAACTCCGGCTGCGGCGAAGCCTCCCACGCGTCCCGCGCGAGATCGTGCGCGAGATCCGTTTCACGGTCGACAAAGTGTGCATAGGCCTTCGTGTAGAGTCCCCAGGGGTTTGTGGGATCGTCGCCCAGGATCGCATCGGCCTGCTCGTGGACCTCCCTGGTGAAGCCCCAGCCCACGAGCTGGTATGCGTACAGAGCGCGAAGTTCCGCGTCGTGCGGGGCGCGAGCGACCCACTCGTCTCCGAACAGCTTGCCGGCCTCGAAGGTCCGCAGGTGCCGGTGTGCTCGCAGCTCGGCCTTTGCGGCCTCCAGTTCCTCGGGGGAGTAATCGCGCGGGGCGCCACCGCCCTCGCACGCGGCCAGGATCAGGCTGAAGACCGGGAGCATCCCGGCGAGAAGAAGCCCGGCCATCGGGCCGGATCGGCGGGAACGCGTCGACATCGCACACCTCCGGGGCAGGGGGGACAGCCGGTTTGGCTACTCACCAACTAACTAAACGTATGGTACATGATTACCGACAGAAAAGGTCCGGTTCGGAGCCGACAGGTAACCTTCGGCATTCTTCCGGCGTCAAAGGAGAGACCGGTGCGGCGCGACCCGCTCTGCCCTCCCTTTCCCGAGGTGGCCCATCCATGTGCAACATCACCGTCCCTCCCGTCGTCCGGATCGCCGTGGCCCATGGTCCGGCGCCGGCCGCCCGCGCAACGAGTCCCCGCCGCGTTCGGACGGCAATGTACGGGATGCTGGCCCTCACCGCGCTCCTCGGCGGCTGCAACACCCCGGACTCCGATGCGGCGACCGGCTGGCCGGGCACGATGGACACCCTTGCCTCGGGCGAGGTCCTGGTTCGCAACACGGGCGACCCGCTGTGGACGCAGGGGAGGGAGTGGCGGGTCGAAGAGGAGTTGAGGATCGGGAGCGCGGCGAGTGTGGGGCCCGATCTCTTCGGGGAAATCCGGTCCTTCGATGTCGATTCGTCTGGCCGGGTCTTCGTACTCGACGGCCAGGCGCAGGAGGTCCGCGTCTTCAACCGGGAGGGCGTCTTCCTGCGGACCGTGGGCGGAAGAGGCGAGGGCCCGGGGGAATTCACTCTCGCCCTTTCGGTCGATCTCAGCCCGGCCGGCGAGATCTGGGTGCTGGGGCTGGGCAACGGACGCGTCTCCATGTTCGACACCCTCGGGGCCTGGCTGGGATCCAGGCCGCCCGCCACCCGGGCGATCATCCTTCCGTACCCGGGCGGCTTCGATCGGTCGGGGCGGTACAACATCGCCACCTGGCTGCCCGACGGCGACGGAATCGTTACGGCGATGAAGCGATTCGACCAGTCCTTTGCGCCGATCGACACGGTCTGGATCCCCCGGGATCCCGTGGAACGCAGGAGCTTCACGATCTTCAACGAGGAGGGCACGCCGACGATGATGGTGGTCGCTCCGTTCCAGGGGAACATGAGCTGGCGCTTTTCCCCGGCGGGCACGCTGTGGACGCTGCTGACCGGGCGGTACGAGCTTGCCGAGATCGCGCCCGGAGGAATGGTGCTGCGCAGGGTCACCATTGACCATGAACCGCTTCGGGTGACCGCCGCGGACAGGGAGCGGGAGCTGAGGAGCCTGGAGGAGATCGCTGGCGAGGAGGTCGGCTGGTCCGACATCCCGGGGGGAGTGCCGGTATCCAGGCCCGCCGTCGTCTCCTTCGTCCTCGACGACGAGGGAAACATCTGGGTGGAACGCGCCGCGGTCTCCGGCGAGGATGGTGGCCGCGCCTTCGACGTCTTCGACCCCGAGGGACGCTATCTCGGAATGCTCTCCCTTCCCTTTCCGCTGCCGCTGGCCTCGAATCCGGAGCCGATCATTCGGGACGGAGTCTTGCACGGCGTCACGAGCGACGAGTCCGGGGTTCCGTATGTCGTCCGTGCGCGCATCGTGAAGCCCCGGTAGGTCAGCCCGCCGGTGGGCTTGCGAACTTGCCGGCGAAGAGGATGGTGCCCGAGAGACGCTCGCGGATGAAGAACAGGAAGGGCCGGTCGGCCCGGAAGGCCGGGGGGGCACTCTCGACCACCGTCACCACGGTTGCGGCAGCTGCTTCGGTGCCCTCCTCGTTGACCTCCACCCAGGACTTCTGCCTCACGCTGGAGATCCACAGGCCTGCGACCGGCGAGAGTCTGGAGAGATCCGCGCGGTGGTCGAACGCGTCGACCATGCCGAGGGCGGCCAGGTCGTCGTTCAGCGTGCGTTCGTAGGCCATCCGGAAGCGCGGGAGGAAGACCTCGATGTCTCTTTCGCGGAAGCCGCCGGTCATATCCTGCCACGTCGCCGCGTCGAGCGACGCAGCCAGGTCGTCCACGCGCACGTCCGGCCGCGGAAGGACGATGGTCATCGAAAACGCGCTGCCACCGTACGGCAGGTCCACGGCCTCGAACCGGTCGTTCCCGAAGTAGCGGATGTCTCTCCGGAGGCTCATGAGGGGCACCGTTCGCGTGGACCCGTCGTCCAGGTGGAAGGGCGCGTCTCGCGTGTCGGTCGGCTCGAACCGGAAGGTCCACGGGGCCTTGAAGTAGATCGCGTTGATCAGGTACATGACGACGTCGGCGGGAATCGCCGCGGGAACGATGTCCTCGATTCGACCCTTCGTCGCGTCCCTGACCCACCCGTTGATCCGGCCGGAAGCCGAGGGACTCGCGAAATCGAGTTCCGCCACCTCGGCGTCGAAGCTCTCGCGCACGGCGGCGAGGAAGTCGGCGTGCACCGGGAAGCCCTGCCGGGTCCACACGGAGTTCCCGATTGCAGTCTCCACCGAGGGATCGAGGCCGACGAGAAGCTCCAGCAGGGACTCGTATGCCGCGTTGATCTCCTCCTCGGAGAGGTCCCCGAACCCCAGCACGTCGCGCATCTGGTTCCAGGTCTCGCCCGCGGCTCCGTTCATGGTCATCCCGAGCGCCATGGACGCCGAGAGCGGCGACAGGAAGAGGTTCTCGTTCGGACGGTTGGCCTGGGCGAGGAGACCGAAGGCGAAACGGTTGCTTGCGCCGATGACTTCGACCTCGGAGGCGCTCAGGGCGCGCGGAAGCCGGGTGATCTCTTCTACGCCGCCGCGGGGATCGGTGGGCAGCCATCCGCATCCAGCCACGGCGAGCAGGAGAAGTGTTGCCGGAAGGGAGAACCGAAGAGTCGTCACGGCAGGTGAGCCCTCACGACGTACGGGACATCGAACTCGTCCACGACCCAGGTGTAGATCCTGCCGTGCCGGACCCAGATCCTGCTCCCGGGCGCGGGCATGAACCCGAGGCGAACGGAACCCAGATGGTCGCCGCCTTCGGAGAACAGATCGTAGAAGGGAAGGGCTTCGCCCGGCAAGGCCCTCTTTGCCCAGAGCCGGTCTTCGTCGTCCACGAACAGACCCTCGAAGACCGGTTTGAAGTCCGGGATGAGGTCCGCGGCACGCTCGGCCGCACGGCGCTGCCCGGGCCGTCCGCGTACCGTGCGGTCGATGTACGCGGCACGTTCCTCCGCGGTGACCGGATGTGCGGGCAGTGCGGCCTCGATGACGATCAGCGTGTCGCCTTGCTCGCTCGTGCGGACGATCCGGTAGGCCGTGTTGCCGGAGTGCCAGAATCCGCCGGACGGACGGACCGCCGTCACGTCGGACGACACGAAGGGAATGCGCATGATGCCCATCGTGTTGCCGACGTCGAACAGGTAGGATCGGGTGACTCTCTCGCCCAGGGGGACCGAGTCGAGGGCCTGTGTGGAGAGGTCGTAGGACTTGTAGTAGCGCCAGTAGGTCTCCGGATGCGGGCCCGCCGTGGTGATGTTGCCGCTGCGCTGCGCGTCGCCATGATACACGCTCAGCCAGTAGCGTCCGCGCTCGTCGAAGACCCCGCTCCAGAAGTCCGCGGGGTCGTATCCCAGCGCGTTGAACCGGCCGACCTCCTCTCCGTAGGGGTCCACCCCGACGATCACCCCCTTTCGAACGTCCTGAATCCAGAGCACGGTGTCGCCCGAGAGGATGATCCCGCCGGCGTCGGAGACCTCACCGGGACCCTCCCCGCGCCCGACGATTGTCCGCAGAGGCTCGCCGTCGGGACTGAACACCCGAACTTCCTCCACCTGGCCGTCAAGGACGTAGATGCTGCCGTCGCCGGCGGCCTGGATCCCCCCGATTCTGCCGAAGATCAGGGCATCGTCGTCCCCGTCACGACTGCCGAACCGGAGCTCCACACGCGCCTCGGCGACTTCGGGGCCGACCGAGTCCACGGCGGGGAGGCCGGGGTAGCGTACGAGAATCGCGCCGTTGGGGAGCGTTTCGCGTGTCGGGCCGCCGGTGGATGATTCGGTTTCGCAGGAAGCGAGGCGGCGGCCACCGCGAGTACCGGAAGGAGACGTGCGGGGGCCGCGTTGGGTTCGCAATCTGAACGAAACATGGTCCGATCCCTTGTCCACGGGCCGCCAGGACGCCTGAGGAAGGTAGCCTGGGCCTTCGGGAAGTGCCACGGAACCCCCTATGCCGCTCAGAACTCGAACACCGCATCGCGGCGCCGGAGCTGCAGCACCATCACATCCGGGTCGATCACTACGCGGTCGGGCTCGAACCCCGCGCGGATCACGAACTCTGCCGACTCCCCCGCGCCCGGCACCACCTCGGTGCGGGCGTCGCTGTAGCCCTCGGCCACCACCGACCGGCCCCCATCCGCGCCCTCATCCGACCATCGCGCCCCGGCGACCGCGCCGACCTGCACGCGCATCCGGCCGGTACCCACATTCTCCACAGTCCCTCTCACCACCCACTCACCACCCTCCTGCACCTTCGTCACTCCCGAAAGCCGGTACTCCGGCAACACCGAGCCGAAGAACCACTGCTCGGCGAAGGTGTCGAACGCCGCCGTATCGAGCGCGAAGTCACGCAACACGGCAAGCATGTCCTGAATCACCGGATAGTCCGGGCCCGCCCGGTACTCATCGATGAACGCGCGCAGTCCCGCAAGGAGGTTCTCCCGGCCCATCTCCTGCTGGAGCATCCACATGATCCAGGGGCCCCTGTTGTAGTCGCCCCCGGTGGTCCGGACCGGCGGCGTGGAAAACCCCGGGCGATAGACGATGACGTAGTCGCGCTCGCGCAGCCTGCTGAACGCCATCCGCTCGCGGTCCCCGTAGACCTGCTCGACCAGCAGCATGGCGGCGTACTCGGCCATCCCCTCGGACAGGAGGGCGTCGCCTCCCGGACCCTCTCCCGGCGTGAGCAGCGCACCCCACCAGTTGTGCGCGGCCTCGTGCGCGACGATCGCGAACGGTCCCCGCGAACCGGGTTCGCTCCTGTCCAGAAAACCCTCCGATTCGCTGATCACGATGTTCGTCGGAAACCCCTGCGCGCCGCCCAGGTAGCCCGGGTACTCCGACAGCTTGAGCACGCTCCACGGGAAGGGATGGAACCACTCGGCGTAGTACTTCCTGGCGGCGTCGAGGGCCAGCGCCATCTCCTCGATATTGTAGTCGTGCTCCGGGTGATAGTAGATCGCGGTGCCTTCTCCCCGGTGCACGGCGTACCTGCCGGCGACCACGTTGAACATGGCCACGGGGTGGACCGTCTCCCACACCACCGTGCGCCGGCCGCCGGACATCTCGTCGCTCACCAGATCCCCGACTCCGAGCGCGGTGTACTCCTCCGGCATCGTGATCCGTGTCCGCACGGTGAAGCCCGGTCCGGCCCACAGGGTGACGGGCTCCGTCAGGCCCAAATGGAAGTCGTCCCTGTACTCCGGCGGATCGTGGTACTCCGAACCGATGCCGGGCCGGTATCCCGGAACCGGCGCGAAGACCGGTTCGAAGCCATCGATGTTGACCCCGGACTCCAGGACGAACTTGCCCACGGGCCGGGGTGTCCTGCTGATGCCCCCGAGAACCACGACCCGGTAGCGGAAGCCGATGGTGACGGTGTCACCGGGCTCAAGGGGCTGGCCGGGCGTGAAGACGTAGAGGCCGTCGCGGTTCTCCGGCTCGTACGGCTCGCCTCCCAGCGTCCACTCGATCGGTTCCCAGGGGCCGGCCGTCAGCGGGAACCGGTCGTAGGCGTAGTCGCGGTGGTTGCGGAAGGTGTACGCGCCGTCGACTGCCACGGAGCGCTCGGCGGGCTCGATGTCGAGATCCAGGTCCACATGGGACACCGCCGGCATCCTGAAACCCTTCCAGGTCGCGATGTTGCGGGTCCAGTAGTCCTTCTCCCACTCCTCGGCCGCCGGTCCCTGATAGCCGGAGCGGCCGCCGACTGCCAGCATGGATGCCAGCACGATCGGCCCGACGGCCAGCGGAAGCACCCGCACCGCGTCCCGGAGCAGCGGCCTGGGACTCAGGCGGCCCGCCAGTCCGGTGGCGTCGAGGTCGCGTCGCCGGAACCACCGGACCGAGAGCGCGATCAGCAACGGGACCAGGCTGAGGTAGAGCAGGCGGTTCAGCAGCAGCGGCTGGCCGTGCGGCACGAAGGCCCCCATGTCGCTCCAGGCGAGAACCTCCATGCCGATCCAGTTGCTGGTCCAGCTCTTGTACTGTTCCCCCATCGAGCTCCGCAGCGTGTAGATGAACACCGCCATTCCGGCCCCGTACACGACGTAGCGGTTGCGGAAAAGGGCGAAGAGCGCCGTGACCAGCGCCGTCCAGAAGATGAAGGTGGGCAGCAGGACCCCGCCCCAGACCGCGACGAAGGGCCAGAGTTCGAAGCCCACCGGGCTGCCGTGGGCGATCTGCCGGTGCACGATGACGCCGGCGCTGGCGAGCAGCACGACCACCAGGACGAACGCCGCCATGACGCTGTTTCCCAGCGCCTTGCCGAAGAGAATGGCACCGGTGGGGACCGGCGCGGACCCGTAGATCTCGTGCATGCGGCGACCGCGTTCCCTGTGCAGCGATTCCACCGTGTAGAAGAGCAGCAGCAGGCATAGGAACATGCCGAGTTCGGTGTACTGCCGCGACGCCGAGATCCCCGAAGTCAGCAGCGAGTCGATCACGCTCGCCCTTGCCATCGCGATCCACAGGATCAGGGGCACGCACAGGTACATCCCGGGCCGGACCAGAAGATCCCGGATCTCGCAGCGCGCAATGGCGCCGGCCGCCCCCCGGAACCCGAGCGGACGGGTGGTCATCTGCAGATCCGCCAGCGTCGGCTCGGCTTGCGGACGGATCTCTGCGGCCACTGGGCGGGGACCCCTCAGGAAGCCGGTCAACCCGCCTGCCGACCTCGGCCCTCGTCCGGAGACTCCCGTCCGGACCCGGCGGGCGTAGATGACGGCGGCCCCGGCCACGCCCGCCAGTCCCAGGCCCGCCCACGCCAGCCTGCTGAGCAGGAAAACCGCGTCGGGGATCAGGGCCGCCGTGTTCAGCTGTTCAGGCGGATCGCCTGAGGCCAGAATCCCGGCAGGAAATCGGCTAACTACTTACAGGGCTGGACGATCTGCGCTTCCTGCCTTTTCTCTGGACTTTGCTGGACCGTGCCGCAGGAGCGGGAAAACCGCCCTGAATGGCGGGACTCTGAGCGACTGATCTGGACGCCGAATCGACCGACTGCTCCAAAGCTTATGGGGACGGCACCAGTGCATGCCTGACCGCGTTCGGATCGTGCTTGATAATGCGCAGAAGCGCCGCTGCCGGGCCGCTCACGCGGCGTCTCCCCTGCTCCCACTTCCGGTAGCCGGAAAGGCTCATTCCCATCAGGGCCGCCATTTGCGTCTGCGTCAGCTTCGCCTCCATCCGAACCTCGCGGGGCGAGATCGGGGTGTGAACGATGGCGGGACCCTCGCCCTTCGCATGGTCCAAGGCCTCGTTCAACGACTGGATCAGGTCTTCTCCGAACGTGCTCATTTGCTCTGCTTTCCTTGGAACTTGATCGCGGCCACGAGCCCGGCCGCCGCTCGGCGCTCGCTTGGGTTCAAATCGGTCTTGTCGGACTTCGAGTAGGCGAGAAGCGCGTAGAGCGGCACTCCTTCGCCCCCGAAGAAGTAGATCACCCGGGCACCGCCCCGCTTACCGCGCCCGGAGGCTCCGAATCGCATCTTTCGGACCCCGCCGGTGCCGGGTATCTCGTCCCCCGCCAAGGGATGCGCGGCCAAGTAGTCGATCAGTTCGCGTCTCTCGTCCTCGTTGAACAGCTTGTCGGCCTGACGGGAGAAGGTTGGAGTCTCGGCAACGGTCTGCATGGGAGCATGGTAACCCAATGGGGTATTCATGGCAATCCCGGATGCCCTGTCTCACACTCTCTCGTGACGAGACACAGGGCACCAGCCCTCCCTGACCCAACGTTCAGGTCCAAGCAGCTTCTCGATGCGGCGCTGGATCCGTTGAGTTGCCCTAAGGCGATTCGTCCGGAGAACGGTTGATTCGCGCTCAGGTACTTGCGGACGCCGGAGGCCCGGTGCCCAATTCCATGGCGCGTCGAAGAGATCGACATCCTTCACCCTTTGAGCCTACCAGCCGAACCCAAGAGCGAGATTTGTCCATGCCGACACGGAAATACTCGGGTCGTCTGGAACTGACCTGGACCAACAAGCGACTCTGCCTACTCGCGAATCGGAACGAGGGTTACGAGTGGGTACCGCCTCACGACTACCGGGTGTCCGAAGTGCGTCTCTTGCGTGACGCGGCCCTCGTGGGCCGGACCCGTGCGGTGGACTCGCGAAGCTCCGACAACCTGCTGATCCGAGGCGATGCCCTGAATGCCTTGGTGAGCCTGTCGGAACTGCCGGAGTTCGCGTCCGAATACGTCGGCCGTGTCCGGCTGGCCTACATCGACCCGCCGTTCAACACGGGTCAGGCCTTCGAGGACTATGACGACAACCTCGAACACTCGGTCTGGCTGACCATGATCCGGGACCGGCTGTTGCAGATTCGCCGTCTCCTTTCGGAGGATGGCTCGGTGTGGCTTCACTTGGACGACGTGCAGATGCATCGGGCTCGGTGCGTCCTCGACGAGGTGTTCGGCGCGTCCAACTTCGTGGCCAACGTAATCTGGCAGAAGACCTACACGAGGGAGAATCGGACCGACATCTCCATCAGCCACGACAACGTGATCGTGTACGCGGTGAACAAGACGCTTTGGAAGAAGGCGAGGAACCTGCTGCCTCCTTCCGAAGCGCAGCGCTCGCGATACAGCAACCCGGACGACGATCCTCGCGGAGACTGGGCATCGTTGCCGGTACATGCGAAGGCCGAGAAGGGCAGGCGGAAGGAGCAGTTCTTCACCATCACGCTCCCGTCCGGTCGGCAGGTGGATCCGCCGCCCGGAAACTGCTGGCGCTTTACCCGAACTCGATACGACGAGATGGTTGATGACGGGCGCATTTGGTTCGGGGACGAAGGCGATTCCCAACCCCGCCTCAAGAAGTTCTGGAACGAGGTCCAGCCGGGGCTCGTGCCCACGTCGATCTGGCCCTACGATGAAGTTGGCACCACCGGCACTGCAAAGGGCGAGATTCTGGCTCTGTTCCCCAGTGTGACACCGTTCTCGACCCCGAAGCCCGAGGCGTTGATCGAGCGCATACTCCACATCGCGTCCAACCCCGGCGACGTGGTTCTGGACTGCTTCCTTGGTTCCGGCACGACGGCGACCGTTGCCCACAAGATGGGACGCCGCTGGATCGGTGTAGAGTGGCTTGAGGACACGGTCAGGGACTTCGCCATGCCCCGTCTGAGGCAGGTCGTCGAGGGGAACGATCCCGGGGGCGTGACCGATCTGACGGGCTGGCGGGGCGGGGGCGGCTTTCGCGTGCTCGATGTCGCTCCGTCGATGTTCGAGGAGTCGGACGGTGTCGTATACCTATCGGATTGGGCCGTCAACGGCGCTTTGGCCGAGGCCACCGCCGCGCAGCTTGGCTTTGCGTACCTGCCGGAGCATCCGTTCGCCGCCCGCAAGGGACGCAGCCGTCTTGCGGTTGTCGACGGGCACGTTTCGGTCGCGGTTGCCGACCTCCTGACAGGGGCGCTGGGAGCGCGCGAAACGCTCGTGATCTGCGCTACGAGCGTCGATCCGGCGGTTCGGGAGCACGTCCACGCGGCGGCTCCAGGCTCTTTTGTACGCAAGATCCCGGCGTCCATACTGGCCGAGTACCGGGTCAACCATCGCGAACGGCTTCGGCGGGAGCTGGCCCGGTCGGAGGAACCTGAGGAGGTGTCCGCGTGACCGGCCGACCGGGCAGCCTCGTCGACGAAGTGGCGCTCGACATGGTCGCCTCCTGCTTGGACCTCCGTGTCCCCAACAAACGGGCAGTCAAGACGATAGCGCATGAGATCGGAAAACATGAGGCGTCCGGTTCCGACGGTGTTTTCGAGGGGGTCGTCGACGCGGCCGTCGGGATGGGGAAGACGTACATCATGGCGGCGGCAATGGACTACTTCGCCGTGAGTGAGGGGACCCGGAACTTCGCGATCATCACGCCGGGCAGCACCATTCTCCAGAAGACCAAGGGCAACTTCACGAGGAATCATCCGAAGAGCCTCTTGCAGGGGCTCGCGGTGCACCCGGTGGTCATCACGTCGGAGAATTTCAACACGCCGGCGATGAGGGCCGTCATGGACGACCCGGCGGCGGTCAAGCTCTACGTCTTCACTGTCCAGTCCTTACTCAAACCGACGACGAAGGTCGGTCGGCGTACCCACAAGTTCCAGGAAGGCCTCGGACGCGGTTTCTACGAGCAGCTGAGGGGCTTGGGAGACCTCGTGGTGTTCGCCGACGAGCATCATGTGTACGATGCCCCGAAGTTCTCGGAAGCGGTGCGGGACCTGTCGCCGCGCGCCTTGATCGGCCTCACGGGTACGCCGACACGGAAGATGAAGACCCGCATCATCTACCGATTCCCCTTGGCTGCGGCTATCGCCGAGCAGTATGTGAAGACCCCGGTGATCGTGGGGCGCAGGGACGACCGGGACGACGCGCACACGAAGCTGCGCGATGGCGTTCAGTTGCTCGACCTGAAGCAACAGGCCGTCGATGAGTTCGCCGAGCGCGAGGCCGTGGACTCCGTGAACGCGGTGATGCTCGTTGTCGCCCAGTCGATCCAAGAGGCTCAGTTGTACGCCGCACTTCTCGAATCCGACTCCTTTGCTGGCGGGAAGTACGCCGGCCGGGTTCTCGAAATCCACTCGAAGTCACCGGACAAGGATCTGGCCGAACTCGAAGCCGTGGAGAATCGGGATTCACCCGTCCGAATCATCGTCGCGGTGGACAAGCTCAAGGAAGGCTGGGACGTCAAGAACGTGTATGTGATCGCCTCGATGCGGGCATCCATCTCAAAGATCCTCACAGAGCAGACGCTCGGCCGCGGTCTCCGCCTCCCCTTCGGCCGTTACACGGGCGTCGAGTTTCTGGACACGCTGGAGGTCTTGGCGCACGAGAGCTACGACAAGCTCCTGAAGGCGAGGAGAGTCTTTCAGGAGACGTTCATCGATCATCGGACGCACGCGGTCGTGAGCGCGGCCCGGAAGCGCAACCCGGTGGTACGATCCGCAACCGCAGAGGTTGGATTACAAGACGGTCTGGCGGGGTCGGGCGGCGGAGTGGAAACGGCAACCGAGACCCCGGTCGGGGCGACGGTCGCGACTTTGGAGGGTAGAACCGCAACGGGTGCGGCTTCGGTCAAGGTGCTCAGGGCGGAGCTTCGGGCGAGAGACGACGTGGATCCGATCCTCGTTCCGCAACTACGGATGACCACGATCAGGAGCCACTTTTCGTTGGCGGACCTCACCGACATGCGGCCGTTCCGCTTGCTGGGCGAGAAGATCGCGGCAGACCCGGCCCAGGAGTTGCGGCGCACGGTGTTTTCGGCTCGGCGGGTCGTGGGTCCGGACGGCCTGCCGCAGGTTCACGTGGTTCGCCGGGAAGCCGCTGACGCCATCGAGGCTTCCTCCGACCTGTTCCCCATGGACCGGTTGCGATCCGACCTCGCGCGCCTCGTCCTCTCCGCCGATGCCGTACCCGGTCGGGCGGAGGAGAGGCTTCATCTCGGCAGGATTCTCGACGCTTTCGTCGAGGGCCTCGGCGCAAGGGCTCAGGAGTCGCTGAGCCACTATCTGGACCGGGCGGCGGCCCGGCTCATTGGCTTGATCGGGAGGGAGCAACAAGAGAACGCCCCATCGCCATCGTACGAGGATGAGGTGGAAATATTGACACTCGACTCCGTGCGCATTGGCCGCCCGGAGACCTCGGAGGATCGGCGCGGCCCGTTCCGGCGGGGTGTGGGCTACACGGGCTGGGCGAAGTCGCTGTATCCGGAGGTCTCGTTCGACTCGACGCCCGAGCGGGCCGTGGCGCTCATTCTGGATGAGGAAGATTCCGTGTCGCATTGGGTTCGCCTCCACCGGAACGATCTCCCCATTCTCTGGCACAACGCCGGACGGGACTACAACCCGGACCTCATAGCGGTCGAGAACGACGGAACCCACCTGCTGATCGAAGTGAAGTCCGATCGCGAGATCGACTCCATCGACGTGACCGCGAAGGCCAAGGCCGCCCGGCGGTGGGCGAACTACGTGAATGCTTCCAGCCAGGTTGCGGCGCAGTGGAAGTACCTGCTTCTCTCGGAGACCGACATCGAACAGTGCAAGGAATCATGGGCCGCGCTGAAGAGATTGAGCAGGGAGTAAGTCCTCCGTCGCCCTTGCCGTCCATTAGAGGCTGGCGGCCAAGAGGCCGAAGAGCTTGCGCACGACGGCCCGCCGGACGCCGTTCCGGGCGGTGCCCGGAGAGGTGTTTTCGGAGCCGTCCCAAGGCTGGCTTGACGCAGGCAAAGGGAGACAAGCCAGCCTACCCGGTGTCATACACCGGGGCTGGCGAGGGACTCCGTCCCTTCGAACCCGAACAGCCCCGCGCTCCGGTGAATTGCGCGGGCGGGGGCGTCGCCCACGACATTGGCGCCGCCCGACCAACACCTCGTCGGAGCGTTCTCGGTCGATTACAATTGACCGACCTCCGACTCATCCGCGTCCAGCGGGGCGCGGTCCTGCCTCTCGAAAGGGTTCGACATGGACAGCTTGCAGGATCCCGTCGTGCAGTACGTGGAAGCGGAACTGAAGAAGGATCCCCGCGTGAAGAACGCCAGCCTGTTCGCCGTTGCTCGTGAGATCGACGAGTCGGTCGGGGAGCTGACGCTGCAACAGTTTCACGCCAAGTATCGGCTACCGGCGATCAGGAGAATAGCGCCCCAAGAGCGGCGCGCGCAGAAGCCGAAAGCGGTTCCGCCACCTGCCCCCTCGCCAGCGTCTTTGAGTGATGGTGCCGCCGTCATGGAGTATGTCGAGCGGACGCTCGCCGGGAACCCCGGCGTCACCAACGCGGACCTGTTCGCGGGTGCCCGCGAGATCGACCCCTCCGTAGGGCAACTCACGGCCCGGCAGTTCCACGCGAAGTATCCCCTCCAAGTGAAGGCCCGGCTCGCAAGGGCCGCCGTGCCCGAGCCCAAGCCGCCGCCGGAGCCGGCGGTCGCGACGGCTGAGGAGCCCGCCGCGCCGGACGTGTCGTCGGCGGCGGGGGCGGGTGACCCGGAGGCACCGCCGACCGGGGCGGGCGACCCGCTCGCGGTTCGCCGCCTGCTGCTCGATCTGGCCAAGGAGCTCGCGAGCGCGGAGAGCAAGTCGGAAGTGATCGACGTCATGGCCCGGCTGGACGACTATGTGGCCGAGATCATGGAGGCGGCACAAGGCTGAGGGATCCCCGAGTCTTGGTGGCCCGGCATCGGCTTCGAGGGCCGCGAGGGTGCGGTGGCGCGCATGGCACGAATGAGACGGGCCAGGAGCGTTGCGCGGACGCATTACGGGGGTCTGGGGGCATCCCCCAGCCAGAGTAAACGTGAAGCGTTTACACATCTGGCTCCTCCGAAACCCCGCGAACGCGGGGACCCCCTGCGCGCGCCGCGTGAGAGCGCCTTCAGCGCGAGCGGTCGAGGC
>JAJDXM010000041.1 GCA_022823225.1 Gemmatimonadota bacterium
CTCATGTGTTCTTCCCTTCTCCTGTGCTTGTCGTGCGAGCCTCGATGCTCAAGTATCCATTCAGGACTTGGGGAAGGACGGTGGCGACCAAACTCCGGTACGGCCCATCACGGCCAGCGACCTCGCGATCCGACCACCGTCAGCCGTGACGGACGCCGTCCTGAAGCCAAGAGGATGTCTGCTACGGCCAACTCCATCGGGGCACGGCTTCGCCTTGGCGCGGGCCGGTGGGACCAGCCAACCGTGGGTCGCGCCGCAGGTTATCATACTGAAGCGGCAGGACTCGGCCACACTTCCTACGAGGAGAAGAGGATGACCAAAGCCGAACTCGTTGAGCAGGTCGCCGACGCGGTCGGACCGGGTGTCACCAAGAGGGAATGCGGGCTGATGGTCGACGCCTTCCTCGATGCCGTGAAGGAGGCGCTCGCCCGAGGCGACGGCATCGAACTCCGGGGCTTCGGCACCTTCAAGGTGAGGCACCGCAAGGCCCGCACGGGCCGCAATCCCCGGACCGGAGAGGCGGTCGAGGTTCCGGCCCGGGATGTACCGGTGTTCAAACCGTCAAGGGACCTCTGCGGTCGGGTGGAGCAAGGCTACGGCGTGGCGGTCGCGGGAGAACCCTTGGGGGCCATTGGCAGGCCATAAACTGCCCACTTTCCGTCGCTCACGACGCGAGTTTTCAGTTGGGGGGTCACAGGGGGCACAGCCCCCTTGCCAGCCTCCGCAGGGGACTCACGGAGTGTGGCCACACGGAGTAAGCTGGCTTGTCTCCCATAATCATGCAGATTCCCGCGTGATTTGCACGACCGGGTCACGGGGAAGGCTCCGGGCGATGATGGGGATGGAAGCTAGCGATTCCGGGCCGTCCATGTTTACCCCCCGAAGCTGGACCGGCGACTGATTCCGCCAGCGCCTATGTCGATGGACACGGGCACCGGATGGGCAACCCCTCGCCCGGCCGAGGCCGGAAGAGGGGTCGTCAAAAGCGCCTGGCGACGGCTCACGGCATGAAGTAGAGATAGGCCGATGCCACCAACAGCCACCCAGCAGCGATAAGCGCCCATATCAAAACAGGGCGTTTGCGAACCGCGTCACCCATTGCAGAGCGCCATTCCGAACGCCCCGGTCATGTAGCCAATAAGACCGAGGAGAACACCGGCGCCCGTGCCTGGCCCCGGCAACACTATCGCGGCAATGACGCCGCCCATTGACGCGAGACCACCGATTCCTGCCAACGTCCTGCACATAACTACCTCCCTGAGAATGGGGAACCGAAACGAGCATACATCGTACGCGCCACGACGACCGCCCGTCAACCCGACCGCACCACCCGGAAGCCCGCGCCCCCGGCCGACACTTTCCGCGCGGCCGCCATCGCGCGAACCCCGAAAGCGATCACGGCCGCGCTCGCGGCATCGATGCGCCGGTTGGCATGGCGCTTGTCGAGGCCGGGATTCCCGGCCAAATCGCGCCGGAGCACGGCTTGCGCGAACGCCATGCGCGCCATCGTGCAACGTGGGCTGTGGAGCGCTCCGGATGCTACCGCGCGCTGGAACGCCCGCACGTCGTGCGAGCCGTCCGCCGTCGCACCGGCCCCGAGCCCGCGCCACTCCATCGCTTGCGGCTGGAACCCGCCGCGCGCCATGCAGTACACAAGCTCAGACTTCCGGTAGCGATCCGCGCCCATGACGACCCGCTCGCCCGCGAGGTCCGCGAAGATGCCCGATAGGAACAGCGGCCAGCCCACCACACAGCGTCAGGTGGCCGCCGTCCACGGCGTCCAGGTAGAGCGATCCGACGCCGTCGCGACGGGCCGGGCTCGCGCGGGTCAGGCTTCGCCGATGCGGCGTGCCACCATTCCACCCGTCCGGGCTCCCACACCGCGCAAGCCGCTGACAGCGACAGCGATACGCCTAGATCGATGCCAAGAAAGCACAGCCCGGCCCGTTGCGGGAGATCGTCAGCCTCGCAAAGCTCCCAACCGGCCGGATCGACCAACGGCTGCGAGGCGAGAAAGCTCGGCACCTTCCCGCGCGGCACAGTTTCCGGCGGAGGACCACAGACCCATCCGCCTTCGCCCCGTGCGCCTGAAAGCTGCGTTTGCCAGATCGATCCCGAGGACTACCCGTACCCCTCGGAGACCCGAGATCGTCGCTCCCCAGCGATTCTGCGGCCCGGATCCACTCCACAGCGCGCCCAGCTTCGGTCGCCCCCGCTCCCTCCGCGCGGGCCACACTGCCGAGTGTGACATTTTCAACGGCCATTGACAGCAGCGTACGATTCCACATCTTCAGCGCGTCGTGAGGGGTTGGTCCCTCGCTATCGCTCTCTATCGCTTGGAGGAGGCAGCTGTGACGAACGCGCAGACGCGCTGCATCACGAAGTGGACCCGCGGCCTGGTGACCCTGTTGGTCGCCATCGGACTCTCGCCCTTGTCGCCCATCGGGCTCGGTGCGCAGGAGCCCGACGACCCCATGGACAACTGCTGGAACAACTGCGGACTCGAGGCCAGTCTGTGGATGTACGAGAACGGCGCGACTTACGAAGAGGCTGAGAAAGAGTTCTACAGGTGCCTGGAGGAGTGCGAAGAAGAGGAAGAAGGGTCTTCCACTTGCTGATCGGATCGAGTCAACCGCCCGGCTCGGCCTTCGGGGTCGTGGCTTAGGGTTTGGGAGTTGCGGAACTCGAACCGAGAGTCCACGAACCGGTTCTGGTGCACCTTGCTAGGCACCGGGGCCCTTGCCGCTGTGGCATGCAGCGCGAACGAGGCCGAGCCGGGCAAACTCACGTTGCTTCCTGCGGAGTTCATCGCGGCAGTCGAGGTGCCCCTCAGCGTGAGCGTCTCGGTCGCCTTGGTCGACAGCTCCACAGCCTGTGTGGTTGAATCGTACGAGGTCCGGGTAGTGTGCGTGCGGAACGATGGGTCGACCATCGGGGTGTTTGGGAGGGAAGGCGAGGGTCCCGGTGAGTTCGACGGGGCACTGCGGTTACTCCGCGGATCTAACCGAAGGGTTGGAGTGTCTGACGGAGACCGCCTGACTATTTTCGAGCCGAGTGGGACCATCCTGTCCAGCGTCCAGGTTCCGTTCCTGTTGAGGCCCATGGCGCCCTTTGCGCAAAGTGTGACTGGATCCTATTCGGTGCGTGTCGATGGCAGTTACAGAACGTTCGTCACCGAACTTGACGCAGAATCCGGCGAGGAACTGTGGGAGCGAGCATTGCTCCATCCCAGCGAGTTGGGCTTACCCATGGAGTGCGAACGGGGATACACCACGGGTGCTCTCGGCCCCGCCGGCCGAATGGCGTTCGCCACTTGCCAAAGCGTCCTGGTTCTGTGGGACGGCGACGATGTCGTCACGTTCAGGGATCCGACCTATGCGTCCGAATTGCCCTCCGAGAAGGACATGGAGATTCACCGGGAGCGTTGGCGTCTCGCCTTCGGAGCACCCCCCTCGGAATCCGAGATGCTCGCCTACGCCGAAAGGCCCAAGTGGGTTACAGCAGGGAGCCGCTCGCTCATCTACGACGATTGGGGGCGGCTCTGGGTGGCGCTCCAGCGCGACAGGCACGAGTTTTCGTACTTCAGCATCTTTTCCGACACCACCTACGTCGGGAGCGTGCGGGTGCGGGACCGGATTGAGGGCTACGACCTGCTGGGCTCCACACTGGCCGTGCTGGTGGAACGGCTTCCGGACGATCCGGCAGGCATCCCGGGGCGGGGGGTCGATTGGTACCGGTTCGAGCCGCCGGGTCCCAACTAACCGGATCCGAGGAGCAGGGCCTCCCCGCGGGAATCACCGCCTTCGTGGGTCTGACGCACCTGCCGGTGTTGCCATCTAATCGGGATCGACCGGTACCGTGAAGGTACTGGACTCCACCGAGCCTGCGGGCTGGCACCGGGTGTCAAGGCCCTGAACGGCGCCGCTCCCCAGCAGCCCGGATCGGGGTGTTGCTGTCGAGGTGAAGTCTCGCCAAATGATACGGTTTCACCCGCTATTTCAGCATGAGGGAATCAGAAGTGGCTCAACGGCAGGAAACGCAGATCGCGCAGTCCAGATTGACTTTACGTGAATTCCTGCCGTGATTTGGGCTTCAGGTGCTCTGTCGGGCCGGCAACCGTTGCCTGAGGCCGTGGAGGTGCCGTCAGCGTGGGAGTCCCTCGCTGACCAGGATTTTCAACTCGCCTGAGTCCATCCGAACCCCGGGGATCGACTCTCCCGTCCAGTTGCGGAGAATCCCGCGCAGCCGACCGTTTCCGCGATCGAGGACGATCGCCATGGGACTGGACCCGAACCGCGTCAACGTCACCGTGCCCTCGGGCCCGGACAGCACCACCTCTTCCAGGGCACCGTCGCGGGCCGCGTCGTAGGGCACCGCGAAGAGGAAGGTGCCGCCCCCGGAGGCGATCGGCCGGGGCGCGAAGCTGAAATCGAAGCGACGCTCACCACCGGATCCCAACCCTTCGAGACGGTACGGGCCCTCCTTCTCGGGCAGCAACGCCGGAAGATCGACTGCGAACGCCGGGTCGAGCGCCAGTTCCCCACCCCCCGCTCTTCCCCAGAGCAGCAGATTGCCCCGGTCCGCCGCCGCGTGGCGATCGGAGCCCGAAACCAGCGGTTCCTCTTCGTGGAGACGGAAATCCATCGCAAGTGTGAAATGGTAGTCGCTCACCCAACTCGGGCTGCAGTACCCCATGAAATCCCTGTAGATCGACGCGCTGACCAGACGCTCCGCGTGGACGTCGTAACCCCACACCCCGATGGACCCGTTCGGATAGGGAAAGGCCTGATCCGGGGCGATCGCGCCGCCGCAGGGGGCGTGATGCAAACCCAGGTTGTGTCCGATCTCGTGGGCCAGCGTCTCGCCGTCGGCCCTGCCCACTGCGACCGGGTGGCCGATGAACCCCAGACCTCGCGGCGTGGTTTCGCCATCGAGATTCACTGCACCGTAGTAGTAGCCCCGTTCCCCTTCGGTAACCCGAAGGTACGTCAGTTCACCGAGCAGCTGCGACCATCCGGCGGCGGTACCGAGGTCGGCCGACGTCATGAATCCATCGTGGACGGTCACCGCCAGATCGCCGATCGGAAGGACCGACCGTGCGTGGCGCAACTGCGGGCTGTCGGGCGTGATCCCGTTGGTCCAATTGTAGACGTCCGCACCGTTTCCCGACGCGGTCACGATGGGAACGATCGTGAGTTCCATGGTTGGAAGCACGCGGACATCGAGCGGCAGCCTGCCCAGCGGCGGTATCCGGCGAATGCTCGCCGGCGCCGCAGGTACACGGCGCTCGGGATCGACCTCGATGAACATCTCGGTACCCGGTTCGATGAGAGATCCCGGGACCAGCGCATCGAACGACAGATCGAGCCGGCCTTCTTCCACTTCGGCCGGCATCACTTCGAATCCCGGTTCCATCACGAACCGGCGGGCCAGCTTGTTGTTGCGGTAGAAGGACGCTTTGACCACTGGCTGAAAGTAGCTTTCGCGGTCGCCGGTCACGAACACGCGCAAGAGAGCGTCGCGCCCGGCGATGAGCGGCACGCTGCCCATGGAATTCTGCACCACTTGCGTCAAGTGGTACGAGTCGACGGTCATGGTCACTGTTGCGGGATTCGCGCGCACGCTCGTTAGGGCACGCAGCCCCGCGAAAGTCACGACCACGTTCGTCTCGCCGAATGCAACGGCCTCCGCTCTCCCGTTTCGTGCCATGAATACGGTTTCGGAACCAAGACTGCTCCAAACGGGACGCGCCCAGGTCGGCGTGCGGTGGATCGGGTGCCCCTGTCGATCAAGAACGAGCACCGAATAATTGGCCACCTGACCGATGGTGAGCATTGTATCCGACGGCTGGATCGCCAGCGACGCCGGAACCATGTCGGCGTCCATCGCCAGATCGTCGCAGGCAGAGACGACGGAGAGCCCGGCCAGGCTGGCGGCGAGGAACACTGCAACCCGGCCGGCCGGGGTCGGGGCCCGCTGCGGGTCCGCACAGGGCTTCAGCCACACGCGCTTGTCACCCACTCAACTTTATCCCGATGCCGACATGAAGCGACAGCGCGATCGCGTGGGCCGTGCTCGAAACCGTGTTCGCCGTGAGCCACCGGTACGAAAGGCCCGGCATGAGGAAGAGGCGGCCGAACGGCACGGTCGCACCGAAGCCGAATAGCATCCCGAGCCCGGGTTCGGGATCATCGCCCTCCGTGCCCACCTCCGTCGATCCGAAGAGCACTCCGCCGCGGAGCCAGGTTTGTCCGTCCAGCCACGCCAGCTTCGGCAGCAATTCCACGCCAAGCGCCCAATGGTTGCCCACGACGGTCAGGTCTGCGCCTGTACAGAACCCTTCCTCGCACCCAAAGGCAGTCCTCAGATACCCACCGAACGCGGACACGTTCGGGCCGATCCGCCTCTTGAGCACGACGTCGATGGACAGTTTGGGAACCACGTCCAGTGCGGCGGCCGACCTGGAATGGCTGCCGATCGTCACGCCGGTACGCACCTCGGCCTCCACTTCACCTACCCAACCCGGCAACTGGGCCTGGGCGGAACATGGGAGCAGCGCAATGCCCGGCGCCGCTGCCAGAAGGACGCGGATGCTCACAGCACGTTTTTCGGACCGCGGTGACCGGCAAGCGCCACGAGGATCACGCGGGTCAACCCCTGTCACAGGGTTCGGCCACCGTGATGCGCGTGGTATCCGAAAGCGCGGGGATGGCGGGGGAGCCGGCGGGCGGCACCTCCAGCGACGCTGTGTGCCGGTATGTTATCCAGGTGGGGTCGCAGCCGGTTACCGTCCAGACTCCCGACCATTGGACGCCCGGGCCCTCCGCGTTCTCATGGCCGCTCAGCGACGGACAGTGGCTGAACGTGGCGTTGATCGCGCCGCCGGGCACGTACTGGACCTGCGCAGTGCAACTGAATCCGAGTCGCTGTCCGACCTCGTTTTCGATGATGACATACCCCTCGGCGACGGCCAGTGAACACGGGGGCCAGTAGTTGTGCTCTTCGTCGTCGACGGCGCATCGGATCAGATAGTGGTCGGCAAAGCTGACCCTGTGATTCCACCTGACGCCACCGGGGATTCGACCCAGCACCCCGATCACGTCCCCCTGCTCGACCACCAGTTCGTTGGGGGTCATGCTGACCGGCCACATGGCGAACCCCAGCACAGGGTCCTCCGGCGGGGGAGGAAGCGGCGGATCGACTTCGATACATGCGGGCAGGAAGACCAGCGGGATCATGGCGAGCGTCCGGCTCGAGCCGATGGAGAGTCGCGTAGCGTGTCTCATGGTTCTACTCTTCTCGGGTTGAAAACAGAATGGTCAAGTTGTTCATCGCACAGTCCGCGGCAGCCCGTCGCTGACAAGGATTCTCGGGCCGTCACCGCCAGCCGCCGTGGCCCGGCCCTGCCAGCCGCGCACGATCGCGCTCACCTGTCCGGAATCCCGGTTGAGGATGATCGCCATCGGGCTCGTGCTGCCCGGCCCAAGCGTGGTCTCCCCCTCGGGCCCCGACAGGACCACGCGCGCCAGCACACCGTCCGTGTCCGGGTCGTAAGGCAAGTTGAAGTGGAAATTCGCGCCCCCGTGGTCTACCGGGTTCGGCGTGAAGTCGAAGCCGAACCTGAATTCGCCGTTGGGTCCGAGGCCCTCGAGCCGATACGGTCCACCCTGCGCCGGCAGTCTCGGGCTGGCCTCGATCACAAATGCCGGTTCCAGATCGAGCTCACCGTTCAATACACCTCCCCAGAGCATGAGCGTACTTTCCACGGGCAGCGCCTGCCACAAGTCACGCGACGGCGCGCGCTCGACCGCGAGCCTGCGATTCACCGCCCTGCGAAAGCTGTAGTCGCTGACCCAGGCCGGGTCACAGTAGGACATGAGATCCTTGTACTGGCGCGGATGAATAATCGCGCCGGCAGCGACGTCGAACCCCCAGCTGCCCAGCGTCTCCGGGTCGTGCGGGAAGTTCGCGTCCGGGTTGCCTGGGGAGCCGCAATTGATGTGGTAGAGATTCATGTTGTGCCCCACCTCGTGCGCGTAGGTCTGGCGGGAATTGCGCCCGACGCTGACCGGCGTCCAGAGGTGGCCGAGGCCGCCGTAGCGGGTGCCCGGAGGCAGCACGCTCGCGCCATAGTAGTATCCGCGCCGGCCTTCCATGACCCAGACGGTCTCGATCTCGCGGAGCCAGAGGTTCCATCCGACTTCGGTTCGAAGGTTCACGCTCGTCCGGTAGGGCTCGTGAATCGTCACCTCCATTTCGCCGATGGGCAGGACGGTCCGGGCGAAGCGGAAGAACACGTCGTCCTCGGTCATGCCCTCGAACCATGGCACGACCTCCTGGCTTGCCGGGAAGGAATCCTGCACGGTGGGGACGATCGTCTGTCGGTAGACGGGCATGTCCACGACGTTCAGGGGCAGCGTCCCTTCGGCCGGCATCCTGAGCTGGCTCCCGGGAGCCAGCGGCACGACCCCATCGGGGTCGAGTTCGACCACCATATGGAGTCCCGGCTGAATCACCGAGCCGGGGACCCTCGCATTGTGCGTGAACACCAGGCGATCCTCCCTGGGTTCAGTGGGGATCCCTTCAGTCATCGGGCTGAGTGGGGTGGAGTGGACCAGCTCGCCGTCCAGGTAGAAACTCGCCCGGGCCCGCGGTTGGAAGAAGCTGGTCTCGTCACCTACGGGAAAGACCCGCAGGAAGGCGTCACGTCCAGCGATGAGCGGGACGGTGCCGTCGAGATTCTGGGCGGCCTGGGTCAGGTAGACGGCGGCGGTCGAAAGCTCGAGTTCGAGCGGATTGGCGCGCAGCCCCGCCTCGGTCTCAAGTCCTGCCAACCTGGCGATCACCCTCACCTTCCCGCCGCCAAGCACGTTGAGGGTGCCGTCGGGGTCGACCGCCATGACGCCCCCGGGAACGACAATCCACTCGGGCAACGCCCAGCCCGGCGGCCCGGGAATCACGTTGCCGTCTTCGTCCAGAACCACCACGCTCAGACTTGCCCGGTCTCCCTCGGTCAGCAATGTGTCGGCCACCTCAAGTACCAGGGAGTGCGGAACCTTGTCCGGTGTGGTCCCCAGATCGGCGCAAGCGGCCAGGGATGCGGCGACCATGAAGGCCGCAACGCCGCAACCCACCGGTGCTGTTCTCAACATCCTTCCCATGTCTTCAGTGAGGCTCCTTCCCGCAACACCGCCCTCATCCACCACCCAGTCTGATTCCGAGACCCACATGGAAGGACAGGGCCACAGCCTCGGCCGTACTCGATTCGGTGTTGGCAGTCAGATAACGATAGGACACACCGGGCAGGACCAGCACGCGCCCCAGCGCCACCTCCACGCCGACACCTGCATCGGCACCGATTCCCGCGCTGGGAGGCTCCCCGTCCGTCCCGGCCTCGGTGGTCCCGAAGAGCAACCCTCCGCGAACCCATGGCCGGAAGAGAAGCCGCGACGGGCGGGGCATCCATTCCGCGCCGAGCGCCGCGTGGTTCCCCACGATGCTCAGGTCCCGCTTCGTGCAGAAGCCTTCCTCGCACCCGAAGGCGGTCATGTAGTAACCGCCAAATACCGACAGTGTCGGAATCAGCTCGGTCTTGACCACGAAATCGAAGGAGGGCTTGGGAACGATGTCCAGCGCAGCGGCCGAAGCGGAGTGACTGCCGATGCTTGCCCCCGCCCGGATCTCCACCCCCGTCTGTCCCAGCCACGAGGGCAGCTGTCCAGCCGCCGGTTCATTCACGAGTGCGGCCAGTGCCAGGATTGCGAACAGCGTCCGGGGACTCATCGGAGCCTCCCCGGCAGACCGGTGCTGACCAGGATTTCGGTGTCGCCGTCCCCGACGGCTCCCACGCCCTGCCATTCTCTCAGAATCGCGCGCACCTGTCCTGAGCTCCTGTTGATGATGATCGCCATCGGGTCGGTGCTCGACGGCCCGAGTTCGAACTCGCCTTCAGGGCCGGAAAGGACGACCCGCTCCAGCAGGCCGTCCCGCTCCAGGTCGTACGGGATGGCGAAACTGAAATGGGCGCCGCCGTGCTCCACCGGGATGGGCGCGAAACCGAAGCTGAAGGCAAGCCGGCCACCTTCGCCGAACCCCTCCAGCCGATACGGACCGCTCTGGGCCGGCATCCGCGGTTTCCCCACGACCTGGAACGCCGGCTCCAGCAGGAGTTCTCCGTCGCCGGCGCTCCCCCAGAGAATCAGGGTGCTCTCCTCCGGCGTCGCCTCCCGGCGTGCAACCACCAGCGGGTCCTCGGTGAGAATCCTGTGCCTGAGCGCCTTGTTGAACGAGAAATCACTGATCCAGTAGGGCCGGCAGTAGCTCATCAGATCGCTGTAGGTCCCGGGGTGCAGCATCGTTCGCCGACCCACATCGTATCCGATGATGCCGATGCTCCCATCGGAGTATGGGAAACTCGGATCCGGTCCGCCCGCACCGCCGCAAGGTGCGTGCCGAAGGCTCATGGAGTGCCCCACTTCGTGGGCAAGGGTGCGCTTGCTCGGCCACCCTACGCTGGCTGCCACCAGCGTGCCCGTGGGCGGAAGATTGCCAATGCCCACAACGCCACCGCCGTATGGCAGGGCGGCTACTCCATAGTAGTAGCCCACCTGGCCCTCGAGGTCCCACAGAAGCGTGATCTCGCGGAGCCACGCACTCCACCCGCCGCCATCGCTCCGAAGCTCGACGTTGGAATAGTAGGGCTCGTGCACGATGACCTCCATGTCCGAGACGGGCATCAACGCGCCCACGTCGGCCACTTTGTCGCTCTCGGCGGTTACGCCGCGCGTCCAGTCCAGCACCGATTCGTCAGGATGCGGATTCATGATCGTCGGAACGATGGTGAGGTAGAATACCGGCAGCTCCACGACCTCCACATCCATGGCACCCGATTCGGGAATCCTCAGAGTGCTGCCTGGAGCCGCGGGCACGACTCCGTCCGGATCCAGTTCAACGACCATCTGCAGGCCCGGACGAACGATCGATCCCGGGATGATTGTATTGAAGGAGCGGTCGAACGCGGGTTCGTTGATGTCCGTCGGGATTTCGCCAACGACGGGATCCATCCCCGCGGAGTGCACCTCTTCGCCATCCATGTAGAAGGTCGCGCGGGCGCGCGGCTCGTAGAAGCTCGTTTCGTCACCGAGCGGAAAGACGCGCAGCAATGCGGGACGCCCCGCAAGGATGGGAACGGTTCCATCCAGATTCTGCGCCGCCTGGTTGAAGTACATGGCGCCGGAGGTAAGCTGCACGTCCAGCGGATTGATCCGCAGGAACACCCTGGCCTGCAAGCCGGCGACCTGGGCTGTTACCGACGGTTTGCCGCCACCGATGGCCGTGTAGGAACCATCAGGCTTGATATCGAGGACCGGCGGTCTGACGCCCCACTCCGGCATCGCCCAGCTCGGGGGCCCGGGGATCACTTTGCCGTCGATGTCGAGCACCGTCACCGTGAAGCTGCCCTGATCGCCCTCGGTCACCAGCGTGTCGAACGGCGTAATCACCAGGGTCTCCGGCCAGCTGTTGGCGAGGGTCATGTCCTCGCAGCCGACGCCTCCCGCTACCAGAAGCACGAGCAGCGTACCCCTCGTCACTCTCATGTCGACCTCCTCACGCGTTGGCCAGCACCTCAAAAGGTCCGGATCCGGATGTTGCGGAACCAGACCGGATCCCCGTGGTCCTGAAGCCCGACGTGTCCGGCGGGTGCCATCCCGTATCCTGGCCACTCCCGAAACTTACTCGCCTCCACCATCGCTCGCCATTCGTCGGTCCACAGCTCGTAGGCCACGATGCGAGTGCCGTTCATCCAATGTTCCACCTGCGGACCCCGAGCCACAATCCGGACCTCGTTCCATTCGCCGACCGGGCGGGTGACATCCCGGGTGGGCGCGTGCAGCGCATAGTTGGACCCGGCCGACGTCACCGGCCTGCGTCCGTCGGGGTGCCCCTCGTTGTCCAGTACCTGCATTTCCGGACCCGTCCAGTAAGGTGCGACCTCGTCCTCCGTCGCGCGGTAGAAGATCCCGCTGTTCCCGCCCTCCCCGATCTTCCACTCCAATGCCAGCTCGAAGTCGGCGTACCGGTCGACCGTGATCAGGGTGCCGCCGCCGCGCCCGGGCGTGAAAACCAGCGCGCCATCTCGCACCCCCCAGCCCGCGGGGATGCCTTCCCGGCGGTATCCTCGCCATCCCGCGAGAGTGCCGTCGAAGAGCAACTTCCATCCCGCTGCCTCCTCCTCCGGCGTCAAACGATTCATCGGCTCCTGCATGGACAGGCCTCCGCTCACAGCCGCGGCCGCTACAGCCCCGGTGTCACCGTTCGAGCCCGGTCCGTCGTCGTCCTGAGCGCACCCCTGCACCGGTACCGTCAACGCCAGAGTCAAAACGGACGCCCCAATGGTCGAACGCATAACCTCGTCTCCAGATCCTATTCTCGATTTTCTCGCTTCGGCTCGGCGAACGCCGCGTCGAAAGCCGTATACGACGGCGGAAACGAAACATTGCGGACGAAGCCGCACGCTTCCGCCGCCCCGTGTTCCCGCTCCATGCCCGCGTCCTCCCACTCCACCGAAAGGGGTCCGCGGTATCCGGCCCGGTTCAGGGCGCGAATCACCGCCTCGAAGTCGACCCGCCCCCTCCCCGGCGAGCGAAAGTCCCAGAATCGGCGGGGATCCCCGAAATCGGTGTGCCCTCCGAAGACCCCGGCCGCCGCCGGCCCCTCGGACCACCAGACATCCTTCATGTGAACATGATGGATGCGCTCTGCGAATCTGTCTATGAAGCCCACGTAGTCGACGCCCTGATAGGCCAGGTGGCTCGGATCGTAGTTGAACCCGAACGCCGGATGCGCCTCCACCGCCTCCAGCGCGCGCTGGGTCGTGGCGATGTCGAAGGCGATCTCGGTGGGGTGGACCTCCAGCGCAAAGCGGACTCCCTCCGCGCGGAACACCTCCAGCACCGGCCGCCATCGATCCGCAAAGTCGCGGAATCCGTCGTCTATCCACGTCCGGGGGACGGGCGGGAACGAGTACTGCAGGTGCCAGATCGAGCTTCCGGTGAAGCCGTTCACCACATCGACGCCGAGAAGCGCGGCGGCCCGAGCAGTGTCCTGCATCTCGCGGGCCGCGCGGCGGCGCACGTGCTCCGGGTTCCCGTCGCCCCAGATCCGGTCAGGGAGGATCTCGCGGTGGCGCGCGTCGATCCGGTCGCACACGGCCTGGCCGGCCAGATGGTTGGAGATGGCGTAGATGCGAAGACCGTGCCGTGCCAGGAGGTCGAGGCGGCCTTGACAGTACGAGCTGTCCGCGAGCGCCGCCTGCACGTCGAAGTGATCGCCCCAGCAGGCAAGCTCCAGCCCGTCGTAGCCCCACTCGGCGGCTTTTTCCGCCAGTGTCTCCAGCGGCATGTCCGCCCACTGGCCGGTGAAGAGGGTCACGGGCCGGTTCATCATCGGTCTCCGTGCATGGGCGAGCGCTCCCGCGACGTGAAGTCCGTCCAGCGTCCGCGCTCGGCCGCGTCGAGCACGCCCTGGATGAAGCGCACCCCGCGGAGCCCGTCCTTTTGGTCCGGAAAATCATCTTCCAGCGGATCGGCCGGTTTGCCCGCGATCCCGGCGCCGATCACCCGCCCGGCGCACCGGTAGATGTTCGCGAAGGCCTCGATGAAGCCTTCGGGGTGCCCGGGCGGAAGCCGGGTCGCGTGCCCCGCCGCCGCACACAGCCAGGGGCTTCCCCGCGTCAGGCGCTGCGCGGGCGAATCGGGGAAGCGCAGGTCCAGGATGTTCGGGTCCTCCTGCCTCCAGACCAGTCCGGCCCGCTCCCCATAGATCCGCAGCGTCAGCCCGTTCTCCTCGCCCGTAGACACCTGGCTGGCGCAGTACACGCCGCGTGCGCCGCCCGCGAACCGCACGAGAATGGCCGCGTCGTCCTCCATCGCCCGCTCGGGCACCAGGGTCGCGAGTTCGGCGAACACCGCCTCTATCTCCAACCCCGTCACGTAGCGCACGAGGTTGTCGAGGTGTGAACCGATGTCCCCGACCGCCGATGACGGGCCCGCCTGCGACGGATCCTGCCGCCAGCCCGCCTGCTTGTGACCGGTCGCTTCGAGCCGGGTCCCGAGCCACCCCTGGGGATATTCGGCCACCACCTTGCGCACCGCCCCCAACCGCCCCGACCGCACCAGGTGCCGCGCTTCCTTCACCATGGGATACCCGGTGTAGTTGTGCGTCAGGGCGAAGGTGAGCCCGGTGCGCTCCACCGTGCGGCAGAGGTCTTCCGCGTCGGCCACGGTGGTGGTCATCGGCTTGTCGCAGAAGACGTGGATGCCCGCTTCCAGGAACGCGGTCGCGACCGGGTGGTGGAGGTGGTTGGGGGTGACGACGGACACCGCGTCGATGCACCGGTCCTGTCCCAGTGCGGCCTCGGCCTCGGCCATTTCCCGGAAGGTGCCGTAGACGCGCCGCGTGTCCAGTCCCAGGGCGTCTCCCTGTTCCCGCGAGCGCTCCGGTTGCGACGCGAAGGCACCCGCGACGAGTTCGAACTCGCCGTCCAGCGCCGCTGCCCTGCGGTGAATCGCGCCGACGAACGCCCCGGGACCGCCGCCCACCATCCCGTAGCGCAGCTTCCTGCCCAGGTAGGGATTCACGCCGCGCGCCGGCCCGGTTCAGGACAGCCGTTCGGCACGGTACCCGCCCGCCCGCCGCTGCCGCAGGTACAGCACTCCGAAAACCACGATCAGGAACCCGCTCAGCGGAACCAGGTACCGGAAGGAGATCAGCCCTCCATGGTTCTCGGCGGGACCCAGCAGTGCCCGCGCCCGGTCCACCGCCGGCGACGCGGATCCCGATTCGATTACGCTGCGCAGGGCGTTGGCCGTCTCGACCGGAGGCAGGGCGCCCTCCGCATCGTAGGTCGCGAAGACGCCCCTCACCCGCTCCAGCGCGGCCCGGAGATCGTCCCCCTCGGGACCCGGTGTGCGGAGCGACTGCGACTCGAGCGCGCCGGCGGCGTCCGCAAGCACCACCGCAACCTGTTCTCCGTCGAGGACTTCGTGCGCGGCCCGGTCGGCGATCTCTCCCATCAGCGGTGACGTGACCAGACCGACGACCGCCATCCCGACCGTCCCCATGAGCCCGAGCCCCAGCGCCCCGCTCTTCGGAATGCGCTCCGAAACGAAGCCGAGCATGGTGGGCCAGAAGTAGCACACTCCGACCGCGAAGACCGTGGCCGCCGCGAAGACCGAGGTGACCGAAGCGCCGTAGCTGAGCCAGAGGAGCCCCAGGCCGGAGAGGACCGCCGAGGCAAGGAGGATGCCGGTGGGAGACAGGCGATGAACGACCGGACCTGCCCCGAGCCGCATCAGGGCCATGATCCCGTTGATATAGACCAGGACCAATATGCCCTGCATGCCGCCCGCTTCCAGCACCGCCGGCACCCACCGGTTGGGCCCCAGTTCGAGCGAGGCCGTCATCGCCATGCACAGGAGCATGAGCAGCATCAGCGGCGTCATCAGCGTGGCGCTGAACATCTGCCCCATCGATACGCCGGAGCGGACGCCTTCCGTGACGGGAAAACGCTCCTTCAGCAGCAGAAGGCCGTACGCGGCCGTTGGAATGACGATGAGCAGGACCTTGAGCTGCCAGGAGGTGATCCCGATCTGATCCAGCCCCCAGGCCGCCAATCCGCCGAGAACGATTCCGCCGGGGAACCAGACGTGGAACTGGTTCAGCTTGACCGTCTTGTTGCCGGGGTAGAGCGCGGCCACCAGAGGATTGCAGGCGGCCTCGACCAGTCCGTTGGCCATGGCGATGATCAGGGCGCCCGCGAAGAGCGTCCAGAATCCGGTGGCGAAGACCAGGACGAGCGCGCCCGCCAGGTGGCCGACAAACGCCATGCGCACCAGAAATCGCATCCCCAGCGTGTCGCAGAACGGTGCAAAGAAGACCTGGGACACCGCGAATCCCCAGATCGCGGCACCACCGATCCACCCCACCTGGGCGTTGTTGAGGACGAATTCCCCCTTTAGGTCGAACATGATCGCGCCCACGGTGGCAAAGGCCACCGACGTCGCGATCAGCGCGACGCAGCTTCCCAGGAAAAGGCGTCTCGCATCCACATCGGAACGCCCGCCCGATCCGCCGTGTTTCGATTCGCTCACATTGCCTCCGCGCAGTTACAGGGCTGGCAGCCCGCGCTCAAATCCCACGGGCATCTTCGACGGCATACGCGGGTCAGGTCGCGGACAGATAGCGGTAGCTGGCCGTGACCGACGCCAGCGGATCGCCGGGCTGGTCGTGTTCCACGAAGAAGTGACTGAGCCCAGCCGTGTCCGACAGGGCGAAGAGAGCGGCCCAGTCGATCTCGCCGGCGCCGACGTCGGCCATGCGGCCATCGGCGGTCAGATCCTTGACGTGGCAGAGCGGAAACCGGCCGGGGTGCTCCCGCAGGAGCGCTACGGAGTCCGCGCCGCCCACCGCCGACCAGTGGAAGTCGATCTCCAGGTCGACGAGCGCGGGGTCCAGATGCTCGAGAAGAAGCGCGAATCCGGTCTCGCCGTCCTGGCCCACGGTCTCGAACTCGAAGGCGTGGTTGTGGTAGCCGATTCGCATGTTCGTACCGGCGGCCGCCGCCCCCGCACGGTTGAGCAGATCCGCCACCTGCCGGTAGCCGTCGGCCGTCTGCAGCTCGCCAGGGATCGAAGGGAGGACCAGCCACCGGTGGCCGATCGCGTCCGACAACTCCATGGCCGCCTCCAGCCCCTCCCCCTCCAGATCACCCAACCCCACATGCGTGGCAGGCGCGACCAGCCCGGCGTCGTCCAGCCACTGGCGTATCTCCGCCGGGGAATGTCCGAAGTATCCGGCGAACTCCACCTCGCGGTATCCGATGGCGGCCACCGCGTCCAGCGTTGCGGCGACGTCTTCCGCCATGAGGGAGCGCAACGTGTACAGCTGCACCCCGATCACGTCCAGCGGCGGGGCCAGCGCATCACGGCCCCCTTCTTCTGCCGCTGGCGCACCCCCACGTCCACACCCGGCGAGCACACCCAATCCGGCCAATCGCAGGAAATCCTTCCTGTCCATGCTTTCCCCCCGTTGAGGTGTTCCGGCCACCGACCCGCGCCCGGAGCCACGCTGATGTTAGGTGCTCGGTCCTGCCCCCGCCACCGGCCTCCCGTCCGGCCATTGACTCGCCCCGGACATCACCGCACGGTGAAGCCCCCGCGCAGCGCATCCCCCTCCTCCACCCGGAAGCACGCCTCGCCCGTGTAGTGCGCCTCGCCCCCGACCAGCACCGTCACTGCGGGGTGTTCGCCCACCACGGTCTCCTCGATGATGCAGCCCGTGAAGACCGCCCCGGTCACGCTCGAGAAGCGCCGCTCATCCCCCACTCCGGCGAGCCCCCGCGCCCTTTGGATCGCCATGCGGGCCGTCACCCCGCTGCCCGTGGGACTGCGGTCCACCTGGCGGTCGGCAAAGACGCACACGTTGGCGCTCGGACGGCCCTCGCCATGCGTACCGTCGGTCAGGATGGTTCCGTAGAGGAAGGCGAGGTCGGCGTGGCCGGGGTGATCCAGCTCAAGCTGCGACTTGGCCGCGCAGGTGACCGCCCAGGCGGCGTCGACCAGCGCGCGGGCCGGCGACGTTCTCACGTCCAGTCCGAAGCGCGCGGCCGGCACGAAGGCGTAGAACGCGCCGCCGTATCCGATGTCGACCCCGACCTTCCCCACACCGTCCACCTCGAGTTCGGCGTCCAGCAGCGGCGCAAAGGCCCCCACGCTCTCGAAGTGCACCATCCCGGCACGCCCGTCCCGGCACAGCACATGGGCGGTCACAAGGCCGCACGGGCACTGGATGCGCACCGTCGTACGGGGTTCCCTCATGGGGACCAGGCCCCGGTCCACCGCCCACCGCGCCACCGCGATCGTCGCGTGGCCGCACATCGTCGAGTACCCCTCGTTGTGGCAGAAGAGCACGGCGAGATCCGCCTCCGGGTCGTCCGGCTCCACCGGAATCACGCCGTACATGTCGTTGTGGCCGCGGGGCTCGTGCATGAGGAAGCGGCGGAGGTGGTCGAGCCGCTCCCCTGCATGGCGCCGCTTTGCGAGGATCGTGTCTCCGGGGATCGGCGGGTATCCGGAGGTCACGATGCGGACAGGCTCACCTCCCGTGTGCATCTCGCAGGTCCGGATTTCAGGGGGGAACCGGGTCATCGTCGCCTCCTCACTGCGAACACCAGCCCGTACGCCGCCGCCGCCGCAAGCAGTCCCCACGCGGGCGGCACCATCCAGCTGCTCCCATCCCACGCCGACCGCGCCACCAGCAGCGCCCCCACGCCGGCCGCCGCCGCCAGGAGCGCCTCCGCGGACCCGGGGCGCCGCGTGTGCAGCCCGGCGACCAACGGCACGAAGAGGCTGACTCCGAGCAGAGCATAGAAGATCCTGAGCGCTTCGACCACGTTGGGCAGGAGCACCGCGAGGATCACTCCGCCCGCGCCCCCCGCGACCGCGGCCCAGCGCGCGACCCGAAGAACCTGGCGGTCACTGGCCGACGGCCTGACGAAACGCTTGTACAGATCCCTGGACAACGACGTGGACAGCATGAAGAGGATCGCGTCGGCCGAACTGATTTCGGCCGAGAGCACAGCGGCGAGCCCGAGGAGCCCCACCCACGGTGGAACCCCCTGGGTGAGGACGACCGGCAGCGCGGTCTCCGCGTCGGTCAGCCCCGGCTCCACCGCGCGGGCGACCATCCCCAGCACCGGGGGCAGGAAGGCGAACAGCATCAGCGCCACTCCGCACGCCCCCACCCCTGCACGCACCGTCCGCACGTCGCACGCGCCGAACAGCTTCTGCAGAATCCCGGGCGAGACGATGAATGCGGGAACCAGGAGGATCAGGTTCATCCACCCCGACGTGCCGTTGCTGATGAAGTCGAGGTGGCCCTGGACCCCGCGGGCGCTCTCCAGCACGGCAGCGGCGCCCCCCGCCCCGTGGATCGCCAGCGGTACCGCGACCAGGAAGCCGCAGAGGAGCACCACCAGCTGCACGAAGTTGACCCATGCCGAGCTGAGCAGCCCCCCCGCCACGAAGTAGACGGTCATGACCGCGCCGCCCGCCACCGCGCCAAGCCAGCGCGGCGCCCCGGCGACCACCTCCAGGATCCACGCCATCGCAATCAGTTGTGCGGCGAGAATGGCGAGGGTGCCGAGCCAGAGGAGCAGGGCGATCGCTCCGCGCACCGTGGGTCCGTAGCGATACTCCAGATAGTCGCCGACGGTCAGCAGCGACCGCTCCCGTGCGATCCGCCAGATTCGCGGGCCCAGCCACACCGCCAGGAGGAGCGTGCCCACGCCCGCCGAACCCACCCACCACCAGGCCGCAATCCCGTTGGCGTACCCGAGGCCGGCCGCGCCGACCGTCGATCCGGCCCCGATGTTGGCTGCCAGCAGCGTCGCGAAGAGCAGCCACGGCCCCAGGGCGCGTCCCGCGACAAAGAAGTCCCCGGTGCCCTTGACCCTGCGCCCGATCGCCAGCCCCACGACGGTGATGAGCACCACATAGAGGAGGAGCCCGGCGAGGGTCCCGTTCAAGCCGGTGGTCTCCTGACGGGGGCGGCAGCGGAAGCGCTCCCGGAGGGCCCGGGGGTGGGCCTCGCCGCCGGGTCGCCGTGATTGCCGCCACCGGGCAGGTCCCGCACGGCCGGGATCGACGGCAGCCCGGTCGCCGCCCTGACCGCGCGCAGGATCGCCTCGGCCATGACCTCGGCCGCGAGCGCGCCCACCTGTCCGACATCGAAGCCGTCGGCAAGCGTCCCCGTGGCCAGCGAGAAGACGGTGTCGCCGTCCGATGGGGTATGAACCGGCACGATTGCGCGCGCAAGGCCGTTCTGGGCCATCTGCGCGACCTTGGTGGCCTGGGCCTTGGTGAGGCGGGCGTTGGTGGCGACGACCCCGATCGTGGTGTTCTGGCGGAGCGGCTGTACCGGAACCTCTTCGCGCACGATCAGGCGGGCGTCCACGAGGACATCGCCATCGCCGCGCACCCCCGCGATCACGCGCCCGGTCGCCGGGTCGATCACGTCCCCCAGCGAGTTGACGACGACGATGGCGGCCACGGTGAGGCCGCTCTCCAGGGTGATCGACGCGGTGCCCACGCCCCCCTTCATGGCCTGCCCGATGCCCCGCAGCTTCCCGACGGTAGCGCCCGCACCCGCGCCCACGCTGCCCTCAGGGACGGCCCCGGCGGAGGCGGCCGATGCGGCCTCGTATCCGCAATCGGGGCCGGGACGGACGTTGTCGGCGACGTGCAGGTCGAAGACGATCGCCCCCGGCACGATCGGGACGACCCGCCCCCGGCCGACGGGGTAGCCTTCGCCGCGCTCCTCCAGATAGCGCATGACACCGTAGTGGGTGACGAGGCCGTAGGCGGATCCCCCCGAAAGGAAGATCGCGTTGACTGTCTGGACCGTGTTGAGGGGGTCGAGAAGGTCGGTCTCCACCGTGCCCGGGGCACCGCCGCGCTGGTCCACGCCTCCGACGGCCCCCCCGTCCGCGATCACGACGGTGCAGCCGGTGGGTGCGTCCGGGTGGGTCCAGTGCCCGACCCGAATCCCGGCCACCTCGGTAATCGAGCCCGCGGGGATGTCCTGCGGCAGCACCGATGCCGGCCCCGCCAGCGTCAACCAGAGGGCAACCGGCAACGCACGGCGCACGGTCTGCGACATGTGAGCCATGGATCCTCCTGGTGGGGGTTCGCGCAGTCCGGGAAGCAAGCCCTCGGGGTTTTCGGCTGCGCCCCGACAACACCAAGATAACGACCGTGAAGCAAACCGCGATCTGTTCCCGTAGTTACGGCAGGAGCGACGCGTGCCGCCGGAACTCCCGGCAGGTTGCCCCTGGGAAGGTCGTCAGCTGCTTCAGGCAACCCACGGGGGCGTCGAGTTGTCAAAGAATGCAGGAAAGCTGGCTGGATTGTCTCAGTGGAACGATCGGAAGCACACGACCGGGCAGTTGATCGCGAGAATGGCATGAATATTGCAGTTCAGATGTATACGCTTGGCAACCAGGAAGTGGCGCTCCAAAACCGTGGGAGGGAAGAATGACGAGGCGACATTTGAGACGGCGGTCTAGCCGGAGAATCTCCGCGCTGGGGCTGGCGCTGTCTCTCGGGCTGATTATCGGTGCAAGCGGCATCATCGGCGTCGACGCCGCGGAGCGGGAGTCCCCGTGCAACGAGATCGGCGAGATCGTGAAGGCGTCCGCGCACCCGACGCAGGTGCCGGTCACCTTGAAGCCGGGCCCCGCACCACACGCTGTCCACAACGAGGGACAGCCGGAGGGGCTGCAGAACCTCTGACCATCCGGTGCGTCGCGGCCGCTTCCGGGCGGCGACGCATCCGTAGCTGAAGCCGGGCGGCCGCCCGCGGCCACTGGTCGTCCGGAACCTGCCTCCCCACGTTGAAGCAGCATGCAATCCCTCCTCAAACGCTTTGCCGGCCGCTTCGCGCTCACACTCTCGCTCGTGGTGCTGGAAGCGGCGGGATGGCTCCTCTTTCCGCTCGTCATCGGCCGGGCCATCGACAGCGTCCTCGCGGACTCGACCCGCGGCCTCTACGAATTCGCCGTACTCGGTATCGTCACGATGGGGATCGCCGTCGTGCGCCGCCTGCTGGACAGCCGGGCCTACGCGCGCATCTACGTCACGCTGGGCGAGGAAATGGCGGAATCGGCCGCCGCGAGCAGCACGTCCACCCGCACCGCGCGGCTCGGCATGCTCAAGGAGATCGTGGAGTTCTTCGAAAACTCCCTTCCCGAACTCATCAACAGCGTGATCGGCCTGGTCGGCACGGTGCTGATCCTGGCCGCGCTCAACCTCCCGGTCTTTCTGGGATGCCTCGTGGTGGCCGTCTGTACGGTGGTTCTCTACGCCCTTACCGGCGGGCTGACGACGCGCTACAACCAGGGACTCAACGACGAGCACGAACGGCAGGTCGACGCCGTCGACAGCGGCGATCCGGCGCGGCTGGCCAGGCACCTCCGGGCCATGATGCGCTGGAACATCCGGCTCTCCGACCTCGAGGCGGCCAACTTCGGGATCAACTGGGTCTTCATGATCGCCCTGCTGGTCTTCGCGGTGACCGCCGCGACGACGCAAACGGCGGAGTACGGCGGGGTCTTCGCGGTCGTGATGTACGCCTTCCAGTTCGTCGAATCGATGCTGATGCTGCCGTTTTTCTACCAGGAGTGGCTGCGGCTGCGCGAGATCTCGGGGAGGCTGGCCGCGGCGGAGGGGGAGCGCAGATGACCGGACGGACGCCGGCACCGCCGGATGACCACGCTCGGTGTCCGGTTGGCGCTCGGGACCAGTGCGGGCGAACCGGCGCGCCATCGCCTATCTTCCCTTCGGCTCCGGCGGAAGGCTGATCCGGCTGACGGTTGCTGCACCGGCCCGTCACCTGACTCCACCGGCCGGCCTCTGAATCCACGGACGCAGCTCGGACCGCGTCGCCGATCTACGGAGGAACAATGACACGCTTCAGGAAGCGTTCCCCCCTTGGCAGCCGTCGGCCGCCCGCATGCCGGCATCCCCTCCTTTCCTGCCTGCTGCCGTGCCTGTTGCCCGCAGCGGCCTGCACCGCCGATTCCGGCGGGCCGGAAGCGGACGCCGGGACAGCGAGCGACGCCGTGCCCTCCTTCCAGGTTGACCCCTCCTGGCCCCGCGAGCTGCCCAACGACTGGATTCTCGGCTCGATCACCTCGGTGTTCGTGGATGCGCAGGATCACGTCTGGATCACGCACCTCCCGGAAACGCTCACGCCCGAGGAGATCGCCGCCGTCCAGGACCCGCCCATGGGGGAATGCTGCGTTCCCGCCCCGGTGGTGCTCGAGCTCGACCCGGAGGGGAGCGTGGTCCGGGCCTGGGGCGACCCGTCCACGCAGGATGTCTCGGAGTTCCCGCGCAATTCGCACGGCCTCTTCATCGACCACAACGGATTCGTCTGGATCGGCACCTTCCGCCACCACCGCGTCATGAAGTTCACGCGGGACGGCGAGCACCTCATGACGCTGGGCAGGTACGACGAGAACGGCGGCAGCAACGACACCGAACTCCTGGGCGGCCCGGCAGGGATCTGGGTCAACCCCGAGACCAACGAGGTCTTCATCGCGGATGGCTATGCCAACCGGCGCGTCGTCGTCTTCGACGGAGAGACGGGCGCCTACATTCGCCATTGGGGCGCCTACGGCGAGCCTCCCGACGACGACGCCCGGTACCCCTACAACGCCCGCACGGCGGAGAGTCCGCCCCCGCCCCAGTTCGGCACGGTCCACGGCCTGGTCGGTTCCGGTGACGGCCTGCTCTACGTCGCCGACCGGCGCGGCAACCGCATTCAGGTCTTCCGGCAGGACGGCACCTACGTGACGGAGAAGACGATCGCGCCGCTGACCCGCGCGTCGGGCTCGGCGTTCGTGGTGGCGCTGTCCCCCGACGACGAGCAGCGCTGGCTGTACCTCGCCGACGGCACCAATCACAAGGTGTGGATCCTGCGCCGTTCCGACCTGGAGGTGGTGGGCGAGTTCGGGCGCGGGGGCCGTCAGGTGGGACAGTTCATCCGTCCCCACGGGATGGACGTGGACTCGCGCGGGAACATCTATGTGGGCGAGGCGTCGACCGGGAGGCGGGTGCAGAAGTTCGTGCCCGGCTGAAGGCAGTCCACCAGCGGGAGCGCGGCGACGAGCATCGCAACTGCAATCGCACCACCACATCCGCGCCACACGCTTCGTGTCTTCATTGGGGACCTCCGTTCACGACAACCGGGGCCGGGGGTGCGTCCCCCCGCGTCATCCTGACAGATTGTTCGTCACAAGCCGTTCTGGCACAAATCGTGAACTCCCGACCCCACACTTCCAGGAAGAACCCATGCACCACCCACGAAGCCGATTCACCTTCCTGCTCGCAGCTGCCGCACTGGCCGCGGCCCTTTCAGCCATTGCACCGCCCCGGCTCGCGACACCATCCACCCTCGCCGCGCAATCCACCACCGCGACCAGACAACTCGACACCCTGGCCTTCAAGGACCTCCGATACCGCATGGCGGGGCCCTACCGCGGCGGCCGTTCCACCGCCGCCACCGGCTTCCTGAACGACTCCGACCGCTGGCTGATGGGCACAACCGGCGGAGGCGTCTGGGAGACGGACGACAACGGCGTCACGTGGCGCAACATCTCGGACGGCTACTTCGGGGGCTCTATCGGGGCGGTGGCGGTCGCAGCTTCGGACCCGAACGTGATCTACGTCGGTGAGGGTTCGATGGACATCCGCGGCAACACGTCCGCCGGGCGCGGCGCCTGGAAGTCCATGGACGGGGGACGCACCTGGACGTCGATCGGGCTGCCGGACGCTGGGCAGATCGGGCGCATCGAGGTGCATCCGCGCGACCACGACCTGGTCTACGTCGCGGCCCTCGGCCATCCCTTCGGGAAGAACCCGGAACGCGGGATCTTCCGTTCGCGGGACGGCGGGGAGACGTGGGACCACGTGCTGGCCCTCAACGACTCGACCGGAGCGTCCGATCTGGCCATGGACATGAACAACGCGCGTATCCTGTATGCGGGGATGTGGCGCGGGGAACGCAAGCCGTGGGCGCTCATTTCGGGGGCCGAAGAGGGCGGCGTGTACAAGACCACCGACGGCGGCGACACCTGGACGAAGCTGGGCGGTGGGCTGCCCGAGGGGATCGTGGGGAAGGTGGGCGTGACCATCTCTCCGGCCGACCCGGACCGGGTGTGGGCGATCATCGAGGCCGAGCCGGACGGCGGCGTCTACCGCTCGGACGACGGGGGCGCCAGCTGGACCCGTACCAACCTGGACAACAACCTGCGCCAGCGCGCGTGGTATTACACACACGTGCAGGCCGATCCCGCCGATCCCAACACGGTCTACGCCCTCAACACCAGCCTGTACCGTTCGGTGGACGGCGGAACCACTTTCGAGGTCATTCCCGTTCCCCACGGCGATGTCCACGACCTCTGGATCCATCCCGACAACCCCGACCGAATGGTAGTCGCCAACGACGGCGGCGCGCAGGTGACGGTGAACGGCGGCGAGACCTGGTCGACCTACTTCAACCAGCCCACAGCCGAGTTCTACGATGTCATCGTCGACAACGGCTTCCCCTACCGGCTCTACGGCGCGCAGCAGGACAACACGACGATCTCCGTGCCCGCCTGGTACGACGTCAACACCCTCTATCCCAAGCAGCACTGGCTGAACGTCGGCGGCTGCGAGACCGGGCCCATCGCGCTTGATCCCGACCGGCCGCACATTACCTACGCGGGGTGCTACGGGGGCGTGATGGACCGCTATGACCTCGAGTCGGGGCAGCGGCGCAACATCATGCTCTACCCGCAGCTGCAGCTCGGCATGGCGGCAAGCGACCTCCGGCACCGCTTCCAGTGGGTGTCGCCGATGCTGGTCAGCGCCCACGACAACCGCGTCCTCTACCACGGGTCGCAGTATGTGAACCGGTCGCTGGACGAGGGCGCGACCTGGGAGACGATCAGCCCCGACCTGACAACCAACGACCCCGACCACCAGGAGCAATCCGGAGGGCCGATCAACGCCGACGTCACCGGCGTCGAGATCTACAACGTCGTTTTCTCGATCGCGGAATCGCCGGTCAACCCGGACGAGATCTGGGCGGGAACCGACGACGGGCGGATGCATGTGACGCTGAACCGGGGTGGCAGTTGGCGCGACGTGACGCCGCCGGAGATGCCCGAGCTGGGGACGGTGGACGAGATCGAAGTGTCGCTTCATCAGGCCGGGCGGGTGTACATCGCGGTGCAGCGGTACAGGCTGGACGACTTCAGGCCCTACATCTTCCGCACCGACGACTTCGGCGCGTCCTGGACACTCGCCACCGACGGCATCCCGGACGGCCACCCCGTGCGCACCGTGCGGGAAGACCCCGTTCGCCCGGGCCTCCTCTTCGCGGGCACCGAGTTCGGCGTCTTCGTCTCCTTTGACGCCGGCGATTCATGGCAGAGCTTCCAGCGCAATCTCCCCATCACCCCGATCACCGGGATGCGCGTCGCCCACGACGACCTGATCCTCTCGACCCAGGGACGCTCGTTCTGGATCCTGGACGACATCTCGCCGCTCCGCGAGATCCAGGAAGCCGTCGCCGCGGGCACCTTCCTGTTTGCGCCCCGCAGCGTGACCCGCTTGAGCAATCTCGGCGCGCTCGGCCTCGCCGAACTCAACCCCGACCCGGCGCCGGCCGGTGCGCAGCTCCACTACTACCTGGCCGAAGAGCCCGACGAGGACATCCGCATCGAGGTCGTGGACGGGCGCGGCGAGGTGGTTCGCGTGTTCGCGTCGGACTCGGCGGCCGCGGCGGAGGCCGACGGGGAGCGGATCACGAAGGCGGCCGGGCTCAACCGGATCGCGTGGGCGCTATCCTACGCGGGCCCCGAGCTGCCGGAGGGAGCGGTCGTCTGGGGCTACACGGGTGGGGTGAAGGCGCCGCCGGGCCGGTATGCCGTGCGAATGGCGGTCGGCGACACGATGCTCGAACGGGCCTTCGAACTGCTGCCCGACCCGCGTATCCCCGAGGTCACGCCCGCCGGCTACGCGGCGCAGTTCCGCATCGCAATCCAGGCCCGCGACTCGATCAATTCGATCACGCGGGCGATCGAGGATCTCGCAGCGATCCGCGAACAGGTCGACGCCGTCATGGAGCGCGCCCGCACCGCCGAACAGGAGGCCGAACTGGAGGCGCTCGCCGACACGCTGGCGGACAGGTCCATGGCGGTCACCAACGACCTGATGCAGACCCGGAACCGCTCCAACCAGGATCCGATCCGATTCCCGCCCCGCCTCGACAACCAGTGGCTGGAACTCTACGGCCGCATCACGGGCGTCGACGGCTACATATCGGGCGGGGCGGAGGGCGCTCCCCACCCGGGCACACTGGAGCGCCTGGAGGATCTCCTCACGGAGTGGGCCGCCGTGAGCGTCCGCTACATCGACCTATTGGAGAACGAACTGGTGCGCTTCAACGAGGCGGTCGAGCGGCTGGGACTGCCGGCGGTCGTGCTGCCCCGGAGGGGGCGGATCGTGAGCTGAGCCCGGAAGGGCGCGCGCGACCGACCCCCGGAGCGCCACCCGGCGCCGGAGGTGCCCGAGCGGCAGGCGGACGCCGGCTCTATCCGGCCGATGGCAGCGCGTCCACGTACTCGACCATCCGCTGCTGCTCGTCCCTGTTCGGCATGCGCCCGAGTCCGGCACCCAGGTTGTCGACCATGTGCTCGGGGTTGCTGGTCGCGGGCGTCACGCACGTAACGGCCGGGTGGGCAGCCGCGAACTTGATGAAGAACTGCGCCCAGCTGTTGGCGCCGAATTCGCGGGCCCAGTCCGGCACCTCGCGGTCGCCGACCCTGTTCCACAGTCGCGTCCGCCCGAAGGGCAGGTACACCAGCACGCCGATCCCCCGCTCCTGTGCGAGCGGCAGCACCTCGTCGGCGGCGTCGGTGTTGTCCACCGCGTAGTCGACTCCGATGAAGTCCAGCGGGTAGTCGCGCATCGCCTGCAACAGCCCCTCGTATTGGGGCCCGGGTCTGGGCGTGAGCGTCGTGCCAATGTAGCGGATGCGGCCCTCGGCCTTCAGCTCCTGAATGATCGGCATCTGGACGGGCAGGTCACCCAGGTTGTGGACCTGCATCAGCTCGATCTCGTCCACGCCGAAGTACTCGAAGGACGCCTCGATCTGCGCGCGCGCCCTCGCCGGGTCCGCACCTCCGCCGCGCCGCGCCACGTTGACCTTGGTCGCCCAGAAGATGCGGTCCGTGATCTCCAGCTCGTCTGCGAGACGTCCGGCAACCTCCTCCGACGTTCCGTAGCTCGGCGCGGTGTCGAAGACGGTGCCCCCGTTCTCCACGAGCGCGCTCAGCACGTTCCGCAGCTGGGTCACGTCGTCGCCGCGCGCAACACTCTGGAAGGTGGCGGAACTCCCCAGTCCCACGATCGGCACCCGCTCCCCCGTGGACGGAATCGCCCGGGTCATCATCTCCTGTCGCGCCAGCGCCGCCAGGATATCGGGGCTCAGGGTCACGGCGGCTCCCGCGGCAGCGGTGGTGCGAAGCCAGTCACGTCGTGTCAGCATGTCAGGTTCCTCTCTTCCGGGCGATGTGCTGTTTTGGCAGGATGGCAATGTCGTCGGCAGGCCATCCTCCCGCCAGCCCAAGGACAGCCGAGAGACCGATTGCGTTGGCTTTCCGGCTGTTACATTGGGAGGTGGCACGGCAGGAGGCCAGCGTGGAAACAACCGGCAACGCCAAACCGTAGTAACGGTATCGAAAGGGCTGGGCGGGGTCGGCGGGCGCGAAACGCGAACAAACGACTTTCTTTGGAGCTTGGCGATGAATCTCAGGGAACGCTTCAGGAAATACATCCCCGACAAGGACAGACGCTGCGCCACGATCATTCACGGGGCGTCGGCCGCGGCGGGGGCGGCGGCGGCGGGAGCGATCGTACCCGGCTCCGACGCGGTCGCGATCGCGCCGGTTCAGGTGGGCATGATCACGGCGCTGGCGGACGAATTCGACGTGCACTGGACCGACGCCGCGGTGAAGTCCACGCTCTACGCGTCGCTGGGCACGATCGTCGGAAAGGGCGGCGCCAACCTGGTGCTGCGGTGGGTCCCGGTCTATGGCAACCTGATCCGGGCGGTGGTCGCCGCCAGCGTGACCGAGGCGCTGGGGTGGGCGGTCGTGCAGAAGTTGCGCACCGACGGCAAGCTGACCTGATCGGCGGGGACCCGCGCGGGTTGAGTTCGGCAACGTCAGGGAAGCCGCCCGCGCCGATGTACGCCTGTCTCCGCCCTACCGCGCCACCGCCGCGCTGTTGTTCCGGTTGTGTGACGCGGCCCGCAATTCCCCCGTCTCCGGATCCCGGCTGACCGCCACCCACAACCCTTCGCCCGCGAGCCGCGCCTCCGAGGGGTCCACCTCCGTATAGGCGTAGCCCGTTCCGTCAAGCACCTCGCGGGGGAACATGCCCGCCGGAACCCGGACGGTGAGTCCGAGCGTCGCGGGGTCGGCGACGGGAATGAAGAAGTCGGGGGAGTTAATCGCCTCGTCCACCGTCATCCCGAACCGCATCACGTTGATCAGCGCCTGGAATGTGCGGTGGTGAAGCCCGGAACCCATGGACGCAAAGCCGAGGAAGGGCTCGCCGTCGCGGAAGAGGATGCCGGTTTCCGTGGGTGCGGGGAGACGGCCGCCGGGTTCGACGGCGGCGATCTGTTGCTGCTGGAAGGATGCCGGGTCGCCGATGGTGATTCCATCGACCACGATCGCGGTCTTCCCCCACATCACCGCGTTGATGCTGTGCGTGATGGCAGCGATGTTTCCATCGTCGTCGATCGCCACCACGTCGTCGGAGTGGCCGGGTATCCGCGGCGTCCAGTTCGCGAACGGCATCCCCTGCTCCATCAGCGCCCACAGCCGTTCGGCGTGTTCCGGGGTCACGCGCGCCCGGTCCGTGAACTCGGAAGCCAGGAGCGTCTCCATGGTCCCAGTGGGCAGGAAGTCGAACATGTAGTTGCGGGTGATGTCGAGCGCCTTCCTGAGCGCATCCGCCGACCCGGTCCAGTGACCGTCCCCGGCCAGCCCCGCCGCCACCGCCAGACGCTGCGCTTCGATCAGGGCGACTCCCCCGTTGTTGGGGGGCGGATTCGTGTACACGGAGTAGCTACCGCCCAGATCTGCCACGAGGGGCTCGTCCCAGCGCACCTCGTACGCGGCCAGGTCCTCGACGGTCATCAGCCCCCCATCCGCCTGGATCGCGTCGGCCGCCTTTTCCGCCCATGGGCCGCGGTACATGTAGTCGGTCCCCTGTTCCGCAACGGCCCGCAGCGTAGCCGCCAGCGCCGGCTGTGTGAGGACATCGTTCTCCCGGTAGGGCGAGCCATCCGCCTTGAGCAACGTCTTGCGAGTCTCCGGCAGGCGCGCCAGATCTTCGGCCCGGACCATCCAGTACACGGCCATCTTGCCTGGAACCGGGAATCCCTCTTCGGCGACGTGGATCGCCGGTGTGAAGATCTCCGCCCAGGGCAGCCGCCCGAAGCGGTCGTGAGCCGCCCCCACGCCCTTCATGAAGCCGCCCACCAGCGCGGTACGTCCGCCCACCTCGGTGCCGTACATGCCATCGGGCGAAGACATGTCAATCCCGCCGGGAATGGACAACGGGTCGTCCTCGGCGAGCACCGTGTTCCATTCCGCGTTCATCGTGTGCACGCTGTCCGTGGCCGCATCGTAGTAGACGAGCGACATGATGCCGAAGTAGCTGATCGGCGCGCCGGCGGTCAGCGCGACCTGGGTGAGGGCGGTCGTGAGCGCGGCGTCGATCGCGTTCCCGCCCTGCGCGAGGGCTTCGAGACCGGCGCGGGCGGCAAGTCCGTTGTAGGCCACGGCCACCGCCCCATTCATCCCGGTCGCAACGCCCGCCTCGGTGCGGTCGACGAGTTGCGCGGCCATGTAGGCCTCGTAGTCGTCGGCCCACCGCTCGGGGGAGAGGTCGGGCTCAGGCGAACCGGCGCAGGACTGGAGGGCCACGCAGGCCACCGCAGCCAGTCCGGCCGCTCGGGTGCCCGCATGCGCGGCCCGGCCGACCTGCCGCTCGATCCGGCTGACTCGCACCGCGCCGCCGCTCACGACGCCGGCCTCCGTCCCAGCCACTCTTCCCACCACTCCAGCTGCACCCAGGTGCGGTGCACGGTGCGCCACGGGGTCCAGCCGCCGTGGTACGAGTCCGGGTACCGCACGAAGCGCGCGGGGACCTGCTGCTTGCGCAGCGCGACATACATCTGCTCGGCCTCCTCGATCGGGACGCGGTGGTCCGATTCGCCGTGCACGAACATGGTCGGGGTCGAGACGCCCCCGGCATGGATGATGGGTGAGGAGCGCATCAGGTTCTCCAGGCCGCGCTCCTCCCACGGCGGGCCGAAGAATTCGCTCTCCTTGGTGCGGGGAATGTCCGCGACCCCGTAGTCGCTGACCCAGTTGGAAATCGAGGCGCCCGCGATAGCCGCTGCAAAACGGTCGGTCTTCGTGATGACCACGTTGGTCATGTAGCCCCCGTACGAGTACCCGGTCACACCCATCCGCGCCGTGTCGACGTCGTAGTTGGCGATCGCGTGATCCACGCCGGCCATCACGTCCTCGTAGTCCTTGAACCCCCAGCCGCCCCAGGTGCCCCAGCGGAAGTCCTCGCCGTAGCCGGTCGAGGCGCGCGGGTTGGTATAGAGGACCACGTAGCCGTTCGCGGCCAGGAGCTGGCGGTCGAACGAGAAGTCGTTGCCGTAGCTGCCGTGAGGGCCGCCGTGGATGACGAGGATCAGGGGGAAGCCGCCCTGCCCACCAGCGCCGTACCCCCGCGCCGGAAGGATCCACCCCTCGATTTCGGTGCCGTCCGGACTGTCGAAGAGCAGCCGGTCCGGTTCGGAGAGTTCCAGTTCGGCGAGCAGTTCCGCGTTCACGTCGGTCAGCTGCATCTCGGAGGCGCCGTTCGTGCCGGCGATCCGGATGTCCCCGGGGCGCACGGGGTCGGTGGCCCGGAAGGCCATCCGCGAGAAGTCGGCCGAGTAGGAGAAGCTGCCCAGGCGACGGTCGCCCGAAGTGACCTGTTCGACCATTCCCCCGCCCGCGGGGATGCGGAATAGGTGCGTGTTCCCGCCGATCCCGCCCGAGAAGTACACGTGCCGGCCGTCGGGAGACCATGTGGGCGCGCTCGGAATCAGGTCCCAGTCCGCGGTGAGCGACCGGAGGCGCCGCCCGTCCGCCGCGTCGAGGACGTACAGTTCCGTCGGCGAACCCCGGTCGCGGGCCTCCCGGATGATCACGTCCAGCCCCTCATTGCCCCTCACGGCGATCTCACGGCCGTCCGGCGACCACTCCGGGCTGGAGTAGTTGTGCTCGTCGTCGGTCAGGCGGGTGACCGTCCCATCCAGGTCCACCACCCAGAGGTCGGAGCGCTCGTAGCTGTGCTCGTCGCGCTGGTGGGCATCCGCGGTGAAGGCGAGACGGTTTCCGTCGGGGCTCCAGGCCACACCGGACGCGTTCACACCGAGGTCGGTGAGGCGCCGGGGTTCGCCACCGCCCGCGGGAATGATGTGGATTTCGCGCGGAGGGGTTGCGCGCGGATCCCGGGGGTCCGGCAGGTAGCCGCTCCTGTCGAACCGGTAGTTCATCCAGTCGTAGTCGCGCCCGTCGAAGCGTTCCGCCACACGGCGCTCGAAGTCGGAATCGTAGACGGGCTCTGGCGCCGGGGGCGGGCGCACCGCCATCGTGAACGCAATCCATTCGCCATCGGGACTGAAGATGGGCGACCCCCGAAGCCCTTCGATCTGGAAGGCTTCCCCGGAGGGACGGTCCATGCGGAGGAACCAGGATCCCCCGCCACGGCCCCCGGCCGGCCCCGGTCTGCTCGAGCTGAAGACCAGCAGCGACCCGTCCGGGCTCCAGCGGGGACTCGAGGCGCTGTAGCTCGGGCTCGTCACCCGGAAGGGCTGGTGGGAGCCATCGGCGCTGGCGAGCCAGATCTCGCTATGGCGCCGGTTCTCATCTTCCAGAACCGTCGTGACCACGTAGGCGACCCGCGATCCATCGGGGGAAAGGGCCGGACTGCCGACTCCCTTAAGCCGGTAGTAGTCCTCGAGTTCGAGGGCGCGTCGTTCACCGGCGCCCGCGTCGCGCGCAGCCTGCGCGGCAAGGTGGGCGGGCGGCAGCGGGCCGCCTGAAACCGACAGCAGGACGGCGAGTGCCAGCGCAGTGGTGCTCACGCGGCCGCCAGGGGTACGGACTGGCAGCTGCTTGCGCCGAGTCGGGGGAACGGGGATGGTGAGGCTGACTTGATCAGGCATGGCTTTTCTGTCCGGGCATGGCTGGTCGGTTGGATCGGGGACCGGATCCGCGGATGCCCGACCGGGCATCGACCCCAAAACTGGGGCGGGAGCCACGAAAGCGCCAATGAGTGCGGCCGCTATCACTCACTGTGTCAAGTGAACATTACATAATGTCGTGTAAACATTACAAATGGATGACGTCGGGAACGGCTCACCCGATCCCCACCTTGATCCCTCGCCAGTGCCCCTGCCGAAAACGCCCGACACTGAGCACCGAGCGGGTGACGTGTCCCAGCAGGATTGCGAGCCAGATGTGTTGCGCGTCCAGGCCCACCGTCATCTGCATCACCCAGCAGATGGCCAGCGGCAGCGCCAGCTGCGAGATGAGCGAGATGTACAGCGGACCACGGGTGTCACCGGTGCCTTGCAGGGCGCCGGTGTAGGCCAACGCGACGGTTACGAACACCCCCGAGACACTCAGGAAGGCCAGCAGCTGGCTGCCCAGAGCAGAGACTGCCGGGTCGTCCAAACCGAAGGCTTCGAGGAGTGCTTCCGGAACCGCAAGGAAGACGGCGCCGATCAGCGCCGCAACCGCAATCCCGATCCACGATGCCACCCGCGCCCCCTGCACCGACCGCTCCGGCTTCCCCGCCCCCAGGTTCTGCCCCGCAACCGCCGCCGTCGCCCCCATGATCCCGACCGACGTCCAGGTCACCAGCGAGAAGAGCTGGGTGTAGGCGACCGAGTACGCCGCCTGAGCCTCCGCGCTCGCCTGCAGGGACCCGATGAAGCGCAGCAGGATGACGCCGCCGATGTTCATTGCCACGCCCTGAATCCCGGCCGGCAGTCCGAAGCGGAAGAGTTGCCGGATGATCCCCGGGTCCGGCCGCCACGGCCCGCTGCGTTGCACCCGAATCACCCATCGTCCACGCACCAGTGAGTACGCGGCCACAAGCATCATGATCCCGGCGGAGATCACCGTTCCCATGGCCGCGCCGAGCGTTCCGAAGCCGGGAATCGGGCCGAGGCCCCGGATCAGGATCACGTTCAGGACCAGGTTGAGCACCGTCATCCAGATCCCGAGCCGCAGCGGCGTCCGGGCGTCTCCGGCCGAGCGCAGCGCCCCGCCCAGCATGAAGAAGACCATCATGCCGAAGCTGAAGACGAACATGACCCGGATGTACGGCAGCGCTTCGGCCTGCACCGCCGGTGCGGCGTTGACCAGGTCCAGCAGCGAGGGCGCGAGGAAGAATCCGATCGGCGCGAGGATGCCGATGGACAGGATCGCCGCGGTCAGGAACGCCTGATAGACGACCCGGTTGACGACCTCGGGCTCGTTCCGGCCGGCGAAGCGCGCCACCAGCACGCCCATCCCGGTGAAGAGCGACCCGATGAAGACCTGCACCACCAGGAAGATCTGCCACGAGACGCCGATCGCCGCGTTTCCGGTGAAGCCCACGAAATGCCCCACCATGGCGTGATCGACAAGTCCCTGGAGCCCCCCGATGACGTTCTGGAGCATGGTCGGCCACGCCAGCTTCCACACCGCGCGGCCGATCGGGCCTTCGACGATCGAGCGGTCGAAGGCTCTTGCCGGAGAAGAGGGCGTGTCAGTCGCCCTTCTTCACGAGCCGACCCCCGAGGTACACGCCCAGGATCCCCAGGAGGGGGTTCGCCCACGTCATCCAGGCGGGCTGCTCGAAATCATCCATCATATCGGCCATCTCGCCTTCCGCCCCCTGCATCATCTCCCCAACCGGGGCGTCCGGCATCACCGCCAACGCGACCGCGATCAACACAATGGCCGCCATCAGGATCAGCACGCCCCGTCCGTCCGCAGCCACCTTGGCGCAGACGATGCCGCCGAGGATCGCCGCCACGAGGTTGACCACGATCGTGCCGGCGATCAGGGCGCCGCCCCCTCCCACAACCAGCGCCATGATCAAGCCCAGTACGACGACGACCACCACCATCGCCACATAACCGAGTACCGCTGCGCCCAGATTCCGTAACATTGCCGCTTCCTTCCCTGATGCTGGTGAGATCCGGCGGTCCGCGCCGCCCGGGGTGGGCACCAGAATAGTGCACCGCCCGGCCTCCGGCAATTGGCCGCCGCGGACGCACGGCCCGGCTCCCTGGCTCGGGCGGCGCGCCCGCTCGTCCAATGACGGGGATTCCGGCCACGGACAGCGGTTTCCTATCTTGAGGAAGAGACGCGGGCACGCGCGCCCCGGAGCGACGAGCCCCCGGAGACGAGGGCCGACGAGGAGACAGACGATGTCAGTTGAACAAGAAGGTGGAGGCAGCGGGGCCGTGGAGCTGTCGGTGGAGATCTCCGCAAGCGCGGAGACCGTTTGGGGAATCTTCACGTCGGCCAAGGGCTTCTCCGATTGGTGGGAAGGCCAGGTCACCTTCGAGCCGAGGGCCGGCAGCCGCTTTCGGGCCGAATTCCCGGCCTACCGGATCGTCCTGGCCGGCAAGATCGTCACCGTGGACCCGGCAACCCGGCGCCTCGCGCTCACCTGGGGCGTCGAATCGGGACCGGACGCGGATGTGTTCCCCGCGGGATCGTCGCTCGTCGAACTGCAGGTTCGGCCCGGCGACGCCGCCTGCCGGGTGGAACTCCGCCACACGGGTCTCCGCTCGCCCGAAGCGGCCGCCCAGCAGGAAGGCGGCTGGCGCTTCCAATTCAGCAAGCTCGACCTCAAGGCCAATCGCGCCGATCTCGCCGCGGGGCTGGCCCGCACGCTGCCCGAGTGGCTCGCCGCCTGGAACGAAAGGGACCCGGATGCGCGCCAGGCCGCGCTGGCTCGCTGCTGTCACGAGGACATCGTCTTCCGGGACGAATGGACCGCTCTTTCCGGCAGGGCAACGCTCGGCATGCACATCGGCAACTGCCACCACTACATGCCCGGCTACACTCTGGAGCACACCGGCGACCAGCGGATCTGCCGGGGCGAGGCGCTGGTGGGGTGGCGCGCCACCGGTCCGGGCGGGCAGCCCGTGGAGGGGTTCAACCACATCCATGCGGACCCGGACGGACGGATTCGCCGCGTGACGGGGTTTCAGGCGGGTTAGCCGCGCGGCGGCGCCCGGTCCGCGGCGGCGGCCCGATCCGCGCGCGACGACGTCCGCCCCCTACCCCCTCCGCCTCGGTGCCGGCGGCAACGCATTCACCACCTCGACCATGCGCGCCTGCTCGTCCTCGTCGGGGAGCCTTCCCATCGCCGCGCCGATGTTGTCGAGCATGTGCTCGGGGTTGCTGGTGGCCGGGGTCACGCACGTCACGGCCGGATGCGCGGCCGCGAACTTCAGGAAGAACTGTGCCCAGGACTCGGCGCCCATGTCGGATGCCCACTCCGGCAACTCCTGGCCCGAGGCGCGGGTGAAGAGGTTCCGCCCGAACGGCACGTAGACGAGGATCCCGATCCCCCGGTCCATGGCGATGGGGAAGATGTCGTCGGCGGCGCTGGTGTTGTTGGCCGCATAGTCGATGCCGATGAAGTCGAGCGGGTAGTCCCGCATCGCCTGGGCGAGCGCGGGGTACTGCTGCTTTCGAGTGCTCGTGATCCCCAGGTAGCGGATCCGCCCCTCCTGCTTCAGCTCCTGGAGGATTCCGACCTGCGTGGGCGGGTCACCCAGGTTGTGCACCTGGATCAGGTCGATGGTGTCGACCCCGAAGTAGCCGAAGGAGCGCTCGATCTGGGCGCGTGCCGCGGCCGGATCGGCCGACCCGCCTCTGGCCACGTTGACCTTGGTCGCCCAGAAGATGTCGCTGCTGAATCCCATCCCGGCGGCGAGCTCCCCGGCGACCTCCTCCGAGTCGCCGTAGCTGGGGGCGGTGTCGAAGACCCGGGCACCCTTGTCGACGAAGGTTCTCAGGACTTCCCCGAGCGGCTCCACCTCCCCGCTGCCCGCGACCCGGCGGAAGGTCGCCGAGCTTCCCAGGCCGATGATCGGCACCTGTTCCCCCGAAGCGGGGATCGCCCGCGAGATCAGCTCCTGCCGCTGCAGGGCGCGCAGCAGTTGGGGACTGAGCGAGAGCGCGGCGCCGGTGGCGGCAGTGGTCCGGATCCAGTCACGTCGAGTCAGCATTTCCATCGTCCTCCGTTTGAGCGAAGCGCCGGACGGTCCGATGCCGGCGTCAGGGTTCAAAGTGTGTGGCGTTCCGCCGCCGCGCTACCCGGGAAACAGGCTCCGGTCGATCGCCGGCACCAGCTTCAGCGCGTTCTCGTAGTAGATCTTCCGCAGGACCTCGTCGGGCAGGTCCAGGCCGTACATCTGCCAGAAGGCGTGGTAGTTCCGGTAGTAGTCGAAGTACTCGTCCGCCGTCTCGAAGACGCGAAAGTAGGTGTGGAACTCCTCCTGGTTGTACGAATCCTTCCCCATCAGGACGCGGTCTTGGTACTCGGTCAGCCAATCGCGTGCGAAGCGGGGCTGGCGCCCCAGCTCGTAGATGACCGCGCCTAGGCCGACGTACATGTTCGGGATCTCGTCGAGGAGCCTGCCGAGCCGTCCCAGATCGTGGCCGAGCCAGCCGAGGTGGGCTGCGATGAAGTTGGTGTTGGGATGGTTGCGGAAGAGGTTGTGCTGCTCTCCGATGATCTGTTCGAAGGGCGGAAAGCGGTCGGGAGGGCGGATGCGCCGGGGACGCAGCCGGAGCTCCAGCCAGCGCTCGTTGAAGCGGTCATGGGGCTGCCAGAACTCCGCGGGATCGGCGGTGTGGATCAGCACCGGAATCCCCAGCTCGCCCGCCTTGTCCCACAGCGGCGCCAGACGCGGGTCGTCGACCGGGATCCGGTTGCCGTCGGTGTCCCGGTCGGACATGCCCAGGCCCTTGAAGATCTTCAGGCCCGCGGCGCCGTTCCCCACGTCCTCTTCCAGCTGCCGGGCAGCCTCCTCGCCCCAGCCGGGCTCGCCGACGCCGAAGAAGTTGATGTTGGCGAAGAAGACGAAGCGCGACGGGTGCCGCCCCGCCAGGACCTCGAGCCCCTCGACCAGCGAGACGCCGCTCCCACCCGACAGGTTCACCATCACCGCCATGTTCAGTTCGTCCATCTCGGCGACCAGGCGATCCACCGCGTCCGGGGACATCCCCCGGCCGCGCTGGTGCCCGTGGATGTCCACGAAGGGGAAGCGCGCGCGGGTGACCGGGTTTTCGGGAACCACCAGGGTGTTGCGCGGCTCGTATTCCACGACGGTGACGTCCTGGGCGGCGAGGGTGACGGCGGCCGAAGGGCCGGCGAGTGCGGCGGCGCCCGGGAGGGCCGCGAGGACGGCGGCGGCGAAAAGGGTGGCGGCCAGCGGGCGACACGCACCCGGCACGGAGGCGCCGTGCGCTAGCGCAGGCGCACCCGCCTGAGGTGCGGGCCGGTGGCGGGGACGGGTTCCGGTGCTTCGGGACATCGTGCTCTCTTCCTTCCTTCAGATCCTGCGGATCGTCATGAGCATGTACCGCTTGTGCGCGGCGAAGCCGGCCGGATCGATCACGGTGGCGCTCTTGCGGGCAGCGGTGCGGATCCGTTCGGCGACGTTCTCGACAACGTAATACAGCGCGGGTCGTTTTGCCCGCAGCTTGTGCACGGCGAAGTCCACGCCGGGAAGGCCGATGCGGCTGGCCAGCAGGTGGGCGAAGCCGAGGGTGGGCAGCACGTTGGCGGTGATGTCGGTCTCGTCGGTGATCTCGAATCCGTTTTCGGCAAGCTGGGCGCGAAAGCGGTCGAGGCGCCATCCGGAGCGCTCGCGCACGCCCGTTCCGCGCGGGCCGCCATCGTCGCCGTCCCGAAAGTAGTCCGCCACGATCCAGGTCCCGGTCGGCGCGAGGATTTCGCGCATCACGGCGAAGACGCCGCGGGGCTGCATGTACTGGATCGACTCCGAATGGATGACGGTGCCGAAGTGTGCCCGGAACCGGTTTGAGGTTCCGTCCGCGAGCATGTCTTCGAAGCGGCAGGACAGGACGGGGATGCCCGGGTGGTTGCGCGCGATGTGCTCCACCTGGAAGCGGTCGGGGGTCAGTCCGGTGACTTCGTAGCCGGCTTCCCGGAGCAGGGCCAGCATTCCGCCCATCCCGGAGCCCGCGTCGAGGATGGGCTGGCCGGGGCGGTCGATCCGCTCCAGCAGTTTCTCGGCGTAGCGGTGCTGGGCGCGCTGGATGGCGTCGAAGCTGATCGTCTCGGGTGGGATATCGGGGTCGTCGAAGTAGCCGTAGTGCAGGAAGTCGCCGGGGAGCATGCGGTTGTAGAGGAGGAGCTGGGCGTTGGCATGCACGGTTGGGACGCGACGGTGCGTCTTGCGGCGGCGGACCCAGCGGACGACGTGGTGCGGCAGCAGGGCGCGCCCAAGGATCTGCCTGAGGATCCAGGAGCCGCGCAGACGGGTGGGCGGGGCCGGGTCGGCTGGGGAGCGATCCATGTCGGGGCCGGTCAGCGGACAGCCATGAAGCGGGACAGGGCGCGCTGAACCGCCTGGCGGTCGGTGTCGGTCGGGCCCGAACTCGACCCTACGATACGGAGTGGCGCCGGCGGGCGCAACCTCACTTCCCGTACCGGCTCCCGGCGTTTACAATAGCTTCCGATTCGCGCTCGTCCTCCTCACACCCGGAGACCCCGATGAAGATCGCCCGTTCCTTCGAATTCCTTGCACTGGCAGCCGCCCTCGCGTTCGCCATTCCCCCCACCCTCGACGCCCAGGACCGGATCCCGAGCCCCCGTGGCGAAGCCGCGACCCAGGTCGGCGGATCCTACGATGACGGCCGGTACGCGGGTGGATCGTGGATCGTCGTCGACTACGGCCGCCCGATCACCCGGGGCCGCGATGTCTTCGGTTCCGGCGACGACTACGGCCGGATGATCACGACCGGTGCGGTCTGGCGGCTCGGCGCCAACCAGGGGACCCGCTTCATGACCGAGGCGGACCTGATGTTCGGGGACCAGCGCCTTCCGGCGGGCGAATACACCATCTTTGCCGAGCTCTCGGAGGACGAGTGGACGCTCATCTTCTCCAACTGGGGGGCGAAAGCGAACTTCCAGGAAGATAATCCGGACGCGCTCTGGGGCTCCTACGGCTACACGCCGGACCGGGATGTTCTGCGGACCACGATGGAGGTGCAGGCGGTCGAGATGGCTTCGGATCAGATGGTCATCCTATTCACTGACATGACGAGCGACGGGGGGAATTTCACGGTCTGGTGGGACGACCAGATCGCGATGACGCCATTCTCGCTGGCGAGGTAGGGGCGCCGCCGCCGGCCGGGGGGCGACGCTGCGGCCCCTACCGCCTCCCCCCGATCAGCAGCGGCCGCACCGGCACGTACCGCGTGAGCCGCATCCGGTTGATCTCGCCGGCGTAGATGTTGCCGTCGAAGTCGACGCCCAGGAACTCGATCCCGGGGCCGACGTCCTCGTCGTGCTGCGCGATGAAGTAGGTGACCCACGCCTGCTCGTTCTTCAGGTCGCCGATGCGGATGCCCTTCTCCCAGCCGAAGTTGCTCCGCCAGGGGTCGGGCGGACCGGTGCGTAGGTCGCCGGAGAGGCCGTCGCCGGCATAGAGGATGTCGTTGGGATCGATGAAGAGGCCGCTGGGCTTGCCGTACTGGGTCCAGATGTAGAGGAGGTCGCCCTCGGGGTCGAAGACCTGGATGCGGCTGTTGCCGCGGTCGGCGACGTAGACGCGGCCGCGGGAGTCGATCTTGATGTCGTGGGGATCGCTGAAGCGGCCGGGCTCGCGGCTCTCCGAACCGACGCCGCCACCGACCGCGCGGATGAAGGTGCCGTCGCGGGCTAGCCGGACGATGCGGTTGTTGCCGCCGCGGTGGCCGTCCGCGATCCAGATGTCCCCGTTCGGGGCGATGGCCACGCCGGAGGGGCCGTTGAAGTGCGCTTCGTCGTCGCCGTGCACCCCCGCTTCGCCGAGCCGCATGACGACCTCGCCGTCGCGCGTCAGCTTGAAGACCTGGTGCCCCATGCCCATCGACTCGCCGAGCGCGGCGCGGGCGTCGCCGTGCGCACCGCCCTCCGTGACCCAGAGGTAACCTTCGTGGTCCAGCGCGAAGCCGTGCGGGAAGGCGAAGAGGCCGCCGCCGTAGCTCGCGACCAGATTGCCGTCGAGGTCGAACTTGAGGATCGGGTCGACGTCGGTGCCGGCGCACTGGTTCGCGCCGCAGCGCTCGAGGATCCAGATGTGCTCGCCGTCCGGGTCGGGGATCGCCCCGCTCACGATCCCGAGGGTGCGGCCGTCGGGCAGCTGCTCCCAGCCGAAGGTGGCGCGGTAGGGGTTGGGGGCGGGGGACTGGGCGGATGCGGGGAGGAACGGGGCCGATCCGGCAATCGCCGTTCCCAGACAGAGTGCAACAGTCGCGGCGCTTCGGCGCAGTAATCGCATGGTCGAACGGTCCATGTTCGTCGCCGCGCCTGGCGTTTCGTTCGGCGGGCCCACGTGGGCTCGCCCGGTGGTGGCCGGTGCGGCATGGTTTTCGTGGTGTGCGGAATCTATTGTGTCGCGCGCGGGATCGCGCACCGGGATCGCCGCGCCGCGCGTTTTCGTGCAGTCGATTTCGAGGAGGGACAGATGAGGAAGTTGCAGTCAGCGGGTATCATGGCCACCGCGGCCGTGGCGGCCATCGCCGCCTGCGGAGGGGGCGACGACCCCCCACCGCAGGTCGTGGAACCGCCACCCCCTCCCGAGCAGCCTCCGTGCGATCGGTCGATCACCGTTCCGGACGGCTTCTGCGCAATCGTCTTCCACACCGGAGTGGGCAGGGCACGCAACCTCGCGGTCGCTGCCAACGGCGACGTCTTCGTGGCGTTGCGGCGGAGCGGGAACAGCGGGGGCGGAATCGTGGCGTTGCGCGACAGCGACGGAGACAACCGCGCCGACGAGGTCCGCGCCTTCGGCAGCGCCGGCGCATCCGGGATCGCGCTGCACGACGGTTCGCTCTACCTCGCCACCGACAATGAGGTGTTGCGCTATGCGATCGCCTCCGGCTCGCTGACGCCGTCGGGATCGACGGAAACGATCGTCGAGGGGCTTCCGAGCGCGCGCAATCATCCCACCAAGAGCGTCGCGGTGCATCCCGACGGCAGCCTCTTCGTCGGAATCGGCTCTCCCTCGAACGCGTGCCAGGTCACCCCCCGCACACCCGGCGTGAGAGGCAAGGATCCGTGCGACGAACTCGCGACGCGCGCAGGAATCTGGCGCTTCAGCGCCGACCGCACCGGCCAGACCCAGGCCGACGGCGAACGGTTCTCCACCGGAGTGCGCAATGGGGCCGCCCTGGCCGTGCACCCCGGTAGCGGTGACCTCTACGCCGTCATTCACGGCCGCGACCAGCTCCGCGAACTGTGGCCCTCCCTCTACTCGCCGGAAGACGGGTCCGAAAAGCCGTCGGAGGAGTTCGCCCGCATCGACCGCGGGTCCGACTTCGGATGGCCGTACTGCTACCACGACCCGAGCAACAACCGGAAGCTGCTCGCGCCCGAGTACGGCGGCGATGGCGAGGAGGTCGGCCGGTGTGCCGACATGAACATGCCGGCGATCGGGCTGCCGGCGCACTGGGCGCCCAACGACATGGCCTTTTCGCCCGGCGACGCCTTCCCGCAGGGATACCGCAACGGAGCCTTCGTCGCCTTCCACGGATCGTGGAACCGGACGCCGTTCCAGGGCGGCTACAACATCGTCTGGATCCCCTTCGAAGGCGACGATCCCACCGGGGAATGGTCGGTCTTCGCCGACGGCTTCTCCGGAGGCCGGGTATCGTCGTCCAACCAGGCGGACTACCGGCCGACCGGGGTCGCCGCTGGCCCCGACGGTGCGCTGTACGTAAGCGACTCGAGGCGTGGAAGGATCTGGAAGATCGTTGTGGTTTCATGACCGGTGGACGTTGCAGCTGAACCGTCCCCGGGGCCCTCACCGGGCGGTCAGAGCCGCCCGAACATCCTTCGCAGCGCGGTTCGCTCCGGTGCGCACACCCCTCGCTCCGTGACCAGCCCCGTCACGAGCCGGGCCGGCGTCAGGTCGAAGGCGTAGTTCGCGGCCCGGGTCCCCTCGGGGGTGACGCGCACGCGCCGCTCCACCCCATCCTCGTCCACGCCCCACACCCGCGTGATCTCCTCCGGGTCGCGCTCTTCGATCGGGATGCCCGCGCCGTCTTCGATCGTCCAGTCGATGCTCGGCGAGGGCGCCGCCACGTAGAACGGCACCCCGTTGTCGCGGGCGGCGAGGGCCAGGGGGTAGGTGCCGACCTTGTTGGCCACGTCGCCCGCAGCGGTCGTTCGGTCCGTCCCGACGATCACGATGTCGACCTTGCCGCGGGCGAGCAGGTGGCCGGCCGCGCTGTCGGAGACGAGGGTGTGGGGGACGCCGTGCTGGCCGAGTTCCCAGGCCGTAAGGGCCGCACCCTGGAATCGGGGGCGGGTCTCACGCACCCAGACGTGGACGCGCATGCCTTCGTCGTGGGCCAGGTAGACGGGAGCGGTCGCGGTGCCCCAGTCCACGGTGGCGAGCCAGCCTGCGTTGCAGTGGGTCATGATGTTGATGGGGCCGGGCGCCGCTGCGGCGCGGCCCGCGATCTCGCGGAACACCTCAAGCCCGTGCCGCCCGATGCTGCGGTTGCGGGAAACATCCTCCTCGCAGAGCCGGGTGGCGAAGTCGAACGCCGCATCCGAGCGCTCGCCCGGCGGCAGGGGGCGGAGCAGCTCGGCCGCCGAGTCCAGCGCCCAACGCAGGTTTACGGCGGTGGGGCGGGCGGAGGCGAGCAGGGCAAGAGATTTCGGCAGTGACGCGTCGGACGGATCGGCCCGCATCGCCAGCGCCACGCCGTACGCAGCCGTGGCCCCGATCAACGGCGCGCCGCGGACGACCATGTCGCGGATCGCGCGCGCGGCATCGGCAACCGTTTCGAGGCGCAGGGTCCCGAACCGGTGCGGAAGGCGGGTCTGATCGATGACGCGGACCTCCGCGCCGCCGGCCGCCGTGTAAATGGCCCGGTAGGGGACGCCGCCGACCTTCATCGGGGTTCCTTGTCCGTGCTTTCCCCGAAGAACACCTCTCGCACTTCGTGGGGCGGCGGCGGCGTCATCAAGCTCACCGCCACCAGGCACGCCAGAGACACCGCCGGCCCCACCAGCGCCGGCCAGAGCCCGGCGATCCAGTTGTCGAAGGAGCCGTGTTCCAGATACCCAAGCCAGTACCAGACGACGCATGTGAGCGCCCCGCCGACCATCCCCGCCATCCCCCCCGCCCGCGTCGCGCGCGGCCACCACATCCCGAGCAGCAACGGGAATGTGAACGCCGACGCCATCAGGCTGAACGACATCGTCACGATGAAGAGGATGGTCGCGGGCGGGTCGATGGCGACGATCATCGCCAGCACCCCGATCGCCAGGGTCGTCCAGCGCGCCAGCCTCAGGCCCCGCTCCTGCGACACCTCGCGGCGCGCCAGCGGCACGTACAGGTTCTCCACGACCAGCGAGCTGGCCAGCAGCAGCACCGAGTCGATCGTCGACATCGTCGCACCCAGCACCGCGGCCACGAGGATCCCGCCGAAAACGGGGTGCATGAGCAGCTGGACGAGGGTCGGAAGCGCGAGGTCGGTCTGCGCCAGCTCGGGCAGCAGCACGCCCGACGCGATCGCGATCAGCGTCGAGCCGATGTAGATGAAGGACGAAAACGCGATCGAGAAGACGAGCGCGCGGCGGAGCGTTCCCCGGTCCTTGGGGATCAGGAAGCGCGTGACCGCCGCCGGCGCGCCCCCGATCTGGAAGAACCCCCACACGAGGAACGACGAAACGACCCAGACCGCCGGCATGTCGCCCAGGAACGAGATCCCTCCCGGGTTGAACTCGGCGTAGCGCAGGTGCATCTCGGCAAAGCCGCCCGCAGCGCCGACGGCCACGGGCGCCAGAACCGCGAACCCGACGATCATGATCGAGCCCTGGATGAGGTCGGTCCACGCGACCGCGTGCATTCCCCCGATCACGGTGTAGAGAACCACGATTCCGCCGAAGACGAAGAGCCCGAGCAGGTAGGGCATCCCGAGCAGCACCTCGAAGAGGTTCCCCGCCGCCTTGAGCTGGGCCGCGATCAGCGGAATGAAGGCGATCAGCATGAGCGCGGTGGCGGTCATGGCCACAGCCCGGCCTGGGTAGCGCGCCTGAAAGACATCGACGATCGTCGTGCAGCGGACCTTCGCCGCGACCCGCCGCAGCCGTTCGCCCAGCAGGATGTAGGTGAACCAGGCCGCCGCCGCCGAAGAGACGCCCGCGGGCGCGAAGTTGTAGCCCAGCTCGCGCTCGGTCCCGACCGCACCCATGTAGGAGCTGCCGCTCATCTGGGTGGCGGAGTAGGAGAAGCCGAGCGTCGCCGGGCCGAGGTCGCCCCGCGCGAGGAAGTACTCCCGGCGGGACCGTTTGCGGCGGTTGAACCAGAAGCCGAGTCCCATGAGGGCCCCGAAATACGCGACGAGGATGACGGTGTAGAGGGCCGATTCAGCCATGGCTGCGCCCGTCCGTCAGCGCCCGGTGAGCGCGTGGAAAAGGGCCGCCGAGATCACGAACCCATATCCCCCATATACCACGACCCATACTCCCCAGTCCAGGTTCGCCGGTCCCGCCGGCCAGTCGGCGACCAGCCCGATCGCGCCGCCCACCACGAAGACGGCCATGAGGAGCATGGATACGACCGGGTTGCGCGCGGACTCCCCGGCGGGCCCGCGGCTGTCCGAACGATGGTTGTGGCGTGGCAACGTGAACTCCGAGTGGATGAACGGTCGGGAGGCCCGGCCAATGACCGGTGGCCCGGCCCAATAGACGACACGACAGGGAATGCCACAACCGGGGCCCGCGCGGGGGCCGACGCCGTGACCGGCGCGCGGGGATCGGCTCGGGGACCGTTTCGTGCGCTGGACCATCGCGGGGGGCGACCTCATCTTCCCTGTCATGGCGGGGCGCGGGGCCGCGCCAGCGCGCCGCCGCGGAATGGACCGACTTCCTGCAACGAACAGGACCGCCAAATGATCGAGTCCCTCTCCACCTTCAAGCCGGTCGTCGCCACGGTCGCGCTGGCGCTCATGTGGCTCATCGAAGGGCTGATTCCGATGTTCGAGGGGCGCCGCGAGCGGGTCGGTCACGACGCCTCGAATGTGGCGCTGGGGGTGCTGAACGCGTTGGTTGCGGCGCTCCTCTTCGCGGGAGCCACGCTGGTGGCCACCGAGTGGGCCCGCGCCAACTCCTTCGGCCTGCTGAACTGGCTCGGCGTCACCGGCGTGTGGGGATTCGTGCTCGGCTTCGTGCTCTTCGACCTCTGGCAGTACTTCTGGCACCGGCTGAATCACCGCATCCCCCTCCTGTGGCGTTTCCACGCGGTCCATCATGCGGACCGCGAGCTCAGCGCCAGTTCGGGGCTGCGCTTTCACACCGGCGAGATCTTGCTGTCCTCGGTCGCGCGGCTCGCGGTGCTGCCGCTGCTCGGCATGACGGTCGGCCATGTGCTCGTCTACGAGGCCGTGCTGCTGCCGATCATCCTCTTCCATCACGGCAATGTGGGCGTCCCCGCGGGCGCCGACCGCTGGCTGCGCTGGCTGATCGTGACCCCCTGGATGCACTGGGTGCACCACTCCGACTACCAGCCGGAGACGGACTCCAACTACTCGAGCGTGTTCTCGTTCTGGGACCGTGTTTTCGGGAGCTTCCGGCTGGTGCGCGACCCGAGGAAGCTGACGCTCGGGCTGGAGGACATGGAGCGCGCTGAGTGGGCGACCCTGCCGGGGATGGTGGCGATGCCGTTCCGGAAGCAGCGGGCGAGGCGGCGGCATGCCGCATCGGGACGGCCGGAGCCGGGGCGCTGACATGTCGCGTCGGGACGGTCCTCCGCGCATGGTCCGCGTCCTCGCTCCGGCCTCCGTGTCCAACCTGGGGTGCGGCTTCGACATCTTTGGCCTGGCGCTGGAGAGGCCCGGGGACGAGGTGGTCGCGCGTGCGGTCGAGGGAAGCGGGATCGTGTCGGTATCGGTGAGCGGGGACGGCGGGCGGGTTCCAACGGACCCGGAGCGCAATGCCGCCGCGCTGGCCGTGCAGGGAGTGCTCGATCGGACGGGATCGGAGGCTGGCGTCGCGATCGAGGTTCGCAAGGGGATCCCGCTGGCTTCCGGATTGGGCGGCAGCGCGGCGAGCGCCGTCGCGGGAGCCGTGGCGGCCGACGTGCTGCTTGGGAGCGGCCTGGACCGGACGGCGCTGCTCGAGTGCGCCATGATCGGGGAGCGCAAGGGTTCCGGGGCCGACCACGCCGACAACGCCGCGCCTTCGCTGGCAGGGGGATTCGTGCTGGTGCTGCCGGGGTTGCCACCCAGAATGGTGATGCTGCCGACGCCCAGCGATCTGGTATTGGCCATCGTCCACCCCGCACTCGAGGTCGAAACGCGACGCGCAAGGACGATTCTGGGCGACACCATCCCCCTGAAGGCGGGGGTCGAGCAGTGGGGGAACGCGGCTGGCTTGGTCGCTGGGCTGATGAGGGACGACTGGGACCTGATCGCGCGCTGCATGCGCGATGCGGTGGCCGAGCCGTTGCGCGCCAGGCTGGTCCCGGGCTTTGAAGGGGTCCGGGACCGTGCGCTCGCCGCCGGTGCCGTCGCTGCCGGGCTCTCGGGATCAGGGCCTACCGTATTCGCGATCTGCCGGACAAGGGACAATGCCGAGGCAGCCGCGCTCGACATGGCGGGCGCCTTCCGCGAGGAGGTCGGCGTGGAGTCCGACATCATCGTCTCCTCGGTGAACCGGGAGGGCGCGCGGATTCTGGAATGCAGCTGATCAGTGCGCGGGGGGGCGGTGGGGTCAGCGCCCACCGTACTTGCGGCGCCCCGTCCACCTGGAGCTTCGCCGAGGCGCTCTTCCTGGGCCAGGCACCGGACGGCGGGCTCTTCGTCCCGGCCTCGATCGCGCCGCTGCCGGAGGAGGATCGCGCGGCGCTGGCCAGCCTCGCCTTCCCCGAGCGGGCATTCGTGGTGGCGCGTCACTTCCTCGCCGGCGAGGTCCCGGACGATGTCCTCCGCACGGTCGTGCACGACGCCCTGAACTTCCCCGTCCCGCTGCGCGAGATCGAGCCCGGGGTGCACATGCTTGAACTCTTCCATGGCCCCACCCACGCCTTCAAGGACGTGGGTGCCCGCTTCATGGCCCGCATGATGTCGGCGCTGGGCCCGCTGGATACGCCCCTGGGCCCGGCGCGGCTCATGGCGCCCGCAGAAGCCGCCGCCCCGGTCACCATCCTCACCGCCACCTCGGGGGACACCGGTGGCGCGGTGGCTCACGCATTCCACGGAGTGCCCGGCGTACGCGTCATGGTTTTCTTCCCGATCGGGAAGATCAGCACCCGGCAGGAAGCTCAAATCACCACGGTGGGCGGAAACGTCACCGCGGTGGCGGTCCGCGGCACCTTCGACGACTGTCAGCACCTCGTCCGGCAGGCCTTCGCCGATCCGCGCCTCAACGCGCGACTGTCGCTGACCTCCGCCAACTCGATCAACATCGGCCGCCTGCTCCCGCAGACGTTCTACTACGTGCACGCGTGGATGGAGCTGGCGCGGACAGCCCCCGACCCGGAGGTCGTCGTGTCCGTCCCCTCCGGAAACTTCGGCAACCTCACGGCTGGGCTGATCGCCCGCCATGTGGCTGGAATGTCACGCGCGGGCTTCGTCGCCGCCACCAACGCCAACTCCGTCGTTCCGGAGTATCTCGACGGGCACGGCTTCCACCCCCGGCCCTCGGTCGAGACGATCTCGACCGCGATGGACGTCGGCGACCCCAGCAACTTCCGCCGGATCCGGCATCTGTTCGGGGCGGAGCGCGCCGGGCGGAAGGGGCCACATGGCCGGCCAAACGCGGCCGATCACGATTCCCCCGCCTCGCGTTCGCTTCGCGACATCCTCTCGGGCTCCGCCTGGTCGGACGACGAGACGCGCGCCTGTATCCGCGACCTTTGGCGGCGTCGCGGCATCGCCATCGACCCGCACACCGCCGTGGGACTGCTCGGCCTTCGGCGCGAGCTGCAGCGGCGACCGGGGGCACGGGGAATCGTCCTTGCGACCGCCCACCCGGCCAAGTTCGCCGAGACCGTCGAACCGCTGATCGGAGAGTCGTTGCCCGTGCCGCCGGGGATCGCCAGGGTGATGGACCGGCCGCGCCGCTCGGTCGAGATCGCGCCGACCCTGGATGCAGTGCGGGAGGTGGTGGCCGACGGGTTAGCCGTACCAAATTAGTAAAGACAACACGACATTTTGTAAAGCGAACTTTACATGCTACAGGGTTTCGATGAACGCAACCGCGACCTGATCGTCAACATCAATGGCCGACTGGTGCACCGCGACAAGGCGGGCGTCAGCCCCTTCGACTCGGTGGTGCAGGGCGGCGACGCGGTGTGGGAGGGATTGCGCCTCTACGACGGCCGACTCTTCAAGCTCGGAGAGCACCTCGGGCGGCTGCGCTCATCCGCCCTGGCCCTCGCCTTCGCCGAGATCCCCACCGACGACGAGATCATCGCCGAGATCCGGCGCACCCTCGCGGCAAACTCGATGCGCGACGGCGTCCACATCCGCCTGACGCTCACTCGCGGCACCAAGTACACGAGTGGCATGGATCCGCGCCTCAACCGGTCAGGCCCCACGCTGATCGTGCTGGCCGAATACAAGGCGCCCGTCTACGACCGTTCGGGTCTGCGGCTCGTCACCAGTTCGCTGCGCCGGTTCGGCCCCGACACCCTCGACCCGAAGATCCACCATGCCAACCTGCTCCAGTCGATCCTCGCCAAGATCGAAGCGAACGCGGCCGGCGCCGACGACGCCCTCATGCTCGACCGGCGCGGGTTCATCGCCGAAACCAACGCCACCAACTTCCTCATCGTGAGCGGCGGCGTCGTGATGACCAGCCGCACGGTCGCGTGTCCCGAGGGGATCACCCGCGCGACCGTGCTCGAGCTGTGCGACAGGCACGGCATCCCGTCGCGGGAAAGGGACATCTCTCTGATGGAAGCCTACCGCGCCGAAGAGGCCTTCTGCACTGGCACAATGGGCGAGATGGCGAGCGTGACGGAGATTGACGGGCGCACCATCGGCGATGGGAGTCCGGGGCCGCTCACCAAGCAGCTCAGCGACCTTTACCGGGCGCTCACCAGGAGTACCGGCACCCCGGTCTGACAGGGACCGGCCGAGCGACGCAGCCTGACCCGCGCTCGACGCGGCCGCTCCGGACTCACTCCGCCCTCGACGTGCTCCGCGCCGGATCCTCCGGTTGTCCCGGCGGGGCCGGCACCGCCCCCCCGGCCCGAAACCGGACCGGGAGGGCTTTGGCCAAACGACGTCAGCAGGGCCGTCACCGTCCCGGACTGTCCGGGCACGGCGAACCGCCCGCCGGACGCAGGGGGCGCAGCGCGATCCTTCTCCCGCCAGGGTAGAAGACCCTTGTTCGCTCGCCGTTGATGACCTGCTCTTCCACTTCGCTTTCGGCCACTACCGCGCTGTCCCGATACATTCCGATCAACGCATGCGTTCGTCGTACCACCGGGTTTGGAGATACGATGATCTCGTAACACCCCGTTGCCGGATCGATCGTCGCCCCGAAAACCTCGCTCGGGGCGTAGCGCGGTACGACCACGACCAACTGGCCGGCCCCATCGCCAAACACAGCGTGGTAGGGATACCCGACGGCTTCCCCGCCGAGGTTCTCGCGCCAGATGCGGCTTGCCTCTTCAACCTCCTCCGGCAGCGCAAGGCGGGTCACACCACCATCGGGCGAGTATCCCGCCAATTGCTCATCGAGCACGTATGCGATATCACCGATGCAGGCGACGTGCGTTGCTCCGAAGATTCGAGCGTCCACGTTCCCGCCCGGCCGTCTGCCGAGCAGTTCCCAGAATCCATCGGGTTTTCGGCGAATCGCGCCCTCCATGGACGGCACGACCAGTTGGCCGTTGACCATGCATTGCCCCTGAACCCGGGCCGCGAGGGACTGGTCCGGGCGCCAGGCTCCGATGAAGTTGCCTTCCCTGCCCCAGTGATTGATCAATCCCCCGCCGGAAACGAGCACGCCCTCGGGAGAGAGCGACACGCTTCTCAGGGAGCGAAGTTCACCGGGCCCGTCGCCCCTTGAACCACCGTAGATGGCGATCTGCGAACCGTCCTCGATCGACAGGGCCATGACCCCGAGGGGCTCGACCGCGTCGACCACATAGACAATCCGGCGTTCGTGGTCCACAACTGCGATCCCGTTGAAGTCGTATTCGAACCCGTCGATTATGGTGCGGCCCGTGGCCACATCCATTTCAAGCCTCTCCTGGGCCGACAGTGGAAGGGACATCGCGCTCGCCAGGAGGAACGCGAGGACCCGGCTAAAGTTCAGTGGATTCATCAGTTTCTGGTTGACCAAACCGCCTCGCTCAGTGAAATGTCCAAGCCGCATCCGTGATAGTCGCAGCGCGTGCGGGTCGTTTCTCTCCATCCCTTGGCTTCCCCCTTGACCTCGCCCCCGAAAATGGCTTTGATCCCGGCAGTGAAGGCCCCAAGGATGCCCGTGCCCACCTTTACGGTGTACTCTTCGGTAAGGCGACACATCGTTATGCCAATACCGCGTCCGTAGTCGACATCTTCGAAGTCATCCAGGGCCACCCATTTCGGGCACTTGCCATCGTCCTGGGCTGCCCCCGCCTCGCGACCGGAATTGAGCGAGGCAGTGCCGTCTTCCGCGGCGCATCCGAGTCCACCAACGTCCAACTCGGGCCCCGCGACGGATGTCGCCGCAGCTGCCGATACTCCAAAGGGTGTTTCGACCGGCTCATCGCCGAAAAACGCGTCGGCGGCCTCCTGGGCCGCTGCCGTGGTGACCGGAAGCCCGGTCGCGAACACAATCGCCGTGGCCACGCCACATGGCGTCATTCCCTTCCTTCTCATATCTCCTCCTCGAAACCGTTGTGGTTGATTGAATCGATTCGCCCCTCCGGAAACGACCCCCTGCGGGCCGCTGTCCCCGAAAGAACTGACAGCAGCATAGCGCAAGGATTTCTTGATGTGCAAGGCTTTCGATTCCGAGTGACAACCTCCCGGCGACAGCCGCTGATGGTGGAGACCCGTCCCATCGAGGGGCATGGCCGGACGTTTTCGAGCATATCCGGCAAGTACTTGCTGTTATGGCGCCCCCACGTTAGGTCCCAGGGTCTCACCGCGCCGCTGATTGACCCCAAGAGTGGGCTATGGTTCAGAATCATGAACATCTAGTGTTATTACAGAAAATAACGCAAGACGGGAATCAACGCGCGGGCCCACCGATGTCGGCATGGGACACCCGCGTCGCTGCATCCCGCTGAGCGGGAATCCGCACGACCTGGACGAGTGGCCGCCAGATACCCGCAAGAACTCCCCCGTTGGCGATATCCGCCCCCTCCGCCGCCTTGCATCCCGCCCCGCCCCACCCCACCTTCGCCGCGCACTCACGCCGGAGTCCGCCATGCCGAATAGCGCCCACCGCCCCGCCATCACAACCCCATGTCCGGGGACCGTCCCACGCCTGCGCCACCTGGCAGGCATGCGATGCGCGCTGGCGCCCCGGCCCCTGATCGTCGCCCTCGTTGCGCTGGCCTGCTCCCCCTACCCGCGCCCGCCCGAAACCGAGCGCAACCCGGTCGTCGACACGCTGCACGGGCTCGCGATCACCGACCGCTACCGGTGGCTCGAGGACCAGGACAGCCCGGAGACGCGGGCCTGGATCGATGCTCAGAACGCGTATGCGGAGCTGATCGTGGGGGATACGCCGTTGCGGGACGAGTTGGAGGCGCGGCTGCGGGAGCTCATGGATGTTCCCGGACCGCTCTTTCCGCGACGGGCGGGGGACTTCGAGTACTTCACGATGAGGAAGCCGGGTGAGGAGGTGGCGGCGATCCGGCGCCGGCCCGCGCCCGAGGAGCCCCGGAGGGACCCGATCGACCCGGGCGGGGATTTCGAAATGGTCGTCGACCCCCTCGATCTCGATCCGACCGGCACGACAAGCGTGAGCATCCGCGACTTCTCCCCCGACGGCGACCTCATGATCTACGCGGTGCGCGACGGCGGCCAGGACGAGGTCGAGATCCGGGTGCGCGACCTGGAGGCCGGCGAAGACCTGCCGGACCGGCTGCCCAACTTCCTCTACGGCGGGATCTCGTTCAACCGGGACGGGACGGGCTTCTACTACGTCAGCCGATCTCGGGAGACGGGCGGCCGCGTGCGCCTGCATATGCTCGGGACCGACGTCGAGGACGACGCCGAGCTGTTCGGCGAAGGTCACGGGCCGGAGAAGTTCGTCGGCTTCACGGAAGGCGGCGAGGGCCGCTACATGGTGTTCACCGTCCAGCACGGCTGGGCCCGGACCGATGTGTACCTGCAGGACATGGCGGCCGGTGTCAGGCTGGCGAGGCGGTCCCGAGGCCGGTCGGTGCCGATCTCACCAGGCGGCGGCGGGTCGATCATCGTCGGCTCGCTCCAGCCACGTCCGATTGTGGTCGGCGCCCCCGCCCGCTTCAGCGTCCGCTTCGTCGAGGACGAACTCTGGCTGCTGACCAACCTCGACGCGCCGAACAACCGCGTCGTCGCCCTGGACCCCGCGAACCCCGACCCCGACCCCGCCAACTGGCGCGTCGTCATCCCCGAGACCGAGGACCTGCTGACCGGCTACCAGATCATCGGCGGGCAGATCTACGCCGATAACCTGCACAACGTGAGCAGCCGCATCGTGCGCTACGACATGGACGGCAATCGCACCGGAGGAATCCCTCTTCCCGAACACCATGTGGCGACGCTGCGCCCGTGGGGCGAAGGCGCGGCGCTGCTCACCCTCACATCCCTCAATACCCCTCCCCATATCGTCAAACTCGACCTGGAGACGATGGAGACCGAGCCGTGGCTGGCCTCCTCGGTTCCCTTCGACGGCGCGGACTACGAGGTCGGCCAGCACTGGTACACCTCGGCGGACGGCACCCGCGGACCGCTTTACGTCGCGCACCGTCGCGGGCTCGAACTCACCGGCGACACCCCGACCCTGCTCTACGGCTACGGCGGCTTCAACGTCAGCCTGCTGCCGCGCTTCGACAACCGGGCCGCCGTGTGGATGGAACGGGGCGGCGTCTACGCGATGGCGACGCTCCGCGGCGGGGGCGAGTTCGGCGAGACCTGGCACGCCGGCGGCATGCTGAAGAACAAGCCCAACGTCTTCGCCGACTTCATCGCGGCGGCAGAGTGGCTCATCGATGCCGGCTACACGAACCCGGACCGCCTCGCGATGCGCGGCGTCAGCAAGGGCGGCCTCCTCGTCGCGAGCGCGATGACCAGGCGCCCGGAGCTCTTCCGCGCGGTCTTCTGCGGCTTCCCGGACCTGGACATGGTGCGCTTTTACCAGTTCACGCGCACGAACAACATGCCGGCGCTGCTCGAGTACGGGAACGCGGCGGTGCGCGAGGAGTTCGACGTGATCAAGACCTTTTCGCCGTACCAGAACGTGCGAGACGGGGTGGCGTATCCGGCGGTCATGCTGACGCAGGGCGACCTGGACACCCGGGTGCCTCCGCTGCAGGCCCGGAAGATGGCGGCGCGGCTGCAGCGGGCGAGCGCGTCGGGGCTGCCGGTGATCCTGGACTATGATCCGCGCGCGGGGCATGCGGGCGGGCGAACGTTCAGCCGGAACGTGCGGAATACGGCGATGGAGCTGGCGTTCCTGTGGGGACAGGTGGGTGGGTGAGATTAGGTTCGATTGCCGCGGTCAGTAGAGCAGGATCTCGGCCCCGCCGGATGCTCGCCGGTGCAGCCGCAGCAAGGTGATTCTGTTCTCAAAGCGGCTTCTTGCCCCGTCCGACCACCGAGCCTCGCCGTACACGCCGCGCAGCCGCGCGTCCAATACCTCAAAGGCATCGGCACCCGGGAACAGCAGTCGCACGCCCGTCACTTCTTGCGACTGGTTCAGCAAGACAGCGACGGAGTCGGTGGCACTGAAGAGGCCCCGCGTTCGACCGGTCACAAGCTGCCAGTCCTGCGGTGGTGTCACTATCGAATCGGTTCCCGCGTGGCGGGTTGATTCTGGCTCCGTCTCCAGCGGTTCCGGAAGCGCTTCGCCCAGAGTGATCACCGATCCGTCCTCCAATTCGACGGACCGTGCAAGAGCAGGTCGCATCTCGTCGATCGATACCGGCGGGGAACTGTCGCACGCTGTGGGCGTCAGCGTGATGGGCCGGGCATGCACCGTGTAGGGGCTTATGTCGATGAACGTACGTGCGGTGCCAACCCAGTCGTCGCCGGAGCGGACCAGCCTGGCCGTCACGCCGGCGTAACCGGTGCTGAACCACAGGTCAAGCGAATCGCCGGTGATTTCGCCGCCCGTGTATCTGTGGACCGATGGCAGTGCGCCCTCCGGCACCACGACCGCCGTGCCTGATGAAGGCGGATCGCGCGGCCCGGCAAACTCGATCCTCGGCGGAATCTCGTAGTCGGTCGAGTCGCCTCGCTCGCTGGGAACGGGTACCCGCCTCAGACTGAAGAGCGGACGGCTCTCCACCACCCACTCTCCGACGGTGACGTCGTAGCAGCCGGTGAGTTCGGGGTCCACAGCATCCGCAGTGGCTTGTGGTTGCCCTTCGGAAGCGCACGCGACACCGCCAAGCAACAGCGCCGACGCGGGAAGGCGCTGCATGCCTACCGCCTCCTGTCCGACAACAGAATCTCTGTCCGGGTGGACGCCCAGGGCCGCAACCACAGGGAGGTAGACGGATTCCTGTAGATGTGGACGTCCGGAACCCCGGATGCCGTCCCGGGCGCGCCGTACTGGCTGCGCAGCCGCTCTTCCAGGGTCTCGCGGGCGCCGGGGTCCACGTAAAGGAGCCGGACGGAGTACACCAGGCCGGCTGGATCCGTGTGGACCTGGATGGAGTCCGTGGCGCCGAAGAGTCCCCGGGCCCGGCCTACGACGCCGACTGCGTTGCGCGGCGTGGTCAACTCCATTTCAGCGATTCTCGTTGGCAGGACCCAGGTCCAGTCGAATGGTGGAAGCGCCACCGTCTCCAGCTGCTCGGAAAGCGGCTCACCCAAAGTGATGGCCTGTCCGCCCTCCAGCTCCACGACCCGACCGAGCGGGGCTGACTCGTCGCCGGGCACCGGGAGCGGCGATTCGCAGTCGACCGGGCTCATTGCGACGGGTCGGGCATTCATCTGGTAGGGAATGACGTCGGATTCCGAGCGTGCGGTGCCGGTCCACCCGTCTCCCGAACGGCCCAGGGTGGCACTCACCCCGGTGAAGCCGTCCGTCAAATGCATGCGGAGCGAGTCTCCGTCCGATTCCGCTCCTGCGAAACGAACATGAGACGCAGCCGGGTCGTCCTCCGGAACCACGATTCGCGTAAGCGACGGCCGGCGGTCATCCGGTCCGCCGAACCTTATCCTTGGCGGGATCCGGTACGACTCATGACCGGCGCGCGGATGCAGCCTGTCCTCGTACGTCTCCACCACCCACGGTCCCACGGACACGTCGAGGCAGCCCGTGAGCTCCGCGGGCGTATCCTGGGCCATCAACCGCGCATCGACCACCACGTTTGCGCTCGCGCCTGCCATCGCTGCCATCGCTACAATCAGCCGAAATCGCATGCTCACTTCGCAGCACCTCCTGCTTGTTCCCGCCGGGCCGCCACGATGATCAGTCGGGCCCGCACACCAGTCATCCTCCAAGCCGTCTGTCGTACAGTCTGACTTCGGCCCGGTCCGGTCCCCACGTCCGTATGCCTGGTATGGTTGATCAGGCTACCGGGAGCGTTGCCTCAACCCTGCCTGTCCAGCCCCCAGATCCGAACATGCTCGACACCCAGTTCATCCGTTGCCTCGCCCAGGATGTAGTCCTCGCCGATCTCGAAGACTGTGCCGATCAGGGGGGTCTCGACAAGGCCGAGCATCCGGCCATCCCCATCGAAGACGGTCCAGAGTGTACCGGCACGTTCGTCGCCGGGGCGCTTGAACTCGGCGACCCACAGATGGCCGAGGGCGTCGCCGACGACCGCACCGAAGGCCGGGAAGGCATCGACCAGCGGAACGTTGGCGGCCACCTGAGCCCTTTGTTCCCGGCGCTCCTCCGAATACCCGGCCAGCAGCCGACTGAACCATGCGTCGTGCTCGGCCCGGGTGGGGGTTCCCGGCTCGAAATCGCTTCGGACGATGCGCGCCAGGGAGCCGTCGCTGCGGTATCCCCTGATCTCGTAGGTCTCCGTGCGGCCCAGTACCGCGAGGTCTCCCCAGACCGCGGTGTGGGTCGTCTGGCCAAAGGGATGCGTGAAGGGGATGAAGAGGAAGCCGCCGCCCGCGTCGAAGTTCTCGGCATAGGTCTGCGGGCCGGGGCGCGTTCCGAGTGAAACGACGGACATCTCGCCGTCGATGGTCTTCAGGGCGTAGGCGTAGTCCTGACGCGTGAAGCCGATTGTCACGATCTCGTCATCCCTGGTGAAGAGCGTTCCGTCCGGCAGGACGCCGATCAGAGCATCCGGACCGACAGCCATCAACCCGACCGGCTCCTGTGCCTGGTCCGGGGCGGTCGGCATCATCGCTTCGCCTTCGCTCCAGCTGTGGAGATTGACCGTCCGGCCATGGCTGCCACGTGAGTCAAGGATGGAGACTCTGCCCCGCCCCGGGTCGGCCGCGATCAGCGAGTCGCCCGCCCACGCGCGCACCCGGTTCAGCCGGGCGAATTCGCCAGGCCCCTCGCCCCTGCCGCCCCACGAGTCCAGGTGGCTACCCTCCGCGTCGAAGACAAGCAGCTCGAGGGAGCCGCCGTTCGCGACGACGATCCTGCCGTCGGCGAGGCGGGTGGCGTCCGCAACCCTGAAGAGCTGGAAGGTGGAATCGCCCTCCGTGGTGCCGATCGAGAGCAGCGGCTCGGTGCTGACCGACCAGCCGAGCCGCGAATCGGGTGCGGGGCGCGGGTTCTCGGCGATCCTGATTCCTGCGCTGTCGCGGACGCCGTATTGGGGGGCGTCGGGAGTCCCGACCACCGTCATTCGAAAAACGTCGACGTACGGCACTCCGGCATCGTCCTCCCGATAGGCGGCAACGTGCAGGTCGGGCAGCAAGGAGAAGGCAAGGCCGGGAATTCGCCCCGCGGTAACCAGTTGCCCGGTATCGACGTCCACAACCTCCACCACGCTTCGATAGAGCCTGGTGTACTGGAGTTCGGACGGGCTGGCCTCTCCGTCCTCCCCGAAGACCTCGTCGTTCCAGTACCGGGTCCAGTCATCGATGGGATGGCGTCCGATAATCAAAGGGTGGCCGTCCGACTCCGAAATGCCGAAGACGTTGCTCGGGGGTGGTTGGAGGTCGCCATCGGGCGGAATGGCACGCAACCAGGCCGGACTTCGTTCGAAATGCCGTAACAGCATTCCATCGGTGGCGAATTGCATGACTTCGTACCGATCGCCGTCGCGGGCAACCGTCCAGAACCGGTCCGGGTCGCCCGCCGGACCCAGGTGGAATCTCCGCGGCCAGCTGCCGCTCTCGGTCTCGCGCACGTGAAACGACGTCTCGACAGCGGCACTGTGGGGATTGAACACATGAAACACCTTGCCCCTGCCGCCATCATCTGCGCCCATCCATTCTCCGCTGAACACCACGCTTCCCTCGCCGGTCACGAGGAAGTCCTCCGCCTCGACCGGTACGTGACTCCGGCGGACGAACTCGCCGGAGGGCGTGACAACCGACAGCTGGTGGGTCCAGTCGACGATCAGGACCGTGTCCGCTCGATCGACTCGGACCAGGTACGGAAGCTGATACTCACCCGGTCCTTCCCCGCCCCGGCCGATGGGCGGCAGCGACCGGCCGGCGGCGTCGAAGACCGGCAGGTGTTCCAGCATCGGGAAGGCCAGATGGAGACGGCCGCGACTGTCCCGGGCGACGGTCCGGGGTTGCTCCGGGAACCAGTCGGGCCCGTCCAGCGATCCGACCGTCATGACGTGGTCCAGTTGAACCTCGCACTCGGCGCAGGTGCAGTCCGGGCACACGAAGCCATCGTTCCCGGACGCCGAGTCGGCTGAATCGTTCCTCTGAAGCAGGAACACCGCGGCAACCACCAGCGCAGCCGACAGGACCAGTGCAACTCGGTGGCCCGGACGCGCGAAGCGGTTCATTCCGGCGCTCCTTCCGGCCTCTGAAATCGCTTCACCACCACGTAGGGCACGTCGAGGTCGTCCTTCTCCACGAAGGCAACCAGCCCGTCGGGGCCGAAGGCCTCGGGCAGCGGGGTGGCGCCTGGCGCAAGTGTTCCCAGGTAGTGCCCATCCGCCGTGATCAGATCGATGGGACCGCCATCCCCTTCCACTTCATCCCCCCGGCGGCGGACCCAAATCGTCCCTTCCCAGTCCGTGCGCAGGGCGAGCACGACCGGCATTACGGGGTAGAACTCCATGGCCTCGATCCCGGCGCGCTGGGCTTCGATCATCGACGGCATCGCCGCCTGCATCGCCGGGTCGCCGGCCGTCGGCTGCCGCGTCTCAAGGGCCTTCAGCCGGCGCTCGATCTCTTCGGTCCTCATCCGGTTGGTCACGGGCCTTGGCCGCAGCGGCCGGGTCACGATCCTGGTCACGAGGCCTCCCGGCGCAGCGAACTTGATCGCGTAGGCGGAGGAGTCGGAAAACGCGATGCCGCCACCAGGAAGCGCGCCCGCCATCAACTCCGGCGCGAACACCTGCCGGTCCGAGGGGCGCTTCCATGCCGTCGCGGCGGTGTCGACGGCGGCCTCGTCACCGCTGAGGTCGTAGCTCAGGACGTAGCGGAACTGCCGACCTGGCCCTGCATCCGGTGGCGAGAAGTGTATGACGCGGGTCGTAGAGAGCACCCGCTCCATTCCGGGGAAGGCCTGAATCTCCGAGAGCATCGGCTGGCGCCAGCGGTCGCCGCCCATGGGGATCGTGCGCTCGAACTCGCCATCCGCACTGAACAGGGCGAATGCAAGTTGCCCGGGGTCGTAGACGGCAACCCGCCCGTCGCGCATGACGGCAGACTCCAACGCGCCGGCAGAGTTGCGCCCGAACTCCCCGGGGCCCTCCCCTTCCCCGATGAACTGCTGCACCAGGTTCCCCCCCCGATCGACCACCGAGATCCGCACCGCCTGCGTGTCGAGGATGTAGAGGTTGCCGGCGGCGTCGAAACCGAGGCTCTCAACGCTCCCGAAGGTGTCCCAGCCACCGCCGTCCACTGAGCCCAGGCGGTAGATCTCCTCGAAGTGGGCGTCGAGGAGTATGTCCTCGGCCGGCAATTCGATCGTCTCCTGTGCGGCGGGCGTGGGGGCAGGCGTTGCGAGCACCGTGATCAAGCAGCCCGCGGACAAAGCCGTCCGCGCACCGGGAGCGGCGACGCGACGGGCCGGCAGGGCCACCGCGACCGCCACCGGGCGTGCCGCGCGGTCACGCCTGGTAGAACGGCGGCGCGGGATTTTCACCGGCCTTCGCGCATCCTCTTCTGCGTCTCGTACTGCAACTTCACGGTCTCGTACTCCCGCATGCGCTCGGTGCGCATGGACTGCAGCAAATCGGCCCTGGCACTTACTTCCTCGTAATCCGTCAGCGCTGCGCGCCTTTCCGTGCTGTTGGGCTCCGCTTCCTCCACACGCTCTATGGTTGCAAACTCGAGGTCCCGGGTTGCGGTGATCTGTTCCCGCAGGTAGTCCATTTCCACCTCGAGCTCCGTCAGTGCCTGTTGCACGTCTGCCTCCGTGGCGCGGTAGGTGTACCGGCTTGATCCGCTTCCCCGGGACAGCGTGTAGACAAGCCCTTGCGACTCGTAGGACCGCACGACCTCGGCTTCGTGCGCTGCAATCTCGGCTCTCCGCTGGACCTCGTAGGCCTGCTCACTCGCCCTGACATATCCAACGACCGCCTCCGTGGGGGCCCGGTCGGCCGAGGGGTCAAGCAACCCCGGCTCTTCTTCCGCCCTGGTCGCGCAGGCCCCCGCGACGGCAACCAACACGCAGACCAGCCCGGCGCCGAGCACGATGCCGACGCGCTGCCGGGACGTGAGTTTCCTGTGTGCGAAGTTCTTCATGGTCTCCAACCTTTCCTTGAGTTTGAGAGACGGTGCCGACAGGCTCGCCGCCACCGCGGGCATGGGGAATTGCGTGGGGACATGGGTGTGGGCCAGCAGCTCGGCGTAGGGCTTCGGGCCGACGAACCCGCGGGCCAGCACCTCGGCATCGCACGATGTCTCGCGGCAGCGCTCGATCCCGCGCCGGAGCACCCACACCAGGGGGTGGAAGGCGAACGCCGCCGAGACGAGGCAGTCGAGCAGGGCCCACGTGTAGTCCGCACGGCGGATGTGAATGAGTTCGTGAACGAGGACGGCGTCGAGCGAATCCGGCGAGCCCAGCGCCGAGCGCGGGATCATGATGACGGGCCGCCACGCGCCGAAGGTCATGGGGGCGCTGTCCGGGGGGCCTTCCAGCAGCTCCACGGGCCGGCGGACGCCGAGTTGCTCCGCCAGCTCCCGCAGTCTGCGCCGCGGAGCCGGATCATCGACGCGCGCGGCCACCCGCCGCAGCCTGTGCAATTGCCTCAGGTCGGTCGCCAATACGGCGAGCCGCCCGATTGCCAGCAGAACGATCGCGACCGTCGCCGTGCCGAGCAGAACCAGGGGAAGGCCCGCGCCAGGTCCCCCATCGGCGGCAAGCGTAGCGCCGCCCGGAACCGATGGCACGATCAGGGCGCCGTCCACCGACAGCACCGGCCCGGCTGCGGCGGGCGCGGCCGGAAACAGCCCGGGAACCCAGGGCGCCGCCAGGACCGACACCGGCAGGGCCAGAAGCAGGGCCTGGCGCAACCGGTACCCCGCGATGGGGTGAAGACCGCGCATGCGGGCCAGGGCGAGCACCCCCGCCCCCGCCAGCCCCGTCCAGACCAGCACCGGCACCCAGAACGCCCAGACGCTCGCGCTTCCCAGCCCTTCGAGGAAGTCAGGCATCCTGCTCCTCCTCTTCGGCGGCCATGCGGGCCAGCATCTTCCGGATCTCCACGCCCTCCTCCGCCGACAGCGTCTCGCCGCGCACCAGCGTCTGCACCAGGGCGGCCGCCGACCCGTGGAACACCTGGTCGAGAAGGTCCTGCACGAGCTCCTGGCGGACCTGTGCGGGCGCGCGGGCGGGCGTATACATGTACCGTGACTCGCTGCTGTCGCAGTGCAGGAATCCCTTCCGCACCAGCTTCTTCATCACGGTCATCACGGTGGTGTACGCGACCGGGCGGGCCTTCAGGATGCTCTCGTGCACATCGGCCACGGAGGCTTCCCCCATGGTCCAGACCCGCTGGAGAACCTCCATCTCCGTCTCGCCCAGCCGGCTAAGTGATCTGCGTCTCAATTCTCCCTCCCTGTTTCGGTTGTCGGTGCGTTCGCAGAACATACTATCATGGTAATACTATCGTGATCGTAGCGCAAGCCCGACATTGAATGCGCGAGGCGGACATCCTGGTTCAGGAGACGGCGACGGGTAGCTTCGGCGGTCGAATTCCGCGTGACCCTACGGCCCCAGCGCCCCTATCGGAATCACCCCCACGCCGTCCGGCCTCGTGTACCCGTATCCGCTTGCCACGATCACGCCCAGGGCCTGGGGCGGGCCGACCGCTTCAGGATCCACGCGTTCGGCGAGCCTTAGCAGATTGCGGGCCCCCTCCTCGACCTTCCTCGGACCCAGCTTCACCTCAAAGGCCGCCCAGCGGCCGTCGCGGGCCTGCACCACGGCATCGATCTCAAGCCGCCCGTTCTCCCGGTAATGGAAGACCTCGGCGTCGGCGGCCTGTGCGTACACCCGGAGGTCGCGGACGACCATCGACTCGAAGAGGAGCCCGAGGAACCTGAAGTCCCCGAGCAATCGGTCGGGGTCGGCGCCCAGCGCGGCCACGGCCAGCGACGGATCGACGAAATGGCGGACCGGGCGCTTACGGAGGACCGCCCGGGAGCGGAGGTGCGTCGCCCACGCCGGCTGGTTCTCGACGATCATGATCCTTTCGAGCGCGTTGAGGTAGTCCGCAGCGGTGTGCGGCTTGATCCCCCCGTTGTCCGGGGCTCCCAGGTCTGCCGCGAGCCGCGAAGTTGCAGCGGCCGTGCCGACATTCCGGGCCAGGGAGCGCAGGAGCAGCTGCACGCGTTGCGGATCCCGACGGACGCCGTCCAACTCGCGAATGTCCACACGGGCCGTCTCGTCCACCTGGCCGCGATTGGCCCGCAGGGCACGCGCCAGCGGCCAGTTCACGCTTTCGGGCCATCCCCCCCGGCAGATGAGTTCGGCCACCTCGCCGAGCGGGATCGCGTGCTCCCCGGCACCGGGGGGCTCCCCCGCAAGCATGCTCTTCAACGAGACGGCGCCCGATGACCGATCCGCCTCGTGCAGCGACATGGGGCGCAAGCGAAGCCGGACGATGCGACGCATTCCCGTATGCCGGGTGGCGTCGTCCGCGGGAATGGCTGAGCCAGTGAGGATGAATTGGCCGGGCGCCCGCCGGTCATCGACTGCCCGCCTCACATGGTTCCAGATCCTGGGCTCCAGCTGCCACTCGTCGATGAGGCGCGGCGGCGGCCCCTTCAGTACTTCGGCCGGATCGGCCTGCGCGAGATGGCGAGCGTCTTCGTCGACATCCAGCAGGACTTCGCTCGCGGCGAACTCCCGCGCGGTCGTCGTCTTGCCGCAACCCCTAACCCGGATTTCTCACACGGAGCCAGGGTAGCGACCTGAGGGCGGTATCTGGGTGGTGATTGTGCCGTTGGACCGTGTGACGAGAGAGCGAGGAGTGCCGGTGACGGTGCAGGGATGGCGAGCGGAGGGGGATTCAGGTGACG
>JAJDXM010000093.1 GCA_022823225.1 Gemmatimonadota bacterium
GCAACTTCTCGGGATCCTACATCCGGACCGCCAGCCTGATGGGCATGGTGACGGTCGAGGGCGTGGGGCTTCCGGGCATCACGGTGGACGTCAGCGGCCGCGACGCCGCGCAGACCACGACCGACGCCAACGGGCAGTACACCTTCACGGGGCTGCGCGCGGGCAACTACACGGTCGAGATCTCCGGCTTCGATCCCACAGACGTGGCCTTCTCGGATGCTTCCGGCGCGGTCACGATCGCCGTGGGCGAGTCGAAGGTCCGTAGCTTCGACGGCGTCTTCGTGCGCGAGTCGACGATCGCCGGCCGGATCAGCGTCGAGGGCAACGGCCTCTCGGGCGTGACCGTCAGCCTGCAGGGCATGGGCGCCGACGAGGAAGCCATGACCGACAACGGCGGTCAGTACTCCTTCGACAACCTGCGCGCCGGCGAGTACCAGGTCGCCATCTCCGGTTACGACACCCGCGAGTACGGGTTCGAGACCACCTCGGCGACGATCCGGGTCGAGCACGGCAAGACGGCCAACCAGCCCTTCGAGGGCATCATGCTCCGCACCGCGTCCATCATGGGCCAGGTCAGCGTCGAGGGCGAAGGCCTCGCGGAAGTGACGGTGAGCCTGAGCGGCGAGGGCGAGAACCAGACGACGATGACCGACCAGAGCGGTCAGTACACCTTCACCGAGCTTCCGGCCGGCAACTTCCAGGTCGGGATCAGTGGCTACGACACGGACGACTACTCGTTCGAGACGACCTCGCGGAACGTGTCGCTCGCGCTTGGCGCGACGGCGACGGTTCCCTTCGAGGGGATTCTGCTGCGCACCTCCGGCATCGCCGGGCGGGTGAGCGTGGACGGGATGGGCCTCGCGGGCGTGACGGTCACGCTGACGGGCGGCGATCTGGACGAGGCCATGACGGAGATTCCGTCCATCCTTCCCGTCTGAATAACTGCAATGATGACTTGGCGATACGCGCATGTCACGTTGCGGTTATCATATCCGGTATACACGGTCGCAGCCCCGGTCGAACCCGACGTGCACGACAACGTGAGTGCTCGGGGTGTCAATATCTAGCAATTGAGTTTCTAGTACGCAAGGCCACCCCGTTCATGACATAGGCGCCCCACCGCTCCATGACCGAGCGTCGCTGCTCGAAGAGGTCGGTGCGCCGGTACGCGGCCTCGACCGGATCCAGGACGACGTGTGCCAGGGCGGCCTCGGCAACCTCGCGGCGGACGCCGGTTTCGGCTGCCCAGTCGCGGAAGCTGGACCGGAACCCGTGCGGCACGCATCCCAGCTGGAGGCGATTGGCGAGGGTGGCCGGGGCGTTGCGGCCCATCGGCCCGCCATTCGGGGAAGGGAACAGGAGGTTTGCGCCCGGCGGAAGCTTGCGGGCTTCGCGCAGTACGGCGAGAGCCTCCGTGGACAGCGGCACCCGGTGCCTGCGCCCCGCCTTCATGTGTTCGGCGGGAACGGTCCACACCCGCTTTGCCCAGTCGATCTCATCCCAGGTCGCCCTGCGGATCTCGGCCGCGCGCGCGGCGGTCAGCACCTGAAACTGGAAGGCCAGCGTGATCCCCGGCCGGGTCTTCGCGGCCCGCACCTTGGCGATCGCCCCGGCCACCTCCCGGTGCGGCAGCGCCCGGAAGTGTTGTTTTCTTCCCATGTTATGGGGCAATACGGTGGTTATGGCATCTCCTGCGGGATCCGTGGTGCGGTAGCCGCGGCCGATGCACCACTTCATCACGTAGCTGATCCGGCCCCGGAGCCGCTGGGCCGTGACCCGCTTGGCGTTCCAGATTGGCGTGAGCACGGCCAGAACGTGGGCGGTGGTGATCTCGTCCACCCGCATGTTTCCGATCACGGGATGTACGTAGGCCTCCAGACTGGACTTCCACTGTTCCTCGGACTTGCCGCCCGTTCGCCAGGAGGCGCGGCGCAGGCGGATCACGTGCCGTGCCGCCTCCGCGAACGTCGGCGTCCTCCCCTTGCGCGGATCCTTTCCGTGCCAGGTCAAGCGCCGGTTTTCGAGCGCGGCCCTGCGCGCATCGGCGAGCGTCACGACCGGATAGGGCCCGAGCCCGATGTTGACGGCCTTGCCGTCGATGCGCAGCCGCTGTGACCAGGTCTTGGACGTTCGTCCGGACTTGGTGGGCTTGACCAGGAGCGAGAGCCCGTGCCCGCCGCGACCGTCTCCGTAGCGTCCAGGGCGCGTCACAGCCCGCACGAAGCTGGCCGTGAGTCGTTTCGGACGCTTCACTCGAGTATCCCTCCGGTTATCAAGGAACTGCGGATTCCGACCGTTGCCCAGAGCAGCGGTGGCGGTGACACCGGATGTCGACCGATCCTGCGGGTCGCAAATATGAATAATGAACCGGTACAAACACATCGTATTAATTGGGTATACACGCTACGACTCGACGCCACCCCGCCCTCACCGTCCGTTTTGCGCATTGCGGCGCCCGGAACGTCGCCGCAGCGGTTGATCCGCCGCCAGCAGTGGCCGCGGAAAGCGCTGGGGGGCTACGTATAACGCGATTGAGCGCCCAATTCGCGATGAGATTATCATCCTGGCGTCCCGGCAATGTTCGAAACGCGACAGGTCTGTTCTCCAGTCGCGCTATTATGGCGACTGTCGCGAGAATATGCAACAAAGCAGAGCCGCAGGAAACCTCGGGTCCGCGCCGAGGGTATTCCGGAGGCGGCGGCAGGACCCCTGGAGCTGCTCGGAGACTCGCGGCCCGCTCGGCCAGGCCACCAATCCCTTGTGGAACTTTCGCGATCCGTTTAGACTATTACAGTAGTCAACTAGTGCGATAGTCGCCGAACGGGCGCGAGTGACGGCCGCGGGGCGCTACGCAACTCCACGAGGAGTCGAATGATGAAGATCGGAATGATTTCCCTGATGGTGCTCGGGGCGGTGGGGGCAGGCGTTCCCGTCTGCCAGGACGGCGAGCTGTCTCTCGCGTCCGGCGTGCAGGAGCAGCAACCGGTGCAGCAGAGCGCGGACGCGCACAGGCTCTACGAGATGGTGAAGCAGGCCCGTGCGGACCTGCGCCGGATGCGCGCTGCGGCGGGACTCGCGACCGAGGTAGCCGGGCCGCGGACGGGCCGCGGCGAGAGCGCCGAACGGGGCGGGCGCGAGGACGAGGGTGACTACGTGCCGAAGATGACGAGGCAGAACAAGCTTTTCGCGAACGGAGCCCGCCTGGTGCTCGCGTTCGACCCCCGGACGCAGGTCTTCGCCGGTTCGGTCACGAACACCACCGCCCGGACCCTCGCGCAGGTGCGCGTCGAGGTCCACCTGGACAACGGCACGGAGCTGGGTCCGACGAAGCGCATCGATGTCGCACCGGGCCGGACAGTGCCGGTGGAGCTGGGCGCCTTCGGGAACGAATTCAGCGCATGGGTCAGCCACCCCGAAGCCGGCGTCGAAGAGGGCCATGGCGGTGGTGGGGAAGAGGGTGGCGAGGGCGCCGGAGAACACGGCGGGGGCGAAGGACGCGGCGAGCGTGGCGGCGAGCACGGTGGCGGCGAGGACAGTCGGCCGGGCGGCGCGGCCTACCGGCCGGTGTACAACCAGCTTCAGATCCTGCGCGGCGAGATGCATGCGTTCCAGGTCGATCTGGCCGCGAGGTCGGGGGACGAGGAGCGCTGAGGGAACTCCCAGGTGACTACCTGGGTAGTAACTACCCGAGTAATCGCATCGAACCCCATCCCCACGGAGAGACGTGATGAAGCGGAAACGACAGCTCGGAGACCTTCAGCTCGCGATCATGCGCGTGCTTTGGGAGCGCGGCGAGGCGCCGGCGATCGAGGTGCACCAGGCGCTGTTCGAAGAGCGCGGACTCGCGGTCACGACGATCAAGACGATGCTGCGCAAGTTGGAGGAGTACGGCTGCGTGGAGCACCGGACGAACGGTCGGCAGTTCATCTACCGGCCCGCGATCGCGGAGGCGGATGTCCGCAAGGGGATGGTGGGCGCCCTCGTGCAGCGCCTGTTTGGCGGTGACAGCGCGGCGCTGATCAACCACCTGGTCCGGTCCGGCGAGATCGACCCGGACGACCTGGAGGGCCTGGAGGAGATCCTGTCAACGAAGCGGAAGGAGATGGGGAAATGACGGTGTGGCTGGTTGCGTTCCTCGTCCACGGCACGCTGTGGTGCGGCGTTGCGTGGCTCTTCCTGCGACTCTTTCCCAAGGCCCGGGCGCGCGTGAGGGAAACGATCTGGTACACGGCCATCGCCGCCAGCCTGATCACGCCGACGGTCCATTCGCTGGCCTCGCCGGACGCGGCGGTGTGGCGTGTGCCGGTGCCCGCGTTCATCGTTGGCGGGGAGCACGGGGCCGAAGGGGACCCGGGCCACAGGGACGGGGCGGCGTCGATCGCACTGCCCGGAAGCGAGGAGGCGCACGGCGAGGAGGCGCACGGCGAGGAGGCTGCGTTCGCTCCGGGCTGGCTGGCCGCGGCCGGTACCGTGTGGGTCGTGTTCGCCGTTGGATTGCTCGTCTTCTACATCCTTCGGCTGGGGTGGTTGCGGCGGCGCCTTGGCGACCGCGAGCCGGTCACGGATCCGCGGGCCTCACGAGCGCTGGCGACGCTCGGCTCCAAGGCGGCCCTGAACCCGCCGCCGCGGCTGTCGGAGAGCCACCACCTGGGCTCGCCGGTTGCGTTCGGCGTCGGGACCCGTCGCGAGATCTGCGTGCCCGTGCGGGCGCTTCATGAACTGGACGACGGAGAGCTCCGCGCGCTCCTCGGCCACGAGGTTGCGCACCATCTCCGCCGTGATACGGTCCGGTTGGCCATCCTGAACATCCTGCGGGCGGTCTTCTTCTTCCAACCGCTCTTCCACCTGGCCGCGCGCGAGGTCCGGCTGGCATCCGAGGAGCTGTGCGACGACTGGGCGGCCAGTCAGTTCGAAGACCGCTTCGCCATGGCGCGCTGCCTGGCCGAAGTGGCCCGGTGGGTTGTGCGGCGTGACCGCCACAGCCCCGTCCCGTGCATGGGCGGACGCCGCTCACAGCTGGAACTCCGTGTCCGGCGCCTGATGAACGAAAACCCTTCGCTCCAAACGCCGTCGCGCCGGTGGAGGCATGTGGGTGCAGCGGGCCTTCTGATCCTCGCCCCGCTGTTCGCCCCGGCGGTAGCGCCCGGGGGGGACCGGTCCCACGAGGGCCGCGCCATCGAAGTCACGGGACCGCCCGAACACGAGCGGCTGCGGGAGCATGAACTCCGCGAGCGGCGGGAGCGAGGGGCGGCGCTGACCGAACGGCGCTCGGCATTTCCAACAACGACAACTGAAGGGAAAGACCAATGAAACGACATGCACTTGCCACCCGCGCGGCGATCCTGGCCCTCGTGGCCGTTCTCGCCGCATGCACCGACAGCCTCACCGAACCGGGCGAGTCCGGCACGCGCTGGAATCCCGGCGAGACCGCCACCGACAGCCGCAGCGGCGTCGACCTGACGATCTCGTACAACGCCTCCAACCAGCGGTTCGACGGATCCATGACCAACACCAACGCATCGGCGGTCGCGGACGTGAGAGTGGAGATCCACCTGTCCAACGGGACGGAACTCGGCCCGACGCCCCGCGTCGGCCTTGGACCGAACGAGACGAAGTCCGTGATGCTCGACGCCTCCGGCGAGAACTTCAACTGGTACAGCGTCCACGTCGAACTCGGCTCATCGTCGAGCTAGATCAGTCCCTCGGCACACCCCCCTCCGAACCACGGCGCACCTCGGTTCGGAGGGGGTCTGCGGCTAGATCCCGAAGCGCAGTCCGACCGTGATCGTCCAGGCGCCCGTGTCGGCGCTGCGGACCTCGTAGAGGATGCGCTCCCCGCGGCCGACGCTCGACTCGTGGCTGCGCAACTGGTCCCACTCCTGCGGGTCGCTCCGGAACTCGCCGTAGTGGGTGCGGCGCAGCTTGACGCCGAGGCTCACGCGCTCGGCGACCCGGATGTCGGCTCCGGCCAGCAGCTGGAACCCGGGAAGGTAGTCGACGAGCACGGCGGAGCCGACAGTCGTCGTGCCGGCGACCTTCGCCCGCAGTGCGGGATCGGCGAACGTGCTGATCCGGGCCGGGTCGTCGTTCCGCTTCCACAGGCTGAAATAGTCGACCGTCATCCTCGAGACGCCGGCGCCCACGCCCACGTAGGGCGCGACGGAGCGGTTGCCGAACCGGACGACGACGTTCGCGAGCAGGCTGTGCGCGCTCACGTCGCCTACCCCGCCGACGGCCCGTTCGAGCTCCTGGTCCGCCTTGTCCAGCGTGATCTCGTCGCCGATCGCGGTGGGCGCGTAGTCGTGGTGCCCGGCGGTGCGGTATCGGTATTCGAGTTCCGTGCTCACCCACCCCATTCGGTAGCCCGCGGCGAACCCCGCGGCAAACCCTGTCGAACGACCCGACGTGTTCGACCAATCGGTTGGCGGCGGGTTGCGGTCGCACTCGGTGCCCGTCTCGACGCCGTTGGGGTTGATGATCAGGTCGCAACGGGTGGACCAGTCGTTGTCCGTGGCCCGCACGGTGACCGTGGGCGTCAGCAGCGCGCCCAACGAGGACTCGAAGTACATGCGCTCCTGAGCGGTGGCGCCGAGGGGCAGCGCAAGGGTGAGCAGGGCGATGATGCGCGTCATGGGTCGGACGATCGCCGGAGTCGGCGCTGGCGGCAAGGGGTCAGGACGGTCGGGCTGGAGCGGCGGTCACCCAAGCGGCAGGGACAGGAACGCCCGGACCTGCGCGGCGTTGTTGCGATCCGATCCATCCGAGTCGGCGTCGATGTCCGACAGTCCGCGGGACACGCTCGCCTCGACACCGATGGACCAGTTGTCGGCGATTTCGATCCCGGCGCCGGCACCGACGGCGTACCCGAAGTCGAGGGACTCGATTTCGAGACCCGCTTCGTCGCAGTCATCGGTCTGCGTCTGGGTCTGGATGGACAGCGTCGCCTCGCAACCCGTCCGGAACGCCCCCCAGGGACCGGCGAAGGCGTACACGAACCGGGTGCCGCAGGTGACGGCGGGCGTGAACTCGACATACGGCACCCGTACGTCAATGTTTGCCGTGACGGGGCCTTCGGCGACGGTCAGGCTCACACCCTTTTCCGTGTAGCTGCCGTCCAGCCGGAGGCCGATCAGCCCCAGCAGCGGCATCCTTACGGCCGCGCCCGCATGCAGCCCGGTCCTCGTCCCGGAGTTGGCGGGCGGTTCGAGGGCCGCGATCACGGCCTCCGCCTCCGTCAGGCCGCCGTACACCATCAGCGACGTCTGGGTGGAGGCGGGGGCGGCCGCAGCAGTCAGGGCGGCGAGGCACATCACAAGCGGGCGCGACAATCCGGCGGTTTCCATAGCGGGACCTCATTCGGGGGTGTGGTTGGAGGGAATCGATTCATCCCCGGCGGGGAGCCCGATGCCACTCGTACGTGGCCAGCACGACCACGACGATGAGCAGTACGACGGCGGGGATCCACAGTTTCGACATCACTTGTTCGTTGTCCTCCCAGGTTCGACTTTTGCTCGCGCGCCGGTATCCCTCTGGTCTTCCGGATCCGGCACCTTCCTCTTCGGTCGCCACATCGTGGCGGACGCCGGCGCCAGGGTCAGCCGTTGTCGTTCGGGGCGCAGCACGTCAAGCAAGACCAGCTCCACTTCCATCGCCGCCATGATGCTCAGGTAGACGCCGATCGAAGTGCCCAGCTTGCCCCGCTCCGCATGCGCGACGGTGAATCGCGAGATCCCGAGCATGTCGCCGACTTCCGAGAGCGTCAGACCCCGGGCAAGCCGCGCCTCACGCAGGTGTTCGCCAAGCGTCCTCGCCGCTTCCGCGATATCCACCGGTGCCTCGTGCGTGACCGTGCTGTGGCGGCTCATCGATCAGCGCGATTGCCGCGACGACGGACACGATCCCACCGCACCCACGCAGAACCCCTTGAAGGTGTCTGAATCCAACCTGTTTTCTCCCTGACTCAGCTGTCGCGACGATCACAGTGGGGGGCGTCGGCCGTTTCCGCAAGGGCTCCGGGGCAATTCATCACGGTATTGTTGCCAGCCGACACTTCCATATCGTGTATCGGACACACTCCCATCCAGGCGGAGACGCGGCGGTCGCCCCACAAGCCCGGGATCGGCCCCGGGAGCCTTCAGGCGGAATCGGAGGGCATGAAGTACCCGACCCCGCGCTCGTTGCGGATGTAGGCCGGGTTGGCCGCGTCGTCCTCCAGCTTGCGGCGGAGTCGCTTGACGACGGCCCGCACGAGCTTGGGATCCGGCGGACGCTGGTCTCCTCTGCGCCACGCCTGGCGCAGCAGCGACTCGTGCGTCAGCACGCGCCCCGCGTTGACCGACAGCACCCGCAGCAACTCGTACTCGGTGGGCGTCAGCTGCACCGGGCGGCCGGAAACGGCGACGCGCCGCCGGTCGTAGCGGATGGTCAGTGCCCCCAGGGCAAAAGGCTCGGGCCCGGCTACACGTCGCAGGGCTGCCCGCACCCTCGCTGTCAATTCCGATGGCGAGAACGGCTTGACGATGTAGTCGGCCGCGCCTGCGTCCAGCGCCCGGACGATTGTTTCGTCCCGGCCGTAGGCGGAGATGAAGATGACGGGAATGTCGCTCAGCTCCGGAACCTGCTCCAACAGCGCGATGCCATCCGTCCCGGGGAGAAGCAGGTCCAGCAGGACCAGCCCGGGCCTGTGCATCTTGACGAGGCTGACCACCTCGTCGGCGTCCCCGGTCGCTACGGTCGCGTAGCCCGCGTCGGTGAGCGCGTCGCGGAGATACCGGAGCATCTGAGGGTCGTCGTCGACCGCCAGGATGCGCGTCTTCTCCCGCCGTTTCCGGGCCTCGGACGTGTGCGGCAATGCGAGTCCCTCGGAGACGGTGCCCGGCTCATCGGCCACGGGCACCGTGAAGGTGAAGCGCGTGCCCTGGCCGAGGCCGTCGCTCTCGGCCCGGATGCGGCCCCCGTGCGCCTCGACCAGGCCCTTGCAGATGGTCAGGCCGAGTCCGGCTCCCGCCCCGCTTCGCTCCCGGTCGCCGCCGACCGGCGCCGCGTATTTGCGAAACAGGTGAGGAAGCCGATCGGGTGGCACGCCGCGGCCTCTGTCGGCCACGGAGATCGCCACATGCACCCCGTCCCGGCACGCCTCGATCCGGATGGGCGATGACTCGGGAGAGTACCGCGCCGCGTTGGACAGGAGGTTGCCCAGGACCTGGACGATGCGCGTCCGGTCGGCCATCACCCGCGGCAGTTCATCGGGCAGGTCGATGTCGAGGTCGTGTCTGCCCGCGCCGCTCACGAACGTGCTCCGGGCCTGGTCCACCAGAGAGGCGACCTCGACCGGCTCCGGCGACACCGACAGTGTGCCGGTCACGATCCGCCCATGGTCGAGCAGCTCGCCGATCAGGCCGCGCATGCGGTCGGCTTGGTTGTCGATCACCCGGAAGAACTGCAGCATTTCGGCCGGATCCGGCGCTGGCGAGGCGCCCAGGACGGTTGCCGTTGAGCCCTTGATCGAGATCAGCGGCGTGCGCAACTCGTGGCTGACTATGCCAAGGAACTCGGCGCGCATGCGCTCCATCTCCTGCAGCGGCTCCAGGTCCTGCAGCGTGACCACGGCCGACAGGACGGTCCCGTCGTCAGCCTGGATCGGCGTCGAGTTGACCAGCGTGGTCACGCTTCGCCCATCCTCGACGGAGAGCGTGATCTCCTCGGCGCGCACTGCCTCGGCCGTCCCCAACAACTGTGCCATCGGAAACTCGGCCAGGGCGACCTCTCGCCCGTCCGCACGGCGACAGCTGATCGCCTCCAACAACTGCTCCGGAGCGTACCCGGGTGTGTTCAGCACGTCGACGATCCGGCGCGCTTCGCGGTTGAATGACACGAGCTCGCCGGTTGGCCCGTCGAATACCACCACCCCTACCGGCGAAATCTCGATAAGCGTCTCCAGATCGGCTCGGGCCCTGCGCTCTTCTCGGTGCGCGCGAGCGTTGGCAATCGCGGTCGCCGCCTGGGCGGCGAACAGCGTCATGACCTCCTCGTCGGCCTTCGTGAATTCCCGGCCACCCTCCTTCCCGCCAAGAAAGAAGTTGCCGACGTTGATGTCGCGATGTTGCAGCGGCGCTCCCTGCATCGTGTTCGAGGGCATCACATCATCGTTGAAGCCCAGCTCCCGGACATAGGCGCGCAGGTCTCCCACGCGGATCGGCGCGGCAAGACTCCTGAGGTGTTCGAGGAGCTGCGGACCGTACGGCCAGTCGACCATCTCCTCGTGCTCGGCCGGAGTGAAGCCGGACATTACGAACTGGTCGGCCTTTCCGGAGGCGTCGACGGTGACGATCACGCCAAGCTGTGCCCCGGTCAGGACGCGCGCGCTGTCCACGACCTCCTGCAGCACGGTGTCGAGGTCAAGACTGCTGCTGGCGCGCAGGACGGCGGCGCTCAGCCGGGACACGCGTTCCCGAAGCACCTCGATCTCTCTTCTCAACTCGCCGGAATCGTTCGACACCGGTTCCCCCTTCGTAATCTGGCGAAACCGCGTGAGGAGCATTCGCCCCGCCAAACGGCTGCCCGTGTGTCACCCACTTATCACGATAATATACCAGAAATATCGCACGGCAACAGCAGGGCCCGGCGCTTGCGCCGCGTCTTCACGTGTCGTATGGTCCTTGCCATCCATGGAAACGAAGGCACGGTTCGTGAAACGCTCCACGCGTGCCGCGGACAGGTTCGACGCCGCCGTGGCCGAGCTGTACAGGGCGGCGCTGGCGGACGTCTCGTGGGCCTCGGCGGCTGCACTGATCAACGATCTGGTTCGGACGCGCGGCCACAGTCTGACCTACCTGGGGCTGGATGCCGGGGGCGGGCTGCCCACGATCCACCTGTCTCGATTCTTCGTCGGCGGCGAACGTCGGCCGGACCTGGAGCAGTTGTATTTTCGCGAGTTTTTTCGGCGTGACGAGGCCGTTCCCCGGCTGTACGGAATTCGCGACCGGGAACTGGTTTACAAGGCGGACCTCTACACCCGCGAGGAAAAGAGGACCTCGGCCGCGTACAATCGGTTTCGTCGTGTCCACAACACCGAGAAGGGTCTCTTCATGGGGATCGACGGGTTGGAGGGTTGCGGAATGCTCATGTCCTTCGGCAACTCCGCGGCGCGCGAGGGCTGGGGACAGGATCAGATCCGGACCATCGGACGCCTCGTGCCCCACGTGCGGCAATTCGCGCGGGTGAAACGAGCGCTGGCCGACGCCAGGGCGTCGAACGCGTCGCTTGGCGACCTGCTCGACAACAGGCGTTTGGGACTGATCCAGGTGGACCGCTGCGGGCGCGTCATGGAGGCGAACGACCGCGCCCGGGACATCCTGCTCGAACCCGGCGGGCTCCACGACCGCGGGGGAGCGCTGGCGGCCGCACACAAGGGGGAGCACTCGGAACTGCGGCGCCTGCTGGCACGTGCGTCGCCTCCCGGCGGCACTCAGGGCGCCGCCGGCTCGATGAAGATCACGCGCGGGGAGCATCGGGCACCACTGGTTCTCGAGATCCAACCTGGAGCGCAGACGGACGCGACGGGGCGGCTGGGCGCGCTGGTGCTCATCGTCGATCCGGCCAGCCGGCCGCGGCCGGCCCCGGATCTGCTGACCCGTTTCCTGGGTTTGACGCCCCGCGAGAGTCTCGTCGCGGCGGCGGTTGCGTCTGGCCAGACGGTGGCTGGCGCCGCATGCGAGCTGGGGTGCTCGGAAAGCACGGCGCGGACGCACCTGAAGCAGGTCTACCGCAAGCTGGGGATTCGCAAGCAGACCGAACTGGTGCGCATGGTGCTGTCGCTGAACCGATGATCTCCGTGACCTCGCTGGAGAAGTCGTTCGGTGACCGGACGCTGTTCCGGGGCGTGTCCTTTCGGCTGAACCCGGGCGAGCGCTACGGGCTGGTGGGCGGAAACGGGTCGGGGAAGACGACGCTGCTGAACATTCTTGCGGGCGACGTGCGGGCGAGCGCGGGGTCGGTCTCCATGCCTGGGGGGGTCCGGCTCGGGGTGCTCCGGCAGGACCAGTTCACGCACTCGGACGAACGGATCCTCGATGCCGCCCTCATGGGCAACGAGGAGCTCTGGAACGCCATGGCGGAGCGCGAGGAGATCGTGGCCAGGTCGGACGAGCACTTCGACGCGGCCCGCTTCTCGGCTCTCGAGGACATCTTCGAGCGGCACGACGGGTACATGGCCGAGGCGCGCGCGGCGGCCATACTTGAAGGATTGGGGCTTCCCGCACGTATTCATAAAAGGGCCCTGTCCACACTTTCCGGGGGTTTTCGGCTCCGCGTCCTCCTCGCCCGGGTCCTCGCCGGCGCGCCCGACGCGCTCCTCCTCGACGAGCCCACCAACCACCTCGACATCCTTTCGATCCGGTGGCTCGAGAAGTTCCTGCGCGGCTTTCGCGGGCCGTCGCTGGTGATCAGCCACGATCACCGCTTCCTCGACAACGTCGCTACGCACATCCTGGACATCGACTATGAGACGGTCACCGGCTATCCGGGCAACTACACCCGCTTTCTGGGCGCCAAGGCCGCCGAACGGGAGCGCCGCGAAAAGGAGATCGCCCAGCGCGAGCGTGAGATCGTGCATCACCGCCGCTTTGTCGACCGCTTCCGCGCCAAGGCGTCGAAGGCGCGCCAGGCCCAGAGCAAGCTGCGCCTGATCGAGAAGAAGGCCCAGGCGCTGGAACCGCTGCCCGTGACGTCGCGCAGGTACCCGGTCTTTCGCTTCGGCCAGGAGCGGCCCAGCGGGCGGGAGGTTCTCAGGGTGCGGGGAGTGGGGAAGGCGTTCGGCGAGAACCGGGTGCTCGACGGCGTCGACCTCGATGTCGCGCGCGGGGACCGGCTCGCGATCGTGGGCCCGAACGGGATCGGCAAGTCGACGCTGCTCAAGGTCATGGTGGGCGAGCTGGACGCGGACGAAGGGGCGGTCGCGTGGGGATACGAGACGCACCCGGGGTACTTCGCGCAGGATCCGAAGGACCACCTCGACGTGCCCCGCAGCACCGCCGAGGGATGGCTGGCGCAGTACTGCAACGGCAAGGGCGTGGGCTTCGCGCGCGGGAAGCTGGGGATGGTGCTCTTCAGCGGCGACGACGCCGAGAAGCGCCTGGAGAACCTGTCGGGGGGCGAGTCGTCGCGGCTCGTGCTCTGCAGCCTGATGGTCCGGAGACCCAACGTACTCGTCCTCGACGAGCCGACCAACCACCTGGACCTGGAGGCAATCGAGGCGCTCGTCGAGGGGCTCGCCGCGTATCCCGGGACCCTCGTCTTCGTGTCGCACGACCGCTGGTTCGTCGCGCGCCTGGCCAACCGCATCGTGGAGATCACCGAAGAGGGGATCACCGACTACCGCGGCACCTACGAGGAGTACGTGCATTCGCGCGGCGACGACCATCTGGACGCGGACCAGGTGGTGCTGCGGGCGCGCGAGGAGAAACGGCGGAAGCCGGAGGACGGGGGTGGTGCGGAGGCGGCCGGGGGGCGGAAGCGTGGCCGCGGGGGTGGCCGGCGTGCGCCCCGCAGGTCGGCGTGGCAGCGGCGGCGGCTGGAGGAAGGCGCCGAGGAGCTCGCCGGGAGGATCGAGGCGGCGGAGGCCAGGGTGGCGGAGATCGACGCCGTGTTCGCCGACCCGGCGTTCTACGCGGGGGCCGCGCCGGACGAGGTGCGGTCGCTGGAACGGGAGCGCGCCGAGTGCGTGGAGATGGTCGCCGCGCTGACGGGGGAGTGGGAGGAGGTGGTGGGGGGGCTGGATTAGCAGCCGCCCGGCGGGGCTCGGACAGGGCGCGGGGTGTTCCCCCGGCGGTCCCTGACCCCCGCTACTCCACCGGGCTCCCCCACCATTCGCCCAGGACCTCAGCCAGCTCTTCGGTGTCCCGCGCACGGAAGAAGTAGCTTCGGCCCCTCCTGGGCTTGATCCAGATCCCGGGCTTCAGCAGGCCGAAGACCTGCGGCGGGCTGCGCAGGATGCGCGGGTGCAGCCAGACGCGGGGGAAGCGGCGGATCGAGATCTCGTCGATGTCTTCCGCGTGCAGGATCCGGGACCGCCAGGCGCGTGACTTGATGCGGATGTGGTCGCTGAAGAGGAGCAGCTTGCGCGGAGCCGCGGAATAGATCAGCAGGGCCAGCGCGAGCACGACGAACACGATCGCGCCCGTGGCTGCGGTCTGCGCCAGGTAGCTGTCGATCGAGTCGATCCGGGGTCCCGCCCGGCTCATGACCACATCCGACGCGATCATCAGGACGGCCAGAGACGCAATCAGCCCGAGCGTGTATGCCACCAGCAGAACGGAGGACAGACGGAGGCGCGCGACATAACGGATCTCCCTCATCTCGACCGGCTTCGTCAGCCAGCGGCCCATCAGCAGGATCGTGCCCCAGATCAGCGCCACGACGGCGACGACCGTGACCGTGGGGTCGAAGGGATCCGGCCGGGTAACCGAGAGGATCCGGCGCGATTCGTCGAAGACCTGCGCCGCGAACGATGCGACCTGCTCCTGTGTCAGGTTCCGATAGAACGAAACGACATCGGGGAAGTCCTCGAAGACATCCGGGTCGTAGAAGTAGCTCTGGGTCCAGCCGTTGAGCGCACCCGACGTCTGGTTCGAGGAGCGCAGACGTTCGATCACGGCCGCCCGGTCCGCCTCGAACTCCGCCGTGTCGTGCGAGCCCGTCCTGAGCCACTCGATCTCCTCGTCGATGACCCCCCTGGCAAAGTCGTAGTCCTCCTCGTCGATCCGGGTGATCAGGCGCAGGTACGCCGCCGGCCCGCGCTGCGTCAGGCCGAAGCTGGCCCCGTAGACCGCCTTGCGCTCGCCGTAGCGCAGACGCTGTCCCAGGCGCCGGTTGAGGAGGTCGCGGACGAAGAGCGCGGTCAGCAGTTCGTCGGCCGTGGGCTCGAAGAGCTTGTGGGTGGACAGGTACTGAATGGTGGGAACGAAGCCCCAGTGGTACTCGTCCGTGCCGCGCCCGGGGTCCTCGGTGGTGAGTTCCAGGCGGTTCACTTCGCGCTCCGGGAAGGTGCCGAAGGTGCGTTCCGCGACGATCAGCGCCTCGTCGCGGTCGAGGTCGCCGATGATCGCGACCGTCATGCCGCCCGGCGCGTAGTAGCGGTCGTAGAAGCCGCGCAGATCGTCCGGTGTGATCGAGTGCAGGCTTCTCCACACATACGGGTTGGGGCCGCGCCGCGGGTCGATCCCGAACTCTCGCTCCCAGAAGCCGGGCGGGTCCAGCCACGGAAACTCCAGCAGCGCGATGAGGTGGTCGAAGACGTCGCGCTCCCGCGCGCCGATCTCGTTCTCGACCGGCTGTCGCCCCCGGTCCACCACCTCCGGGACCATCTCGTGCGGCGACATGATCCCGGCCAGCCACTCGATCGCGAAGAGCCCGTGCTCCTTGCCGATCGTGACGTAGTACCAGGTGTGGTCCGGGTACGTGACGCCGTTGCGACGCCCCCCGATCCCCTCCACCGCGTCCTTGATCTCCTGCTCGGTCCGGCCTTCGTGGTCCGAGAAGAGCATGTGTTCGGTGAAGTGCGCGAGCTGTTCCTTGCCTGGGGGATCCGCGTCCGAACCCACCGCGATCCCGGCGCTCACCGAGACGTTGGGAGTCCCCGGCAGCCGCTTGAACCAGACCTTGACGCCGTTCGAGAGCCGGACGGTTTCGAAGCCGGCGAAGGGGTTGGCGAGGGAGGCGGCCGGCGCTTCCGCTGCTGTGTCCGCGGGGGACGGTTCCTGCTGGGCCGTGGCGCGGGCGGGGATCGCGCAGAGCAGACAGAGCAGGCCTGCTGCGAGGAGTCTTGCGGGCAGGTGATACATAAGCGGACGCCTTTCAGTCGGCTCGTTCGACACCGGAGGCCGGTCATGTCAGATTCAGAGTAAAGATCCGTCCCGGAGTCTGTCAAAGCATGCGGGCGGAGAGAGAGAGAGGGGCAGACAGATGAGCAAGCGGACGAGAGAATCCGTTTCGCCGTCCGATTCCGGCGCCCGGCCGCCTGGAGACCTTCCTTGGGAGGGTTTCCTGGCGCGCCTCCCCGGCCGCGGCAGCGTCTCGCGTCGGAGCTTCATCAAGGGGGTGATCGCAACCGGCGCTTCGGTGTCGGCGATCTCGCTGCTCGCGGCGCCTGCGTCCCCGCGCGTGGCGGCGGTACCCCAGGCCCGCGGCGCGGTGGGCCGGCTGATCTCGCTGCAGGTGAACGGTCGCACCCGCCGGGTGGACGTCCTGCCGCAGGAAACGCTCGCGATGACGCTGCGCTACAGGCTCGGGCTCACGGGCACCAAGCTGGGCTGCGACCGGGCCGAGTGCGGCGCCTGCACGGTCATGATCGACGGAGTGGCGCACTACTCCTGCTCGACGTTGACGCACCGGGTGCGCGGGCGCGAGGTCACCACCGTCGAGGGGCTGGAGGCGCCGGACGGCACCCTGCACCCGGTCCAGCAGGCGTTCGTCGACGAGCTCGGCCCGCAGTGCGGCTTCTGCACTCCCGGGCAGGTCATGGCGGCGGCGGCGCTGCTCGGCGCCAACCCGAACCCGACCCGGGAGGAGGCGCGCCGCGCGATGTCCGGCAACCTTTGCCGCTGCGGCGCCTACGACCACTATCTGAACGGCGTGATGCGGGCCGCCGGAGAGACGGCTACGGCCAGCCGCGGATCTGCGGGGCCGGCGCGAACCGCCAGCCGCGCGCCCACGGCCGGGGAGCTGTCCCATGGCTGACCTGATCGGGAAGGACTTCACCCCGCCGGACGTGGTCGCGAAGGTGACCGGGCGGGCGCGCTACGCCGAGGACTTCCGCGCCGACGGGATGCTCTTCTGCCGCCTCATCACGAGCCCGATGCCGCACGCGCGGGTGCTCGGCATCGACGCATCCGAGGCGCTGGCGATGGAGGGCGTCGTCGCGATCCTCACGGCCGACGAGGTGCCGGAGATCGCGGCGCCGGGCAATCCCATCCTCACCAACACGCCGCACTACGTCGGAGAGCCGATCGCGGCGCTGGCGGCGGTCGACGAGACCACCGCGCAGGACGCGATCCAAAAGGTGAAGCTGGACCTGGAGCCGCTGCCCTTCGTCGTCGATCCCCTGGAGAGCCTGCGCCCCGGCGGGCCGAACGCCCGCGAGGACGGCAACACCTTCCAGCGGCGCGCCGGCGTCTCCGAGGTAAAGTGGACCGAGGAGTACTTCGCGGCCACGGGCGAGGGCGAGCTCCCGATGGGCGAGGTCAACAACGAGTGGTCCTACGGGGACATCGAAGCCGGTTTTCGGGACGCGGCGCTGGTGCTCGACGAGAGCTTCGTCACGGCGGGCACCTCTCACCATTCGATGGAGCCGCGCTCGGCGATGGCCTACTGGCAGAACGGGAAGTGCCACGTCTTCGGCTCCAGCCAGAGCCAGAGCGCGGCGCTCGGCAGCCTGGCCCGGTACATCGGCATCCCGCCCGGCGACCTGGTCTTCGTGGCGGAGTTCTGCGGAGGCGGGTTCGGCTCGAAGGGGAGCGCGTACCCGGTCATGTCGATTCCGGCCCACATGGCGCGCAAGACGGGCCGCCCCGTGATGATGCGGATCAGCCGGGCGGAGGAATACGCGATCGGGTCGGCGCGGGCGGGGTTCCAGGGCCGGATCCGCATGGGCTTCCGCGAGGACGGGCGGATCACGGCGGTGGACCTGTTCATCGTGCAGGAAAACGGTCCCAACAGCGGGTTCGGGGATCTGGGGAGCGCGGCGGGGGCGGTTTCGATCGTCTACACGCCGCTTGCGATGCGCTTCCGTGGGATCCCGGTGCTCACCAACACGCCGGCGCGGGGCGCGCAGCGCGGTCCCGGCCAGAACCAGATCGCCTGCGCTGTGGAGCCGCTGCTCGACAAGGCGGCGGGTGAGCTCGACCTCGACCTGGTCGCGATCCGGCGGATCAACGCCCCGGACAGCGATTCGCGCTACGGGAGCAACCAGGGCCCGGTCACCAGCGCGCACCTGCGCGAGGCGCTCGACCTGGGCGCCGAGCAGTTCGGCTGGGACGAGCGGCGCGCACGGAGCGGGGTGCGGCGGGGCTCGAAGGTCACGGGCGTCGCCGTCGGGCAGGCGTACCACTCGGCGGGGCAGAGCGGCCAGGATGGCCTGGTCCGGATCACCCCCGACGGGAAGCTGCACATTCACTGCGGGGTCGGGAACCTCGGCACATACTCCTATGCCGGCGTCTCGCGCGCTGCCGCGGAAGTGCTCGGCTACGATTGGGAGAACTGTGTGATCGTGCGCGGGGACTCGTCGCGGAACCTCGCGTCGAGCAGCGCGCAGGTCGGCAGCAACACGACCTTTACAATGACGCGCGCGGCGTACGTGGCCGCGGCCGACGCGGTCGAGAAGCTCAAGGCGATCGCGGCGATGCAGCTGGGCGGCTCGGCCGAGGCGTACGATATCGGGGGCGAAGCCGTGTTCGCGCGGGACAATCCGTCGCGCCGTATCAGCTACGCGCGGGCGGCCGAGCGGGCGATCGCGCTGGGCGGTCGCTACAGCGGCCACGAGGTGCCGGGCGACCTGAACGGGATCACCGCGGCCTCGGTCGCCAACCTCGCCGGAACGGGGCTGATCGGCGTCGCGCGCGACAACCTGCCCCGCAACGGGACCGTCCCCGCGCTCGCGGCCGGCTTCATCGAGATCGAACTGGACCTCGAGACCGGCACCTTCGAGATCGTCGACTACCTCGGGGTGGCCGACTGCGGCACGGTCGTGCATCCGCAGGGGCTCGCCGCGCAGGTGAAGGGCGGGGCGGTGATGGGCTTCGGGATGGCCGCGCTCGAGCGCCACGTCTACGACCGCCGCTACGGGGTCGCCGGCAACATCGGTTTCCACCAGGCCAAGCCGCCGTCCTATCTGGACGTGCCCGCGCACCTGGACTGGGCTGCGACCGACATCGCCGACCCGCAGAATCCGGTCGGCGCCAAGGGGGTCGGCGAGCCGTTGATGGGGTGCTCGGCGGCGGCGCTTCTGTGCGCGATCTCGGACGCGCTGGGCGGCCACTATTTCAACCGCATACCCGTGGTGCCGGACATGATCGTGAACGCCGTGGCGCAGCAGGAGCAGTCGCACCGGCCGCTGCAGGTGAACACGCAATGAGGAGGCGGCCGTGCTCAAGGACATGATGACGCACTTCGAGCTCGTCCAGCCCGCGGACCTGGATGGCGCCCTCGAGCTGCTCGCACGCCACGGCGCCGACGCGTGGCCGCTCGCCGGCGGTTACGACAGCTTCGACTGGTTCAAGAACCGGGGGAAGGGGCCGTCCGTCGTGGTCGACCTGGAGGGGCTCGAAGAGCTGAGGGGGGTGCGGGAGTGGGGTAGGGGGGACGGCAGAGCCGGCGGGATCGAGATCGGCGCCATGACCACCCTCACCGACCTGGAGCGCGACCCCCTGGTGCGAGAGCGGTTCGCCCTGCTGGCCGACGCGGCCGGACACGTGGCGAGTCCCCAGATCCGCAACGCGGGCACCATCGGCGGCAACATCTGCCAGGACACGCGCTGCTGGTACTACCGCTACGGCATGACCTGCTACCGCGCGGGCGGCAACACCTGCTACGCGGGCGCCACGGGCGCGATGAATCGCGAACACGCCATCTTCGGCGCGGATCGGTGCGTGGCGGTCACGCCCTCGGACGTGGCCCCGGCGCTGGTGGCGCTCGACGCCGAGATGGTGGTTCGGAGCGCGCGCCGCGAGCGGGTCGTCCCCGCGGCCGGCTTCTTCATGCCGCCCGGCGTCGACATCACCCGCATGACCGTCCTCGGGTCAGGCGACCTCCTCACCGCCATCCGCATCCCCGGCCGCTGGGCGGGCGCCGACTTCCACTTCGAGAAGGTGTCGGACCGCAGGACCTGGGACTTCGCGCTCGTGAGCGTGGCGGCGGCGGTGCGGACGAACGGCGGCGGCCGCATCGAGGACGCGCGCATCGTCGCGGGCGCGGTCGAGTGCGTCCCGCGCCGCTTGAAAGCGGCCGAGGAGCTCGTGCGGGGACGTCCCCGCGACGAGGAGACGGCGGAGATGGCGGGCGAGGTGGCGATTCGCGGCGCCGACCCCCTCGACTACAACCACTTCAAGATCCCGCTGCTGAAGAACCTGGTGAAGCGGGCGGTGCGGGGGGCCTGACGGGCCGAGACGGCGGAGCCGGCGCCGGCTTGCGGGCGGCCCTGCCTGCCTTCTACCGCCTGAACCGCACCCACTTCGTGATGCGCCGCTGGGACACCTCGGCGCCGTACACGTTCCCGTCGCGGTCGACCGCCACGCCTTCCGGTCCGCTGAACCCCATCACGTTGGGAATGTCGTCCGGCAGGAAGTGGTGCACCCACCCCATGCGCGCGTCCCCGATCCGGATTCCCTTCTCCCAGCCGGCGTTGCGCTGTCCGGTGAACTGGTTGCGCGCCGGGCTCGACTCGGAATCGGCCACGTAGATGTTGTCGTCGGCGTCGATGAAGAGGCCGCTCGGCCGGCCGAACTGCGTCCAGACCGCGAGGAACTCGCCCTCCTGGTCGAAGATCTGGATGCGGTTGTTGTAGCGGTCGCCCACGAAGATGCGGCCCTGCGAATCCATCGCCAGCGCGTGCGGGTCGCGGAACTGCCCAGGCGCGAAGCCGAGCTCGCCCCAGGTCTCCATGTAGGTTCCGTCGGCTGCGTAGCGGATGATCCGGCCCCGGGTGCGGTCGTGCGAGTCGGCGACGTAGATCTGTCCGTTGGGAGCGACCAGCACGTCCGACGGCTGGGTGAGGTGGGTGGGTGGGTCGCCGGCTTCCCCGGGTGTCCCGATCGTCATCAGCAGCTCGCCCTCGGGAGAGAACTTGAGCACCGTGTTGCCGGTGGTGGTTGCCATCGACCGCCACGCGTCGGTCACCCAGACGTTGCCCTCGTGGTCCACGTCGATCCCGTGCGGCCACGCGATCAGCCCCGCGCCGAAGCTGCGCAGCAGGTTGCCGTCGGTGTCGAAGAGGAGAATCGGGTCGAGGTCGGAGCCGACACAGGTGTTGGCGCCGCAGCGCTCCGCGACCCAGATGTTTCCGTCCGGCGCGATCTCGACCGCGCTGGTCGAGCCCCACTCGCGGCCCTCGGGGAGCTCGCCCCAGCCGTAGACCGGCCGGAAGGGGTTGGTGGTGTTGTGCTGGGCGGCGAGGGGGGGTGCGATCGCCAGCGTGGCGGTGCAGAGGAGGGTGGCGGTGCGCGCCGTGGCGCGGATGGCAGTGATGGTCCGGCGACTCATCGGTGTCCTCCCGGAAAGGAGTTGTCAGCGGTGCGGAAAGAGACGGTAGGCCCCGGAGGGCCGGGCGACAAGTCAGCCTCCCCGAATCCGCAAGATTGAACGAACGGCCGTGCCGGGTTGTATTGTTGGATTGGGACCGATCAGGGTTTCGGCACCGAACGACAGGAGGCTTCCGGCCATGACAGCGCGCGCCACCGATCTTCATCTGCACGAACAGCTCCTGTTGCTCGCCCTGCGGGACCGGAAGGGCACCCCGGAGTCCGGATCCGACTACCGCGCCTACGCACTCGGCGGCGCAATCCTCGCCGAGCTGGCGCTCACCGGGTGCATTCGGATCGACGAGGGGCGCAGGGCGCTGGTCGAGGAAGTGCCCGGTGCCGATCGCCCCCGCAATGCGATCCTTGCCGAGGCCTTCGACATGGTGCGCAGCCGCAGGCGCCGCCGGCGCGCCTCGGGGTGGGTCCCGACCTTCGCCGGCATCAGGGACCTCTGGCACGGGACAGCGCTGGGCCTCTGCCGGCGCGGCATCCTGCGCAAGTCGGAGTCGCAGGTGCTGCTGGTCTTCAGTCGCAAGACCTACCCCACGCTGGACCCTGGCCCGGAGCGGGACCTGCTGCGGCGCATGCGGGAAGCCATCAGTGGAGACGGAGAGATCGAGGCCGGGCTTGGGGTGGTGATCGGCACTGCGCATTCGACCGGCATTCTGAAGACCCACTTCGACAAGAAGCTGCTGTCGCGCCGCAAGCATCGCCTGGAGCGGATCGCCGAGGGGCGGCACCTACGCGTGATGGGGCATGTGGGCGGGGAAGCCGACGGACCGGCAGGCGCTTCCGAAGCGTCCGTTCGGGCGGTCACGGCGTCGGTGAAAGCGGCCACGGCGGCCGCACAGGCGGCGGTGGTCGCGACGATCGCGGCGGGTGCTGCGGCGGGTGCGGCGGCCGGCAGCTAGCGGTATTGGCCAGCGCCCTGCCGGCCAGCCGCCCGCACCCCGGCGAGCGTCAGCAGACTCCTGGGGGCGACGGTCGTGCTGCCGTAGCGCACCACCCAGTGCAGGTGCGGCCCGGTCACGCGCCCCGTCGCGCCCACCCGGCCGATCGGCGTCCCGGCGCCCACCGTGTCCCCCTCCTCGACGAGCTGCTCGCTCAGGTGGAAGTAGCCGCTGATCAGACCGCCGCCGTGGTTCAGGTACACGATGTTGCCCGCAAGCAGGAAGCTGTCCACCAGCGCGACCACGCCGTCCGCCGCCGCGAGGACCGTGTCGCCCACCGCGCCCGCCAGGTCCAGGCCCATGTGGCGGCTCGAGATCCGCCCGTTGAACTCGCGGCCGGTGCCGAACTGGCTGGTGACGCGGGAGTCGCGGGGCATGACGACGTGTGGCGACCAGAGGCGCGGGGTCGCATGCGCGTCGCGCGATACCTGGGCCGCCTTCTCGCGGTCGCGCTGCATCCGGGCCTGGTCCTCCGCGTTCGGGGGCGAGCCGAAGCGCGGCGAGACGGTGAGGCGCTCATGCTCGTACGCGCCCGCCAGGACCGGAATGCGCAGCGAATCGGTCTCGGTGCGGCCGTCGGCGTAGGCGGCCTCCACCCACGCGTCGATCGTGTCGGTGGCGCCGATCGGGACGGGCGCCAGGCTCTCGAAGCTGGACCCGGCAGCGTGGAAGTGCAGGGTCTCGCCGCCCGCCTCCCCGGCAGCCGACAGGATGCCCGACGCCGGGGGAATGTGGACCCGGACAAGGAAAAGGTGCCCCTGGACAGGCTGGGTGGGCACCCACTCGACTTCAAGTGGCGGGAGCGGGGCGGGCGGCGGCCGGCGGACCAGGTTGAACGCGGCAGCCGCCAGGACGGCCACCGTGACGGTGAGGGGCGCGACCCAGGCGCGGCGGCGGGATGCTTCCCGCGGGGAGAACGTCTTCATCCCGTCTCAACCTCCCCTCCGGCGCGCAACCGCGTGAATCCGCTTCAGCGGCAGCGCCGTGATCGCGTCGCCGAGCCGATACTCCAGGTCGCCCGGGTAGACCACCCACAGGTGCTCCAGCCCGAGGTCCTTCATCACGATGTGCATGGACCTTGTCGTACGGGGGGCGTCGCTGCACTTGAACTCGAATCCCCAGCGGCGACCGCCGCGCAGGAGCATCAGGTCCAGTTCGGCCCCACGCTGGGTGCGATAGAAGTACGCCTCGCGGGCGCCGTGGACAATCAGTGTCTGCTCCATTGCGAATCCCTCCCAACTGGCGCCGTAGGCCGGGTGCATCGCCAGCCGGGCCAGGTCGTCGACGCCGAGGAGCGAGTGCAGAATGCCGCTGTCGCGAAGGTAGACCCTTGGCGACTTGACCAGGCGCTTGCCGAGGTTCTCGAACCATGGAGGCAGCACGCGGATCATGAAGGCGCCGGCCAGCAGGTCGCGGTAGCGGTTCACTGCGGCGACCCCGACATCCATCGAACGGGCCAGCTCCGCGGCGTTCCACTTCTGTCCGTGGCGGTGGGCGAGCATGCGCCAGAAGCGGCCGAGCGCGTCCGGGGCAACCCGCGATCCCAGTCCTGGAATGTCCCGCTCCAGGAAGGTGCGGGTGAAGGCCAGCATCCACCGCTTCCAGGCACCGGTATCGAGAGCCAGGTAGGCCCGGGGGAATCCGCCCCTCGACCAAAGGCGATCCTGGTGACGCGGACCGACTTCGCCCAGCGACAGTCCGCTCACGTCGACAAACAGAATCCTCCCCGCCAGCGTCTCGGAGACCCCGCGGATCAGGTCCCACGAAGCGCTTCCCAGGAGGAGGAAGACGGACCTCCGGCCGGAGTCGTCGCAGATCGGGCGGAGGGTTTCGAACAGCTGTGGCATCCGCTGAATCTCGTCGATGACCACCAGGCCCTCGCTCCGGCCGAGCAGCCTCTCCGGCGTCGCCGTCAGCGCCTCGCGCGCGGCCGCGACCTCCAGGTCATAGATCGCGCTCGGGCCGTCCCAGGCCGAGACGACCTGCCCGGCGAGTGTGGTCTTGCCGACCTGGCGGGCACCCAGGAGTGCCACCGCGGGTGCCTCGGAAAGGCCCTGTGTGGTGTCGAAGAGGAGGCGGGCGCGGGGGATGTATTGTCGCATATCGTTCTAATGACTAGGTGATATTCAACAATAAACGCTTACCAGACGATTGGCAAGTTCCCAGAACGGGATTCCTTGTGAACCCGGTCACCCCCCCAGCTCCCCAAACCCCTCCGGCGGCCTCCTGTGCCGCGTCCCCCGCTCGTAGGCGTACGCCAGGCGGAAGAGCAGCCCCTCGTCGTACGGCCGGGCCAGGATCTGGAGCCCCGCGGGGTGCATGCCGTCGGTGTAGCCCATCGGCACGGTGATCGCCGGCATGCCCGTCGCGGGCGCCACGCGCTGGGAGTTGTCGCCGCCGTACTCCTCGTTGGCGCGGTCGATGTGGGCGGGCGGGCCGAGCCAGGTCGGGTAGACCAGCGCGTCGACGCCGGCTTCGTCCATGGCGGCGGCCAGGTCGGCGAGGAAGCCCTGGCGCTCTTCGTTGTCGGCATAGTCGGGACACGGCGGATCCCACTCGGCGGGGTGCACGTCGAGGGGCGCGTTCTCGGCACTCCGCAGCGAGCGCTCCGCGTCGGCGCCGAACTCGCCGGTCTCCAGCACGGCGACCACATCGGTGATCGGCGCCCGGTCGCCCAGCGACCTCAGGTACATGTGCATGTCGTAGCGGAAACGGCGGCAGTACATGTTCGGGCGCCGGGACTGCGCGCGCAGGTCGAAGGCGAAGGGGTCGACGACTTCGGCGCCCAGGGCGGCCATCTCCTCCAGCGCGCGCTCGAAGACGGCGACCACCGCCGAATCGGCGCCCTCGGTGTCGACCAGCGCGCGGAACACCCCGATGCGCGCGCCTTCCAGCCCCCCGGCGTCCAGGAAGCTCGTGTAGTCGTCCTCGCGGCGACCCCGTCCGGCCTCGGTGTAGGGATCGGCCGGATCGTGGCCGGCGACCACGTTGAAGACCTTCGCCACGTCCTCGACGGTGCGCCCCATCGGCCCCGCGATGTCGCGGTCGAAGGAAAGCGGGATCACGCCGTCGCGGCTGGTCAGCCCGATCGTCGAGCGGATCCCCACCAGCGCCAGGCGCGACGACGGCCCCCGGATCGAGTTGCCGGTGTCGCTGCCGAGTCCGATCAGGCCGAAGCCGGCCGCCACCCCCGACGCGGTGCCCCCGCTGGAGCCGGCCGGCACGCGGTCGAGCGCGTAGGCGTTGCGCGTCGTGTCGAAGGACGAGCTGACCGATTGGCGCGGGCTGAAGGCCCATTCCGCCATGTTCGTCTTGGCCACCACAACCGCGCCCGCCTCGCGGATGCGCCGCACCATGAAGGCGTCGTCGGGCGGGACGCTTGCCGCGAGCGCGATCGAGCCGCCGGTCGTGACCATGTCGTGGGTGTCGAAGTTGTCCTTCACCAGCATGGGGACGCAGAAGAGGGGACCGGGCTCCTCGCCGGCCGCCAGGGCGGCGTCGAGCGCGTCGGCGCGGTCGAGGGCGACCGGGTTCACCACCGTGATCGCGTTGAGGCGCTCCTCGTAGGCCTCGATGCGGTCGAGGTGTGCCTGCACGACGAGGCGGCAGGTGGTCCGCCCCGAGAGGATGGCCTCGTGCACGTCCGCGATCGTGGCCTCGACGACGGGGATGGGGCGGGGGGCGGTGGGAGCGCAGGCGGCGGTGGAGAGGAGGAAGGCTGCGGCCGTGAAACGGTGGGTCATGTAGAGCATCGTCGGGTCCCCGGTCAGCCGTCCGCCGGCAGAGCGACGAAACCGGCGATCGTGAAGTGTCGGTCGAGCGTCAGCGCTTCGCGGATGCCCAGTTCGGTCATGAGCGCGAAGCTGGCAGCGTCGGCCAGCGAAAAGGGCTGGCCCCGGAAGCGCTCGATCCAGCGGCCGATTGCGTCGGTCTCGCGCTCCGGCGTGATGTATTCGATCCGGTTCGGAGCCTGCCGGACCGACTTCAGGAACGCGAGAGCCGCCCGTTGGCCCGCCCGGCGGAGCAGCAGCGCGTGGCTTTCGGCGACGACCAGGTTGGTGGTTACGATGCGCACGCCCTGGCCGATCCGTTCGCGCAGCGCCCGGGCCAGCGCGGCATGATCCGGGTGCGAGCGGTCGGCGAGCGGATACCACGCGCTGGTGTCAACGAACAGGTCGTTCACTTCGACTCCGGAGTGCGCCCGCCGGAGCTGCCGGGCCGCGCGGAGCGAACGTCCCCGGCGGCCCCGCGCGGAGCGTCGCGCCACGAATCGATTTCGCTCGCGGCCAGATACTCGTCATGCGCCCGCGCCACATCGACCCCGGGACCGTCGGCGGACGACGCGATGCCGATGATATCCAGTGCCGGGTGACTTCCCGGGTCAAACAGCTGGTTCTCCAACGCCTCCAGGCCGCGCCGCAGGACATCGGACTTGGTCGTGTCCAGCTTCGCCGTCAGTCGCCTGAGACGATCTCTTTCGGGCGGCCGCAGATAGACCTGAACCGGCTCCGCGACGCGACGGCCGGCCGATTTGTCATGATCGTACTTCATGAATCATGATAGCCGTTGTTGTCTCACGGCGCCAGAGCCGCTCAGCGCCGCGCCGCCGTCATCTGGATCTCGACCCCCAGCCGCCCCACCAGCGGCAGCCCGGCCAGGGTCACCGGCGGCACGCCCCCGGGCATCGCTTCCGCCAGCACCTCCAGCACGGCGGCCTCGTCCCGCACGTCGGTGAGGTACACCCACACGTCCTCCACGTCGCCGAAGCCCAGCCCCGCGGCCTCCAGGGTGGCGCCCAGGCTGGCCAGCGTCGCCTCCGCCTCGCCCCGCGCCCCGTCCCCGCGCGCGAGCATCCCCGACAGCCACACCCGCTCGCCGGTCGCGATCGCCGGCGAGAGCGGCGACCGCCCCAGGCGCTGGCCCTCGCGCAGCACGACCTGCCGTTCGTCCGACTGCTCGGCCACGCACTGGATCTCGACCAGGAAGTCCGGGTTCATCAGCCCGCCGCGCACCGCTGCCCGCGCCGGAGGCGAATCGGCCTCCACGAACTCGCGGTACGCCGTGTTCATGTCGCCCCACAGCCGCACGTCGTCGAGGAAGACCTTGCAGGCGACCAGGTCGCCGTAGTCCATCCCGGCTTCCTCGAGCACCATGCCGATGTTGCCGAAGACGCGCCGCGTCTGGGCCTGGACATCGCCGCCGACGGGCTCGTACGTGTCGGGGTCGCGGCTGGTCGCGCCCGCGATGAAGAGCACGTCGCCCGCGCGGATCCCCCAGGAGTAGGGCAGCGCGGGGGACTGCAGCCCCGGCGGCGCGATCACCTCGGTCTCGTCCGGGGTGGCGACCGCCGAGATCTGCACCAGTGCGTCCCGGTCGGGGAGGTCGGCCTCGACGGTGGCGCGCGTGGGGGGGTCGTTCGCGAAGTAGCCGCGGTAGACGCCGTTCATCGCCTGGAAGTGCCGCGTGTCGCGCAGGAAGACGTTCATCGCGACGATGTCCCCGTAGCCGAGCCCATGCTCCTGCAACTGCTCGCCGAGGGCGTCCAGCGCCGCCGCGGTCTGCTCCTCTATGGTCGTGAGAGGAGCGTCGCCGCGTGAGGTGGCGGAGATGTTCGACAGGAAGACCAGCTCGGGGGTCTGGGCGGCAACGGGCGCCGGGAGGGCGGTGGCTGCTGCGGCGAGGGTCGCCGCGAGGATCGTGACGGAGGCGAGGAATGGGGTCGGGGCGGGGGTGCGTTTCATGGCAGGAACCGTGTGCGGGGGCGGGTGACGTGAGATCCCCTCATGTTAGCCTGGGGCAGGGGCACGTTGGCAAGTCGCCTGGGCCCTCCTCGATGGATGAGGGATCCTTCGGCTCACGACCCGATGCCGCCGGATCGAGCTAACCCAGTGGGGTCAGTTGACAACGGACAGAGCATTGGCTAGGCTAGAAGACATCAAAATGGACCCCATCGTTCCTTCGGGCATGGTGGGCAAAATGAAAGGGTCGGGCTTGCGTCCGACCCTTTCTTATTCCGGGGGACTACGATGGGCGTGACGGCAGTGTTCATTGACGGAGCTTATCTCGAGAAGATCCTCCTCCACGACCACGACAAAGCGAGAATCGACTTCGGACGTCTCGTTGACACGATGGTGGCCGGCGATGAGCTACTCCGTGCCTACTACTATCACTGCCTTCCGTACCAGAGCAATCCACCGACCAAGCCGGTGTTCCAGCAGAAGCGTGTCGATCTCATGTTGGGCGTGGACATGGCGCTGCTGGCTGGCAAGAACCGGATCGCAAAGATGGCACTGCTATCTGGAGACAGCGACTTCGCGCCGGCGGTCGAAGCTGTGAAGCGCGAGGGTGTTCTCACGACGCTGTGGCATGGGGGCCATACGGGAAGCACCCGGCCCAGTCGCGAACTGCTGCAGATAGCCGATGAACGGCACGAACTGACGCCTGAGATCATCCAGTCGGTTTCTCTGGATTCGTGAGGGTCCGGTCTGTGCCCAAGCTCACCGTAAGAGCCGGATAGGAACCGACAGCGGGCTCCGACCGGAGTGGACTTTGCCCGCCCCCGCCCCCTCACATCTCGTACTTCACCCGCACCAGCGCCAGCCGTCCCAGCTCCGGTGCCCCCACGAACTCCCGGTGCAGGTTGTTCAGCGCGTTGTACACCGTAAGCTCCAGCCGCGTCTTCGGTTGGAAGGGCAGCTGGTAGCCGGCGGTCAGGTCGAGCACGTGGTAGGCGTCCACGGGGCCGGCGAAGACGCCGGAGCGCATTTCGAAGCCGTCGGAGAAGCGCCAGCGGCCGTCGAGCTGGAGCCCGCGCGCGGCATCGGTGAAGGCGACCGCCAGCGACCCCTTGTGGCTCGGCGCGTTCAGCGAGAGGTCGTCCGGGTCGGGGCAGTCGCCGTCTTCGTCGAAATCGAAGCATTCCCGGCTCTGAAAGGAGTAGCCGGCGGTGAGGCTCACGCGGTCGGAGGCCAGGACCTGCGCCGACAGGTCGACCCCCCAGTAGCTGGCCGACCCGAAGTTGCGCGAGGCGAGGATCAGGTCGGGCGCATCGATCTGGTCGGGCGTGACCACGCCGACCGGCACGGCGGCCAGTCCCGCGGCCAGCTCGGCGACCTGCTCCGGGGTGACGGCTCCGAGCTGGATCAACGTGGCGAGCCGGGTTCCGAGGAAGGCGCCGGTCGACGCCGGGTCCAGGAAGACATTGGTCGATTCCACCTTGAGGGGGCCGATGAAGTTCTCGACATTGGCGAAGTACAGGTCCGCGGCCAGGCGGACGCGGTCCCGGACCAGGCCCTTGTAGCCGGCCTCGATGGAGCGGAACACCGTGGGTCCGAGTTCGGGCAGATCCGTGAGCCCCGCGTCGAGCGGGAAGGCGTCGCCGCCATCGGGACCCAGCGCGGCCGTGTTGAGGCGGCGGAAAACGGTCCCCAGCGCGGGATCGCCGGGCCCTTCTCCGGGATTGAGCAGCAGAGGCCGCAGCTGCTCCGGCGCGAACTGCGTCACCAGCGCGTCCCAGAACAGCGCCGCGTTGGCCGGCAGCTGGCCCCCCTGGAACGGAGAGCGCATGCAGTGCTCCATGAGGCCGCCGGGGCAGCGGTCGGCGAAGGTCAGACCGCCCGCGGGCACGCCGAGGGCCCGAAGCGTATAGCCGACGCCGGGCGCGATCGGGAGCATGCCCGTCGAGATGTCGAGGAAGAGGCTCGAGGTCGAGGGCGTTGCGTAGGCCTGGTTGTACGTAAGGCGCAGGTTCTGACCCTCGGCGGGACGGAAGACCAGCGCCGCCCGCGGCGAGAAGTTGACGTCGGCAAGCCGGTTGTGATCGTCGATGCGGAACGCGGTCACAAGGTCGAAGCGGTCCCCGAGGCGCGTCTCGGAGTGCAGGTACGCACCGGCTTCGACCAGCAGGTCGTCATCCTCGTTGCGCCCGTAGATCGTGCCTTCGGAGCGGGGCTCGATGCGCTGCCAGTCGATGCCGTAGGTGAAGCTCTGCCGCGCGCCCAGGTCGATCCCGTGCTGGATCTGGGCCGCCATGGTGCGCGAGCGGTCGAGGATCAGGTCCCCGCTGCGAAGCAGGTAGCTGTTGTCGCCGGAGTGGGTCTGGTTGAGGAAGTATTGGGCGAAGAGTCTCCCCTTGAGGATCCGGGCCTGCGCGTAGCGGTACTGCCAGTCGTGGGTCTGCGATGAGCCGACGCTCGTCAGATTGATGCTGCTGAGAGAATTGTTGAGCCCGCCGGAGACGATGAACTCGCCGTCGTCCGCAAAGCGGAAGTCGGTTCGGATGTCGGTGAAGTAGCGCTCGTTCAATGGATTGCGCACGCCGATCCGCGGATGGCCGGGGTCTGCCTGGCGGGCCGCGGCCTCCCACGGGTCCGAATACTCCCAGTCGTTACCCCGGAGGTACTGGCCCGAGACCTTCAGCCCGAACCGCTCCGACACCGCGTGCGCGCTCCGGAAGAGCATCTGGAAGACCGATCGCTCGCCTCCGGCGACCGAGACGGTGGTGCCCGGCTTGTCGATTGGCGACCAGGTGATGATGTGCATGACCCCTTCGGCCGCGTTCGGACCGTAGAGCGCCGCGCCCGGGCCGCGCGCGAGCTCGATCCGCTCGATGTCCATGTCGGTTGCCGGGATCATGTTGATGGCGTTGATCCGCAGCGCCGGGATGCGCGCGTAGCGGTTGTCCACGATGCTGAGCAGGCGCCCCGAGGCCACGTTGTTGAAGCCCCGCACGACGGCGTAGCTCTGCGTGATCCCGGTGGTCGCCAGGTCTACGCCGGGGAGCGTGCGGATGTGGTCGGCGGGGGTGCGCGCGATCATCCGCGAGATCTGCGCGCCCGAAAGCGTCGAGACGGAGGCCGGGGCGTCGAGCTCCTTCTCCTCCCGGCGCGACACGGTCACGACGAGTTGGTTGAGCGCGAGCGCGCGGGAACGCAGTGCCACCGTTACGGGGGCCGCGCCATCGGTTCGGGCGGCAACGCCGTCCAGGCGCGTCGTCTCGTAGCCGATCCTGGTCACGACGATGGAGTAGGTGCCGGACGGGACCGGGATGCGGAAGGCGCCGTCCGGGTTGGTGATCGCGGCCGCGACTTCCAGGCCCAGGACCTCGACCGCGGCGTCCGTGACGGGTCCGCCCGTTTCGAGGTCGGTGACCCGGCCGGCGATCGTGGCCTCCTGGGCGGCCAGCGGGGACGCGAGCAGCGGGGCGCCGGGGATTGCGAGTGGAGCGCCGGGGATCGCGAGCAGGATCGCGAGGGTGGCGTGGGAGATCCTCATCGGTTTGGCCTTCGATGGTTGCGGATGGGAGGGCGAAATGGGGCGCCAACAGGAGGATCATGTTGCTTATATCTTGCCCCTGCGACAAGGGGCTCCGTGGTCCGGTGCATCCGGGTCACGGACCGCTGCCGGAGCGATCAACAGCCGCAGGTGATCTCCGTCCCGGCCTGCGAGCGGTCCCCCTCGGTCGCGTAGCCGTCGCGCTTCCACCAGTCGAGACCCCCCAGGAGTTCGCGCACCCGAAAGCCGTTGGCCAGCAGCTTCATCGCGGTTTTCGTGGACGCGTTGCACCCGATCCCGTCGCAATAGCACACGTACAGCTTCGAGCGGTCGAGCGACGTCGTGGAGTGCTCATCGATCTCCCGGTGCGGAAGATTGATCGCGCCCGGGATCCGCTCCCGGCCGTAGGCCTCGACCGAGCGGCCATCGACCACGACCACCGGCTTGCCGTCGTTCAGCGCCTCGTACAGGTCCCACGAGTCGGTCTCGAAGGCGAGCTTGCTCCTGTAGTGGTTCATCTGGTCGGTGTTGGTTGTCATGTGCGGTTTACATTTTGTAAAGTGTGGTTTACAGTTGTCCGTTCAGGCGATCGAAGAACACCCGCTCGGCCAGTCGACGAAATAGGTCCCGGGTCAAGATACCGGTTTCCAGCGCCCGGGCCACGGGAAGCCTGTCGTAGCTCCAGCGGGCGAGGTGCTTGAGGGCCAGCCTCGGATAGGCCCGGCGGACGACGGTGCCGGGGTGGGGGCCGCCGCGCTCCAGATGGTCCGCGATCGCGTCGCCGGCCAGCTTGCCGAAACGGTACGCCTTGTGGATGCCCCCGGCGGTCAGCGGCGACACCATTCCGGCGGCATCGCCGACCAGCAGGACGCGGTCCCGGAAGAAGTTGCGCAGAACACCGCCGACGGGGATCAGCCCGCCACGCTTTTCCAGGACCCGTCTTCCGGAAAGGCCGAAAATGGATTCGATGCTGGCGACGAACCCGCCGATGTCGGCCCGGGCGTCGCGATGGGCGGCGAGTCCGACCTGGGTCGCGCGCACGCCCGGCACGACCCATCCGATATACCCGGGCGCATGTTTCGGGTCGAGGAAGCAGTGCAGGGAGTCGCCGTCCACCTCCGAGGGCTCGAACTCCCACTCCATCCCCTTGAGCAGCCGGAGGTTGCGGTCCAGCCCGAAGCTCGCCGCCACTTCGGACTGGGCGCCGTCCGCCCCGACCAGGAAGCGGCACCGGACGCCGGAACCGTTGAGCGAAAGCGTATCCGAGTTGCGCGATGCTCCCCGGTACCGCTCCCCGAACCGGATTTCGGCCCCGGCCCGCCGGGTCTCGGCGGCCAGGTGGCGCATGAGCCGCGCCGTGTCGGTGGCCATGAAGAAGTAATCCTCATGCCGCAGGTCCACCGACTGGTGGCTCGGCGAATAGACCCTCACCCTGTCGATCCGGCGGACCAGTTCGGCCGGAACGGCCCACTCCTCCCAGGCCTCCTTGACGAGGATCCCCGTCGTGTGGATGCGCTCGCCCGGCTCGGACTTGCGGTCCAGCACCAGGACGGAAAGGCCCCGCTCGGCCGCGCGGCGGGCGCAGGCAAGTCCCGCGAAACCGGCGCCGACGACGACGAGATCGCAGGTTGTGGAGTTTGTGCCAGCCTCGGTCGGGGTCATTACGAATCATAGTGTCGTGGGCTCGCGGGCACAGCCTGCCGGGCAGGCTGGGGTCGGACGGGCGGAATGGCTGCAAGGTCGGTATCTTGACTGGATGAGAATGTCCTGCACTCCGAGCGCCCGGGAACCTGCGCACGCGGCCTCCCTGGGAGTCCTGGCCATGGCGGCGGCCGCCCTCGCCTGCTCCGAAGAGCCGGTACGGCAACCTCCCGCCGTTGACCCCGAAGTCCTTGCCGCAGAGCACGAGGAGTGGCGGGAACGGCGGCAGCGCTCCCTCGCCAACCCGAACGGAGGCGTCGTCAGCTGGGCCGGCCTCTGGGAGCTGCGGGAGGGCTCGAATCCGTTCGGCTCCGACCCCGCGCTGAGGATCGTGCTTCCGCCCGAGGATTCGCCCCCGCTGGCGGGCACGCTGCACCTGGCAGCGGGCGCGGAGGGGGCCGGTGCGGCCGGACTTCGCCTGGTGCCGGAACCCGCCAGCGGCCTTGCCCTGCGCGATGGCGGCCCGGTCGCCGGGCCCATCGCCGTGGCCCACGACCGTTCCGGCAACACCACCTTCCTCACACTTGGATCGCTCGGTCTGCGCGTCCACGCCGAGCGCGGCACCGACCGGCTCTGGCTACGCGCGTGGGACACGGATTCGCCGCGCGCGGCCGCCTTCGAGCTGCCCCCCTACTACCCGGTAAGCGACGAATGGCGGCTGGCCGCCCGATTCGATCCCTATCCCGAACCCCGCGAAGTGCCGATGGCCGACGTCACCGGCGGGACGGTGGCGAATATCTCGCCCGGCGAGCTGGTTTTCCACGCGGGGGGCCGCGAGCACCGCCTGATCGCCTTCGGGACGGAGACCAGCGCAAGCTACCTGGTCATGCTGCGCGACTCGACGGCTTTCGTCGACACCTACCAGCTGGGCCGCTACATGCGCGTCCCCGTCCCGGAAGACGACGGCTGGACGGTGATCGACTTCAACCGCGCCTACAATCCGCCGTGCGCCTTCACTCCCCACTCGGTGTGCAGTTTTCCGCCCCGGGAGAATCGCTTGGGACTGGCGATCAGGGCGGGGGAAAAGCGGCCGGGGAGGAGCGGCTAGCCGGCCGGGGGGGCGCGGGCCCTGCCCACGCAGGGATTGTCCGCCGGAGCGGGTTCCGCTTGCGGCGCGGAACCTTCGCCCCGATCTTGCCGGGTTCGCCACAGCGTCCACGAGCACCCGTCTCAGCCTTGCTCCTTCCCTGACCTCCACCGGAATGGCTCCCCCCGCCGCAAACGCACCCTCCACCGTCCGCTACCAGCCCGACGAGAAGCCGCCATGGCCGCTCGCGACCGGGCTCGCGCTCCAGTACACCATCCTCGCGCTGGGAGGCGTGGTCCTGACCGTCGCGATCGTGCTCCGGAGCGCGGAGAGCAGCGCGGAATACCTGGCATGGGGAGCCTTCGGCGCGCTCCTGGTGTGCGGCATCGCGACGATCGTGCAGGTGCGGCGCTTCGGGCGCCTCGGATCCGGATACGTTCTGATCATGGGCACGTCGGGGGCCTTCATCGCGGTGTCGGTAGCCGCGCTGCAGCAGGGCGGCCCGGCGCTGCTGGCGTCGCTCGTGATCGCGTCGTCGCTGTTCCAGTTCCTCCTGGCCGGCCGGCTCTCCCTTCTGCGGCGCGTCCTCACGCCGACGGTGGCGGGCACCGTGATCATGCTGATCGCGGTCAACGTCATGCCGTTCCTCTTCGATTTCATGGACAACGTCCCGGAGGGGGCCGCGCCCGCCGCCGGTCCCGTTACCGTGCTCGCGACCCTCGGCGTCACCCTTGCGGTGATGCTCCGGTTCACGGGGCCGGTGCGGCTCTGGGGACCGCTGATCGGGATCGTGGCCGGGTGCGTCGCGGCTTCGTTCTTCGGCCTCATCGACACGGGGCCCGTGGGTGCGGCGGCGTGGGTCGGGGTGCCCGCGGCGGGGGCGCCGGGGTTCGGCTTCGATTTCGGCCCCGCCTTCTGGGCGATCCTCCCGGCGTACACCTTCGTGACGCTGGTGGGCGCGATCGAGACGATCGGCGACGCCGTGGCGATCCAGCGCGTCTCGTGGCGAGCCCCGCGGGCCACCGACTACCGCGCGGTACAGGGGTCCGTGGCCGCCGACGGCCTGGGCAACCTGCTCTCGGGGCTCTTCGCCACGGTGCCGAACACCACCTACTCGAGCAGCGTCTCGATCGTGGAGATCACGGGGATCGCGGCGCGGCGCGTCGGGCTGTGCATCGGAGCGATCTTCTGCGTTCTGGCGTTCCTGCCCAAGGTCACGCAGCTGCTCCTCATCATCCCCGATCCCGTGATCGGCGCCTACGCGCTGGTGATCATCGCCGTGCTCTTCGTGCTCGGGACCCGGATCGTGCTGCAGGACGGGATGGACTACCGCAAAGCGACGATCGTCGGCGTCTCCTTCTGGGTCGGGGCCGGTTTCCAGAGCGGCGAGATCTCGACCGCGGGCCTCGACCCCTTCCTGCAGCAGCTGCTCGCGAACGGGATGACCTCCGGTGGCCTCACCGCGCTGATCCTCACCGGCTTCATGGAGCTGACCGGCCCCCGGCGCGTGCGGATGCAGACGGCGCTGGAGGTCGAGTCGCTGCCGGACATCCAGCAGTTCCTGGAGAAGTTCGCGGCTCGCAGGGGGCTTGGCAGCGAGGTGGCCGGCCGGCTGGCCCACGCGGCGGAGGAGACGCTGGTGCTGCTGATTGAGGAGGCGGAGGGCGGCCAGGTCCCGGAGAAGAAGCGGTTGCGACTGACCGCACGTGCCGACGCGGGCGCCGCGGAAGTCGAGTTTCTGGCCGCGGGCGGAGAAGGCAATATCGAGGACCACCTGGCCGTGATCGGGGGCCATGTGGCCGAAGAGCCGGGGGAACACGAGTTCTCGCTGCGGCTCCTGCGGCACCTGGCCACTTCGGTTCAACACCACAAGTATGCGGACACCGACGTCGTGACCGTGCGGGTCGATCCCTCCGGACCGGGGACGTAGCGCCGCGCCCGACTACTCACGCAAAACCGGGAGCCCAGCCAGCCATGCCCAACCCCTCCGGCACCACCCAGGACCTCCGCTTCCAGGCCGACGAGGCGCCGAGCTACCCGGTCTCGTTCGGGCTCGCCTTCCAGTACATCCTGCTCAATATCGCGGGCATCGTCATCACGGTTGCGATCGTGGTGCGGGCCGGCGGAGGCAGCGAACTCTACCTGACATGGGCCGCCTTCGCCGCGCTGATCGTCTGCGGGATCACGACGCTGATTCAGGCGAAGCCGATCGGCGGCCGCATCGGCGCGGGGTACATCCTGCTGATGGGCACGTCGGGGGTCTTCATCGCGGTGTCGGTGGCGGCGCTGCAGCGGGGCGGCCCCGCGCTGCTGGCGACCCTGATCGTGGCCTCGTCGCTCTTCCAGTTCCTGATCTCGTCGCGTCTGTCGCTGCTCCGCCGCTTCATCACGCCGACGGTGGCGGGCACGGTGATCATGCTGATCGCGGTCACGGTGATGCCGATCGGCTTCGATCTGTCGTTTCTGGCGCCGGAGGGGGCCCCGCGCGGCGCCGCGCCGCTGACCGCGCTCGCGACGATGGCGGTCACGGTGGTGATCGTGCTGCGCGCCAGGGGGGCGCTGCGGCTGTGGGGGGCGGTGATCGGGGCGGTGGTGGGGTGCCTGACCGCTGCCGGGTTCGGCATCTACAACATGGAGATTGTGGGCGAGGCACTCTGGTTCGGGGTGCCGGCGGCGGGGTGGCCGGGCTTCGACTTCGGCCTCGGCCCCGAGTTCTGGGCGATGCTGCCGGCCTTCATCTTCGTCACGCTGGTGGGCGCCATCGAGACGATCGGCGACGGCATGGCCATCCAGCGCGTGTCGTGGCGGAAGCGCCGCGCCACCGACTTTCGCGCGGTACAGGGGGCGGTGGCGGCGGACGGCGTCGGCAACCTCCTGTCGGGCATCTTCGCGACGGTCCCCAACACGACCTACTCGAACAGCGTCTCGATCGTCGACATCACCGGGATCGCGGCGCGGCGCGTGGGCGTGTGCATCGGCCTGATCTTCATCGCGCTCGCCTTCTTCCCCAAGGCCGCGGCGGTGCTGCTCGCGATCCCCGACCCGGTCGTCGGCGCCTACATCGTCGTGCTGATCGCGATCCTCTTCGTGCTGGGCCTGGAAATGGTCGCCCAGGACGGGATCGACTACCGCAAGGCCACGATCATCGGGGTCTCCTTCTGGATCGGCGCCGGGTTCCAGAGCGGCCAGATCCCGGCGGAATACTTCGGCTGGGCCGGCCCGCTGCTGGAGAACGGCATGACGTCGGGCGGGCTGACCGCGATCCTGCTCTCGACCTTCATGGAGCTGTCGGGTCCCCGGCGGCGGCGGATCGAGACCGAACTCGACGTCGAGGCGCAGCCGAAGATCCAGGCGTTCATCGACGCGTTCGCCGGCCGGGCGAAGCTGTCCGAGGAGACGGCCCACCGGGTGAGCCTCGCGGCCGAGGAGACCCTGCTGGTGCTGCTGGAACAGATCGCTGAGGACGACGCCCTCGGCCAGCGCCGGCTGCGCGTGACCGCGCGTGCGGAAGCCGGTGGCGCCGAACTCGAATTCCTGGCCGCGGCCGGTGAGGGCAACATCGAGGACCGCATGGCCTTCGTCGGCACGCACGCGGCCGAGGTGCCCGTGGAGCAGGACTTCTCCCTGCGGCTGCTGCGGCACGTCGCCACGAGCGTGAGGCACCAGAAGTACCACGACACGGACATCGTGTCGGTCAAGGTGGAGGGGGAGGCGGGGTAGGGGGGGCGGGGCGCGCCAAGTCGACCTGTATGACTTCCGGCCCGCGTAGCGGGAGGATCAGGTCGCGCCATCGGCCGCCTTTGGTCGCGACCATCAATGCCTGAGAACCCCGCCTGTCGCGAAGTCTCGCCGGAGACGTACGGCGTTCGGGTCATCCGTGATATGTGAGGTCACGACCGCCAATACGAGGTCCTCTCCGGCGGCGTTGAAACAGTGTCGGGACAGGGCAGGGCGGGGCGTCTCCTGAATGAACCAGAACTGGGGCGCCTTCGCAAGCGGAATCCGCCAAAGCCCGCGGAGGATCGTGGCCCTGTTGTTGCTTGCCGCCCCTCGCAAGCCTCGGTTCTCCATTGTCAAGCTCGGTAGTGATCGCCATCTTGGACCCTACAGCACGCCTAATGATCACCTATATATCGCATTATCATACTATTCGCGATTATACGATCACATAGTCTGAGATCAATGACCTGAGGAACGAGTACAGTCCCGGAGCCCGAGAGGAACGAGAATTGTTTGGACGCAAAGAGGGACCGCGACGGCCATTGTTGATGGCCACCACCGTGCTGTCGGCGACGGTATGGGCGTTCGCCTGTGGCGACGGAACGGTAGAACCGAGTCCCGACGATCCACCCCCGCCAGCCGCAGTCACGGTGGTCCCGGCGACCGCAACGCTGGCCGCGCGCGGGGCCACGCTGCAGCTCACGGTCCAGATGCGGGACCGCAACGGGAAGGTGATCGAGGGCCCGGCAGTCTCCTGGGCAACCAGTGATGCGTCGGTCGCGACGGTGACTCGGTCGGGATTGGTGACGGCGGTGGCAGACGACGCGGCGACGGTCGGCATCACGGCCACCGCAGGCGACGTCTCAGCGACGGCGCAGCTCTCCGTGGCGGATCCGCAATACGCGGTGCTCATCCAGTTCTTCTGGGCAACCGGCGGAGGTGATTGGACAAACTCCGAGGGGTGGGGCAGCCCCGACCTGTCCACGTGGCATGGGGTGACGGTGGACCACCAGGGTCGGATCACGAGGCTGGATCTCTTCAACAACAACCTCGTGGGGCCGATCCTGCCGGATCTCGGGGATCTTGCCCACCTGCAGTCCCTGAACCTCGGAAGGAACCGGCTCAGCGGTGGCATACCGCCCGAGCTCGGCAACCTCGCGGCACTGGCGAACCTCTACCTCGGCACCAACGAGCTGAGCGGGAGGATTCCACCCGAGCTCGGCAACCTGGGGTCACTGCAGTTCCTGAACCTCAGCGGCAACGACCTGAGCGGTGGAATCCCGCCCCAGCTCGGAGACCTCGGGGCGCTGAGGGAATTGAGCCTCGCCGGCAACGACCTGAGCGGCCCGATCCCACCGGAACTCGGCAACCTCGAGAGCCTTGAGCACCTGTCCTTCCTCGGCATCGGCGTGACCGGCCGGATTCCGCCGGAACTACGGACGATTTCGTAAACTGCGATGTATCAACATGTTACATCGCGTATAGCTATGCCCGTACCACTTACGGTATGCAGAAATGAGCGGGATTGCATGCGACGGCATCGGAAGTCAGCGGACGGTTTTTCGGGCCATGCCCGCTGCTTCGGCCG
>JAJDXM010000072.1 GCA_022823225.1 Gemmatimonadota bacterium
CCAACGCCGAGACAAGGCGCCAACTCTGGACGACGCAACCGCCCTGCGCGATACTTCCTTTGCGCAGATCGTGCGGTCCATCGAATCGAGGAGGAATCGAACGATGGCACGCACGAAACGAAGTCGGCGCTCGTACGGCGCTGGCGAATGGGGCCGCAACCGGGTCAGGATCTTTCCGGACCCGAAGACCGGCAACTTCCAGATTGAGTGGCGCGAGAACGGGCGCAGGCGCACCCGGTCGCTCGGGCACCGCGACTGGCGGCGCGCGAAGCGGCAGGCGGACGAATTCGCCGCCGGGTTCATCGGGCCGGAGATCGTGGGCAAGGCGAAAGCCGAACCCGAGCCGCTCACGCTGGGGACGCTCTTTGACATCTACGGTGAGGAGGTGACGCCCACCAAGGGCAGATATTCGCGCGGACATGATCGCGCGGCGATGAAGACGTTTCTCCGGTTCTTCGGACGGGACCGCGACCCGGCCACCCTGTCTCAAAGGGACTGGGACCGCTTCATCCGGGAGCGGCGCGCTGGCAGGATCGGACCGAGCGGCAAGCCCGTGGGCGACCGGATGGTCGAATGCGACCTGAAGTTCCTGACCGCGGTTCTGAATTGGGCCGTAAGGTCGAGGGACGACCGGGGCCGCCTGTTGCTGGACCGGAACCCGCTCAAGGGCCTCAGGAAGCCCACTGAGAAGAACCCGAACCGGGTGGTGCTTGCGGACGAGGAGTACCGGGCGCTGCTCGAAGTCTCCGGGCAGGTGGAGTGGCGGTTCAGCGTCGCCCTTGTGCTCGCCCACGAGACCGGCCACCGGATCGGAGCCATCCGACAGCTTCGGTGGCGCGACATCGACTTCGAGGGCCGGGCCATTCTCTGGCGCGCCGAGCACGACAAGTCGGGCCACGAGCACTCCACGCCCGTTACCGCCGAGGCGCTCGAAGTTCTGGAGGAGGCGCGGAGGAAGAACCCCGGACCCCGGGAAGCTCCGGTGCTGCCCGCGCCAAGGGATCCCTCAAAGTGCATGGGACCCACGGTGGTACGAGGGTGGTGGGGCCGGGCCGAGAGGCTTGCAGGCTTGGAGCCCAAGCGCGGAAGGGGCTGGCACTCGCTTCGGCGCAAGTTTGCCAGCGACCTGATGGATCAGCCGCTCAAGGTGCTCTGCGAGCTCGGCGGCTGGAAGGAGGCCAGGACGGTTCTCCAATGCTATCAGCAGGCCGACGAGGGACAGCTTAGGACGGCTCTGGAAAACCGCCGAAGGGCTCGTGCCTGACGTTTCGCAATCAGCGGGAGCGAAACGGCGAGAACCAGATCCTATGTTCCCGTAACTTCAATCACCTCAATCAGATGTGAATCCGTTAGACTCTGCCCGTCCGCCGAAAACACGTCGAATCCCGTTCTTCCGTTGGCAGTGGCGGCTTGTAGCCAAAGGACACCGTCCGAGGCGGCCATCATCCCCCCAAACGGGGGGTACTCCCCGGGGATCAGGTCCAGAGATAGCCGCGGATTGACCCTGATGGCGCCCTCTTCGTACCGCTCAAGCGACGAAAGGGCATCGCGGCGCACATCCTCCGGAATGACCACGGGATCGTACCGGCGCCGGATCGTCAAGAGCGTGTCGCCGTCCGCATTCAGCCGAATCAGATCGTAACTGTTCCGCCCGCACGACGCGCAAAGCAGCCACCAGTCCCCGGCCCGGCCGTTGGCAAGGCCGGTCATGGGTGTGAAGGGCAGCGCTTGCTCGATTCCCCCCCCTTCGGGGTATTCGAACGCCACCACCTGGGAGGGGTCCGGTTCAGGCATGCCGGGCGGCTCCGCCACGCCGACGACCTCAAGGACGCCCTGGTCATCGATCCGGTGAATCCTGATCAACGGATGGTCCTCCCCATCAGGCCGCGTCTCCACATCCGCGGCAAGCAGCCGCCCGTCGGCGGTCCAGTGGCGCCAGCCGCCGCGCAGCCGGATCGTGCTCCTGTGCCCCGCAATCCGGATCCCGGCCGTGTCGAACACCTCGAACCGGGCCAGTTCGATGTCCTCGATCCAGATCTGTCCGTCCGGCCCCGGGAACGCCGGTCCAATCCGCTTGAACTCGCCCGGCCCCTCCCCCTCCCGGCCCACGCTGCGGACGAAAGCCCCGGTGCGGTCGAATACCCGGACCTCGTTTTCCTGCGCATCGACGACCCACATCCGTCCGAGCGCATCCTCCACGACCGCGCCGACCTGGCCGAACGCGTCCGGCCCCCCGCCGTCCCGGCGGCCGATGCGCACGGCCTCCACCAGCCTCCACCGCCGGTCCGGATGCCGGTCCCAGACCCCCTCGGCGGGGTTGGTTACCAGGATCGAACCGTCCGGAAGCGTGTCGACGGCTATGGCCGGAAGGTCCGTCGCCGGGGTGTCCCCGCATGCGGCCAGCGTCCCGGCCAGGAGGGCGGTGAGCGCACGACCGCACCGTCTCCGTACACGATCGTTCATCTCATCTCGCTTCGCCGAGGTGCTCTTCAACCAGACCAACCAGTTCATCGTACGCCGGTGGACGCGACAGGAGCAAACCGTTGACGAGGACCGTGGGCGTTGCCGTGGCGCCGGACCGACCGGCCAGGTCGAGATCGGCCGAAATGCGAAGTGAGCGGGACGCGCTTGACGCCACCGCTCGGGCCACCGACGATTCGGGTGGCCCTTCACTTGTGAGTCGCCGCAGACACCGGATTCCGTTTCACCCATCCGACTCCGCTGCCGGCAGGCGGTGCGATCTCGGTCCCAATCGCTGCAGGCCCGCGGCCCCGTCTTGGCTATCGGCGGACTCCGCCCCAACCGTCCCACCGAAGGAGAATCCGACAATGCCCAACCCTGACCGCATCGCAACCTGCCTCTGGTTTGAGGACCGCGCAGTCGAGGCGGCCGAGTTCTACGTCTCGCTCTTCCCCGACTCGCGGATCGTGCACGTTTCGACGGTTTCGGCGGGACCGGCCGAGGGCAACTCCTTCGTCGTCTTCGAGCTTTCCGGACGGCAGTTCCAGGGGATCGACGGTGGCCCCATGTTCAAGTTCACGCCCGCCATCTCGTTCGTGGTCCACTGCGAGTCGCAGGAGGAGATCGACCGCTACTGGAGCGCGCTCTCCGACGGTGGCGAGGAGGGATTCTGCGGATGGCTGAACGACCGCTTCGGCGTCTCCTGGCAGGTCATCCCCGCCAACATGGGCGAACTGATGAGCCGCGACCCGAAGCGGGTGATGGAGGCGCTGTTGAAGATGGGGAAGATCGACATCGACGGGTTGGAGAAGGCGGGGGCCGGAGGCTAAAAGCCAGCGTCAGGCCTCCTCGCCGCCGCCCAGCGGCAGCGACAGCACCGCAACCACGCCGCCCTCATCCCGGTTGAGCAGGGCGAGGCAGCCGCCGTGCCCCTCCGCGATCTGCTGGCACAGCGCGAGACCCACGCCCGTGCCGCCCGGCTTGGTCGTGTAGAACGGGACGAAGAGGTTAGCGGTGTCCTGCAGTCCGGGCCCATCGTCCTCGATGTGCACGTCGACGGTGCCGTTGAGGACCTGCCAGCTCACCCGCACGCCCCCGCCGGTCTCCAGCGCGGCGTCGGCCGCATTGCGCAGGAGGTTGATCAGGAGCTGGTCGATCTGATCGGGGTCGGCCATCACGCGCACCGCGGGCCCTCCCGTCACTTCGACCGGGAGCCGTGTCTCGAGCGCGGCCGTCCTCAGCATGAGCGGTTCGACTTCGGTGGATACCAGTTCGGGGGTCGGAAGCCGCGCCAACTGCGCATACGCCGCCATGAAGCGCCCGAGGGATTCGGCCCGCCCCGCGATCACCTTGAGACCGGCGGTCATTTCCCTGCGGAGCTGCGGGGGCGGCTCCTTCCTGCCCATCAGCGTGCGCAGACTGCCCGCGATCGACTTGATCGGGGCCAGACTGTTGTTGATCTCGTGTCCCAGGACCCGGATGATGCGCCTCCACGCCTGGCGTTCCTCCTCCCGGAGCGCCCGCGACAGATCCGACAGCACCAGCAGCCGCAGCGGCTCGCCCTCCTGGCGGATGACCGTCCGCTTGAGCTCCCAGCGCCCCTGTCCCCCGGGCAGACCGATCTCGATCGTGCGCGGCGCCGGACCGGTCAGTCCGTGCCGGAGCCGCAGCTGCTCGGCCGACTTTCCCAGGACGACCGAGGAAGGTTCCTTCAGCAGCCGTTCTCCCGCCCGGTTGAGCAGACGGAGTTCCTCGTTCCGGTCGAAGGCGAAGACGGCCACGTCGATCTCTTCCAGGACCCGCTTCAGGAGCGCGGAAGCCTCCACGGCGCCCAATCGCTGTTCGCGCAGCATCGACTCCAGCTGGTTGGCCTCGCGAAACGCCAGCGCCAGCGGGCCTCCCGGACTTCGAGGAGGACGCGTGCGCAGGGAAAAATCGCCCTCCCGCAGGGCCGACAGGACGTTGGAGAGCGCGTGCAGGGGACGAACAAGGCGCACCCTCAGGAGACTGGTGAATGCGACAACGAGGAGGATCAGGATACCGGTCCATAGCCATTGCACCGATGGAGCGAATGAACCGCGCCAGAGCAGGATCATGGCAAGGAGGAACGCCGGCATCCCCGCCAGCAGCGAGAGCAGGGTGATCTGGATGCCGTACTCGATCGACGCGATGCGGTCGAAGGGCCGGAAGCGCCAGGAGTGTCGGCTGTCGTCCCTCACAGCCCGCTCCCGATCTCGTACCGCTCAAGCCGGCGATAGAGCGCGCTGCGGCTGAGTCCCAGACGCCTGGCGGCCCGGCTCACGTTTCCGTCGTGCCTGTCCATCGCCTTTTCGATCAGCATGCGCTCCACCTCGCTCAGCTTCAGCTCCTCCCATGGGGCCGACTGTCGTGGCGGACCCCGCAGACCGAGGTCTTCAACCTGTATCTCGAGGTCGGCGGACATGAGCAGCGCCCGCTCGACGGCGTGTTCCAGTTCGCGCACGTTCCCGGGCCACGGGTGGGCCAGCAGGGCGGTGGTGGCCTCCGGCGAAAAGGCCATCCCGGGGCGATCGTAGCGCGCCGCCTGGAGTCCGAGGAAGTGCGACGCGAGGAGCGGGATATCCTCGGGGCGGTCGCGCAACGGCGGCAGGGCGATCTCGACGGTGTTGAGGCGGTAGAGCAGGTCCTCGCGGAAGTCGCCCCGCGAAACGGCCTCGTCCAGACGGGCGTTGGTGGCCGAGAGAACGCGCACGTCGACGCGCCGAACCGTGGACGAGCCGACGCGCCGGAGGTCTCCCCGCTCGAGAACGCGCAGCAGCTTCGCCTGCACCCGCGCCGAGGCGTTCGCGATTTCGTCGAGAAAAAGCGTGCCGCCGTCCGCGAGCTCGAAGTACCCTACCCTGCCCTCCTTGGCGTCGGTGAATGCGCCCTTGACGTGGCCGAAGAGCTCGCTCTCGAAGATCCCCTCCGCGAAGCCACCCATGTTGACCGTGACGAGGGGGGCGCCGTGGCGGGTCGAGGCGGCGTGGACATGCCGCGCCACCACCTCCTTGCCGGTTCCGTGCTCGCCGGTGATCAGCACGTTGGCGTCCGATGGCGCGACGCGTTCGATGATTCTGAGCACGGGCGCCATCGCCGACGAGGTCGCGATGAGGCGCGGGGGCATCGTCGAGTCTCCGCCGGGGTGCCGCTCCCGCTCCGCCGTCCTGGAGCGGCGCAGCGCACGCCCCAGGCGGACCTGGTTGCGCACCGTATCCAGGAGGCGGTCGTTGTCCCACGGCTTCTCGATGTAGTCGCGGGCGCCGCGCCGCATCGCCTCGACCGCGCTCTCCACGCTGCCCCACGCGGTCATCACCACGACGGGCAGGGTTCCGTCCAGATCGCGCAGCTTCGCCAGCAGGTCCAGACCTTCTCTGCCCGATGTGGTGTCGCGCGTGTAGTTGAGGTCGATCAGCGCCGCGTCGATCCCACCCCTGCCCGCGCGATCCAGTGCCTCCTCGGGCCCGTACACCGCCTCCAGGACGCATCCGTCCGATTCGAGAAGCAGGCGCAACGCCTCGACAACGTCGGGTTGGTCGTCCGCGACCAGGATCCTCGGCTTCACCGCCGCCACAGCACGCTTCGCGCCTCCCCGGTGATCGGCCACGGCCTCCGACCGCAACCGCTAGAAGAAGACCGGCTCCCGATACGCACCGAAGACCTCCTCCATCGCCGCCCTGATCTCGTACAGCGTGCAATACGCCCTGGCGCAGTCGAGGATGTACGGCACGGTGTTGGCGCCCCCGGCGGCGGCCGCGCGCAGACGGCCCAGCGCCCCCGCCGCCTTTTCGCTGTCGCGCTCGTCGCGCAGCCGCGCCAGCCGCTCGCGCTGCCGCTCCTCCACCGCGGTATCGATGCGCATCGTGTCGATCTCGATTTCGGCCGAGCCTCCGGTGAACCGGTTCACGCCCACCACCGTCCTCAGCCCGGCCTCGATCTCCGCCTGCTGCCGCGCCGCCGAGTTCGCGATCTCGCGCTGGAACCATCCGTTCTCGATCCCGGGGACCACCCCGCCCTGCCCCTTAACGCGCTCGAAGATCTCCTCGGCCTCGGCCTCGAGGCGGTCGGTCAGCGCCTCCAGGAAGTACGATCCCGCCAGCGGATCGATCGTGTTGGCCACCCCGGTCTCGTGGGCGAGGATCTGCTGCGTCCTGAGCGCGATCGTCACGGCCTTCTCGGTGGGCAGGGCGAGGGTCTCGTCCATCGAGTTGGTGTGGAGCGATTGGGTGCCGCCCAGCACCGCGGCCAGCGCCTGGTAGGCCACGCGAACGACGTTGTTTTCCGGCTGTTGCGCGGTCAGGGTGACGCCCGCGGTCTGGGCGTGGGTGCGGAGGCGCCACGATTGCGGATTCTCCGCGCCGAACTCGTCCCGCATCCGCCGGGCCCAGATCCGGCGCGCGGCCCGGAATTTCGCGACTTCCTCGAAGAAGTCGTTGTGCACGTCGAAGAAGAACGACAGGCGCGGAGCGAAGGCGTCCGGATCCAGTCCCCGCTCCACTCCGCGGCGAACGTACTCCAAGCCGTTGGCCAGGGTGAAGCCCAGCTCCTGTCCGGCCGTCGCGCCGGCTTCGCGGATGTGGTATCCGGAGATCGAGATGGGGTTGTAGCGAGGCGCGTGTTCCGAGCACCACTCGAACATGTCCAGGATGAGCCGCAGCGCCGGTTCGGGCGGAAAGACCCAGGCGTGCTGAGCCTGGTACTCCTTGAGGATGTCGTTCTGCACCGTGCCGCGCAGCCGGTCGGCCGGCACGCCCTGCCGCTCCGCCGCCGCGACGTAGAAGCAGAACAGGATGATCGCCGGCCCGTTGATCGTCATCGAGACCGACACGCGGTCGAGCGGAATGCGGTCGAAGAGCGTCTCCATGTCCGCGAGTGACGAGATCGCCACACCGCACACGCCCACCTCGCCGAGTGAGCGGGGGTGGTCGCCGTCGTAGCCCATCAGCGTGGGGAAATCGAAGGCAACCGAAAGGCCGGTCTGGCCGTTCGCCAGCAGATACCGGTAGCGCTCGTTGGTCTCCTCGGCGGTGGCGAAGCCCGCGAACTGGCGCATCGTCCAGAGACGGGTCCGGTACATCGTTGCGTAGGGCCCGCGGGTGAATGGGAAGGCGCCAGGCAGCCCGAGCTTGTCCAGGTAGCCGCCGGACTCGTCCAGCGGGGTGTAGAGCGGCTCGACCGGGTTGCCGGACACGGAGGCAAAGGCGGGCAGACGCTTCTCGATCGCCTCGCAGGTCGCCTCCCAAGCCGCCAGCTCGGCCTTCAGCTTGTCCAGCTCCCGTTGGCGCCGCTCGATCTCGGCCTCGAGAGCCATGCGGTCACGCAACCGGAGTTCAGTCGTCGACATCGGACGGGTCCCTCCTCTCCTCGGTGCCGCGCTCCGGCACCCTACCCAATATGGCCGGAATGATCCGATCCGCCACACTGTAAGCGGTCTCGGACCCCGCCCTGACACCAGCCGTCCACTCCGCCAACCTCGGGTGCGTTTCCATGCGCGTGCGCGCGCGTCGCCTGAGCCGGCGCTCGACCACGTCCCGGATCCGTCCCTCCGCCCGCCGCTGCCGGCGCGCTTCCAGTTCTCCGGTGACCGTGAGGTGGCGGTGGTGCGCCAGGATCTGTTCGAGGAAGTCGTCGATGCCCTCTCCCCGGCCCGCCGAGGTCTTGAGCACCGGGATCTCCCAGCGCCCGGACCGGGACGGCTCCTCGTCCGCCGGCGCGCCGACAGCGGAGAGATCCACGCCGTGGTGCGCGGGCACGCCGCGCGACGTCACGCCGTGCTTGAGGAGGAGCGCCTGCCTGATCTCGCGGACCAGCCGGTCGGCGCCCACCCGGTCGGATTTGTTGACGACGAACATGTCGGCGACTTCCATGAGCCCGGCCTTCATCGCCTGGATGCCGTCGCCCGACTCCGGCACCAGCACCACCGCGGTGGAGTCGGCCGCGGCCTGGATCTCGAACTGGGTCTGGCCCACCCCGACCGTCTCGATCAGGATATTGGGGAACCCGAAGGCGTCCAGGACATCGATCACCTCCCGCGTCGTGGTGGCGAGTCCGCCCAGTGAACCCCGGCTGGCCATCGAGCGGATGAAGATGCCCGGGTCGGTTGCGAGGTCGTTCATGCGAATCCGGTCCCCGAGCAGCGCGCCCCCGGAAAAGGGAGACGTCGGGTCCACCGCCACGATCGCGACCTCTTCTCCCCTTTCGCGCAGAAGCGCCGCGATGGCGGCGGCCAGCGTCGACTTCCCGGCCCCCGGCGGGCCGGTGATCCCCATCCGGCGCGCCCGTGGGCGCACCAGGAGGAGCTCGCGAAGCAGGTCCGAAACGCCGGGGCGCTCGCCTTCGACCATCGAGATCGCCCGCGCCAGCGCGGGACGGCGCCCGCGTCTGAAGTCCGCCACCAGACGCCGGATTCGTTCCTCTCCGGTCATGCTACATCAGCAGGGCCGTAGCCAGGCTCAGCACCATGACGAACCCCACCAGGTCGGTCAGCGTGGTGACGAACACCGACGAGGCGACCGCGGGGTCGGCCCCGAGCCGGTTGAGCAGCGTGGGGATCATCGCGCCCGCGAACCCGGCGACGATGATGTTGGTCCACATCGCCAGGAGAACCACCAGTCCCAGTCTCGGATCGCCCTGGTAGAAGTAGGCGAAGACGCCGAAGAGCGCGCCGAGGACCAGACCGTTCAGGAGACCCACGAGCACCTCCTTCCCGACCACCCTGAAGTGGCTCGGGCGCCACTCGTAGCCGATCGCGATGCGGCGGATCGTCACGGCCAGCGCCTGGGTTCCCGTGTTTCCGCCGAGCGCCGCGACCACGGGCATGAGGAATGCGAGAAAGGCGATCTCGCTGATCAGGTCCTCGAAGCTCAGGATCACCCCCGCGGCAAGTCCCGCGGTCACGAGGTTCAGGGTGAGCCACGGTAGGCGGGACCGCACCGACTCCAGCCATCCGGCCTTCAGCTCCTCCTCCTCCGACACGCCAGCCAGCTTGAGAATGTCCTCCGTTGTCTCCGCCTCGATCACGTCGATCACGTCGTCGAAGGTGATGTGCCCCAGCAGCACGCCTCCCCCACCCACCACGGGCACGGTCACGAGGTTGTACCTCCCCATCACGCGACCCACCTCTTCCTGGTCGGTGTCCGGATGGACGACCGCCACGGCCGGTTCGACGAGCACCGCCACCGCCTCGTCCGGATCGGCGACGATCAGGTCGGCGAGGGGCACCGTTCCCTGCAGGCGATTCCGGTCGTCGACCACGAACACCGCGTAGAAATCCTCGACCTCGCGGCCTTGCCGGCGGACCTCGGCGATCGCGTCGCCGGCGCTCGAACCGGTGGACACGGAGACCAGGGCGGTGGTCATCAGGCCACCCGCGGTCTCCTCCCCGTAGCGGAGAAGGTCGCGGATCTCGACCGCATCCTCGGTCGGCAGCGCCGCCAGCATCCGGTCCCGGTCGTCCGGCTCCATCTCGCCGAGCAGGTCGGCGGCATCGTCGTCCGCCAGTTCCTGGAGCAGGGCCGTGCCCCGCCTGGAGCCGAGCGCCGACAGGAGCTCCGCCCGATCCTCCCACTCCTCCATCTCGGCGAGGGTGTCGGAGGCAAGCTCCGTGGGCATCGTCCTGAGGATTTCGAGTTGCTGCGAGACCGACCCGAGCGATGCGACCAGATCCGCGATGTCCGAAGGGTGCATCTCCTCCACGCTCTCCACCCAGTCGGGGAGCGCCGCGGTGCCCTCGCCCACCGGCAGGGCCGCGGCGGCGGGCGGGGCCGGGCCGGGAATCTCCGGAGGCCTCCGGGCGCTCACGGTCCCACCACCCTCCGAACCACCTCTTCCTGCACCGCAAACATGTGGCTGTCCGCGCGGTCCCTACCCTCCGGATGATCGTAGCCGAGGACGTGCAGGGCCCCGTGGACCGCGAGCCTCGCCAACTCCTCGTCGGGAGCCACGCCGGCGTCGGCCGCCTGCCGCAAGGCCTGCTCGTGTCCGATGTACACGTCGCCGAGCGGCTCTTCGCCTTCGCCGTGCAGCGCAAAGGAAATCACGTCGGTGACCCGGGGCGAACCCAGATGGCGGTCGTGCAGGCGGGCGATCTCGGTGTCGCCGACGAAGGTGACCGAGAGCTCGGCGGCGGAAACGCCGTCACCCCGCAGGACGTCTCGCAGCGCGCGGTCAACGAGCTCGTGCGGCACTGCGCGCCCCCCGGTGGCGTTGATGTGAATTGTGATCATGATCCCGAATCGGGAACGGGCGGGGAGGGCTTGTCGCCGAGCTTCGCGGGGCCGTCCTCCTCCGTGAGGTGCCGGGTTCCGGGGTAGTCGATGCGGCGGTGGTGGATGCCCCCGAGCACCCGGGCAAACCGCCGTTTGAGGCGCGTCAGGTCCTCGAAGGTGAGGGGGCAACGGTCGAGCTGGCCCCGGTCGACCTTCGCCGCGAAGATGTCGTCGATCAGGCGCCCGATCCGCTCGCGAGTGGGCCGCTTCATCGCCCGGCAGGCCGATTCTACGGAGTCGGCGAGCATCAGCACCGCGGTTTCGCGGCTTCGGGGACGGGGCCCCGGATACCGGAACTTCGCCGGATCCGGTGCCTCCAGCCCTTCGGCCTCCGCCCTCACGCGGGCTCTTTCGAAAAAGAAGGAGATGTTCTGGTCTCCGTGGTGCTCAAGAATGTGGTCGACCACCACGCTGGGGACCTTTTCCTTCTTTGCCATCCTGGCTCCCTCGACCACATGGTCGCGGACGATTGCCGCCGAGACAGCCGGATCCAGGGTGTCGTGGGGGTTTTCGCCCTCCTGGTTCTCGATGAAGGCGCCGGGCCTGATCATCTTGCCGACATCGTGGTAGTACCCGCCCGCGCGGCAGAGGAGCGCGTTCGCCCCGATGTCGTCCGCACCCGCCTCGGCAAGGTTTGCCACCTGCACCGAGTGGGCAAATGTACCCGGCGCCTCCGCCGCCAAACGCTTCAGGAGCGGGCGGTTCGGGTCCGCGAGACCGATCAGTGTCTGGGCGGTCGTGATGCCCGTCAGCCACTCGAAGACGGGAAGGCAGCCGATGGCCAGGGTGGCTCCCCCGATGGTGCTGAACACGGCCCAGGCGAGAGAGGCGAAGTACGGAACGGCCTCGCCCCGCAGCTGCAGCGCGGAGATGACGAGGGCGTACGCCCCTACCGTGATCGTGATGGCGATCCAGATCTGCGCCAGTCGCCGGAATCTGCGCACGGCCAGCGCGGCGGCCGCGCCGCCGGTGAGCGTGACCAGGAAGATCTCGATCGACGCGAAGGGGGTCTGCGTGACCGTGAGCGAGGACAGCACGAAGGCGGAGATGAGGGCGAGGCGGCCGTCCCACATGATCGACAGCGCGACGGTCACGAAGACGATCGGGTGCGACGGGGACGGCAGGCCCAGGCGGTCGGCCACGAACGTCCCCAGGAAGTAGAGCGCGACGATGCCCGCCATGGTCGCCAGCGCGCGAAACTCGCGGTATACATCGGGGCGGAAGAAGAAGAACAGCAGGCCGAAGATCGAGAGGAGGATCGTATTGATGATCGCCCCGCCGAAGGCTCCGCCCAGGCTCGACCCCTCGACGCTGATCCCCCGGACCCGCAGTTCGGCGCGGTAGGCGTCGAGCCGCTGCAGTTCGCTCCGGCCGACCTGAGTGTTGGCGCGGATGATCGCCTCGCCCTCCAGGACGCGCGCGATCGAGGTCGGGACGGCGTCGCGCGCTGCGGAACGCTCGCGTTCGGTTCGCTCGGTGTCCGGGACGAGCGTGGTGGCCGGGAAACGCGCCAGGATCATTCGCAGCAGGTCCGTCTCCGGGCCCTCCTCGCGGCCGTCGAGGGCCAGGTCGTAGAATTCGCGGCCCGAGAGCACGGAACCGCGGCCGACCACCTCCCCGCCGCCACGACCGACCACCCGGATCGAATCGCCGCTGACCCGGGAAGCGGCCTCCGGGGTCATCACGCCTCCGGCGCCCAGCGTCGAGACCGCGTTGGTGGCGCCTGCAAGCAGGCTCTGCGCCGCGGCCCGGTCGGCGAGCAACTCGATCTGCGTCCGGTCCGCATCGATTCCGACCGTCGACAGGACCGCGCTGATCCCGGCAACGCCGCCGCTCAGTCGCGCAGTGTCCAGCTGAGCGAAAAACGCCGAGAGCGCGGCCAGCGCCGAGTCCCGCGCGGCTTCCCGGTAGCTGAAGGTGGGGATGACGGCGGCCGCGGCCGCCTCGCGCTCGCCGCGCAGCACGCCGGCATCCTTGGGAACCAGAAAGTCGATCTCCGAGATGACGTCGCGGTCGGCGACCGTGCCCGCCTCGAAGCGCCCGACCGTCACCCCGGGATCCGAGGGGTAGAGTACCGCCAGCCCCACCGCGGAGACCAGGAGCAGGGCCAGGCGGACACCGTGATGCACCGCGGCGTCAGGCCAGACCCGGTCGGGAACTCCCGAAAGCCAGCTAGTCCTTCGGCGCCTGCCGCTCATCGTTCTGGTCCCCCGTCTGACGCTTGTCGGCGGCCGCATACGCCCGAACGATCCGCGTCACCAACCGGTGGCGGGTAATGTCCTGCTCGCCAAGGTACACGAACGCTATGCCATCGACATCCTTCAGGATCTCCTCCACCTGAATCAGCCCCGACACCTGCGATCTGGGCAGATCGATCTGGGTCTTGTCGCCGGTGATCACCACCCGCGAGCTCAGGCCTATCCGGGTCAGGAACATCTTCATCTGGGCCGCGGTGGCGTTCTGCGCCTCGTCGAGGATCACAAAGGCATCCGAAAGCGTCCGGCCCCGCATGTACGCCAGGGGCACGACCTCGATGGTGCGGTCCGCGATGCCTCTGCTCACTCTTGCCGGGGGCATCATGTCCTCCAGGGCGTCGTAGAGCGGTCGGAGGTAGGGATCGACCTTCTCCTGGAGGTCGCCGGGCAGAAACCCGAGGTTCTCGCCGGCCTCGACGGCGGGACGGGCCAGGATGATGCGCTTGACGCGCTTTCTGAACAGTTCGTCGACCGCACGCGCAACCGCCAGGTAGGTCTTGCCGGTGCCCGCCGGCCCGATACTGATCACGATGTCCGAGTCGTCCATGGCCTGGAGGTACTCGCGCTGTCCCTCCGAACGCGGAGCGATCGTCCGCCGCGACCCCGGAACCGAAATCCGGAGACGTTCGTCGTCGCTGCGGATATCCGGCCCGTCGCGCGACTGCAGACTCGCCGCGAAGCGCGCGACGTCCGACGCCCGGAACGACTTGCCGAGCCGCGCCAGTTCGATCATGTGCTCGGCCACCCGGGCCGACTCGGCGACCGATTCGAGCGGTCCGGCCAGCCGGACATGGTCGCCGCGCAGCACCACCTGCACCCCGAAGAGCGATGTCAGCTCCCGGAAGTTGGCGTCGCCGACGCCTGCCAGAATGAACTGATCCGCTCCTTCCGCGCTCAGGTGGTGTTCGACCATCGTGCCGCCGCCCGTCATTCGCGGACTCCGGCCGAGATCCCGAGCGCGGCCAGTTCCGCATCGGCCACCGCCGTCGGCGCTCCCTCGAAGAGCGCCCGGGCGGCCGTGGTCTTGGGGAAGGCGATCACGTCGCGCAGGCTCGCAGCGCCGGAGAGGCGGGCCACCAGGCGGTCCACCCCGAGCGCGATGCCGCCGTGCGGCGGCGCTCCCGACCGCAGCGCATCCAGAAGAAAGCCGAACTTGAGCCGGATCTCGTCCGGTCCGAGCCCGAGCATGCCCAGGATTCTGGCCTGGAGGTCCGCGTCGTGCGGGCGGATGCTGCCGGAACCCAGTTCCGTGCCGTTGTAGACCAGGTCGTAGGCGAGTCCGCGCACGGCGAGCGGGTTCGAATCGAGGAGGTGGATGTCGCCCGGATGGGGCTGCACGAACGGGTGGTGGTTGGCCGCCAGCTCGCCGCCGCCAGCGTCCTCGAAGACAGGAAAGCCCGTCACCCACAGCCAGCTGTGCTCGGTGGTGCGAGGCAGGTCCAGGGCGGCAATCGCGGCCATGCGGGCGGCGTCCAGAGCGGGAGAGGTCACGGGGTCCGGACCCGCCGCCGCGAGAAAGAGGTCGCCCCGCGCAAGGCCCAGGAGCGCGCGGGTGTCGTCCCGGAAGAACCGGGCGAGGGGCCCCGTGGCGCGATCCTCCTGCGCCTTGGCCCACAAGAGCCCGGGGGCGCCCGCCGTCCTGGCCGCCTCCTCGATGGCGTCGATCTGTCGCCGGGCGAGGTGGGCGCCGCCTTCCAGGCGGAGGCCGCGGATGCGGCCCCCCCGGGCCACCGCACCGCGCAGAATCCCGAAGTCGAGCGCGCCGAGCACGTCGGTGAAGTCGCGGATTTCGAGGGCGTAGCGGAGGTCCGGCCGGTCGCTGCCGAACCGCTCCATGACATCGCGGTAGCTGAGCCTCACGAAGGGGGTGGGGGCTTCGATCCCCGCCACCTCCGCCAGCTTCTCCATCAGCCCCTCGCACCACGCGTGGATGTCGTCCGGCTGCACGAACGACGCCTCCACGTCGATCTGAGTGAACTCGGGCTGACGGTCGGCGCGCAGGTCTTCGTCCCTGAAACAGCGGGCGATCTGCACATAGCGGTCGAAGCCGGCGATCATGAGAAGCTGCTTGTAGATCTGCGGGCTCTGCGGCAGCGCGAAGAACTCGCCCGGGTGGACGCGGCTGGGGACCAGAAAGTCCCGAGCACCCTCGGGCGTGGGCTTGGTCAGGATCGGGGTCTCCACCTCCATGAAGCCCTGGGCGTGGAAGTAGTTGCGCGCCGCGAGGATCAGCCGGTGGCGCAGTTCCAGCCGATCCTGGAGCTCTCCGCGGCGCAGGTCCAGCACGCGATGGCGCAGGCGCAGCTTTTCCGAGGGCAACTCCTCCTCGGGAGGGACGTACACGGGTATCTCCGGCGTTCGCGCCCGGTTGAGCACTTCCAGTTCGACGATGCGGACCTCGACGTCGCCGGTCGCCATCCCGGGATTCCGGGCGGCTTCCGGACGCGGCGACACCACCCCGCGAATCGCCACCACATCCTCCAGCCCCAGTCCCCTCACCGCCTCCATCGCAGCGCCCGAGGACCACTCCGGCCCCGCCGAAGCCTGCAGGACGCCGGAACGGTCGCGCAGGTCGAGGAACGCAAGACCGCCCAGATCCCGGCGGCGATGCACCCATCCCGCGATCCGCACTTCGCGGCCCGCCATATCGAGGTTGATCGTCCCCGCCGCGGCGGAGCGCATCGTCGTCGCACTCTTTTCGGCTCTCGACACCATCCGTCCCCGGTGAGCCTGAGGGTTCCCGGCCGACGGAGCCACGCGGTGAACTCTGCCACGGATTTCTGGCGGCGGCGCCGGACGTCTTCTTCCGGTAAACTTAACCCACGCTTCAAGGCGCGTTCAAGCAACCGCCGCTTCGCTCCCCCCACGCGGGAACACACCGTGACCACCGACCGCCCCAACCTGTTGGGACTGACGCCCGAGGAGCTCTCCGACGCCCTCGGCGTCCACTTCCGGGAGCGCGGCGAGCCAGCCTTTCGGTCCCGCCAGGTCGCCAGGTGGCTCTACGAGGGAGATGTCCGGTCGGTTGGCGACATGACCGATCTCCCGCTCTCGGAGCGCAAGGCCCTGTCCGGCGCCTTCCGGGTCGAGGAACCGGAAATCGACACGGTGTCGATCTCGCGCGACGGCACGGCCAAGCACCTCTGGAAGCTGAGCGGGGGCGAAGTCGTGGAAAGCGTCCTGATCCCCACGGGCCGGCGGCTCACCCTGTGCATCTCGTCGCAGGCGGGGTGCGCACTCGCCTGCCGTTTCTGCGCGACGGGCTGGTCGGGATTCGGACGCCAGCTGTCGCCGGCCGAAATCGTCACACAGTACCGGGCCTCGGCGCGCTGGGCCCTGGAGAACGGCCTCGGCGCGGTCTCCAACGTGGTGTTCATGGGAATGGGCGAACCGCTGGCCAATCGCAAGGCCGTGTTTCCGGCGCTCACGATCCTGAACCGCGGCTACGGCCTGGGAGCCAGGCGGATCACGGTGTCCACGGTCGGCGTGCTCCCCGGGATCAAGGCCCTCGCCGAGCGGCGCGAACAGTTCCGGCTGGCGCTGTCGCTTCACGCGCCCACTTCGGAGCTCCGCCGCGAACTGATCCCGCTGGAGAAGCGCTACCCTCTCGACCAGCTGATGACCGCGCTCGAAGAATTCATCCGTGGCGGCGGACGCCGAGTCACCTTCGAGTACACCATGATCCGGGGCGTCAACGACGACCTCGCGCTGCTGCCCCGCCTGGCCGACCTGGCCACGCGCGTCCGCGCCTTCGTCAATCTCATCCCCCTCAACCCGATTCCGTACGTCGACTGGAAGCCCAGCCCCCGAGGCCGGGTCCGCGCTTTCGAGGCCGGACTGGAGGCCGCGGGGGTCGCCGCGGCGGTGCGGGAACCGCGCGGCCGCGACATCGAGGCGGCTTGCGGTCAGCTGCGCGCGGCGAGGCGTCCGGATCGGGCCGGTCCGGAACGTCGACTCCGGGGAGTCAGCGCACCACATTCGCGATCCGGCCCCAGCGCACCTCTCTGATCCAGGGGAAGGGGCGCATCGAGTCGCGGTTGTAGGAGAAGTAGATCGCCATCACCCGCCCTTCGAAACGCCAGCGCTCGATCAGCCCCCATACCCGGGCGTCGAGGCTCGAATCGCGGTTGTCGCCGAGCATGAAATACCGCTCCGGAGGAATCACGAGCGGACCCCAGTTGTCGCGCGTCGGGAAGTAGTCGTTCCTGGGCCCGCCGAGAAGGATCCGCTGCTGCCACATCATCCCGGGATCCGCATTGTCCCGCGGTCTGCTCCACACCACGTAGGGCTCGTCCTGGGGCTCCCCGTTCAGATACAGCACCTTGCGGCGCATCTCCAGCGTGTCGCCGGGCATTCCCACGAGGCGCTTGACGAGGATCAGGGTGTCGTCGTGCGGCGGATCGAAGACAAGGACATCGCCGCGTCGCGGTTCCGAGTAGCCGGGAATGCGAGTATCGGTCAAGGGAATCTTCGAGCCCATGGCGGCCCGGTTCACCACCAGCAGATCGCCGACCAGCAGCGTGCGCTCCATCGAGCCCGAGTCGATGATGAAGGTCTGGATCAGGAAGAAGCGAACGACGAGAAAGATCACCAGCGCGATGGCCAGCGTCTTGATCGTCTCTCCCCATCCCCCTCGGGGGCGCTCGCCCTTCTTTCCCTCGCTGGACTCGCCCTTGTCCCGCGGCTTTCCCCCCGCCTTTGCGGTGCTCCGGCGGCCGCCTCTCGACGCCCCTCTTTTCGCCTTGCGCTTTCTAGCCATCCGGTGAACGCTCTTCTTCTTCCTGCTGCCGTCCCGCAACCCGCCGCAGCCACTCCAGGACCCCCCCGGGGGATTCGTCCACCCCGGTTTCGGGCGCCGACCACTCCGCCCCCAACCGTACGGTAACGTCCACGAACAGATTCGAGTCGGGCTCGCTGGTGACGGACCGGACACCGAGGGCCGCGGCCACCGCGGCGGCCTTCGGGAGGTTGCCGATGCGGTCGATGACGACCGTGGAGTCCTGGTCGAAGCTGGCGGCGTTGCCCACGCTGACGACGTCGAAGCCGGCTCCGCGCAGGTGGTCCGTGGCGGTGCGGGCCATCCCGGGAACTCCACCCGCGTTGAGCACGTCCACCGTGACGCGCTCGGCGCCGCGCGACAGGAGGGGCTGGCCGGCGTCGGCGGTGTCTTCGGGGACCCACTGGCCGATGGCCGACCCCAAAAGCACCACGGCGCCGACACCCACCAACACCAGGATCGCCGTCTTGACTGTGCGCCGCATCACGACCCATCGACGAGGGAGTTCCAGAACCCGAGGGTTCGCGGGTGCACGGGCTGCCGTGCGCCAATAAGGTAACCAATCCGGTGGGAGAGGATCTCCCCGAGGACGGCGTCCATCTCGACCGGCATCCGCGCGCGCAACCGTTCCCGCCACCGGACACGCCGGGTCCGCCCGGGCTCCAGGGCGTCGGCGGCGTAGAGGGCTCGCCCAAGCCGTCCGAACTTCCGCGATCCGACCGTGTGCCAGCGGATCGCGTGCAGGATCCCGCGGTCGCGCACGCCTTCGCTCCGCAGCACATCCGCGGCCGCGGGGCCGTGCCAGGCCTTGGCCGGGAGCCCTCGCAACCGTCCGGAGAGCAGATCCGCGAGCTCTGCCGGCGGCACTTCCCGCAGCGCGTCGTGGAGATACCCGGCGGCGCGCCATCGGGCGATCTGGTGCTTTCCGAGCCCGATTTCGCGTCCCCACTGTTCGAGGAGCGACGCGACCCTCGCCATGTGGGATCGGCGCCCCCTGCCCGCCACGGCCCAGTCGGGCAGCTGTCCCCGGGCGGCCGCCGCGACGAGGGGGTGCAGGCTAGGCAAGGTCGGGGGCTCCGCACCGGGAAGGCAGACGGCGAAACCCCCGGGAACGTTGACGTGGAGCCGTCGTTGGTATGGTAGGCATGACATATTGTAATGTGACCGGCCCGCGAGCATCCGGGAGGGGGACGCCCGTGGACATGCGGCGAGAGCACAGCCTGGAGGACACGAGATGACCTGGGACCCGTGCCTTGCGCGCGCCGTCGCCGTCGAGCTGGGGGAGCGGCTGGCCGGTTCCAGAGCCAGGGCCCTTCGGTTGCGGCGGGAGGCGATGGAGGTGCTGGTCTGGTTTCGCAACGCGACTCTGGAGGTGGATCTGTCGCCGGGCCGGGGGGAGATCGTGCTGGGCCCGCCCGCGGAGCCGGACAGTGAGGCCGAGCCCCTGCCCGCCGTGCTCGCAACGGTCGAGGCCGTGCCGGACGAGCGGGTGATCGTCATGCGCTTCCGGCGGGTGCGGGGAAGGAAGCCGCACCCGGCGCTGATCCTGGAGTTGGCCACCAACCGCTGGAACGCGATCCTGGCGGACGGGCCGCAGCTGCGGGTGCGAAAGCGACTCAGAGCGTTTCGGACGCGACCCCTGCCGGTGGGGCAGCCCTGGACTGCACCGGGCGACGAGCGGCCCGGCGCGAAGAGGGAACGGGTGGAACTCGACAGGTGGCGGGAACTGGCGGGGGCGGCGGACCACGACGCGAGAGGCGTTCTCCTGCGAGCCGTAGCATACCTCTCCGGACTGAACATCAGCCACGTCCTGAACCAGGGAAGCCGGAAGGAGAGCTATCGCCGCTGGCGCACGATGGCGGAAGGGACCGAAGTCAGACCTCATCTGCTTCGGCTGGCTTCGGGTCCACAGCCGTACCCCTGGCCCCTGGATGGAGTTCAGGCCCAACCCCTCGCCAGCCTGCTTGACGGGATGCGGGGCGCTCCGCGATGCAGGCCCTGCGGATCCGGAAGCGGAGCGGGGACAGGTCGCTCGCCGTCTGGCCGCCGAAGCCCGCAGGCTTTCGCGCAAGATCGCGAACCTGCGCCGCCAGCTTGAGAAGGCGGGCAAGGCGCACCGGTTGCGAGAGGACGCCGCGCTCATCCTGTCGTCGCTACACCTGATCGAGCATGGCGCCGGACAGGTCACGCTGACCGACTTCGACGGCGCGGAGCGCACCCTCCTTCTCGATCCCGTGCTGCGCCCGCAGGAGCATGCCAACGCGCTGTTCCGCAGGGCCGCCAGACTGGAGCGCGCGGCAACCGAACTGCCCGGGCGAATCCGGGCCGCCGAAGCCGCGCTGGCCGAGATCACCGCGCTGCGGGCCCGCCACGCAAGCGGCGACCTGACCGCCCGGGAAGCCGATTCGCTGCTGCCGCCACCCCGCGCCCCCGGCCCGAAGTCGGCCCGGCGGGATTCGGAGACCGCCCCCCTTCCCTATCGCGTCTTCACGAGCAGCGGCGGAATCCAGATCCGGGTCGGCCGCGGCGCCCGGCACAACGACGCGCTCACCTTCCACCACTCCCGCCCCACCGACATCTGGCTGCACGCCCGGCACGCGGGCGGCGCCCACGTGATCCTGCGCTGGGCGCGCCCGGAGCGTCCCCCGGCCACCGATCTGGAGGAGGCCGCCGTCCTCGCCGCGATCCACTCCGGCGCGCGCGGCTCCGGGCTCGTCCCGGTGGACTGGACACGCCGGAAGTGGGTGCGAAAGCCGCGTGGCGCAGCACCGGGCGCGGTCATCCCGCACCGGGTCCGGACACTGTTCGTGGCGCCTGATTCGTCGCTCGCCAAGCGCCTCGCAACGCCCTGAACGGACCTCGCGGTCCGGGGAGACGCGCGGCTGCCGAATCGAACCTGGCTCAAGCCACCTCGTCGAGTGCGGCCCTGAGTTCTCGCGCCAGCTCCAGCGCCCCGGCGACGCCCCCTTCGTCCAGCCGGTCCACGAGCGCGCTCCCCACCACCGCCGCATCCGCGGCCGCGCCCACCGCGCGGGCGTGTTCGGCGGTCGACACCCCGAATCCCACCGCGACGGGAACGGGCGACACGGCGCACACCGCCCCGGCTTCGCGGGCGAGTTCGGCGCGCAGTTCCGCGCCGGCGCCCGTGACCCCCGTGCGCGCGATGTAGTACACGAACCCCTGGCTCGCCCGGGCGATCTCCGCGGCGCGCACCGGGTCGGTGGTCGGCGCGATGAGGCGGACCAGGTCGAGCGGACACGCCTCCAGCGCGGCTTCCAGCGCCGGGTCCGCGCCCAGCGGCAGGTCGGTGGGCAGGATGCCGTCGGCCCCCGCGTCGACCGCCTCCCGGATGAAGTTCTCCACGCCCCGCGAATGGATCGGATTCAGGTACGAAAAGATGACGACCGGCACATCGCTGGCGTCGCGCAGCTCGGCGAGCACCTCGAGGACGTCGCTCACGGTTGTGCCCCGGTCCAGCGCGCCCTGGCTGGAACGCTGGATCGTGGGTCCGTCGGCCATCGGGTCGCTGAAGGGGATTCCCAGCTCGATCACGTCGGCCCCCGCGTCGGCCAGACCCGCGAGAAGCGCACGGGTGTGGTAGAGCGTCGGGTATCCCGCGGTCACGTAGGGGATGAAGCCCCTTCTTCCCTGTGCGCCCAGGGCGGCAAAACGGGCGGCGATGCGGCCGTTCCCCGCCGGGGGCGCCACGCGCGGACTAGCCATCGGCCGGCAGACCCGCGACATGCACCGCGTCCTTGTCGCCACGCCCGCTCAGGCAGATCGCCACCGGCGCCTCAAGTTCGCCCCGCCTCCCCGCCTCCGCGACCCAGGCCAGCGCGTGGGCGGTCTCGAGCGCCGGAATGATCCCCTCCAGCCCCGGGAGCGACCGGAACGCCCGCTCCGCGGCGCCGTCTCCCACGCTCACGTACCGGGCCCGCCCGGTCTCCTTCAGGTGCGAGTGCTCGGGTCCCACTCCCGGGTAGTCGAGCCCGGCCGCCACCGAGTGCGCGGGCGCGACCTGCCCGTCGGCGTCCTGGAGCAGGTAGCTCAGCGACCCGTGCAGCACCCCGGGGCGCCCTTCGGTCAGGGACGCCGAAGACCGCCCGCTGCCGAGCCCCTCCCCCGCCGCCTCCACCCCGATCAGGGCGACCTCCTCGTCGCCGGCGAAGGCGTGGAACATCCCCATCGCGTTCGACCCGCCCCCCACGCACGCGACCACCGACGCGGGCAGCCGCCCCTCGGCCTCAAGGATCTGGCGCCGCGCCTCGCGCCCGATCACCGCCTGGAAGTCGCGCACGATCATCGGGAACGGGTGCGGCCCCACCACCGACCCGATGATGTAATGCGTGTTCCCGACGTTGATGACCCAGTCGCGGAGCGCCTCGTTGGTGGCGTCCTTCAGCGTGCGGGTGCCGGAGGCGACCGGCCGCACCTCGGCGCCGAGCAACTCCATGCGGTATACGTTGAGCGACTGGCGCTCCACGTCCTCGGTGCCCATGTAGACGACGCATTCGAGGTCGAACAGCGCGCACGCCGTGGCCGTGGCGACCCCGTGCTGGCCGGCGCCGGTCTCCGCGATGATCCGGGGCTTGCCCATCCGGAGCGCGAGGAGCGCCTGCCCCACCGTGTTGTTGATCTTGTGCGCGCCGGTATGGTTGAGGTCCTCGCGCTTGAGATAGACCGGCGCGACCCCCGCCTCGGCTTCGAAGCGGCGCGCGCGGTAGAGGGGCGTCGGCCGGCCGACGTACTCCGAGGCGAGACGGTCCACCTCGGCCAGGAAGGCCGGATCCCGCGAGGCCTCGATGTAGGCGGCCGCGAGCTGGTCGAGGGCGGGGATCAGGGTTTCCGGGACGTAGCGTCCGCCGAACGGGCCGAAGCGGCCGGTGTGTGGCGCGGGACGTGTCATGACGGATTCCCCGGCCCCGCGCCCGCCGCGCGGATCGCCGCAACGAAGGCTCTTGTGCGCTCCGCGTCCTTGCTGCCGGGTTCCGATTCGACCCCCGAACTCGCGTCGAGGACGTCGGGCCGCAGCGCTCCGATGGCGGCGCCAGCGTTCTCCGGCGTCATTCCGCCGGCGGCGATGAAGGTCGCTGCGCCGATGGCTCCGCGCACCGCCGCGCCGGTGCCGGCCCACGCGAAGGTGCGGCCCGTCCCACCCGGCCGGGATGGATCCCAGGCGTCGATCAGGATGCCGTCGGCCACCTCGGCGTAGCGGCGCGCGGCACCCTCGACGGAGAGCCCGGAACGGACGTGGACCGTCTTCCAGACCCGCCACGGACCCTCGGACGCGATCTCGGCCACGGTCCACGGCGGCTCGCTCCCCGACAGCTGGATCACGTCGAGGCCGAGTTCGCCGGCCAGCGCCGCCACCTGTTCGGACGCGGCGTCCACGAACACCCCCACGCGGCGCGCGCCCGACGCCTCGTAGACCTGCTTCGCGCGGCCGGGCCGCACGCTGCGCGAAAAGCCCGGCGACAGGATCACCCCCAGGTAGTCGGCTCCCGCGCCGTCGACGACCCGCGCGTCCCGGGGAGACATCACCCCGCACACCTTGGCTTGCACGGTCACGGCCTGCTCCCCCTGCTGCGCGGCACCGCCCCCAGCTCCTCCACAAAGCGGCCCGGGGCGCCGCTTCGCACCAGGGCCTCCCCGACCAGCACGGCGTCGGCGCCGGCGGCGGCCACCCTGGCGACGTCATCGGCGCCGCGAATCCCGCTCTCCGACACGACGAGGACCTCGCCCGGCAGATACCGCGCAAGGCGCTCCGTCACGCCGAGGTCGGTGCGAAACGCGCTCAGGTCGCGGTTGTTGATCCCGACGAGCGCGGCACCGGCCCGGAGCGCCGTTTCGATCTCCCACTCGTCGTGGACCTCGACCAGCGCCGTCATCCCGAGCTCGTGGATCATCGCGCGCAGGTCGCCGGCAAGTACGGGATCCAGGATGCGCACGATCAGCAGCATCATGTCAGCGGCGGCGGCGCGTCCCTCGTACACCTGCAGCGGATCGATCACGAAGTCCTTGCGAAGCACCGGCACCGCCACCGCCCGCCTTGCCGACCGGAGATCCCCGAGAGAACCACCGAACCAGGGGCCGTCGGTCAACACGCTCACGGCCGTCGCGCCGGCCGCCTCGTATTCGGCGGCGAGCGACGCCGGATCGAGCCCCATGTCGATCTCCCCGGCGCCCGGCGAGCGCCTCTTGACCTCGGCGATCACACCCACCCGGGCACGGTCCCCGAGCGGCCCGAGCACCGGACGCGGCGGGGGCGCGGCCTCGGCGGCGCGGCGAAGATCCGCCGCCGACCGGCGCAGCTCTCTCACCTCGCCGGCCTTCGTGGCCACGATCCGTTCCAGGATGTGCCCGCCGACCGCCGCCGCGGCCCCTTGTTGTTCGGTCAAGATTCGGTTACCTTGTTCGGAAGATATTCGGTTTTGCCGATGCGGATCCTCACCGACCTCGGAGAAGAGTCATGGCCCTGACCAAGCGTCAGAAGGAGATCCTCGACTTCCTCAAGACCTTCATCGAAGACAACGGCTACGCGCCGAGCTTCGAGGAGATTTGCTCGGCCTTCGGCTACACTTCGCTCGCCACCGTCCACGAGCATCTGACCAATCTGGCAGCGAAGGGGTACATCCGGAAGGCATACCGGGAGAGCCGCTCGATCGAGTTTCCGCCCGAGGCCGAACCGTCGGTGCCACTGCCCCTCCTGGGCACGGTGGCCGCCGGCCAGCCGATCGAGGCCGTGGAGGACAGCGAGACCCTCGCCATCCCGGGCGAGATGATCCGCCAGGGGTCGGACCACTACGTGCTCCGCGTCTCGGGGGAGTCGATGATCGACGAGCAGATCCGCGACGGAGACCATATCGTGGTCAGCGCCCGCCAGACCGCCGATGACGGCGAAATGGTGGTGGCTCTGGTCGGGAACGAAGACGCCACGGTGAAGAAGCTCTACCGCGAGAGCGGCAACCGCATCCGCTTGCAGCCGGCCAATGCCACCATGGAGCCGATCATCGAAGACGCGGAAAACGTGCGGGTGCGGGGGGTCGTGGTGGGCCTGCTGAGAAGGTACTGAGCGCGGCGGGCGGCCCATCGCGACATGCCGGCGTCCCGCGGTTTGCCGCGGCGGATGACCCATCGCGACATCCCACCGTCCCACGGTTTGCCGCGGCGCGGCGCCCATCCCGACATCCCGGCGTCCCGCCTCTACGCCGCCCTGCGGCTCGCTTCGATCAGCCGCTCCAGCACCGCGGCCGCCCCTCCCGAGTCGATCGCGCGGGCCGCGGCGGCGACACCCTCTTCCAGCGACTCGACCCCGCCCGCGACGTAGTACGCGGCCGCCGCGTTGATCAGTACCGCCGTGCGGGCGGCGCCCCGGTCCCTCCCCGCCAGCACCGCCCTGATCACCTCCGCGTTCCGGTCCGGCTCCCCCCCTGCCAGTTCCCCCGGCGCGACCGCGTCGAGCCCCAGATCCCGGGGCGCCACACGCCAGGTCGACACCGCGCCACCCCTCAACTCGGCGACATGGGTCGGCCCACAGGGGCTGATCTCGTCCAGGCCCGGCTCTCCGTGCACCACCATGGCGCGCTCGTGGTCCAGCTCGGCGAGCGCGTGCACCACGAGATCCAGGAAGGCGGGGTCGGCCACGCCGACGACCTGGCGGCGCGCTCCGGCCGGATTGGTCAACGGCCCCAGGAGGTTCATGATCGTGGTGACCCCGAGTTCGCGGCGCACCGGGACCACATGGCGCATGGCGGGGTGGAGGAGGGGCGCGAACATGAAGACTATCCCCGCCTCTGCAAGGACCGCGACCATCGCTTCCGGGGTCAGCTGCACCACGACGCCCAGCGCCTCCAGCACATCCGCGCTCCCGCACTTCGAGGTGAAGGAGCGATTGCCGTGCTTCGCGACCCGCACGCCCCCGGCCGCAACGACCAGCGCGGCCGCTGTCGAGATGTTGAAGGTCGACACCCGCCCGCCCCCGGTCCCGCAGGTGTCGACGAGGGCATCCCTGTCGGGCGCCCGCACCGGGACCATCGCAGCGCGCAGCGCCTCGACGCCGCCCGCAACTTCCGACGGCGCCAGCCCCTTGGTCTGCAGCGCGGCGAGGAGCGCACCGGTCCGGATCCGCGACGCCTTGCAAGACACGATGTGGCCGAAGGCGGCGGCCGCCTCGCGGCGCGTGAGGTCGTCGCCGCCCACAACCTTCGCGAGCAGCGGAACCAGGTCGAACTCGGCAGTCTTCGTCGTGTTGTTCACTCCGTTCCCTCCGCTCCGGTTGACGCGACCGGGCCAGCGTGTAGGTTGCCGGTAACAATGAGCGATAGAGAGACCCGCTTCAAGCTGACCCTTCACTACGACGGCTCCGCCTTTCACGGGTGGCAGGTGCAGCCCGGCCAACCCACCGTCCAGGGCGCGCTGGAGGCTGCGGTCTCGCGCATCTCCGGAGCGCACCGGACGGTGACCGGGGCCGGACGGACCGACGCGGGAGTACACGCGACCGGTCAGGTGGCCTCGGTCGCGATGCCCGGCGAATGGACTTCCGCCGAGTTGTTGCGCGCACTGAACGCCGTTCTTCCACACGCGGTCTGGGTGCGGAGCGCCGAGGCCGTACCCGCCGCATTCCAGCCTCGTTTCGATGCTCTTTCGCGCAGATACGCCTACCGGGTGGGCACGGCGGCCGAAGCCGCTTCTCCCTTTCACCGCAGGTGGTGCTGGCCACTCTGCCGCCCACTCGACATGGAGGCGGCGGCGGTCGCCGCCGGGACGATCCTGGGCGAGCACGAGTTCCACAGTTTCGCCAAGACCGGCCAGCCCGAACGGGGGCACGTTTGCAACGTCAGCGCCGCCGCGTGGCGTCCGTGGGGTGAGCTCGGGGCGGTCTTCGAGATCTCGGCGAACCGCTTCCTGCACCGGATGGTGCGATATTTGGTGGGGACCATGGTCGATGTCGCGCTGGGCCGCCGGAGTGCGGGCGACATGGTCCCGCTGTTGCAGCGCGAGAAAGGAGACAGCCCCTTGACGACCTCGCCGCCGGCGCCGCCGGGAGGACTCTTTCTCACCGCCGTCGAGTACCCTGCGCCCACTTCTGACGCAGGCAGTGTAAAGCAAACATTACATAATGTAAAATGAAGTTTACATCTTGCTCAATGATCGCAGCAACTTTGCTGGTCCTGGCGGCCTGCGACCGGCCGTCACGCACCGATTCGGACTTCGCCGGCGCTCCGTGGCAGACCGCCGATGGCGGTGCCGGCGCAGGATTCGACCAGGGACGGACGCCAGTTTCTTCCCCCGCCTACGCGCTGGACCGGTCCAGCGACTTCAACGCCCAGGGGGGCGCAGCCTCATCCGCCGACGTGGAGCGGGCTCCGCCGGACCCGGCCGGGGCCGTCGCCGCGCAGCAGACGATCCAGGAGAGCCGCACAACCGCAATCGTGCGGGCGGCCCGCACTGTCGCGCCCGCGGTCGTCACGATCGCCGTATTGCGACGGCAGGAGGTGCGGCAACCGCTCTTGCTCAACCCCTACCTCCTCCCCTTCCGCGAAACCCGGGGCCTCGGCTCGGGCTTCATCATCGACGAGTTGGGCACCGTGCTCACCAACCACCATGTCGTCGACGGCGCCATCCAGATCCTGGTGACCATCCCGGACGGGCGCGACTTCCAGGCACAGCTGGTCGGTTCGGACGCCGGTACCGACATCGCGGTCCTCAGCCTGGAGGGTGCCGCGAACCTGCCCGTTGCGCCGCTCGGCACGTCGTCGGACCTCATGATCGGCGAGTGGACGGTCGCGATCGGGAGTCCTTTCGGAGGACTCCTCTCCAATTCGGAGCCAAGCGTGACGGCCGGCGTGGTAAGCGCACTGGGGCGTCACATCATCCCCAGCACGGCCGAGGAGAGCGCCCATCTCGGAATGATCCAGACCGACGCCGCCATCAACCCCGGCAACTCGGGCGGGCCCCTGGTCAACGCCCTCGGACAGGTGATCGGGATCAACGCCTCGATCCTGTCCCGCTCGGGCGGGAGCGAGGGACTCGGGTTCGCGATTCCCATCGACCGGGCGCTCCGGATCGCTGGCGACCTGCTGCGCTACGGCGAGGTGCGGCGCGCCTGGCTGGGGATGGACGTCAACGCGGTGGAGGCGGACAACTTCGGCCGTTACAGGGGCGTGCGCGTCGCGCGAGTTGTTCCCGGGTCGCCCGCAGCGGCTGCCGGCATCCGGACGGGGTCGCGCCTCGTCCGTGCCGCCGGCCGGTTCATGGCCACGCCGCTCGACTACGATGCGGTTCTGCTCGGTATGCGGGCCGGCGACCGGATCGAACTCCAGTTCGAGGGGAGAGAGCCGTTCGTCGTCGAGGCGGTGGCGCTGCCATGGGTCTCCGCCGAGCCGGTGGAACTGGTGCGCGATCTGGAAGTGGTCACGGTGACCCCCGCGATTCAGGCCGAACGGGGCCTGGTCTCGGCCGAGGGCGCGCTGATCGTGCGCATCTCGCCCGGGCTGTCGCAGGTTCTCGGCCTCGTCGTGGGCGACGTTCTTTTCGCGCTGAACAATACGCGCCTCCGGAACGCGCGCGACGCTGCCAACGCGCTGCGTAGGACCCAGCAGAACGGACAGAGCTTCGTCCTCGGCTTCGAACGCGCCGGACGGGTCGGGTGGACACGGCTCCTCACATGGTAGCAGCGCCGCTCGACCGCTACACTCACCCGCTGTCGGCGCGGTACGCGTCCCGCGAAATGGAGCGCATCTTCGCGCCGGCCTTCCGCTTCGGGACCTGGCGCCGCCTCTGGCTCGCGCTGGCGGAGGCGCAGCGGGACGCCGGGCTCGACATTCCGGCCAAGGCGATCCGCCAGATGCGCGACCATCTCGACGACATCGACCTGGACGCGGCGGCGGAGTACGAACGCCGCTTCCGCCACGATGTCATGGCGCACATCCACCTCTTCGGGGACGCGGCGCCGGCGGCGCGCGGCATCCTGCACCTGGGCGCCACCAGCGCCTTCGTCGGCGACAACACCGACCTGATCCAGCACCGCGAAGCGCTCACGCTGGTGCGCGACCGCACCGTCGCCACGATTCGCGCCCTCGCGCGCTTCGCGAAGACGCACCGCGCCCGCCCGACCCTCGCCTACACGCACTTTCAGCCGGCCCAGCCCACCACCGTCGGGAAGCGGGCCACCCTCTGGATCCAGGACTTCATCCTCGACCTGGCGGAGATCGAGTACCGGCTGGGGACGCTCAGGTTGCGGGGCGTGCGCGGCACCACCGGCACCCAGGCCTCCTTTCTGCAACTCTTCCACGGCGACCACGAGCGCGTCGAGGCGCTCGAGCGTGACATCTGCCGCCGCCTCGGATTCAGCGGAGCCTACCCCGTCACCGGCCAGACCTATCCGCGCAAGGTCGACCAGGCGCTTCTCGCCACGCTTGCCGGGGTCGCGGCCTCCGCCTCCAGGATGGCGCACGACATTCGCCTTCTCTCCCACCTCCGCGAGATCGAGGAGCCCTTCGAGGCGGAGCAGGTCGGCTCCTCGGCGATGCCCTACAAGCGCAACCCAATGCGCTCCGAGCGCATCTGCGCCGTGGCCCGCCACGTGATTGCGCTGGCCGCGAATCCGGCCCAGACCGCCGCCACCCAGTGGCTGGAACGCACGCTGGACGACTCGGCCAACAAGCGGCTCGCGGTGCCCGACGCCTATATGGCCACCGACGCCATCCTGATCCTGGCCGAGAATGTCGGCGCCGGGCTGCGCGTGAACGCGGGTGTCGTCGCCGCCAACCTGGCCACGCACCTCCCCTTCATGGTGATGGAGGGGGTGATGATGGATGCGGCGGCCGGGGGCTCGGACCGGCAGGACGCCCACGAGCGGATCCGGCGGCACACCCTCGACGCCGCGCGGCGGATGGCGGAGGGGGAAGACGCGGACCTCTTCGCGAGCGTCGCGGCCGATGACGCCCTCCGGGTGTCGGCCGCCGAACTCCGCGAGATGGCGCGCCCGGAAAAGCTGGTCGGGCGGGCGCCGGAGCAGGTCGACGAGTTCCTGGAGAGCCACGTGGCGCCGACATTGGCGCGCTACGCGGGCGCCGCCCGGGAAGCCGGCGAGGTGCGGGTGTGATCCCTCTGCCGCTTCTCTTCCGCGGCAAGGTCCGCGACGTGTACGAGGTGTCCGGGGACCTGCTTCTCCTCCTCGCCAGCGACCGGGTCAGCGCCTTCGACGTCGTGATGAAGGAGCCCGTCCCGGGCAAGGGCCGCGTCCTCACGCAGATCACCGCCTGGTGGCTGGACACGCACCTTTCGCGTCTGCCCCACCACCTCGTCTCGGTGCGGCCCGACGAGATCCGGCGTCGGCTGCCTGCGCTGGAAGGCTGCGACCGCTGCTGGGAGGGCCGCGCAACGCTGGTTCGCCGCACCCGGCCGCTTCCCGTCGAGTGCGTGGTCCGCGGCTACCTCTCCGGCTCGGCCTGGAAGGAGTACAGGGAGTCCGGGACGCTCGCGGGAGAGAGCCTCCCCGCCGGGCTCGTGGAGAGCGACGCGCTCGTCCCCGCCATCTTTTCGCCGGCGACCAAGGCCACCGACGGGCACGACGAGAACATCACCTTCCCGCAGATGGCCGGGATCGTGGGCGCGGAGCTCGCGGAGCGGCTGCGGGAGCGCTCGCTCGACATCTACGAGCGGGGCCGGGCGGCGGCGGCCGCGCGCGGGATCATCCTCGCCGACACCAAGTTCGAGTTCGGGATCGCGGAGGACGGCGAACTCCTCCTCATCGACGAGGTTCTCACCCCGGATTCATCGCGGTTCTGGCCGCGGGAGCACTACCGCGCCGGCAGGGCCCAGCCGTCGCTCGACAAGCAGCCCGTGCGCGACTACCTGGACGGGCTGGAGGGGTGGGACAAGCAGGTTCCGCCGCCGCCGCTTCCCGCCCGCGTGGTCGACGCCGCCGCGGAGCGCTACCGCGAGGTGTTCCGAAGGCTGACGGGGAGTGAACTGGACGGGTACGCGCCGCCGAGTTTCGGCGGGGGGGGCTCCCGATGAGGTCGCCGGTGGCGCGGGAGGGTCTGCCGATCATCGTGGCCGGCATCGTGGTGACGCTCGCGGCCGTGTGGTGGGCGAGAAGCGGGGGGTGGGGGGTGCGCGGGGTCGTGCCGGCCCTCAGCGCGGCGCTCGGCTTCTTCGTGGTGTACTTCTTCCGCGACCCCGAAAGGCGGATTCCGGCGGGCGACGACCTGGTGGTTGCGCCCGCCGACGGCCGGATCGTGAGCGTGGGACAGGTCGTCGGCGAGGAGTTCATGGCCGGGCCCGCGACCCGTGTGACGATCTTCCTGAGCGTGTTCGACGTGCATGTGCAGAGGGCGCCGCTCGCGGGGCGGGTGGGCCACTATTCGTACAGTGAGGGCGTGTATCTTCCCGCGTGGCGGGAGGACGCGTCGAGCCGCAACGAACGCGCGACGCTCGGGTTCGAGACGGCGGCCGGGCCGGTCCTGGTGCGCCAGATCGCGGGACTGATCGCCCGCCGCATCAGCACCTACCCGCGCGAGGGCGACAGCGTCGCGATGGGCGACCGGATCGGGCTGATCCGCTTCGGGTCGCGGGTGGACCTCTTCGTGCCGTCCGGGTGGGACGTTCCCGTGCAGCCGGGGGACATCGTGAGCGCCGGCGAGTCCGTGATGGCGCGGCTGCCCCGCGGGAGCGGCGCCGTGGAACCGGACGCAGCGCAGCCCTCCGGCGAAGAAGAGCGCGCCCGATGACCAGTCCGGAACGCTCCCCCCGCCGGCGGTGGCGCCGCCTGGGCGGGCGCGCGGGCATCCCCGGAAGATCACGCCGGCCCCGCCCCCGCAAGCCACGCCGGGCGCTCCGCCGCGGGGTCATCATCCTTCCCTCCGCCTTCACGCTCGGGAACCTCTTCTTCGGCATCTACGCGATCGTCGCGGCGCTCAGGGGAGACTTCGCCTGGGCGGCATGGTTCCTCGTCTTCGCCGCCACCCTGGACCTCCTGGACGGGCGGGTCGCACGCTTCACCCGCACCGGATCGGATTTCGGCGCGGAGCTCGATTCGCTGACCGACGCGGTCTCCTTCGGCGCCGCCCCGGCGCTCTTCATGGTCCTGCTCTACTTTCCGGAGTCGGACTGGGGATGGCTGACCGGCTTCGCCTACGTGGCCGCGGTCGTCGTGCGGCTGGCGCGCTTCAACGTCGAGCAGGGCGGCGAGGCCCGGCGCCACTTCCACGGCCTGCCCACCCCGGCCGCGGGAATGATCCTGGTCACGCACTACCCCCTCTCCCGGACGCCATTCTTCCAGGAGAACCTCGCCGCCCTGCCCTGGCAGCAGATCATGGTGATCGGGATGGTGCTGATTTCGATCCTCATGTTGAGCCACATCCCCTATGCCAGAATGCCACGGGTCGACCTGAAGAGCCGCGCGGGCGTCGCGCGGACTTCGCTTCTTGCCGCCGGTCTCGTTCTGGTCCTCCTCTTCCCGGCCCACGCGTTCTTTCCGCTGCTGGCGGCGTACGCGCTCTGGGGACTCCTGTGTTCGGTCTTCCTCGGACTCCTGATCCGCCTGCCCGACCGGGATCCGCTTCTGGACACCCCCGAGGCCGCCGATTCGCCCGATGAGCCCCGGGAAGTCGACTACCACGAGCTGACGCACGAACCCGGTCCGCCGGAAGACGAGTTGTACGAACCCGACGTGCCGGATTCCGGTGCCGCCGAGCCCGGCGCCCGGCAACCCGGCCGCATCAAATGGAAGGAGCGCCGTTCTTGAGCCAATTCACCGTGGAAGTTCTCGTCACCCCCAGGCCCGGCCTGCTGGATCCGCAAGGCAAGGCGATCCATCACGCCCTGTCGTCGCTGGGATACGACGCCGTCGCGGATGTGCGTGTCGGCAAGGCCATCTATCTCGAGGTGGCCGCCGCTTCACCCGACGACGCCGTCGAGCGGGCCGAGGAGATGTGCCGCAAGCTCCTCGCCAACCCGGTCACCGAGGACTTCCACGTGACCGCCGCCGCGGCCGATCGAGCGCTGCCATGAACGTCGCCATCATCACCTTTCCGGGATCGAACTGCGACCAGGACTGCCACCGCAGCGTCGAGCTCGCGGGGGGATCGCCGCGGTACGTCTGGCACCGCGAGACCTCGCTCGGCGGGGCGGAGGCGGTGATTGTGCCCGGCGGTTTCGCCCACGGAGACTACCTCCGGCCCGGCGCGATCGCGCGCTTCAGCCCGATCATGGACGCCGTGGCGGACTTCGCCCGGGCGGGCGGCCTGATCGTGGGGATCTGCAACGGCTTCCAGGTCCTCTGCGAGGCGGGGCTCCTCCCGGGCGCACTGCTCCGCAACGAGTCGCTGTGCTTTCAGTCCCACCACTGCCGGATGCGGGTGGAGCGGTCGGACACGGCGTTCACCGCCGGCTACCGCGAGGGACAGGTCCTCGGCATTCCGCTCAGCCACGCGGACGGCAACTACTTCGCCGACCCCGACACGCTGGCGGCCCTGGAGGCGGAGCGGCGTGTCGTGTTCCGCTATTGCGACGCCCGCGGAGACGCGAGTCCCGACGCCAACCCGAACGGCTCTCTCAACAACATCGCCGGCATCGTCAACGCCCGCGGCAACGTGCTCGGCATGATGCCCCACCCCGACCGCGCGATCGAGGCGGTGCTCGGCTCCGTCGACGGCCTTCCCCTCTTCGAATCGCTGATCGGCGCCCTGGCGCGCGCGGAGGTGGCGTGATGCCGGGCCCGCCGGCCGGCAACGGTGGCGCGCCCGCAGGCGACAGCACCGCGGCCCCCGCCCCCCCGCGCCCCCGCCCCGGCGACCCTCCCATCACACCGGAACTCGTCGACGACCACGGCCTCTCGCCCGACGAATACGCGCAGGTCCGGCGAATCCTCGGGCGCGAGCCCACCTTCACCGAGCTGGGCGTCTTCAGCGCGATGTGGTCCGAGCATTGCGGCTACAAGAACTCGAAGCGGCTGCTGCGGCTGCTCCCCACGCAGGCGCCCTGGGTCATCCAGGGACCCGGCGAGAACGCCGGCGTGATCGACGTCGGCGGCGGCTGGGCGCTCGCCTTCAAGATCGAGTCGCACAACCACCCCTCCGCCGTCGAGCCCTACCAGGGGGCCGCCACGGGCATAGGGGGTATCCTGCGCGATGTGTTCACGATGGGCGCGCGCCCGGTCGCGACCCTCAACTCGCTGCACTTCGGCGACCTCGACCGCCCCAGGGTGCGCTACCTGTTCGGGGGCGTGGTCAAAGGCATCGGCGACTACGGAAACTGCGTTGGAATCCCGTCGACCGGCGGCGAGGTCTACTTCGACCGGGGCTACGAGGACAACCCGATCGTCAACGCGATGTGCCTGGGGCTGATGCGCACGGACGAACTGATCCGCGGAACCGCCGAGGGCGTGGGAAACACGCTGATGGCGGTCGGCGCGCGCACCGGACGCGACGGGATCCACGGCGCGACCTTCGCGTCCGAGGAGCTGTCCGAGGGCGACGACGAGGCGAGCCGGCCGCAGGTGCAGGTGGGCGACCCCTTCACCGAGAAGCTCCTCCTCGAGGCGTCGCTGGAGCTGATCGCCAGCGGGCACATCGTCGGCATCCAGGACATGGGCGCCGCCGGGCTCACGTCGAGCGGGGTGGAGATGGCGGGGCGGTCGGGAACGGGCGTGGAAATGGACGTTGCGCTGGTTCCGGTGCGCGAAGAGGGCATGACCCCGTACGAAATCCTGCTGTCGGAGTCGCAGGAGCGCATGCTGGTGGTCGCGGCGGCCGGGAATGAGGACGCGGTGCGCGAGATCCTCGAGAAGTGGGAGCTCGAAGCCGAGACGATCGGCCGCGTGACCGCGACGGGGAGCTTCCGGGTTCTGGAGGGCGGGATCGCGGTGGCGGACATCCCCGCGCTGCCGCTCACCGAGGGCTGCCCGACCTACGAACGGCACGGCGCGGAGGGGGACGAGGTGCGGGCGCTGCGCGAAATGGACATCGCGCCGTACGTGGAGCCGCCTGCCGGGCTGGAGGACGCGTTTCTGCGGGTGGTGGGCTCGCCGAACGTGGCATCGAAGCAGTGGGTTTACGAACAGTACGACACGACGGTGCGCGGCAACTCGGTCGAGCGGCCCGGCGGGGACGCGGGAGTGATCCGGATCCCGGGGACGGCCCGGGGCGTCGCGGCCTCCACGGACTGCAACGGACGCCACACCTACCTGAATCCAAGGCGCGGCGCAATGGGCGCCGTGGCCGAGGCCGCCCGCAATGTGGCGTGCACCGGCGCGGTCCCGATGGCCGTCACCAATTGCCTCAACTTCGGCAGCCCGCTCAAGCCCCATATCCAGCACCAGTTCCGCGAAGCCGTGCTCGGGATGCGCGACGCGTGCGCGTACCTGGAGACCCCCGTCACGGGCGGCAACGTGTCGTTCTACAACGAGACCGACGGCAAGGCGGTCTACCCCACCCCGGTGATCGGCATGATCGGCGTGATCGACGATGTGGAGGCCGTCGTGCGGCACGCCTTCCGCGACCCCGGCGACCCGATCTTCCTGCTGGGTGCGAGCACCGGCGAACTGGGCGGTTCCGAGTACCTGTACGTGCTTCACGGTCTGGTCGCGGGGGAGCCGCCGCCGGTCGACCTCGCCGCCGAACGCGCGCTCCAGCGCTGCATCCTCGCCATGGCGCAGCTGAGGCTTCTCAAGTCGGCCCATGACGTGGCCGGAGGGGGCCTCGCCGCCACCCTGACCGAGTGCTGCCTGGGCCGTCCCCGCACGGGCCGGAGCGTCGGCGCGAACGTGCGCTTCACGGACCCTCTTCCCGACGCGGATCTGCTCTTCGGCGAAGATCATGGGCGCGTGGTGGCCACCTGCGCCCCCGCCGACGAGGAGCGACTGCGCCGGCTCGCGGCCGACTACGGCGTGCCCTGCGAGCGCATCGGCACCGTGACCGGACCCGGGGCACCGCTCGAGATCGAGACGGAGTCGTCGGCGCTGCGACTGGAGGCGGAAACGCTCCGCGACCGTTACTATGGTGTCATTCCGGAGATCATGAACTAGGCGGGATGATGCGACACCGGACCCCCACGGACATCCACCTTCCCCTTCTGGACGACCGTCCGCGCGAAGAGTGCGGAATCGTGGGGATCAACGGCATCGACAACGCCTCCGAACTGGCCTTCCTCGCGCTCTACGCGCTGCAGCACCGGGGCCAGGAGGCGGCCGGGATCTGCGCGGCCAACGGTGCGCGAACCCGCCTGTACAAGGAGATCGGCCTCGTCTCGGATGTCTTTGACGCGGACCGGATCGCGTCGCTCCCGGGCAGTACCGCGCTCGGCCACGTGCGCTACTCCACCGCGGGCAGCGGACAGCGGATCAACGCGCAGCCGATCGTGGTGAGCTACTCGGAGGGCGACCTGGCGATCGTGCACAACGGCAACCTTACGAACGCCAACACGATCAAGAGCCAGCTCGTCGACGAGGGCGCGATCTTCCAGAGCTCGTCGGATTCCGAAGCGATCGTCCACCTGATCGCGCGCTCGCGCCACCGGTCGGTCGTGGCCCAGATCCGCGATGCGCTCAGCTTCCTGGAGGGCGCCTACGCGCTGGTGCTCACCGTGGGCGACACCATGTACGCGGTGCGCGACCCGCGCGGCTTCCGCCCCCTCGTGCTCGGCAAGCTGGACGGCGGCCACGTCGTCACCAGCGAGACCTGCGCGCTCGACATCATGGGGGCCACCTTCGTGCGCGACATCGAGCCGGGCGAACTGCTCCGCTTCCGGGACGGGCGCGTCGAGAGCCTCCCGGGCCTCCACCCCGAGACCCCCGCACCCTGCATCTTCGAGCTCGTGTACTTCGCGCGCCCGGACTCGAACCTCTGGGGCATCAGCGTCGACCGCGCGCGGCGGGCCTTCGGGCGCCAGCTCGCGCGCGAGCACCCCGTGGCGGGAGACTGTGTGATCGCCGTGCCCGACAGCGCCAATTCGGCCGCGCTGGGGTACAGCGAGCAGAGCGGGATCCCCTACGAGCTGGGCCTGCTGCGCAACCACTACGTCGGCCGCACCTTCATCCGCCCGAGCCAGGCCGACCGCGACTTCGGCGCCCGCATCAAGTACAACCCGGTGCGCGACGTGCTCGCCGGGCAGCGGGTCGTGGTGGTGGACGACTCGATTGTGCGCGGCACCACGTCGCGCAGCCTGGTCAAGTTCATCCGCGGCGCGGGAGCGGCCGAAGTGCACTTCCGGGTCGCGAGTCCACCCGTCCGCTACCCCTGCTTCTACGGGATCGACATGCCGTCGAAGGGCGAACTCCTGGGGTCGCAGATGACCGTGGACGAGATCGCCGCCGAGCTGGGGGTCGACTCGCTGGGGTATCTGACGCTGGACGGGATGGTCGCCGCGGTCGAGGAGCGCGGGCCGTTCTGCGCGGCGTGCTTCTCCGGCGAGTACTCGGCGCCGCTCGTGGATCTGGAGGCGGGGGTCGTGGGGGGCTGAGGATGAACCTCATCGTTCCACCAGCCCATACCCTTCGCGCATGGCCCCGTCGTAGTCCCCAATCAGCCGCCACCAATTGGTCAGCGGCCGACCGTCGTACGACAGCGTGTGACCGGCGCCCGGAATGTTCTGGGACCAATATCGGAACCAGCCCAGGCCCGTGCATCCCCACCGTTCGCAGTTCATCCGCTGTGTGGCGCCCATGCCGCCGGGACGCCAATCTTCGCAATCGGTCTCGACGAACCGCCGGTTCGCCCAGTCGTAATCTCGCTCGGCGTTCGGCGGAAAGTGCGACCACCCGCACCGCGGACTCACGATCCGGTGCGAGATGTCACTGCCCACGAACTTGCCCCAGAACAACAGGTCGCCCCAAGCATCGTCGGGTGTCGAATCGCGCCCGTCCGCGGCGTTTATCACTGCCTCCAACTGGTGCATATGGTTTTCCGTCGCCTCCGGCAGACCGCGCTGGTAGTTGTAGTGGTACACCGTATAGGTACGGTCGGTTACCGGCAGGTCGAGGGTATCGCGATCGCTGTTGCTCACATCCCCCCAGGGACCGGCCATGTTGGACTCCCACAGGTCGATGACGCCGCCGTGATAACCCCAGATCCACACTTCCTTCACCCCCTCGTCCTCAACCCATCCGGCGAAGTCATGAGCGGCCGCGATGGCGCCGTAGTCCGTCATCGGCACCTCGTGCCCGGGCTTGTCAAGGACGGGCAGGGGTTCGAGCCGCTCCTCGGTGTGGACCACGTGGTAGCGAAGGCTGGGAGGCGCGGCCGGGTCGGCAAAGGCGCGATACCGCGATCCGTCCTCGAGCGCCACGATGAGCGCCGCGGTCAGAGAATCCGTCTTCCGGCGCGTGTAGGCCAGGGACTCACCCCAGTCGCCGGTGGCCGATATATCGACCACGTCACCGTCGCTCGTGGGGAGATAGCGCACCACCACCACCGGGATCTCCCACGGCGGTCCGCTCGGGCGGTCCTGGTCGGGCACCGCCGTGCAAGCCGCGAAGAGCATGGTGCACCCGATCACCCGCAGCGCATCGCGCGAGCCGCTGCGGCGGAGTTGCCCGGCGCAGAGTGGGACCCGTAACGCTTCTGACATTCCCCTTCCATCCGCTTTGTAGGCCCCGGGTGATTCACCAGGCCCCCGGACGAGAGACCCGATCATCTGATCCCCAAGATGGGGACCAGGCCCCGTTCGGCAAAGGGGGTTCCGGCCTGGATCCGCCGACACTCCGGCGATCCCTGCCGAGGCCCAGCCAGTCGAAACCCCTCGTCCACCCCCGCGCCCCGTCGTATCATGATGCACCTGCAGCCCACCGCCACCCAGCGAGGTCCGAGATGCGCCCCCTTCCTTTCGCCATCGCCGCCGCCGCCCTCCTCACGGCCCCCCTCACCCCCACCCTGACCGCCCAGCAGCGCCCCTTCACCTTCATGGACGTGCAGGAGATGAAGCGCGCCGGCTCCTGGACCCCGAGCCCCGACGGCGCCTGGATGCTCTACACGGTGACCACGCCCGATTGGGAGGCCGCCGAATCGCAGACCGACATCCACCTGGTGTCGCTCGGCGAAGGGGTGCCGTCGGCGCGTCAGCTCACCTACACCGAAGACAGGAACGAGACGAGCCCGATGTGGGCGCCGGACGGGTCGTTCTTCCTTTTCGCGTCCAATCGCGACGGGGACGACCCCCAGCTCTACATGATGCGCCACGACGGCGGCGAGGCCCGCAAGATCACCGACGCCGCCGAGGGCGTGTCCGGCTTCGACTTCAGCCCGGACGGCAGCTGGCTGGTCTACCGCTCCGGCGAATCGAACCAGGAGCAGCTCTACCGGCTGGCGGTGGCGGACCTCCCGGACGCCGAGCCCGCGCAGCTCACCGACGGCGCGGCCGGCGTCGACCAGTGGGACTTCTCGCCGGACGGCAGCCGCATCTACTTCACCCGCCCCGACTCCTTCGACGAGGACGAGAAGAAGCGGCGCGAAGAGGGCTTCACCGTGGATATCCGGAACGCCGTCACCCCCCTGTCGAGCCTGTGGAGCGTCGGGGTCGCAGCCGCTGCCGAACGCCGCGAAACCGACGACCCGTCCTACAGCATCAACAGCTTCACCCTCTCCGACGACGGCCGCTGGATCGGCCTCACGGGCGGCTCGCCCAAGCGCTACGAGCGCAACATCACCGCCCAGCGGCTCTACGCCGATCTCTACCTCATGGACGCGGCCACCGGCGAGATCGAGCGCCTCACCGACAACTACGAAGTCGGCGAGAGCGGCCTGAGCTTCTCGCCCGACGGCCGCTGGATCGCGTTTTCGGCCCCCGACGAGATGGACCGCTACTCGATGACCGAGAACCGCGTCTACATCCGCGAGGCCGGCGACCGGGGCGGCGCCTTCCGCAAGCTCGGCGCCGACTTCGACCAGAGCTCGAGCGTCGGCTTCTGGTCCGACGATTCGCGCACGATCTACTTCAACGCCGGCGTGACCGTGACCACGCAGCTGCACGCCCTCGACGTGGCGAGCGGCCGGGTCCGGCAGCTCACCGACGAGCGGGCCGCGCTCTCGGTCTCCCGCGACGACGACACCGGCACCATCCTCATCGGCTATAGCGACCCGAAGACGCCGCCGACGGTGTTCACGGTTGCGAGCGTGGATGACGTCCCCGACCGCTCCGCCTGGACGCGGCTCGTCGACGTGAACCCGCGGCTCGCGGACGTCGCGTTCGGCGAGGAGGTCGAGGTCAACTGGCGCTCCTCGGACGGCAAGACGGTCGGCGGTGTGCTCGTCTATCCCGTCGGGTACCAGGAGGGAACCCGCTATCCGCTGATCGTCGCGATCCACGGCGGTCCGGCGTCGGCCGACGTGCTCCGCTTCAACGGCGGCTACAACGCGCAGGTGTACGCCGGGGCCGGCTACGCGGTGCTGAAGCCCAACTACCGCGGGTCGCGCAACTACGGGAACGAGCACCGAACCGACATCGTCGGCGACTACTTCACGATGGGCTACGAGGACATCATGACCGGCGTCGACCACCTGATCGCCGAGGGCATCGTGGACGGCGGCCGCATGGGCGCGCTCGGCTGGAGCGCGGGCGGCCACTGGTCCAACTGGATCCTCACGCAGACCGACCGTTTCAAGGCGATCAGCTCGGGCGCGGGCACCATGAACTGGATCAGCATGTACGCCCAGAGCGACGTCCAGCGGAACCGCCAATTCTATGTGGGGGACGGATTTCTGTACGACGACTTCGACAATTACTTCAACCAGTCACCGCTCAAGTACATCAGCAACGCGAAGACGCCCACGATGATCCACGTCGTCGAGGGCGACCCGCGCGTGCCCAGCCCCCAGTCGGTCGAACTCCACATGGCGCTGAAGAAGCTCGACGTGCCCACCGAGCTGTTCATGTACCCGGGGCGGAGCCATGGAATTCCGGACCCGCGCAACCGCCTGGTCAAGGCGGTCAGCGAGATGGCGTGGATGGACTACTACGTGCGCGGGATCGGCGAGAAGTTCCAGTGGCGGCAGGTTCTGGAGACGCTGGAGAACCGTGGGGTGAAGCTGATTCCGGAGGGTTAGTCTGATTTTCTTAACTTAAGATAAATTCACTTACGACGAAGACGGTGGACGCGCACCGACTCGACGCCAAGGTCGTCGCGATGGATCCCGACCACCGCTGAAGGGCCGATCTGTGTGACCACGAGGCCAGCCGGAATCGCGATCGTCCCAACGCCGCGCCCGTCTGCGGTGAACACCCGCCAGGCTCCCTCGCCGGCCGTCCCCCCCAGGTAGGTTCCACCCAGGGGGAATGCGTGCGCCAACGGTTCGTACGGCTGAACCCAGAGGAACCCTTGCCCGTCCGGCGGGTGCTCTTCAGTTCGCATCTGCTTATGACAGTTGACCTTAGGAGACTGACCGGGCGGATTCCCGCTGTTTGATTCCCGCCGATTGCGGAATCTAGCCGCGAGTCCTCCGGCGAGCTTCCAGAGCCTTCCGAAGCTGTCCTTCGTCGGGCTTCTGGTAGCACCTGAGCACCGTCTTGGCATCCTTCCAGCCGCCAAGCTCGCAGAGCACCTTGAGGGGCTGGTCCATGAGGTCGCTGGCAAACTTGCGCCTCAGAGAGTGCCAACCTCTACCGGGCTTCGGATCGAGTCCCGCAAGTCTCTCGGCCCTGCCCCACCACACTTGCGCCAACGCGGCTCCCATGCAATTCGCGGGCTTCTTGGGCGCGGGCAACAGCGGCGCTTCCCCAAGGCCGGGGTTCCTCGTTCGCGCCTCTTCCAGGACTCCGAGGGCTTCGATGGTGACGGGCGTGACGTGTTCGTGGCCCGACTTGTCGTGCTCGGCACGCCACAGGATCGTTCCGCCCTCGAAGTCGATGTCGGACCAGCGAAGGTGGCAGATGGACCCGATGCGGTGGCCGGTCTCGTGCGCTAGGACGAGCGCCACGCGGAACCGCCAGTCCATCCGGCCCGCCACCTTGAGGAGTGCCCGGTACTCCTCCTCGGCGAGCACCACGCGGTTCGGGTTCTTCTCTGTGGGCTTCCTGAGGCCCTTGAGCGGGTTCCTGTCGAGGAGCAGGCGACCCTGCTCGTCCCTCGACCTCGCGGCCCAATTCAGAACCGCGATCAGGAACTTGAGGTCGTATTCGACCATCCGGTCGCTCACGGGCTTGCCGCTCGGTCCGATCCTGCCCGCGCGCCGCTCCCGGATGAAGCGGTCCCAGTCCCGTTGGGACAGGGTGGCCGGGTCGCGGTTCCGTCCGAAGAAGCGGAGGAACATGTGCGTGGCGGCCCGGTCGTGCCCCCGCGAACATCTGCCCTTGGTGGGCGTCACCTCCT
>JAJDXM010000088.1 GCA_022823225.1 Gemmatimonadota bacterium
GTGCTGGCAAGCTGGAACTTCCGCCACATGGTGAACCTGAGGCGGATCCGGCAGTACGGCGACGTGAACCGCCGGATGGGGTATCTTCCGGTGGAGATCAGAAGCCCGAGGGAGCTTGAGAATGAAGACTGAAGCAGGAGAAGAGAAGGCGTTCGATTGCGTGAGGTGGATGCGTAGCACCCGCGACCGAATCAGCGCGGAGATCCGGGACATGTCCCAGGAGGAACTGGTGCGGTGGTTCGAGGAACGGCGTCCGGCGGATCCGTTTCTGGCGGAACTGTTCGATCGCCGCAAAGCGCCCTCTGGTGACCGCGCCTTGGCTGAGGCCGCCGGTGGACGTGGCGCAACCCTCTCGTCTTGAGCCGGGAGCCTGCCGGCCATGACCGCGCTGCAATCCTATCCGGCCTACAAGGACTCCGGTGTGGAGTGGCTGGGCGACGTGCCGGAGCATTGGGAGGTGCGGCGGCTGAAGCATTGGCTGGAGATCAACAGGCAGGTTCTGCCCGAGGACACCGATCCGGCGTACGAATTCGATTACTTGGATATCGGCTCTGTTGCAACAGGCAGGCTTACGGAGCCCCCCAAGAGGCTTCGATTCGGCGGCGCACCCTCCCGGGCTAGGCGTATCGTAGCACACGGAGACACAATCGTCTCTACGGTGCGGACCTACCTAAAGGCCGTGTGGTACGCCAAGAACCCGGAGGAGCGCCTGATCGCTTCAACCGGATTCGCAGTGTTGACTCCGGATCGCGACGCCGCGCCGGGGTTTGTCGGCTACGCATGCCAGAGTGATCCTTTCGTGGACCGCGTCACGGCTGAGTCGGTAGGGATCGCTTATCCTGCGATTTCCGAGACTCGGTTCGCGACATTTTCGGTCTGCGTCCCCCCTCTCCCCGAGCAAACCGCCATCGCTCGTTTCCTGGACGACGCCGACCGTCGGATCCGGCGCTACATCCGGGCGAAGGAGCGGCTGATCGAGCTTCTGGAGGAGGAGAGGCGGGCGACCATCCACGAGGCTGTGACGGGCCGGATCGATGTCCGAACCGGCCAGCCCTATCCGGCCTACAAGGACTCCGGCGTCGAGTGGCTCGGGCGGGTGCCAGAGCATTGGGAGGTAATACGTGCGCGCTATGTGTTTCGTGAGATCGACCGAAGGTCTCGCTACGGATTGGAACAACATCTGTCCATGAGCCAAGAACTCGGACTCGTCCCGAGTCATCTTGTGAAGAACCGGACATTGGTCTCAGAAAGCTATGCTGGCGGGAAGCTCTGTGACATTGACGACCTCGTACTCAATCGCCTCAAAGCTCATCTTGGCGTCTTCGCCCTCGCCCGCAATCAAGGAATCGTCAGCCCAGACTACACGGTGCTCCGCCTGAAGAAGGCTGGAGCGATGGAGTTCTTCGAGAGGGTACTTCGATCATCTGGGTGTCGGAGGGAACTCAGGATACGTGCGAAGGGGATCGTAGAGGGGTTTTGGCGCCTGTATACAGACGACTTCAACGAGATCAAGATCCCTGTCCCGCCCGTGGAAGAGCAGATCGCCATCGCTGACTTCCTCGCAGCCGCAGGAAGGCACCTGTCGGCGCGCCGGGCGACAGTCGCGCGCCAGATCGACTTGCTACGCGAGTACCGGACCCGCCTGATCGCCGATGTCGTGACGGGAAAGCTCGACGTGCGCGAGGCGGCGACCAGTCTACCGGAGATAGGCCCGGATCGCCACCGACCGCGACCGGCCCGACACGATCCCCACCGAGTCCAACCCACTTTCGACCGAACGCGACATGATGAAGGAGGCCATGACATGACGGATTGGAACGAGTGCCCGGCCGTTGAGCGGACACCGGGCAAGGTGAGCGGAGCTTGGGTCTTCTCGGGCACGCGGATTCCGCTCTTCGCCCTCTATGAGAACTTGGCCAGCGGAGCGACCGTCGAAGAGTTCGTCGAGTGGTTTCCGGGGGTCGAGGAGCGGCAGGTCAGGGCAGTGCTCGAACACGAGGCGAACACGCTGAGAACGGCGTTGGCTCGTTGAAGCTGCTCTTCGACCAGGGCACGCCCGCGCCGTTGCGGAGACACCTGCCCGGCCACTCGGTGGACACGTTGGCGGAGAAGGGCTGGTCCAAGAAGGGTAACGGTGAGTTGCTCGATCTTGCCGAGCGGGAGGGATACGAAGTCTTGGTGACGACCGACCAGAGCCTTCCGCAACAACAGAACCTGCCCCGGTGGCGGATCGGACTCGTCGTGCTGCTGTCCACGGACTGGAACCAGATTCGCCTCCGCACCGAGGAGATCGCCAAGGCCATCGAGGCGGTGCGTCCGGGCCACGCCGTGCAAGTGCCGATCCCTTTTGCCGGGTGACATGACCACGGACACGTCCGAAGCAGGCCTCGAACGCCTGATCTGCGAGGTGCTGACCGGCGACCCCTGCGATCCACCCCCGAGTGGCACGGTCGGCGAGCCCGCTCGCGGATACGGCGGCGTCGGCTGGTCCCCCGGCAACGGTCGCGACTACAACCGCGAGTACTGCGTCGATCCGGTCCAACTCCGAGCCTTCCTTGAGGCCACGCAGCCTGAGGCTGCGGACGCCCTCCGGCTCGCCGAGGAAAGTCCGACGCGCCGCAAGTTCCTGGCCCGGCTTCAAGGCGAGATCAACAGGCGCGGCACCATCGACGTGCTCCGGCGCGGCGTCAGGCACCGTCATCACCACTTGGAACTCTTCCACGGCACCCCGTCGGCCGCGAACGAGACGGCCCGACGGCTGTTCGAGTCGAACCGCTTCACGGTCGTCCGCCAGCTGCGCTACAGCCGGGACGAGAGGCAGCGCGCGCTCGACATCGCGCTGTTCATCAACGGCCTTCCCGTCTTCACGTTCGAGCTGAAGAACAACCTGACCAAGCAGACGGTCGACGATGCCGTCCGGCAGTACGAGAGGGACCGGAACCCGAGAGAACCGCTCTTCCGCCTCGGGCGCTGCGTGGCGCACTTCGCGGTGGACGAGAGCGAGGTCCGCTTCTGCACCCACCTGAAAGGCAAGGCCTCGTGGTTCCTGCCGTTCAACCGGGGCTGGAACCACGGGGCGGGCAACCCGCCGAACCCGGACGGTCTCAAGACCGAGTACCTGTGGCGCGAGGTGCTGGCCCGCGGGAGCCTGACGGACATCCTCGAAAATTACGCTCAGTTGCTGTCGGAGAAGGACCCGAAGACCGGCAGGAAGAAGCGGAAGCAGATCTGGCCCCGCTACCAGCAACTCAACGTGGTGCGCCGCCTGCTGTACGACGCGGGGAGGCACGGGGCCGGCAAGCGGTATCTGATCCAGCACTCGGCGGGCAGCGGCAAGAGCTTCTCGATCGCTTGGCTGGCGCACCAGCTGATCCCCTTGGATGAGGACGGCAAGACCGTCTTCGACTCGATCATCGTGGTCACCGACCGCCGGATCCTGGACCGCCAGATCCGGGACACGATCAAGCAGTACGCGCAGGTGAAGTCCACGGTGGCGCACGCCGAGCGGTCGGGCGATCTCCGGTGGTTCATTGAGCAGGGCAAGAAGATCATCATCACGACGATCCAGAAGTTTCCGTTCGTCCTCGACGAGATCGGGAGCGGACACCGCGACCGCAGCTTCGCGATCATCATCGACGAGGCGCATTCGAGCCAGGGCGGCAAGGCGGCCGGAGCGATGGCGGACGCGCTGGGCGAGGGGGACGACGAGGAGGGGTACGAGACCTACGAGGACCGGATCAACCGCGAGATCGCGCGCCGCAGGATGCTCGATAACGCCAGCTACTTCGCCTTTACCGCGACACCCAAGAACAGGACGCTGGAGCTTTTCGGCGAACCGGATCCGCAGACCGACGGGACGGTCAGGCGGCTTTCGTTCCACACCTACAGCATGAAGCAGGCGATCCAGGAGGGATTCATCCTCGACGTGCTCGAACACTACACGCCGGTCGAGAGCTACTACAGGCTCGCCAAGACGGTCCAGGAGGACCCGGAGTACGACGTGCGAAAGGCCGGGAAGAAGCTCCGGCGGTACGTCGAGGGCCACGAACACGCGATCCGGCTCAAGGCCGAGATCATGGTGGACCACTTCCACGAGCAGGTGCTGGCGCAGCACCGGATCGGCGGCAAGGCGCGGGCGATGGTGGTCACGAACGGTATCGAGCGCGCCATCCAGTACTTCCACGCCATCCGGGACTACCTGAGGGAGCGCGGGAGTCCGCACGCGGCGCTCGTCGCGTTCTCCGGCGAGCACGACTTCAAGGGTGATCGAGTGACCGAGGCCAGCCTGAACGGCCTGCCCTCGTCGAAGATCGCAGAGACCTTCCAAGAGGACCCGTACCGGTTCCTCGTCTGCGCGGACAAGTTCCAGACCGGCTACGACGAGCCGCTGCTGCACACGATGTACGTGGACAAGACGCTCTCGGGGATCCGGGCGGTCCAGACGCTTTCGCGGCTCAACCGGTCGCACCCGGAGAAGCGGGACGTGTTCGTGCTCGACTTCCTGAACGACACGGAGACCATCGCGAATGCCTTCGCGGACTACTACCGGACCACGATTCAGTCCGACGAGACCGACCCGGACCGGCTCCACGACCTGCAAGCCGACCTTGACGGGGCGCAGGTCTACTCCCCCGAAGAGGTCCGGGCGTTTGTGAAGCTGTACCTGGACGGCGCGGGGCGCGGACGGCTCGACCCCATCCTCGACCGGTGCGTGGCCGTCTACATGGAGGACCTGGACGAGGACGGGCAGGTACGGTTCAAGGGCAGGGCCAAGGCGTTCACGCGCGCCTACGCGTTCCTGTCCTCGATCCTTCCCTACAACAACCTGGGCTGGGAGGAGCGCTCGATCTTCCTGAACTTTTTGATCCCGAAGCTGCCCGCGCCCGAGGAGGAAGACCTGTCGAAGGGCATCCTCGAGCGGATCGACATGGACAGCTACCGCGTCGAGAAGCACCGGATGCGCGAGATCATCCTGGAAGACGAGGACGCGGAGATCGATCCGGTCCAGACGGGCGAGGGCGGAGGCCGGGGCGAGATCGAGACCGACCGGCTGTCGGCGATCATCGAGGAGTTCAACGACCTGTTCGGCGGAATCGAGTGGGGAGATCCCGACCGGGTCATCCGGACGGCCACCGAGGACATCCCGGCCGCCGTTGCGAGGGACGCGAGGTTCAAGAATGCGCGGCGGAACTCCGACCCGGAGAACACCCGCGTCGAGTCCGACAAGGCGACGGAGCGGGCGGTGCTGGACATGATTCAGGACGACACGCGACTCTTCCAGCGCTTCTCCGACGACTCGGATTTCAGGCGGTGGGTGATGAGAACCGCGTTCCGGCTGGCCTACGAAGCGACGGGCTGACGAGTCCGGGCCATCGGCGAGAGCGACAGCCCGCCGAAGTCGCAACGGGGGTGTTTCTTCGCCCCGTTGGCGACGGCCTCCTCCGGCTGCTTTACGTTATCGAACATCCTTGAACGTTATCGGACAGTAGGACATTTCCGACTGCTTGACTTGCTTGCGAGCGGCCCTTCAGCGTTCGAGGCATGGAGACGCAGAGGCAGTTGTTCGGCACACGGGTGAACGTGCTTCTCGGGGACACGGCCCCACGTTCCGGACGGCCTTCGTGATAAAACGTCCGATCCGGCCTCAAAGGACGGTCGCGCCCCCCAAGCCCCGTGAGATAGGCGCGGATCAGCGTCGGCGGCTGTCGTCCCCGATGGGTGGATTGAAACCTTTTGCCGATGGAATCCGTAATGCGCCGCCCTGCGGGTTACCGAAGTGCGAAGGGCAGCACGAACGAACGAGACGAAGCACCGGAGGAGTCGCAAGTAGTCAGGTCGATCCACCCCCAAGGCGGAACCGGTGCCCGTGTCCATCGACATCGGCGCTTGCGGGATCGTTCGCCGCATCGGTCTACGTCCCACCGCCAGCCGCGCTTCGCGAGGTCCGTCTGAACGGGTTCCCCGGAGCGCTCGCGGAGGTGCCCCGCCACCGCATCGGCGGCCGTCGCCGGGTCCCGGAGGCGGTCCCCACGGGGTCTTCTGGCGTCGCTAATGTCGGGGAGCCAGCATACCCCCGGTATAACCCGGGGGCTGGCGAGGGACGTTGCCCTTCGATCCCCGACAGACCCGCGCTCCGCTGGATGGCGCGCGCGGGGGCGTCGACCCCCTTCCCCCCGTGACGGTGCGGCCCGATGGCTAGAAGCCGCTCGATCCTCGTCGCCGTCCGCCTCACGCCGGACGAGTCCGCCGACTGGCGGACCAAGGCCAAGGCCGCCGGTGTGCCGCTTTCGGTGCTGATCCGCCGGGCGATGGCCCGCACGCGGACTTGGACGGTCCCGGCAGCCAATGTCGAGCGCGAGCGCAACCGTCAGGTCTCCCG
>JAJDXM010000060.1 GCA_022823225.1 Gemmatimonadota bacterium
AAGGCACTGGAAGCTCGTAGGAGGTCTCGCGGCTGAGATCGCCAATCGGCGGGAGTCAATTGGCTGGAATCCGGCCAGTGAATCTCGTAAGTTCAACAACAATGAACAGATGCGAATTCACGAACTACTGCCGGGCTGGCAGGGCGCCGGCCTGCTAGACGTGCAGCGCCCGGCCGAGCGCGCCCAGAGCCCCCTCCGCAACCGCCTCTGACAACGTCGGGTGCGGGTGCATTGCCCGGTCGATCTCCTCCGCGGTCGACTCGAGGTGCCTGGCCATCACGAATTCGGCGATGAGCTCGGTGGCGTGCGGCCCGACGATGTGGGCGCCGACCACCTCCGAGTACTGCTTGTCGCGGATCACCTTGACGAAGCCGGTGGAGTCGCCGGCGGCGAGGGCACGCCCGTTGCCCGCCCAGGGGAACTTGCCCACCTCGATGTCGAGGCCCTTTTCGCGGGCCTGCTCCTCGGTCAGCCCGACGGACGCCACCTCGGGGTGGCAGTAGGTGCAGTTGGGGACGTTGCCGTAGTCGACGGTGTGGTGTCCGGCGCCGGCGATGTGCTCCGCGGCCACGACGCCCTCGTGCATGCCCTTGTGGGCCAGGAGCTGCTGGCCGGCGCAGTCGCCCACCGCCCAGACGCCCGGCGCGCTGGTGCGCATTGCCTCGTCGACGGCGATGAAACCGCCGCGCTCGGTCACCTTGACGCCAGCCTTGCCGAGCCCGAGGTCCTCCGTGTTCGGCACCCGGCCGACGGCGGAGAGCACGTAGTCGACATCCAGGGTGTGTTCTTTCCCCTTGCGGTCTGTGAAGACGATCGAGACGCCATCGTCCCTGACCGTGGTGGACTCCACGCGGGCGCCCGTGAAGATGTCCATCCCGCGCTTCCTGAAGGACTGCGCCACCACGCGGGATGAGTCCTTGTCCTCCAGGGGCAGCACCCGGTCCATCACCTCGATGACGGTGACCGTTGTCCCGTACGCGTCGTAGATGTCGGCGAACTCCATGCCGACGGCACCGGCGCCCACGACCACGAGCGTCTCCGGGGCCTCCTTCTGGAAGAGCGCGCCGGTCGACGACCAGATCCGCTCCTCGTCGATCTGCAGGAAGGGAAGGCTGCGCGGGCGCGACCCGGTCGCAATGATGATGTCGCGGGCGGTCAGCACCTGCTTGTCGCCGCCGTTGTCGACTTCGACCCTGCCGCCGCCGAGCAGGCGCCCGTGGCCCTCCACGTGGACAACCTCGTTCTTGCGCAGCAGGAAGCTGACGCCCTTCGACAGGCGGTCGGCCACTGCGCGGCTCCGCTTCTGGGCCGGCCCGAGGTTCGCGGTGAATCCGTCGAAGGAGATGCCGTGCCCGCCGGCGTCCTTGAGTTCGTTGACCATCAGCGCGCTGCTCAGGAGCGCCTTGGTCGGGATGCAGCCGATGTTCAGGCACACGCCGCCGAGCTTGTCCGCCTCGACGCAAGCCGTTTTCAGGCCCAGCTGGCCCGCGCGGATCGCGGCGACGTAGCCGCCGGGTCCGCCGCCGATCACGACAACGTCGAAGTCCGTTTCTGCCGCGTTCTTGTCCGTCAAGGGATTGCCTCCGGGGGTAGGATCGATGGTTCGTGAGACGGTTCAGTGAGATGCGGAATCTACCAGTCCCGGCGGATGCCCGCTCCCCGGTCGTCTCGGTGGACCTCGCCGCCCTTCATCACCCAGATGACGCGTTCGAGCGCGGTGATGTCATCGAGGGGATTGCCCTGCACGGCGATCACGTCCGCGTACTTGCCGGCCTCCAGCGACCCCACGTCCGCCTCCCAACCCATGATCATCGCCGAGATGCTCGTCGCGGACGTGATCGCGTCCATCTCGCTCTGGCCATTCTCGACCCGGATCTGGAACTCGCGCGCGTTGTGCCCGTGCTCGAATACGCCAGCGTCCGTGCCGAACCCGACGGTCAGCCCGGCCTCCATGGCGCGGCGGAAGGTCGCGTTGCGGTAGCGCATCATCTCGGTGGAGCGGCGGATCTGCTCCTCGGGGACGCCCAGCGCCGCGCCGTCGCGCGGGACGATCACGCCCACGTACAGGGTCGGCACGTAGTAGGTGTAGTCGCTCTCGAGCAGCATCGCGATCGCCTCATCGTCCAGCATGGAGCCGTGGTCGACGGTGCGCACCCCGGCCCGGATCGCCGCCTTGATCCCCCCGGTGCCGTGCGCGTGCGCGGCTGTGAAGCGGCCCCAGCGGTTCGTCTCCTCGACCGCGACCGCGAGCTCGGCGTCGGAGTACTGCTGGGCGCCGGGGGGCAGTCCACGCGAGAGCACCGCCCCGGTGGCGAGGATCTTGGTGAAGTCGGCTCCGTTCTTGTGGTTGGTGCGCACGGCGGCCCGCACCGCGTCCACCCCGTCGGCGAGGTTCCGCACGACCGGCACGTCCACGTAGATCGAGAACTGGCGCGCGTCGCCGGCCCCTCCCGTCGCGGACACGTAGTTGCCCGCCACCTGCATGCGCGGCCCGGGAAGGACCCCGGCGTTGACGATGTCGCGGAGGTCGACGTCGGTGTACGGCCAGGTCGGCCCCATGTCGCGCACGGTGGTGAAGCCGGCGCGCAGGGTGGTGAGCGCGTTCGCCGCGCCCCAGAGCGCCGCCTGCGCGGGCGTAGTGGTGACGAGCACCTCCTCCCAGTGCGTGCCGACCCTGTCGGTAAGGTGGGTGTGAAGGTCGATCAGGCCGGGAAGGATGGTGGCCTCGCCGAGTTCGACGGTGGCATCGGGGGGTCGCTCCAGCGCCTCCGGGCCCACGGCGACGATCCTTTCGCCGGCCACCATGACCACGCCGGGCTCGATGACCGCGCCGCTGCCATCGATGAGGCGCGCCGCCCGTATGAGGATGTTGGGGGGCTCCTGAGCGGGGAGGGGAGGCGGGGTGGCGGCCAGGGCGGCGGCGGCCGCGAGGGTGGCCAGCGTGGCCAACGCCGGACTGAGCCTGCGCCGGGCGGCCGAAAAGTGCTGGAAGTAAAGAAAACATGACATGTTGTAAGGTCGCCTTTACTTTAGAGATCCGTGGCGCGGGCGGCACCGGGACAAGTTGGTTCGCCGGCTGCACGCAGCGGCGGCTAGTGTCCCGTCCAGGAAGTTCGCGTGCTAACGAGAGTGCCGAGGCGCCGGGCTGGCAAGGCGCGACGAAGGGCGAATAGCAGAGCTATTTGCCCGAGGAGCAACGCATAGCGGAGCCTCAAGGACCAAAATGCAAATAAAACATGACATTTGGT
>JAJDXM010000038.1 GCA_022823225.1 Gemmatimonadota bacterium
GCCCGCCCCGTAGCAGGCGGCGAACACCACGCCGCCCGCCATGAGCGAGGCGGTCGCGTTCCATACCGCGAGCGCGAGCGTCGCGCCCAGAAGGAACAGCCGCCTCTCCACGCCCAGCACCGTCAGCGGACGGTTGAGCGCCGCGTAGCCCGGCCAGCGCCTCAAGCCCCGCATCAGAAGAGCCAGGCGAGGAAGTTCACCGCGCCCACCGCCATCCCGATCCCGAAGATGATCCCGGCCAGCGTGCGCTTGCTCCCGCCCTCGCCGAACGCGAACATCAGACCGCCCACCACGATCGCGATCAGCGACAGCCCGCGCGCGATCGGTCCCGTGAACTGCCGCTCAAGCTCGGCCACCGCGTCCACCCACGGACTCGTTCCCTGCGCCATCAGCACAGTGGGCGTGAGCAGCCACAGCGCGGCCGACACGGTCGTCAACAACTTTCTCATCGTCTCTTTCCTTTTCTCCTCAAGGGGGTCAGCAGGCGACGATCCCAGCGCCGCCCAGGCGTTCCGCCATCCGCTCGCGGAACCACGCCTCCAACTCCGACTCGACCCAGCCCACGTTCCGCGTTCCAAGCGGAATCGCCTGCGGGAAGCGTCCCGCGACGCGCCATTCGTAGATCGTCGTCCGTGACAGGCCCGTGCGGGCCATGACCTCCGGCAATCGCAGAATCCGGGTCGGCGCTCTCGTTCTCTCATCCCTCGGCTGGTCCTTGGCCGCTTCGCTCTTCTTCGTTCTCCTCGGCTTTTTCGACGGCTCCCGGTACCGGGGACGAAGAGGCGGATCGCGCGCGCCGCCCGAGCTCCGCTCGTGGTCGGCGATGAACGCCAGAACCCGGTCCGCCCTCCGCAGCGTCAGCGAGCGGCCGCCCTCGATCCGGCGCACCAGGTGCGGGTCGCCCACGGCCATCCTGCCGAACCTCGTCGGGCTGATCCCCGTGCTCTCCAGGAACGCGCTAATCCGCGACCTGACGTACTCTTCCAGCGTGTCCATGACCGAACGCTGAAAGCCCTTCCGAAGGCCCGTCAACCTGTGGACAATTGCCCACAGTCCGGGAACGTTCGGCGACGTTCAGCAAGGCCTCCAGCCCGTGAGCGGCCGCCGCCAGCGGCCCGGAAAACACCCCCGTTGCCGCTGGGAAGAAGCTTCCTTCAAGGGTGACGCGAAGCGCGACTCTTGAGTGGTGCGGAGGGGGGTCGGCGCGGTGAACGCCGTCGTAGGCGCCCGGTCGAAGCCGCGCTGTCAACCGGCAGGGGGAAACGTCCCGATTCGGTGGCTGCCCCCTCGTAGGGAGCGGAGTGCCGGAGCGGGATTCGGCATTTATTCGTCCCTACCACACCGATCTGGCACAGCTCCTTGCGGGTCCGATGATCCAGAAATATACTGTTCTTTCGTAACATCGCTCGATCCGCTGAGGACGGGTGGGCTAGGAGACAGGATCTGTGTCCCGAGTAGCTGATCTGCCAAAAGGAGAGAAGACCATGAACCGCCTCACACTCAATCTGCTGGCTGGAATCACCGTCTTGGTGGGCGGGTGGGCACTCAACCCGTCGTCGGCGGTATTGGCCCAAGAACCGCCCCGCCAAGTCTGCTGCTGGCTCGACGATGAGCGCCATTGTTGCGGCGACTTCTGTGCGATGAGCGCGAATGTCTGTGTGGCCTGCGTTGGTGACGCGTGTACCGAGTAGCTGACCTGCCCAAAAGGAGAGAAAGACCATGAACCGCTTCAAGCTCAATCTGCTGGCTGGAATCACCGTCTTGGTGGGCGGGTGGTGGGCACTCAACCCGTCGTCGGCGGTATTGGCCCAAGAGCCGCCCCTCCAGGCCTGCTGCTGGCTCGATAAGGAGGAAAACAAGGGGTGCTGCGGTGACTACTGTACGATGACGGAAACAGGATGCAATGCTTGCTCCGGTACCGGATGCCCAGAGGAGTGACTAACCCCTGATCCAGCCCTATTCACTAGGGAAGCGTCGGTGGGGTAGTTCGTATTGAGCGGAACACGGGGGGCTGTGGGGTCGTGCATTGGCTGGCGAAGCGGAATCTGCGACCGCCCGGGACGACCTGCTGGACCCGGCACACGATGGCGGAGTTGCTGCGCACCGCGCTGCTTCTCGTAGTCGCAGTAGCCGCCTGATCACGTTGCCGCGCGGTAGCGTTGCGCGCAGGCCCTCCCCGTCCCCTGCCGCGGGTGAGCGACCGTGCGGGGGACGGCACCTACGGGGGCGGTTCGCTGGTGCCGCAGTCCCACGCTGTCGCGGGTGGTGGCGATGAGGGGGAAGGGGAACAAACACTAAGTTGCTTCGCAACGGGTTTGCGCGGTTCGCCGGGTGGCAGATCCGGGCCATGAGCCACGGTAGTTTGCCGAAGCGGCTTGGTGATCGACTTTGGAAACAGGTTAGATCTCCGAACGGTTCGCGGCAGGCGACAGAGTGAGCCGGAAAGCGAGTGGAACGGCTAACAGACTGCCTGCCTGGGTCTCTACTATCCCCCTGGTGGCGTCGATGGGGCGAGACGGGGGATCTCCTCGGTGTCCGGCTCCGTAGCGCGGCGGGGCGGGCTTGGCGTCAATCGCCGAGGTCGCCTGGACCGGGCGGAGCTGTTCCTCTTCGAGAAGGCGATGGTCCGTTTCGACGCCGAGTTGGCCGACCAGGCACTATGATGGCGACGAGGACCGGACCCGGTTCTGCGAGGTGACCGAGCCGCCCCAGGGCCGGGTCCCGGTCGCGCACGCGGCGGTTCGTGTGGCGCTGGTGGAGGAGCCCGGCGAACTGTTTCCCCACACGCTCGGGCCGCTGTGTCCTCATTTTTCTGCCAGCCAGGTCACGGGGCGGGGAACTCCCAGCGATGTAGACCGGCAGCACGACAAATGCCGTGGGCCACATGAGCGGGGTGATGAGCGCGGTGGACTCAGCGATGGCGTCGCCGCCCGTGCGAAGCGCCACTCTACCGCAGCCGCGCGGGCGAGAAGCCGGGACTCCGGCGTGGACGCCTTCGCCTACCCAAGGAGGCGCTTGCTTCTCGCCGTCGGCTACCAGATCATCCACGCCGAGAGCTGGCATCTCGTAGTCCGGCAGTTCCATCTCCCTGCCTCGGCCTTCGGGGTAGGAGGTTTCCAGGACAGCGCGGATCCGAAGGGGCAGGTGAAAGCTCGGCAGTCGTGTTGCCCGGCAACCGGCAGAAGCTGGCCCCCCCTCGCAGATCGTGCCCGGTAAATCGAATCGTTGCGAGCCTGCGCCCTTGGCCGTATCTTGGTGTCAGGTGATCCGGTCTTTCGTTCCGGGGTTGGCTTGGTCGCCCAGAATTGAGCCCCGCGGTGGGGCTCCCTGAATAGCCCGGGCATAACTGAGGAGACCTTATGAACCGCCTCACACTCAATCTGCTGGCTGGAATCACCGTCTTGGTGGGTGCCTGGGCGCTCAACCCGTCGTCGGCGGTATTGGCCCAAGAACCGCCCCTCCAGGCCTGCTGCTGGCTCGATAAGGAGGAAAACAAGGGGTGCTGCGGCGACTACTGTGAGTACACGGGGACGGGTTGTACGGCCTGCGTGGGTGACGCGTGCGACGATTGAAGCCCTCGATTCGCTGCTGTCTTGGGTTAGCTGGTCCGGCAGAGTCCAAGGGTTGGCGGACCCTTCGCGGGTGGGGAAGCGCCATGGTCGTCATGGCTTTGTCCGGTGGGTGTGATAGGCCTCCCGAAGCGCTCCCGGACTCCGACCCCAGGCCTTGGGCCTCGTCGGGATCTTGGTTCGAGGTGGAGTTGGAGGCTGTATCCGATGACACAGTGGGGATTTCCTATGCCTCTGGTCTAGCCGTGGACTCCAACGGCCGCGTGTACGTTCGGGATGCTTCCCGACGCGACGTGATCGTCCTTGGTTCCGGCCTAGAGCTAACGGCTGTAGTTGGGCGTGAGGGAGACGGCCCAGGTGAGTTCCGGTCTGTCTCGAGGATCCACGTCCTTCCTGGCGATAGCCTATGGGTTCATGACGGCGCGCGCGAACAAGTCAGCGTTTTCGCCCCCGAATCCCACGAGTTGGTATACACCCGTCGATTGTCACCCTCGGGCGATCGGCACGTGGGGCGGTGGCGACTCACCCGGTTTCAGGGGATGAATCGTTACCTTGCCACGTTCCGCCATGCATACCAAGCGAGAGAGTCATCCCAGTCTGCGGATATCAATACCAGTATGTTCGTGACGGTCGATAGCGTCGGCCAGATCGTTCACGATTCCATACTTGTTGCTCCCTCATCGGAAGATCTCGTCCTGCGGTCAGGTGGATCCATGTCGATGATGTTGCACCCCTTTAGTCCCGGGCTGCTGTATTCGACTCTCTCTGGAGGTCGGCTCGTCTACGCCAGTTCCCGGGCTCTCGACCTGAGGATTCTAGACACGCGAGGCCAGAAGGTCGGAGCGATCTCCTACCCGACCACTCCGGTCGCCGTGACGGCGGCCGAGCTCCAGGCCGAGATCGACCGCGCCCCAGACTTCGAGAGCTTGCTCAGAGAAGGGGCACCCTATACGTGGCCTGTTCTCACCGGACTGGTTGTGGATGATGAGGACCGGATCTGGGTGGGGATCCGTAGTTCGCTTGATGACGCTCATTGGGAGTGGGCTGCATTTACTCAGGACGGCGCGCACCACGGCTCAGTCCGCCTCCCTGAAGAGTTCCGGCTTCGCGCCATTCAGGGCGACAAGTTGTTCGGATTCCTCACGGATGCCCTCGACGTGCCGAGGGTTTACGCTTACCGTATGTTCCGCCCGTAGGAAGAGCTTACTCGGGGCGGGAGGAGCACTTGATGGAGAGGTCTAAGCTATACCGCCGCCTCAATAACGTAGTGTCAGGTATCTTGGTGATCTGCGCGGTGCTGGTGACCGCTGTCGTCGTCAAACGGGAGTTCTTCGACGCTCCGCGGCCCCAGCCGCAAGGGACAAGCCGGGCACCCGTGCGAATAGAGGATTGGGAGTCGATGACAGGGGCCGGGCTTCGGATGGGACCTGGGGATGCGTCCGTAGTCCTGGTCGAGTTCGCTGATTTCCAGTGTCCGTTTTGCGCAGTCGCAGCCGATAATCTCCGTGACATTCGCTCGCGATATCCCGCCGATGTTGCCGTGATCTTCAGGCATTTTCCGCTGTCCTCCATCCACCCCCATGCGCGTGCTGCGGCCATCGCCGCGGAATGCGCGGCCGCACAGGGCAGGTTCGAGGCATTTCACGATCTCCTGTTCCAGGAACAGCATTCGATTGGTGCCGTCGGATGGACGGAGTTCGCGGCGAGAGCAGATGTCCCTTCGATCACAGATTTCGAAGCGTGCACGAAAGATGATCGGCCCAAGGAGCGTGTGGACGAAGACCTTCGTGCCGCCATAGGCGCGAATCTAACTGGTACGCCATCCGTGATCATCGATGGCCTTCTTATTCCTGGAACGCCCAGCGTAGACACGCTTGAAGCCTACATCAGGCGAGCGTTAGAAGGCGATACCTAGAGAGAGTTGCTGAGTGCTCCTTGGAAATGTCGCGCACTGGCAGAGGCGTGGGGTCAGCATCCGTACCCAGACAATGAGGACGGGTGCGCGGAGAAGCCGGACCTGATACCCGCAATTTGGTGTCGTTGCCTCGCTATGCTGGGTACGGTGGGATCAGATTTGGTTTTGACGGCAAGTGCGGCAGATCGTGCAGTCCCGGTTGGACTTAGAAGATTTCTTGCCGTGATGCGCGGCGCGGGTGTTCCGCACGGTAAGCATCCGACCAGCTTGAGCGCGGGAGAGGTGGCTGATCTCCCTACCGAGTTCCCGCAGAATGAGGCGGTTTTCCGTTGGATTTCGTGCGACTCAATCGGATCGTCGTTCAACGGCAGGGAGCGCAGATCGTGCAGTCCCGGTTAGACTTATACGATTCCCTGCCGTGATTTGGTTCACCTGCGGCTTGCGCGGAGAGCCTCTTCAAGGCCTCCGTCAACTGCCTCTCCAATTCGGTCATGGATCTCCTTTACTTTTTCGACAGCCTCAGGTAGGGTCGCCCGTCCATTGTGAAGGCCGGACGGACTGGCGTGCCGGCGGGCAGCGACACCCACCGCTCCCCGCTGCTCTCCATCAACTCGACGCCCCAGGTCGTCTCCTCGATCTCGGCCAGCATCGCGCGCGCCCACTCGGTCCGCGTATCCAGCTCCCCCAAGGTCTCGATCCGGTCTTGAATGCTCGTCGCCAACCAACGCATCGTCGCCCAGCTTCCGCCGAAGAAACCGAGCCAAAGACTCAGGCCTACGATCAGAGGCCGGAGCCAAGCCTTTGCCAGCAACTCGCGCATCTTCCCGGTCGCCTCCTCCGTATCGCGCTCGATGATACTGAGTGCGTTCCTCGCGGCGCGCAGCGAGTTCTCGCCGAGCTTCCCGAGCTCGCACGCGGTCAACTCCTCGATCTCCCGCCTCTCGCTCTCCAGCCGTTTCCGCAGCCGGTCGGTCAAATCGTTCGCGGTCGAAGTTCTCTCCATACAGTTCTCCTTTGAGGCGCCAGCGGTCTCCGGTCTCGGGGTCCAGCGCGGTGATGTAATTCTTGCCCCGGCGGGGCACTTCGAGGCCCGCCTCCCGAAGCGCCGCGACGACATCGGCACGGTTCCGCACCATGCCGTGCTCGACGCGCTGGAGCAGGTAGTCGCGGATCAGGTCTCGGGGCTGGGGTTCGAGCGCGAGGCCGGTCCTGAGCCGCGCCGCCTCGACGTGGGCGCGGTGGCCGGGCTGTTCCACCCTGGCCCGCGCGGGGTCGTCCGGGCGGCTCCAGCCTTGTTCGTGGTTGAAGGCGTCGCGAAGCGGATCGAACGTCTTCCGCCATCCGGGGGGAGCGATGTTGAGACTTCGGCCGGTCTCCAGGTCGCACCGGGCGGCCAGTACATGGACGTGAGCGCCGCCGCCGCGCTCGCGGTGGAGCACGGCCGCCCATGCGTAGCGGTCGGGTTCGAGCCCGGCCCAGGCCGTTTTCTCGAAGGCGTCGAGAACGGCTTCGATCTGCTCGTCGGTGGGATGGTCGTCGGGAGCCCAGGCGATCACGCCGGACGTGTACCGGTGCTCGAAGTCGAGCGAATCGGCCACCACGGCCACCATGTCCGGGTTCCCCCGCAGCACCTCGATGCCGTCGCGAGGCTTCCCGGCCGCGTCCTGCTCCCCGAGGAGGTATTTGGCCGCTCTGCGGGCCGCGCCGGTTCCGTGGGCCAGGAACTTAATGTGCATCGGAGTCCGGGCTCTCGAAGCGAGCGAGCGCCGCGAGCGAACGCTCGATGGCGATGAGGCGGGCGAGGACCTCGACGGCCTCCGCCGCCCCCTTGTGGCGATTCGCCCAGCGGATCGCCAGAGGCAGGAATCCCGGCAGGAAACCACGTAAGTTCAATCAGGACTGCACGATCTGCGCTTTCTGCCGTCTTGCTAGACTCTACCGGACCGTGCCGCGAGAGCGGGAAAACCGGGCTTGAATGGCGGGACCCCGAAGCCGTTCGAACTGCCTTCCTGAGCGAACCAAGGGGTGTCCGGGGCTCACTTTCAATCGGCCTGTCCAACAACGAGGTCGTGTACCTGTCCCCATGCCTGCGTCAGCGTATGCCATCCGGGTCTCTCAGGCTTTGGGATCCGCACCTCCCTCAGGTGCTGGAGTTGCCACAGTGGGGCAGGTGAGCGTCTGGGCGACGCCGGTTCAGCAGCCGAGGCGGGCTGAAAGTGGAGTTCCACCAGACAGCGAGCGCCTGTGCTTTTCCGGTCGCCATTCGCGGCCACGGGCACCCGCGTGGTCTGCTGATGAGCCGGGTTCCTGATTCTCGCCGCCGAGGACGGACCGTCCTAATCGGGTCCGCCTCCCGCGACCCAGCAAACCGGCTCGCCGGTCGGCCGGTGCAGCGCGTGGAGTTCCAGAACACGGAGGAGCAAGGGTCAGGGTTGCATTCGTACGGGGCTACCAGACACCCCCGGCAGGTGGCCCCCCCCAGATCGATTTGGAGGTCGCCCTTGCCAATTGGGCTCTCCGCTGGTAGCATGGATTCCGACGTTGAAATCTCCTCTCACACCCTCGGACTCGAACCGAAACCCTCCACCCTTCCTCGAAAGGACAGACAGCATGTCGAAACGACGCCTGCTGAAGCTCTTCGCCATCCTCGCTGTGACCGTCTCCTCTGTCGCGGCGAACCGTAGCCCTGCTGTTGCGGAACACCCGTGTCATCGGGTGGGGTTCTGCTTGGTCTGCCACGCCTCCAACCAGGATTGCGTCGTCATCTTCTGCCCGAACGGACTGCACACGGACTGCGAATTCTGAGCCGCGCCCCCCTGTCTTGACTGAAGCCGCTCGGCGGAACACCTGACATCATGGCTCCGAGGGGATGGCTCGGCGGCTCGGGCGATGACCGCCGTCTCCACCATAGGAGTATTCCGGGAACCGTGGCTCCGCATCGCCATGCGTGAGACGAGGATGTCTGAAGGGGGCCTGGGTGTCATGCTGGCCAGTCTCTTACTGAGCGCGCCTCGGTAGAGCATGGGTTCGGAAACTATCTGATGGACGATCGGACCTCGCGAACCCCGAAGCGCTGGGACTCGGCGATCAACTTGGGCATCCTGATCGCCCTACTCTTCTTGGTGTTCAGTCCAAGTGGAGGCGGCTTGGGGCGCCTGCTTCGAACACAGTTCGGCGAATGGCAAGATGGTCGCCGGGTGGCTGCACTCTGGCCGGATTTGACCAAGGGTGCTGGTCACTTGGGCGAAGCAGGCCTGACGAGCGCTGACACTATCGTGACGTTCATTGACTACGAGTGTCCTGCTTGCCGGCTAATCGCCCCTTCGATACGCCAGATGGCGGAGCTTAGGGACTTGGTCGTCGTCGTACGGCATCTGCCGAACGAAATCCAGCACGCCGTCGCCAAGGAGGCGGCCACAGCGGCTGTTTGCGGCGAAGTAATGGGGATGGGGGGTGCCGTACACAGAAGTCTATTGGAGACCAATAGCTGGCTGACGAACCTAGATTGGCAGTCCTTCGCACGGGATCATGGGATTCCCGACCAATCCGGGTTCGTGCGGTGCATGGGCTCTCACGAGACCGCCGCTCGACTTCGAACTGACTCCCTTTGGGCCGCCCGATTGGGCATTGGGGGCACTCCAGCGTTCGTGTCAAGGAAGGGTATCTATGAAGGTGCCGCTGGGTTCGGCGCAGCCATCGCCGAACTCGTCGTAGCATCGTCTCCAGAGGCGGTCTTCGATTCCTTGCCGACCTTCGTCCCAGATCCGAGCGTGACGTTTGACTCGCGAGACCATTCAAGCACCGCAGTTGCCGAGCTTGGGCGACTAATCGACGGATTCTTGATCTCTCAGGACACTTTGGTGGTGATCGACGGACCCAGATTCCTGTTCGTGGATCTTCCGACCGGTAGGCTGCATAGCATAGGCTCAGCTGGCCAGGGACCTGGGGAGTTCCGAATGATCGGTCAAGTGGTTCGGGCTCCTTCACATTTGGTCGCTTGGGACAACGTGCTGGGACGCGTGACGCGGATATCTTACGCTGGTCACGTGTTGGATGCGAGCTCGATTGATTTGTTCACAGAGTTCGATTCGCCATTGACCGAATTAGTCGCAGCGTTCGAAGATGGTGCGTTGGTTTTCGAAGATGGTCCACCACCCGCGTCGAGTCCACCGATTGGACCGTTCCGACCAAACGTCACCTACAGAGAGATCCGAGAAGGGCAAGAGGCTCATGTGGTTGCGGTGGCTGCGGGAAGGGAGTTGTTCGGAACGGGGCAGATCGTGGACCAGCCGATCATATTTGGTCATGACGTTCTTGCAGTTAGAGTGGGTGAGGAACTGGCCGTTTCTCAAACAGACTGGGGCGAGATTCGAGTTTACGGTCGCGATGGCGACCTGCGTCGTACGACGATTCTGCCGACCGGTGTTACTCCGAGTGATGAAGAATTGGCAGCTGCGCGCACGGCCCTTGATGAGTGGTGGCTCCAGAGGCAAGAGAGGACGGCCATCGTGATGAGAAGGGCAGGCCTTGCGGATGCATTGCCCCAAGGGGCGCGCGGCACCGGGGATGTGCCGGCAAACCAAGTGACACCAGGAATCGACAGGATGTTCGTTGACGGGGCCGGTCGCTTGTGGGCGAGGGAATACCAAGTCAATGCAAGTGATTCGGTCGTCTGGCTGGCATTTGACCCGACTGGCAATCATCCGTTGCTCCGTCTGCGGCTTGGTGCATACACCGAACTGCTCGACGCGTTCGGGGAGCTGCTACTGCTAGGCCTCCAAGACCACTTTGATGTTGACTATGTCTTGGTGACGAAGATGCGTCCGAGCGAAGCTGCGTGACCGCCTCGCTGATTGCCGCGGTCGCTCTATTCGGCGGCGGTGCGCAGTTGGGCGAGATCGCCGCACAGGAGCCCGAGGTCTATTCCGTTCTGGCGCCAGACATGGTGGGTCCGGCGTATCTCATCGGAGAGCGAGTTGTCTACGTCAGTCACCGAGGCAGCCGAATGCACGTTGTCCGACCGGGCGGCGATTCCACGACGTTTCTGATCGAAACCCCGGGCCGCCTTGTCGACCGCGAGCAGCCGCATCGCGTGCATTTGTATGAGCCCGCTCGCGACCTGGTGCTGTCGTTTAGGTTGGACGATTTGGCCTCGATCGACACCATCGCTGTCCCATTTGCTCCATTCGAAGCAGACATGATCGGCATCTTTCCAGATGGCGCGGTGATGTCGACGCGAAAGAGCGGGGGAATACCGGGTTGGTCTGGAGCACTACCGAGTGGGGCGTCCAGGGATTCGGTGACCTTGGAGCTCCACCGACGCCATCGGCGCGGCAGCACGATGGAGCACGAGATTGTCGGGAGCACTTTGGGCGACGAGGTGATGTGGCTCGATTTTCGTTACGGCGGGTTCACTCGGACAGCGCCGGAGCCTGTGCTTTTCGGTCAGCGGTTGCTCGTAGCTCGAGCGAGTGACGAGGTCTTAGTCGCTCGGACGGACCTGGGAGAGGTGCGAGTCATTACGAGAGACGGAGGGGAGGCAAGACGCTTCCCGATGCCGGGAGAACCGAAGGACGTCTCGGCAACTCAGACCGCCGCCGAACGGGATCGCCGCGTACAGGCTTTGATTAGCCGGCCTGGGCCAATTGAGTTGGTGGAGGTGATGGATATTCTTGGTGGTATGGGCAGGGCTGTATCGCCGGAGCTCGACGAGGAGCAGGTTGCTCAGGAAATCGCAAGGTTGCCTGCCAACGAGGTCGCGCCTCCAATTGACCGCTTGCTCGTGGACGCCGACGGACGCATCTGGGCGCGTATGACGCCAATGCCAGAAGATTCTGCGGTGCTCTGGTCGGCGCACGACTCAAATGGCCGACACCGCTTTGCTCTTTGCTTGCCGCGGGATGAAGAGTTGCTGGACGCCAATGGGCTTCGCGTCCTTACACGATTGCGGGGTCAGGAAGAGCAGGACCTTTTGACCGTCAAGGAGTTGGGAGCCATCACCAACGACGCTTGCTCCTGAAAGCGTCTTCCCTGCCATTACGGCGACTACAGCCGCAATGGAAAGCAGCCGTATCGGCCTCACGCGGGTCCATTGGCGGTGCGATGGAGTTCCGGCCATTCAAGTCCGGCGGAGCGGGTCCTGCGGCAAGCTCTACGTGGGCCGTCCCCTGGGAGGAAACCGTATGCCTGACCTGCGATTATCCGTGAGCGGACGGCTCGCGGCGAGAGTCCGGCGGCCATCGCGGTATGCTTCGGGATCCCCCGGTTCCTCGTCGAGGCTGTGCTGGAGCCCGATTCTCGCCCTGCCCGTACCTCTCGGAGGTCGGCGATCGTCGATTCTGGGCGATCCCAGAGCCCGTAGATGAGCCGAAACCGCTCCGGATCGCCCGTTTTAGGACGATCCGCGTGGTGCTGGCCGGGGAAGTCAAGGCTTACCGATCAAACCCACCCCCTCCACGCTCGGGGCCCCTGGGCCGGAACGGTGACGGCACAACAATGCGGGTGATGGTCCGGCTGCTCTCCCGCTCCCGTGTCTGTTCGCGCTCCCTCATCGTCTCCCGCACCGCCCATGCGCGCCGCTCCGCGAACACCAGATCCATTCGATAGACCCTGCGCACACCGCGCTCGATCTGCCGGGCTCTCTCGCCGTGCTCCTTGCCCAGCGCGGTCCGTTCGTCCCTGTGATCCCGGTCGAGATCCTCGCGCCAGCCCTCGACCAGATCCGCCCGACCCCGGACCGCACCGACCAGTTCCCGTAGCGAGCGCTCCATCCGCCAGACCCGGAGCCGCCCGAGCACGGTGCGGCTCTCCCGGTCCAGCTTCTGCCGCATTTCCTCCTGCCGCTTGTGCAGCTCGGCCCATTCCTTCCGCGCCCGCGTCTCAAGGTGCCCGAAGCTCCACTCGCGCCCGTCCTCGACCTTCTCCCAAGCCTCCGCCTCAAGGCGCCGCCATGCGTCCAGGTCGACCCGCTCCTCATCGCGCGGCGCCCTCGCCCGCCGCGCCCGCCCGGGCTGC
>JAJDXM010000095.1 GCA_022823225.1 Gemmatimonadota bacterium
CCAACATCCGTTCAGGTGGGGAACAACGACACGCCCGCCGCCGGGCGCAACGACTTTCCCGAGCGGGTCTACTCCGACCCGGCCGAGTCAGCTCACGAAGGCTGTTCGCCGAATATCCGCGCCTTTACGCAGCCGCCAACATCGCCCGCGACTTGGTTATACTCCCGGCCCGTTTCCCGCCTCGGCCCGAGCCAGGGTATCTCCTCGCATGACGACGACCCTCGAACGCCTTTGCCGCGCACTGGCGGCGGCCTTCGCGGCGGCCGTGCTCGCCGCGCCGGTGCTGCACGCGGCCGAGAGCGTTCTCACGCCCGACGCGGGCGTGGCCGAGGCCCGGGCGGCGTTCCGGGAGGGGCGGCCGGCCGAAGCGCTGGAGGTGCTGCGCCCGCTGGCGCGGCGCCACCCCGAGCACATGAACATTCGCTTCCTCCTCGGCCTGGCCGCGATCGAGGCCGCGCGGATGCCGGGGGTCGCGGAGGCGGACCGGGAGGCGCTGCTGGACGAGGCCATCGTCTCGCTGTTTGCGGTCCTGATCGACCAGCCCGGGCTGGTGCGGGTGCGCCTGGAGCTGGCGCGGGCGTTCTTCCACAAGGGGGAGGACAGCCTCTCGCGCCGTCACTTCGAGCGCGTGCTGGCGGGGGACGTGCCGGACGCGGTCAAGGCCAACGTGCAGCGATTTCTCTCCCAGATCCGGGCCCGCCGGCGCTGGACCGCGTACCTGGGGGCATCGCTCGTGCCGGACACCAACATCGGCGGCGCCTCCGGCGACGAGATCATCTACCTGGAGGTCTTCGGCGCGGAGCTGCCCTTCACCCGCAGCCCCGAGGACCTGCCGACCTCGGGGGTGGGCGCCTCGCTGTGGACGGGGGGCGGGTACGAGCACCCCCTGACCCACCGGCTGAGGCTGCGGGCCGGGGCGGATCTCGCGCACAAGGACCACGCGGGCCGGCGGTTCGACGACACCCACCTCGCGCTCCATGCCGGGCCGCGCTGGCTCGCGGACCCGCGCACCGAGCTGAGCGTGCTCGCCAGCGCAAGCCGGCGCTGGCTGGGCGGGAGCGTCGAGCACGACGCCACCGGGGCCCGCATCGAGGCGCATCGCCGCCTCACCGACCGGGTATGGGCGAGCGTCCACGCCTCCTGGCTCGACCACGACTACCGGGGCGGGACCGGCCGGGACGGTCCGGTGGTGGACCTCCTGCTGAGCGGCACCTGGAGGGTCCGCCCGACCGTGAGCTTCAGCTCGGCCGTCGGATACTCGGAGCAACGCGCGCATGCCGCGAGGTTCGAAAACCGGAGCCGGAGGGTGCGGGCCGGCATCAACGTGGCCCTGCCCCGGGGCTTCTCCATGGGCGGCAGCGCGCAGGTGCGCTGGACGGACTACCCGGACTACCAGTTCTTCGGCAGCAGCTTCGAGCGCGAGGACCGCACCCGCACCCTGAGCCTGTCGCTTCACAAGCGCGATTTCACCCTGTACGGCTTCAGTCCCCAGCTCGTGGTGACCCACGAGAGGCGCGACTCCAACGCGCAGGCGCTGGACTCCGTCGGCAACCGCGCCGAGCTGCGCCTCGTGCGCCAGTTCTGAGCCGCCTCCGGGCCGCCTCACGCCGGCTCGCATTCGTGCTCGGTCACGAACGTTCGTTGTCGCGGCGTTCGTCGTGGTGAGTCGGGCATGTCCGGCTCCGCGGGAGCCGCGGGTGGCACACCCGCCCACGGGCCACCCCCGGCCCTCATGCATCGCAGACGTACACCCCGATGGACATCGCGGTTGACATTGCCGAAACTGAGGGACATCCTTCGTATTGTCAAAGACTTTAGGCCAGAATTTGAAGCCAGGACTCAAGGTTGCAGCGATTCCCGCCAATGCTCTGAGAGACTGATCCACGGCGCGATTTCGACACGACTTCGGCCGTCCCCGGGCAGTTCGGCAAACGATTCCGTGCCCGGCGGGAATTGCTGTCAAGACCGGGCTGTCCTCGCGTATACTGACATCCTGTAACGTCTGACATCCCGTAATATCTGATGCAGAGGAGACAGAAATGAAAAGGCTGATGACGAACATCGCGGCCGTCGGCTTTGTGGGGTGCTTTGCCTTGGTGACGGCAGGTTGCGGGGGGGGCGGTGCTCTGTCGAAGATTGAGGAGGAGGCACTCCAGCAGCAGTTGGAAGAGGCGGAGGCCAAGGCAGCGGCAGAGGAAGCGGCCAGGAAGGCCGCGGAGACCGAGGCAGCGGAAGCGGAAGCGGCCAGGAGGGCCGCGGAGGCAGCGGAAGCGGCAGCGGCAGCGGAAGCAGCCGAGGAGGCCGCCGCGGCCGAAGCGGCGGCCGCCGAAGCGCAGAAGCTCCGGGAGGAGGAAGAAGCACGCGTGGCGGAACTGACCCTGGCGAAGGCCAAGGCCGCGTTCGATGGCCTTGGAGGGGCATTGGCCACCGGCAGCCGCAGCGACCCCGACGGCGGCACCGCGATGCCGGCCGTGACGCCAAGGTACGGGCAGACGACAGACGTCACCGCCACTCCTACTGGCGGGAGTGCCGTGAACTTCGCGAGCAAGCGACGCTCTTCCTCGGGGCGGTGGTCGATCACCACGCTCTCGAACGCCGGCACCACCCACAACGACGATCTCGTCGTCTACTCGGACATCGGCGGACCAACCCGTGTTCTGTTCACCGAACACGCGACCTACAGCACTCTCTTCTCGGCTGTTGCAGACACCAACAACATCGCGGCGACGGCGCTCACCGGCAACGCGCATCCGATCACTGCTTCGTCCCAGTTTCCCGGAGGCGGCCGCACCAAGACGTTCACGCACACGATCGATTCCGACCCCCAAACCGACGCCGACAATGATGGCTCCGCGGGAAACGACTACGACACGACGAGGTTCAGCGGGACGTTCGCTGGCGTGTCGGGCACCTTTGAATGCACCGGGACGTGCACGGTCGCGCACGAAGGAGGAAGCATATACAACCTGAGTTCCGGCTCCTGGACCTTCACCACGAGCAATATGGCCCGCGCCCCGGTTGCCGATACCAGCTACATGTATTTCGGGTGGTGGACGCGCGAGCAAAAGAGTGACGGGTCGCTCGAGTTCGAGATGTTCTCCGGCGGTGAGCACGAGGCGGGCGCCATCCCTGTCGCCCTTACCGGTACCGCGACATACACCGGTCCGGCGGTTGGCCAGTATGCGATCTATCAGCCCCTCGGCACCCAGACCGTGAGCGGTTCGTTCACGGCCCGCGCCGAGCTTACGGCCAACTTCGGTACCGCCACCGCCGAAGGCACGCTCTCGGGACAGGTAACGAATTTCAGCAACGCGTCGGATTGGTCTGTCACGTTGAAATCAGCCGATATAACTACCGGTGCGGTGACAGACGGTGACGTGAGCTGGACGATCGGTAGCGACACCGAAGACGGCGGCATGTGGGATGCAGCGTTCTTCGACGACGTGGATGGCTTCACCGGGTACCCCCAGGGGGTGGCCGGCACGTTCGACGCGAGATTCTCCAATGTCGGGCGCCTCATCGGGGCCTTCGGGGCGCACTGTCCGACCTCGACGTGTCCCCGCAACTGAGCGAGCCGTCTCTGATGCCAGACCCGCTCGCGGGTTGGGGCCGACCGTAGCCCGCCAAGGGCGCCGGTCGGCCCTGCGGCGCCCGTTGCGCCGCCGCTTGCCCGCAGTCTCTGACGCACGTCCGACCCGGAGGGGCCGGCGACCGCAACGGTCGCTGGCGTCCGTGATCGGTCGAGGCGATCGCACGGTACGTTTCCGCACAACATCGATGGATTCCCCCTTGCCGGCTTTCGCGGAGACAAGCTTCGCGGGAATGACGCGGGGGGCGTTCCGGCGCGCCCGTGCGGACCATCGCTACAGGACAGAGTTGTGAGCCTCCCACCCGTGGGAGAGGGGGCATGGAGGCGCCGGTCGGGACGACAGCGGGGAGGGCGTTGAAATGACGGCTGGATACGCTGGATGCAGGAACCTGACGACGGTATGCGCCGCGGCGGCGCTCGCGCTCGGGCTTGCCGCCTGCGGCGGGGGCAGCGGCTCGAAAGGGTCCGGTATGGCGGCGCTGGCGGAGATGGAGAGGGCGCTTGCCCTGGCCGCGGCGGTCGAGGCCGCGAAGGCCACCGGCGCGGACGGGACGTTCGACGATGCTGCCCACGGAGTCGCCCCCGCGGTGACCGCGACGCACGACGGAACGACGGTCACGGTCGACGTGCGGGAAGCCGGCACCCCGCGAGGCGGGACCGCCCGCGGCGGGGATTTCGTCGCGCAGGACAATGGCCCCAGCGCCATCGCCGGGTGGACCGGAGCGCGGTTCAGGCGGGGCGAGGCAGACGAGTATCTCGTCGCCTACACGGACGCCGGCCCGCCGGAAGTGTTGGCCTTCACTCCGGAGAACCTCAACCGGCTGAACGAGGTGAGCGGACTGACCGGAGAGAGCGTTCCGGAGTCCGGACTGGCCGTCGAAGTCGCGTGGCTCCCGGTCATCGCGTCGACCTCGCTCGCGGCGGCCAGCCCGCTCGGCTCCGTCACCTACGGTCCGACGGGCACGGGTCAGGACCAGGGCCTTGCGTTCACCGGCACCTTCGCGGGGGGATCGGGCGAATACCGCTGCTCCGGCGGCGCCTGCTCGCTCACCCTCGACGACCGGGGCGTGCCCACCGCCATGGGCGGGGCCTGGACCTTCGCGCCCGCCCCCGGCGCGATGGTGACGATCCCGGACTACGACCACCTGCACCTCGGGTGGTGGCTGAACGAGGAGGAGGACGGCGCCTGGGGCTTCCAGACCTTCGCAGGCGGCGTGGGCTTCCCCGCCAGTGCCGCCGATGTCACCGCCGCCATGGCGGGCTCCGCGACCTACCGGGGCGCCGCGGCCGGCGTCTACGTGACGATGGACGTCTCCGGGGGGCAGGTCACGCGAGCGTCCCGCGGCGAGTTCACCGCACGGGCGACGCTCGAGGCCCACTTCTTCGGCGCCCGGGATGCCGGAGAGGTCACCGGCACCATCGATTCCTTCAGGAGCGGTAACGGTGTGCCGATGAGGGGCTGGGGCGTGGAGCTGAAGGCCGCCGGCCTGACGATCGGTGATGCCTCCTTCGCCGGCGAGACCGTGGGAACGCTCGGCCCCGCGACGCGCGGAGAAGGCAGTTGGGAGGGGCTGTTCCACGGGACCGACGGCGCCGCCGGAGCCGACGCCCGGCCGAGCCACGTGACCGGGCGGTTCGACGCCCACTTCCCCGGTGCGCATCTCGCGGGGGCGTTCGGCGCAGGCAAGTAGCCGCCGCCCGCTTGCGCACCGGCGCATGGGCGCAGGGTGCCCGGTGAAGCCGGCCCGAAGCAATGGGATGATCCGCCCCGATTCGAGCTCGATATGGAGATCGCCGTTCCGGCCCTCATGAAGCCGTGGTCAAGGCGAAGCGGGCAAGGCAACCGCACATAAATATTATTCTTTATCAATGGGTTAGCGTGACAGCTACTGCACCGATACGGAACTTGTCATTCACGGCGACTCTGCATCGAGCCGTCGGGGTACGTACGTAACGCATCCCGACTGACACGTAACCTGCTGATCGATGGGATATTTCAGTCTCTCTGGAGCGCCGCCCCCGCCGGCCGGGAACCGGTCATGAAGGATTGCGCACCTGTGCGAATTCCATGTCGCCGGGAGGGGGTGGTTGCATTGCCTAGGGAGTTGTGGTTGCATCGCATTACCCCGCTTCACCCCGTCCTTGGGGGGAGGGGGACGGAGGTATGGAAGCACCATGAGCTGGGAAGCTCAGCGTGGGGAAAATTGGCCGGGGGGGACGCGGCGAAACCGGAGCCGTTCGGCATTGGCCGGGCCGCTCTTTCCCCGGACGGGAGCGAGGCGGAACATTCAATCCTCGTATCGACACCACGTAGAGCATGCGCTATGCTTGCGGTCGCACGTTCGTACAGTGTAAAAATGTCAAAGGGCCTCGTCTCGGGGCCACTTCCGAGAGCGCTCAAGGAGAACCTCGAAATGATGCCTAGAAAGAAGATGCTTACGGTCTTCGGCGCCGCCGTTTTGGCAATCGGGCTGACGGCGTGCGGTGGCAGCAGCACGACGACCGATCCCGCGCCGGTGGAGCCGCCGCCACCACCGCCACCGACCGATCTGGAGACGACGCAGGGTGCCGCGGCTGCCGCCGCAATGGCAGCGAAGGCTGCGTCCGATGCCGCGGGGATGTCGAGCAGTGACGCCATGGCCGCGGTGGCGGGTCTCGCGACCATGCAGACCAACGCGATGGCGGCCATGCACGCGGCCGCGGCCGAGGACGCTGCCGCCACGGCGATGGCGGAGTACATGAAGGCCAAGGCGGCCTCCGAGGCAGCGGCGGCGGCGACGCTGGCCAGTGACGCGGGGGCGGAGAAGGCCAACGCCGAGGCAGCTCAGATGGCGGCCGAGGCGGCCGCGATGATGGCTGCCGACAGTGCCATGAAGGCGATGGAAGCCGCCGACATGGAGCTGATGATCGACGGCACGATGAAGAGCGTGGGAGACACGTCCATCGATGCCATGGCCGGGGCCAGCTCGGTGAGCACCGGTTCAGGCGACGACGCCCAGACGGTGGTTACCGGCCTGATCAAGTCCATGAACCCGATGGCCACGGGTGAGGCGATCGCCGGGGAGGTCTTTGCAGCGGGCACGGCAGACGATCTGAACACGGCCGAAGACGAGAGCACGGCGGACACCCCGTACACGCAGGCTGCGGCGGCGCGGACGTTCGCTATCGGCAAGGTGCTCGACTCGTCCGACGACATGGCCCGCCTGATGCTGGTCACCGACTACGCCGGCACGAACATGGTGAAGGTCTATTCCGCAGCAGCAACAGGAACGACTGTGATGGGCACGAAGGCGGGTTATCTCACCCTTGATGACGCCGACACTGAGACCGACGACGACAACAACACGCCTCTCAGGTCCGAGGGCATGTTCGTCCCTGTCAGTGGTGGCACCGCCGGCACGCTCGCCGCTACCGACTCGGTCGCTGATGACGCCGAGGCGGTGGAAGTGTTCTCGTACGTCCCCCCGACTGGCGCCACGAATGCCGGTGTCAGGCAGTACGCAACGTTGACGACGACAAGCACAACCGGTGACACGACCACGTACACCTACGACACCGGTCACGACATCACGGGCATCACGGGGATCGACGGTCCCGATGCAGGCACGGAGCCAGATGAGTCGCAGATTACTGCCGGCATTCCCGGACCGGTCGCGTACAAGCACATCCACTTCGGTGTCTGGGCTGCGCTCGGTGAAGCCGCCGCCAACGGTGATCAGGATGTGGCCGGTCTTGGCATCGGCTTCGTCCAGAGCATTGGCGACGGCATGACCGGTGCCGACATGCCGACCACTGGCAGTGCGACGTACAACGGCAACTGGGTCGCCACGGTGCAGTCCGCGGATGCACACAGCGGGTCGGTCTCGCTGGATCATGGCGTTGCCACGCTGTCGGCGGACTTCGACGAGGCGACCGTTGAGGCCGACCTCGCCGGGCTCGCCATGCTGGAAGGCGCCATTTCCGGCAGCGGGTTCGAGGGTACGGACGCGTCGGGCATTGCGCACAGCAGGCTGACGTCCGGAGCCTCCTTCGAGGGCTCGTTCTCCGGCGGGTTCTACGGGTCGAAGGCTGCTGAGGCTGGTGGCATCTTCGACTTCGCATCGGAAAGCGGCGGTGCGTTCACCGGCGCCTTCGGCGGGAACAAGGCAGACGATTAACGGTCCTCGTTCGTTCCGAAGTTTCAGCAAGTTCATGCGCCCGGTCCGGAGACGGACCGGGCGCTTTCTTTCATCTGACGCGCTGTTTTCCCCCCGATGTCCGAAGGTGTCCATGTCTCCCACGGTTCAGTCTGCGGCTCTGTCCGTCCCGGCTCTGCTACTGGCTCTGTTCCCTGGGGGCGGTGCCGGGCGCGACGCGGGCGGAGGAGCCCCACGGCCCAGCGCGCAAGCCCTGATCGAGGCCGCCCGGGCTGCGCTCGCAGCGGGTGAGTCGGACGACGCCGCGTTCGGTCGGGCGCCATCGTCCGGCGGCAGTGGAAGCGCCGGAAACAATGGGACGACGCTGAGTTTCTTCTTACCCCGCCGCGCGCAAGGGATTACACTAGCGGCGTCATGAAGCCCCGCACCTCCAGGTGCCGGGAAGACACCTCCAAGGTACCGTACAAGGCCGACCACGCCGACGCGAAGCGACGCTCCCGCACGTGACACGCACCGTGGTGGCGCTGTAACCCCCCGAGCGCGTCACCGCGACCCACGAGCGACGAGAAGCCCTGCCGCCTGCCTCCCCCGACTTCAACCCGATCGCATGATCCCCTTTCTTTTCTCCAAATGTGGTGGGAAGGTGCAAATGCACAAGTACATGGGCCTGCTTGCCCCCCTGTTTCTCGCGCTCGTTCTGATCGAGGCGACGGCCCCGGCGCGGGCGCAGCAGCAGCCGCCTCCGGCGCTCACCGCCGAAGCCCTGATCGAGGCCGCCCGGGCCGCGCTCGCGCAGGGCGCGCTGGACGATGCGGAGTTCCTGCTGGAGGGCGTCGAGCCGGACGAAGGGAACATCGACGACCTCGACTTCCTGCACGGCTCGATCGCGCTGAACCGGGGCGAGTGGCAGACCGCCATCAAGCGGTTCCGCGCCATGCTCGTCCGCAACCCCGATCTGCCCAGGGTGCGCCTCGACCTCGCCCTGGCCCATTTCCAGGCCGGCGAGGACGGACGCGCCGCCCATCACTTCCGCCTCGCGCTGGGTGCGAGGGACCTGCCTCCCGTCGTGCGCACGCGTGCGCTTGTCTTTCTCGACCGGATCCGGCGGCGCAAGACATGGTCCATCACCGGCTCGGTGGCGCTCAGCCCGGACAGCAACATCAACAACGCGACCAGTGCCACGGAAGTGGATCTGTTCGGGCTGCCGGCGCAGCTCTCCGAGGATGCCCGGGAGACCAGCGGCGTGGGGCTGAGCGTGAATCTGAATGGAGGGTACGAGGCCCGGCTATCGCCGGACACGAGGTTCAGGACCTCCGCCGGGCTGAGCACGCGCACCTACCGGGATAGCCAGTTCAACGAGCGGATCCTGAACCTGCGCGCCGGACCCCGGTTTCTCTTCGAGAAGTTCGACCTGCGTCCGGAGGTGACGACGAGAGTGCGGGACCTCGGCGGCGATCTCTACAGCCGGTCCGCCGGGCTGGAGCTCTCCGGAAACTGGCTGCTCGCACCGTCATGGCGGATGAACGCCGCGGTCGGCGGGGAGCGGGTCTCCTACGAGACCTTCCTCGGCGCCGGCCACACCTTCTCCGCCGACCTGGGGCTCTCCCACGCACTCGGAAGGGCGACGGAGGTGCGTGCCGACGCCGCCTTCCGCCGCGAGAGCCTGGACGATGACGCCTATTCGTGGCGGGAGCACATCTTCGGGGTGTCCGCCACCCGGGAGCTTCCCCGGGGCTTCGTGGTGGGCGGGGGGCCGCTCTACCGGTGGCGCGAGTACGGCGCGCCGCTGCCGGCCTTCGGCTCGGAGGTGCGGCGGGACCGGACCCTGGGGGCGCGCATCACCGTATCGAACCGGCGTATCGACTGGTTCGGCTTCTCGCCCCGGATCACGCTTCGGCACGAGCGTCGCGACAGCAACCTCGACCTCTACGACTACCGGCGCACGGTCGGAGAGTTCAGCCTGATCCTCACGTTCTGAGCGGGACTACCGGGGCAGCCCGAAGAAGACAGCGGGCGCGGGTGGAGGCAGTCCACACGGCGGCGGCGTCATTGTGCCGCCGCCGCTCTGAAGGGCTCGCTCAGAGTGACGAATGCCCCGAAGAACGCTCCGGCGCTGCCGTCGCTTTCCTCGAAGTCCGCGCCGACGAACCCCGCCGCGAGGCGCGGGTCTCCGGCCCGGTCGGGAATGTTGGACAACGTTCCACCCCAGTCCCCTTCCGACTGCGTGATCGTGCGCTCGGGATGCCTGATCGTGACATCGGCATGTTCGAAGGTTCCGTTCGGGGCCAGGGGTGCCGCGCCGAGATGCATCTCGTAGTCGGCGGCGACGAACTCGGTGTCGCTCGCTTCGGCCCCGAAGAAGACGCCGAAGTGCGCGCGACCGGTGGTGATCTCGCCCACGCATCCCACGCAGCCGCGCAGCGTGCCGCCGGCGAAATCCGCCGTGAGCGTCATCGTGCCTTCCCATTCGTCGACCTGGTGAGCGCCTTCGTCTTCTCCCCAGTCGCTCCCGGGGGTGTACGCGTAGAGTCCGCCGGCCTGGCCGACGTAGGTGGCCTGACCGGTGGCCGGCAGTCGAGGAGGGGATGCCGGATCGATCTCGGGGCCGTCCACGATGGCGTAATCGTCGAAATCGCTCAACGACAGGTACGGCGGGTGCTGGTCCGGGAACTCCGCCCACCAGCCGGCCATCAGGTAGTCCCGCGGGTTGTCGCCATCCCAGCTCACCAGCGCGTAGGCCACCGTTGTCCCCTCGTCCTTGTCCTTGACGAACGTCCAACTGCGGGCGTCGTGGCCGGGGATGGGAGTGGTGCCCCGGCGGGTCTCGACTGCGTCGTCGGCCGTGTTGACCGAAAGTTCCGTTCCGTCGTCGGTGGAGATGAACACCCGCAGATGAGGCCCGGAGAATTCCGTGTTCCTCTCGAAGTCGATCCCTTCGTCGGCCGGAGGGGCGTCGTCGTATTTCGCGCAGGCGCTCATCGTCAACGCCGCCGCCACCACCAACGGAGCCATGACGGCTCGTGTGATCGGGAATCTCACATCGGCCTCCTTGCAGTCCCTGCCTGGCGTCCGTCCGCCTTGCTCATCTCGCCTCTCCCTTGTCCGCGCGCCGAAGGGTGCAACGCGCCGGTGACGTTCTCGCTTACGTGGGCGGCCCGGCGGTTCCCGCGTCCCTTCCGGTAATCGCGTCGCGCAGCCCTTCGAGCAGGCCCTCGGTCTTCGCCTGGCGCCGTTCCACCGCCGCGAGGCGCACCTCCAGAGCACGGATGTCGCCCCTCACGCCGGTGATGTCCGCGCGCACTTCGGTGCGCAGCGTCCGAATCTCGCTGCGCGTCTCCTGGCGCAGCTCCTGCATCTCGCCGCGCAGCTCCGCGTGCAGGTTGGCGTTGTAGAGGATCATCACCCCGGCGAGCGCGACGCCCGTGCCGAGGATCGACCCGATGATGCTCCACAGCTCGGCTGCCTTCACGGTGCGTCGCTCCCCGTGCCTGCGCTCATTCACGCCACTGGCCCGAATTTGACCACGGCCCCGGGGCCGGGAACAGTGCCTGCAGTCTCGACCGCCGCAGGTCGAAGTCTCTCCGAACGTAGGCATTCGCCGACACGGCATCGTCTGGAGACCGCTCCGGCCACGACCACCGTCACGATCCGAGCCGCCTGCCGGACTCGATCCGGACCCGATCCGCCGGCGTCCCGGGTCGACGTGCAGTATGAGGAGTTCAGCGCAACGAAAGCGGCCGTCGCCTACACCGGGCGCGACCTTCGCCCATTTCGCCGTGACGCCCCTGTCGCGATGCTTCGCTGCGCACTTCAGTGAAGGTGTCCGCACACGGAGAGCTGAATGTTCGAATGGGACCCTGCCAAGAACGCGACCAATCGGAGGAAACATGGCATCAGCTTTGAGGAAGCGATCGAGATATTCGATGGTCCGGTGCTGTCAAGGACGGACGACGTCCACGGAGAAGCCCGGGAAAGAAGCTACGGGCTCATCACGGAGGTTGTGGTAGTGTGCGTCGTGCATACCGAACGAGGTGCTGCAAGGCGGATCATCAGCGCGCGCAAGGCGACCAGGAAGGAACGAGAGGAGTTTCATGCCAGTCTCACAAAAGCGATTGGATGAGATCGCGGCGATTGCCGACGAGGACATCGACACCTCCGACATCCGTGAAGCCGACGAAGCATGGTTCGAAGGTGCGAAGCTGGTCCGTCCGCGGGGAGGCGAAGGCACGGGTGGGACCCGGCGACTACGTGAGGAGGCGGTGCTCGGCAGCGCCGGCGGTTGACTCGACGACGGGCGTGCCGCCCTCGACCTCGTCGCGGCGGAAGATCTTCTCGTCCCCGCCGAATTGTTTCCAGAACAAGCGCAGGGTGTCGTCTACCTTGTCGAAGCGCGGTCCGAACTTGGCCTCGATTCTCTCTTCGGCTCGCTGAGCCCCGCGCTCCACTGCGCTATCGAGACAATCCTGGAGCGCCGCGGCCAGATTTGCGGTTCGCTCGTCTCTGCCGGGAGGTTCAACGCAGTCGTGAAGCGCCGCCGCGAGACGCTGAACCGATTTGCTCCCGTTCGCCCTGCTCATGCCTGGCTCCCTCCGGCAAGGGCGTGGCCGCGGATCTCACTCCGGATTTCATCCCGGATTTCACCCCGGAGTTCCTCGCCCGCCCGCCGAGCGCCGCTCTCGGCCGCGCTGTCGAGGCATTCCCGCAACGCCGCGGCCAGCCCCTGGATGGCCCGCGCCTGGCGCCCTTCCGCCTTGCTCATCTCGCCTCTCCCTTGTCCGCGCGCCGAAGGGTGCAACGCGCCGGTGACGTTCTCGCTTACGTGGGCGGCCCGGCGGTTCCCGCGTCCCTTCCGGTAATCGCGTCGCGCAGCCCTTCGAGC
>JAJDXM010000034.1 GCA_022823225.1 Gemmatimonadota bacterium
AAGGCACTGGAAGCTCGTAGGAGGTCTCGCGGCTGAGATCGCCAATCGGCGGGAGTCAATTGGCTGGAATCCGGCCAGTGAATCTCGTAAGTTCAACAACAATGAACAGATGCGAATTCACGAACTACTGCCGGGCTGGCAAGGCGCGACGAAGGGCGCATAGCGGAGCTATTCGCCCGAGGAGCAACGCAGAGCGGTGCTTCAGGAACCCGAAAAGTAAAATAAACGTGACAACTCGTAAAGTTATCTTGACATCGCGGGTGCGTCAGCACCGCAGGCCAGCCCGGATGCTTCGCCTCACGAATGCAGCGGGGATTTATTCCACGGGCTGCTAGGGGGCGTGGATACCCTCGGCGCAAGCAGGTGAATGTACGGCACGCCTCCATCCGTCTCATAGTATCCGACCAGGTATCGAGAACCGTCAGCAAACCCTTTGATGAAGCCGTCACTACGGTGGCGCGCCAGCGTCTGTCCCGTCGATGGATCGACCAGTTCCACCCAACCCTCCCATACTCTTCGCGGAGGCACCTCGGGCGGGGGTGACATCGGGGCGCGGCGCTGGGTCCACTCGGGATCCTTTGAATTCCATACGATCCAGAGCCCGCTGTCGTCGACCATGATTCCCGCATGTCTTGCGGGAGGCCAGGGGCCGTCGGGGTTGGCTCTCTCGAACTCCTCGACCGTGCGCTCGAACACCCTCCCAACCTCCGGTTCGGGACTCAGGTCCCAGCGCGTTAGCCGGCTCGTGCTTCGGTCCACGGTCCACAGGGTCTCGGAGTCACCCGTCACAACGGGGGAGGGCCCGCTGGGCCCCAGATAGGCGGAGCGGTCACCGCCAAAAGAGCGTATCTCGCCGGTGGGGCCAAGAGTGTGGATTCTGTGCCCAACCGAGGCCGACGTCGGCACGTCCCCCACCCACACCACCTCGTCGGAGTCGGTGACGAATGTCTCGACGACGACCGCAGGGAACCGATGCACTTCAACGGCGTTGAAGTCATGATCGAGCAGAGTTCGACCCCTCCGCCAGTCGAAGACATGGATGTACTCGGGGCCGATATCGATGTGCGCTACGTCCCTGTACTCGCCGGGGCCTTCTCCTCGACCCCCAAGAGTCCGAAGGAACTCGCCCGTGGCATCGAACACCGAGATCTCGGGCTGCCCCCCGCTTTCGGCGATATGAATTCGCCCGCGACGATCCACCGCAACCACCGAATAGAAGGAGATCTGATGAAGTCCGGGCCCGTCGAGCCCCCCGATGGTCGCCACGGTGTCGAACGTGATCACACAGGCGCTGCAGGTCACCTCACCCGATACGGCGACGGTATCCTGCGCAGACAGGCCCGTCGTCGCGGCGTGAACCGCCAGCAAACCAAGCCACAAGATGCGGGTACACGTGAGTCTCGAGAGGTGCTTTGCCACCGGCACCCATCTACGAATCATCGGGGTCGGCCAGTTCCGCAGCGGTGGCCTCAACAGCACTCAGAAGGTAGCGATCCACCGGAAAGTGCCCCACGATCGTCTCTCCGTCGCAGCCTGTGATCTGGATCGCCGCGCGATTGGCGACCAACCGCACTGCCGGCGTGTTGGCAAGGCCGGCCAGGCGAGCTACGTCTTCGTCACCTACGGCCTCTGCAATCACTTCCTTGAGCTCCTGTACGTTGAACTGCTCCCCTTGGCTTTGGCCAACGATACACAGTCCATGTTTCTGCATGCAATCGCCATCTGCCTTCCAACTGTGCCAGCCAGCGACCTTTCCTACCAACCATTCGTCGGGATTACTCGATCCCGTTGCGGTGTGCTGCTCGCTGTCTTCGTAGTCTTTACACAGGCCACACTCCTCGTCTTGGGCGTCCACAGTCCCAGGCGTTGCGGCCAGTACGAGAAGTGCGGAAGCTACGATGCTCAGGATTGGGAACATCTTCTTCATGGTGTTTCTCCCGGTGTTTGGGGTGGCGAATTCGCGTCGTGCGTCGGAAGTGCCCCGCTCCATTTTGGCGGCGGGAGTACCCGAAGAGTACGATCGGGGATTCGAGTACCAATCCGCAAGCCCATTTGGGCGATACGGAATTGTCCCCTCCGAAGTAAAGAGGGCATGACATCTTGTAATGTTATCATTACATTTGCGAGCGCGGAGCTGCAGCAGCACGGGATGCATCGCCGGTCGAATGAGCGGGGACTCGAGAGGAGCAGATGCGGAATGAAGTTGACACGGGCCGCATGAGGCCGCGATCCACACCACCGCTCCTCGCCCTGCTCGCGAGTCCTCGGCTTCGCGAGCGCGTTCGGAAGGTGCTTCGCCTCGGTAACGTGGGCCGGATCATCGGTCCCGCTGCCTTCACGGACAGCTGGTCCGAGCTTCGCGCGTTGGCCGCGTGCAATCCCGGGTCACCTGCCCTAGCAGATACATTTCACGGTCCCGGCTGTCCGTTCGACGCCGCGTCCGAGGCGACTTCCGGCACCTGGGGACGTGCCACCCCGGTCATCTGCTTCTCCCCCCTGGACCCCGATTTGGTGCGACGAATGAACGAGGCCGGAATGACCCTGGCAGGCCACCTTCGGCCCGGCGTCGACGACAAGCCGCACACCATCAACGCCACCATTCTCGGAAGCATCGACATCCAGTGCGCTCTTGGGCTGCGCAGGCGGGTCAGGCAATCCGCCAATCCGTTCGCCGCGGAGGCTTTCGGTCATGCCCTGGACCTCGCTTTCGCCCCCTGTGCTGTTTCCGAGCTCGCCAAACGTCTAGGTACGGCGGAACGGACGTTGCGGTACCGCTGTCGAGGGTACCGGATTCCATCGCCGAGCAGGCTCCTTTCCCTGGCGCGCATCTTCACGATCCAGCGGCTTGCCGAATGGAGTGGTCAACCCTACGGGGCGGTGGCCGTGGCGCTGGGGTTTTCGCACCAGGCGAACTATCGCAGGCGGACTCGCGGAGTCCTCGGGCTCACTCCGACGGACCTGGGGCGGCGTGGAAGCCACGACTACGTGGCGCGGACGATCATTGACAGGCTGAGCTGAGACATCGGCCGCCACCCGGGCGCACTCGCGGCCCGGGTCGCCGGGTAGCACTTCAACCGGGACAGGTATACCATTCATGCGCGTGTCCGCAGGTTGACTCAATACAACCGGAGCAACGGAGAGTCCATCCAGGTGTTGATCCATTCCTGACAGAATCGACCTTGCGCGACTACGTGCCCGGGATCCGAAACTGTTCACCCGGCTCGTGGGTGAGCTCGATCAACGGATGTGGATCGCGGTTCGTCCCTACGCCCAGGACGATGACCACGCCCGAGACCTGATTCAGGACAGTTGGCTGTGCATCCTCGACCGACTCGATCAATACGGCGGGCGCGGTTCGTTCGCAAATTGGGCGGTCGCGGTCGCAAGAAATCTCGCGCGTATGGAGCTGCGCAAGGCGAAACGGGCCGGGATGAAAGGGGTACGCCTTGAGGAACACCCGGACTTGGAAGATCCTGCCCCAGACCCCGAGGAGGAGTTGCTCCTGCAGCAACAGCGCGAGGCGTTCTATCGCGCTCTCGACCGACTGCCGGCCCGGGAACGGAACGCGGTTGTCCTCGGCGTGCTGGAAGAAAGGGACACTCACGAGATCGCGAGGGCGCTCGACGTCACGCCGGCGTCGGCCCGGACGATACTCCGAAGGGCAGTGACCCGGTTGGAGAACATGGAGTTGAAGGGCGAACTCTTCAGCGACGGGGTCTAGATGGGAGGACGCCCCGTATCGCAGGCAACTGGAATGGCCACCCGTGTGCGTGGATTTCAGATTGCCGAAAATGACTCACCACCGGCACTCCGTTCTGGCATCTGGTTAACGAGGACCAGGAGACCGGCCGTAAAGCGGTCTTCTGGCGCAAAAGCCTCGGGACCAGGGAGCGGACCCCAGAAAGATGCCGGCATCGGAACGGGCGGAGTCATTCCTCGAGGTACACGAGGAGTGGGCGACAGGACGGATTACGCAGGCGCAAGCAGCGGAACGGATGGGTGTGGCCGTACGCACCTTCCGGCGCTATGTGGCGCGGTTCAGGGCCGGAGAACTGAAGCTCCTCAAGGACGGATCGATCGACCGGTATTCAGCGCTGCGCGTCCCGGAGGAGGAGGCCGCCGAAGTGGTGGGGTTGTACCGCCGGGCCTACCCGGGCTGGAGCGTTCAGCACTTCTTTGACGCCTACCGCACACGGCACAACGGACGGCGTTCCCTGTCGTGGGTGCGACGGTGTCTCAACGGAGCGGCGCGCGGGCCCACGACGTCCGGAAACGGAAAGCGACCGCCTCCTGTGCAGCAAGCCACCCATTGCCAGGACCAGCGCCCGGTGCAGACCGAACCGGAGGGTGTGCTGCTACACCAGCTGGGTTCGTGCCGGGCCTGGATACCCGCGGCCAACTGGCACCTGACGGTCACGCTGGACGACGCCACCCGGAGAGTCTACTCCGGGTTCTTCGCCGAACGCCGCACCATCTGGACCGCCTTCCGTGGAGTGCGGGACACCGTTGAGCGGTTTGGACGCTTCGAGCGTCTGGGCCTCGGCGTCACCTCCAGCGAACACTGGAAGCCCGGCCCCAGCGGGGTGGCCAACCGCAGACACCACGCCCAGTTCGACAGAGCCTTGCGAGAACTGAACATCGCAATCTCGCGGCGACCGCCCGCGATACTCATGCGCGCGGTACGCCTGTTCAGCACCCTGAGCGGCCGCCTGCCCCAGGAATTGAGCTATCACGACATCGACGATATCCACACGGCAAACAAATTCCTCGACGCGTACTGGCCGCGCTTCAATGACGAGTTTCAACCGGATTCAAAGGCGTCGCCGTCCGCGTTCGTACCGCTGGGGCCCCGTGTTTTCCACAGGCTGGATGACGTGTTCTGCATCAAACACGGCGGTCGGATCATTCCTGGCAACCGCATTCAGCTGGGGGAGAGGACTCTACACATACCCTCATCCGAAGGCCAATCCTGCCGCCTGGGGGCCAAAGTCGTCGTTCGCGAATATGAAGATGGGACCATGGCGGTCTTCAAAGGACGCGACAAGCTGTTCAGTCTCGGCCGGAGAGACCCGGAATCGGAGCGGCCCAAATGAAGCGCCTCAAGGACATCGTACTGTCACTCCTGTGGCCGGGCGCCCTTACCGGTCCAACTGAGCGGTGGCCAGCAGATGGCGACGGTCGTCTACGTGTATCACCCGGACTGTGGTCCTTGCGGCACGGTTGCTCCCGCATCGGCCAACACTTCGCCGAGCTCGGTGCAACGGATTTTCCCGTACGGATGATCGCACTGACGCAAGCCGGTTTCCCTGCCGCACTTGAATTCGCCGATGACTTCGATTGGCATGTCGAGATCCCGAGTGTGAGTGGTTTGGGCATGTCATCCGCGGAGAGACACCCAATATCCAGGACACCCTGGGTTTTCGTCTTCGACTCGACCGGCGTCCTGCGTCTGCAAGTGCATGGCGCTGACTTGGATCAAGTAGAAAAAACGCTCGCTTTGCTTTCACGCGCGCCAAACGCGCTACACTACACCCAAACAGAGAGCCGCAATCCATGAAACGCCGGACAAAGTACATCCTTTTTGCTCTGTTAATCAATCTGGCCATGCTCCTGCAGGCACCCAAATCGCCAATGCGAGCGATCGTGAATCAACCAGGAGCCACCTTCTTTCCTTGCTGCCAAACGACCGAGACCGGCCGTCGATACTGTTGCCAAAACTGCTGTTTTGACAGGTGGGACTGCCGAGATGACAGGCAATGTAGAGTTGGTCAACAATAGCAAGTCACCGTTCACTCCGAACCGACCATGTCGATCTGTTCGGCGTTCAGGCGGGCATTGATCCAGCTGTCGTTTCACCGGCGTGACTACGAAGAGTCATAGCCACACCGGCAGATCCCACAAACCCGGCCATTAGGGCTGCGGAGATACTTGTCAGCATGCCAGCCAGCGAGGCAACAATCAGGGACCCGGCACTCAGGCAAGTCCAAGCACTACAAAAGTCGCCGAGTATATTGGGCCGGACGATCGACTTGCGCACGCCGCGCCCGTAGGGCGCTTGCTCGTGCTCGGACAAGGCTTCGACAATCTCCGCAATCTGAGTCTGGGACAGCTCCGCCCGGGAGCCAACCAGGCTCCGGATTCGACGCGCTATGCTAGCTGCGTCCTCTCCGCCAGCCGTTGCATCAACACCGCTGGCCACCTCGGTCGCTCTGTGCTCGTCGTCTGCCCCCAGGCGACCTTGATCGAGCCAATCCGAATCTGGCGGATTCGACTTCGCCGTTTTCCTGAAACGTGGCCTTGTCGGAGGACCCAGTTCGCGCCAAGCCAACGTTCCTGTCAGAACAACAGGAAGCGCGAGCGGTGTCAGCATAATCCACACAGGGGAATCCCCATCTTGAAGGATCTGGTAGCCAGTGCTGCGAAAAAGGGCCCAGAACGTTCCCATGAGGCCGAGGCACGCAAACCACAGAGCCGCCCTGGCTCCATTCCAGACCGATCTGGCAGACATGCGCCCCGCCAATGCGCCCGCGACACCCGACACTACCGCGAACAGACCGCAGCTGATCGGCAAGAACATCCGCAGCCCAACAACCGCTTCCGGGAACGGGGAGAACGACTCGGGCAGCGGATCGGTAGCTCCCGGGAGCAACGACCGTACAGCTAACGGCCCGACCGCCGCCAGAGAATACGCGGCAAGACCAGCCAGCGCCATTTGACCCCAGTAGAGCCGCCGAACCGCGGGCTCTCGCGCGGTCAACAGATCGAACCGAATCGCGGAAGCGGCGAACAGCGCAGGCGACATCAGGAACGAGATCGCTATCGTGCTCGGCCCGAGCACCATGATTGCCCGCTCGCCCAAGGGTAAGTCGACTGCCAGGCGAGCAAAGACGAACGCGCCGTATACGACGTATAGTCCAAGAAACCCGAGGAAGCAGACCGTCAGTAGGCGTCCGAAACCGAATTCGGTGAGCCTCCTGAGATCAAGCCATCGTCTGGAGAGTGGAGCAACCATAGTTATCTACCATAACGCGACGGTCCACAAGTCAAAAGGACATTCCAAGTACTATCCAGCGATTCCGCTCCGCAGGGTCCCCCCTTACCGGCTGCCTATTCCGACGAAGTCGTCCACCCATTCCGGGTGAAGCCGTCCGGCTGTTCCGGGCCAAGTCGTCCACCGATTCCGAGCGAAGTCGTCCGGGTTGAGCGGTGATCCTCGACGGGGAGCTGGGAGGCGAGGATGGTTCCTCTGCGGGCGTAGCGATCGTCGAGGACCTCGAGCAGGTCGTGTCGGCCCTGTCCTGACAGGGAAGCGAGGCCCCAGTCGTCGAGGACGAGGAGCCAGGTCTTGGCGAGCCGCTGAACGAACTTGGGGTAGGAACCGTCGGCGCGGGCCAGGGCGAGTGCGTCGAGGAGCCGGGAGACGCGGAAGTAGCGGGTGGAGATGCCGTTGCGGCAGGCCTGGTGGCCGAGAGCAAAAGCCAAGTAGGACTTTCCGGACCCGGTCGCGCCTGTGACGAGCACGGTCTGGCCGTCCTTGATCCACTGTCCCGAGGCAAGGCGGAGGATGAGGGATCGGTCGAGGCCGCGGTTGGCCTTGAAGTTGAGGTCCTCGATGGTGGCGTCGAGATGGAGCTTGGCGAGCCCCTTGAGGCGCAGGTAGCGGCGTTGTTCCCGTTCGGTCTTCTCGCGTTCGAGGAGCAGGGACAGGCGGTCGTCGAAGGCGAGTTCGCCGATGTCGGGCATGGCGAGTTGCTCCTCGAAGGCCTGGGCCATGCCGGAATTGTAGCTGTGGGCCCCGATGTCGAGCGCGCGGCGACAGGCGGCCTCCATCCGTTCGGCGGGGTAGGCGCGGGCGAGCCGCATGAGGCCGAGACAGCTGCGGTAGCCCTGTTCCGGGTGGGGCCGGGTCTCGAGGAGCGTTCTCGCGAAGTCGGCGGTCCGGGGCCCGGTCTTTCGCGCCCAGCGGACGAGGCGCGACGGGGTCCACTCGAGGTGGGCGCGGTGCGCGGCGGGCATGTGGCCCGGATCGGTCGTGTATCCGCCTTTTCTGCGGCCGCGGATATGGGCGGCCACACGCCGGTGCCCGTGGAAGATCTCGACCGTGGTTGTGCCGAGCCGGACCTCGACCTCCCGGCGGGCAAGCGCGTGAGGGACGCTGTAGAAGTGGCCGTCGACCTGGATGTGGTAGTCGATGTTGACCCGCGCCTTGCGCCACTCGGCGTACTCGTAGCGATCGGCCGGGAGCGGCTTGAGCGCCGGACGGTCCAGATCCTCGATGAGGGTCCACGAACGCCTTCTCGCCCGGTACGCCTGGCGCAGAACCACGTCGAGGCGGCCACGCCACTCCCGGTAGCGGTCGCAGAAGCGGCTGTACTGATACCCGTCCGGGTGCGCCTCGCGGTACTCGAACCACAGAAGCTGAAGCGTTACGCCCTTGTGCCGCGCCAACTCCCGGTGCACCCGCGCCCAGTCCGGCTCCGGCCGCCGAACCCGCGACGGCGCCGTCGGCGGATACAGCGCCGCTTCCAGCCGCGCGTCGTCCAGGTCGTCCGGCAGCGGTCACGACACTCCCGCCTTCCGGGCCCGCCGGACGTAGCTGCCGACCGTGCTGTGCGAGATCCGGAGAATGGCCCCGATCTCCCGGTTGCTCCGGCCAAGGCTAGCAGCCCCATGACCGTAATGCTTTACCAAATGTCATGTTGTCTTTACACCAGATTGCTGTCTTCCGGATGGCCCGCGGAATCGTGGCGTTGTCACCACTCCCACGGATCAAGCCGACCATCAATCTGGTATGGCATTCTTCACTGATTCGAGCCCCAGGTCTTTCGCTACATCCTGAAGCTCCCGAAAGCTGCGCCCACCGAAACGCCGACCATTGACGAAAAGCGTGGGCGTCCCACTGACGCTCCAGCGCAACCCGAGATCACGGCCAGCATCGATTCTGGGAAAGGAGTCAGCAGGCATTTCCGTGCACTCTCGAAAGCCCGTCAGATCCGGGACCCCAGCCTCCTCCGCGAACACCACCCAGTCCTTGCTGCCGAGCAACTGCTGTTGCGCAAAGAGTAGCTGGTACATTGTGCGAAACTGGCCCTGGCGCTCAGCGCATTCGACCGCGACCGCACTTGGCATGGACTGGGAGCGCCCATTCAGCGGAAAATGTTGAAAGACCAAAGCGGCTTCGGCAGGGTAGAAGTCGAGAAGCGAGTCTACTGCGGGAATGACCATTGCGCAGAATGGGCAGGTGAAATCCATGAATTCAGTCACAACCATGCGCGCGTCGGCCGGGCCGATCCGAATGCCCCCGGCGATCTCCTCCCTCCAATTCTCCATCTCGCTGGCGGCGACGGTTGGTCCTGGTGAAGCCGTTCCATCCGTAAGCTCTCCGTAGATGTAGACCGACGCCACCGCTACCGCCGCCACCGTTAGCAGTATCGTGGCCGCTGTTTCGAACATCTTTCGGGGACTGCTGATCTCCACTGTCACCTCCGACCGTTAAGCGCATGCCGCCGCACGTACTGCACCTCGTGCTCGTCTTCCCAAACGCCCAGCACGAAGTCGGGGCCGATCTGCCTGACGTCCAGGTCCGGTGGCATGTCCACGCTTCCAAGCCCCTCGCCGTTCGGACCAAACACCAGCCATCTCACGGGCTGTCGCACGTCAAACCGGTAGAGCTCCGCCCACAGCCAGCCGACCTCGTCGATCATAAGGCTGGAGAAGACGGGAATGAACTTCGGCAACGGCATTCGCTCGTATCGGGGTCTGTCCCGATCAAAGGATGTCTCACGGTAATAGTCCGGCTCGTTCCGGCGATCGATCTGAAACTCGGTGTACTCGTCGAGATCCGCCGAGGAGGGCGCCACCGCGGGCTCGGCAAGACGGATGACCCGGCGCAGGCGACCTGAGGTGTCGTACTCCAGGATCTCCGGGCCACGTTCCTCGCCCAGGGTCAGGTATAGGCCATCCTTGCCCAACGCCGCATCCGGCAGAATGTCGAACGGGATGAAATAGATCACGTGTCCATACGAATTGCCGGGGACTAAAACCGTGTAGTCCTGTCTCCCCTGAAAGAGGCCATCCCACACCGTCCGCCCGCTCTCCAGCTCGAGAAGCGCAAACTCGGCGGTGGAGGGCTCGCTGGGCACGCCCTCCTGTTGAGACGTCGTGAACAGTCGGTTTTCCACAAGCACCGTCTCCCCGACGACGCCACGCACGCGCGTCACGCGCCGGTCGCGCCACGATATCGGGAATCGATGGCTGAACCGACCCCGATCATCGAAAAAACTCAGCCTGGCACCATCAAAGCCGGGTAGCAAGTCGTTTCCGGGCGAGGGCACCAGATAGCATCTCCTGGTAGTGCCTATGTCGAACTCGCCGGGTCCCTGGCCCGTTCCCCCCGTACGCTCCAGGAAGACTCCATCCGCACCGAAGAAGCGCAATTCGCAACTCGCCCGGTCCAATACCACGACCCGCCTGTCCGAGAACTGCCGAGTGCCCTGCACGGCCGAAAAAAGATACGGCTCCTCCCCGGACACCTCGCCTATCTGGTACTCCGGCACCGAATCCACCACCCAGCCGATCGGTGCTCTCGCTCGCGCACCCGACGTGGTCGCCACCAGGACCCCGGCGCTGTCCCGCTCCACGAAGGGTACGCCGGCCGGCAACCCGTCGTCGTATGGGCGTTCGCACGCCGAGGCAACGACGAAGCAGGCTGCGAGGACTGCCCGGATACTTGAGCCCGGCCCTTGCACACCAAACCCCAAGCGACGCTGAACCACGCGCTCAGGTAATGGTCTCAAGGACACACTCAACCCGCGTGCCGATTTTCGGTCCCCCTTCGTCCAGTGCACAATTCCATTCTGTACACTGCCATGTATAGCCACATTCAAAGCATGCGATGGGTACGTTTAGGGGAGCGCAAGCGGAATCATCGCGATCGTCACAACCCTCGAGGAAACAGCTTGCGTGAGCGATCGAGGGACATGAGCTGCAATCCGTGGCCGCGGTACTGCCCGTTGGTGAGGCAGTCATCGCCATGAGCGTGATCGCCAGGACCCCCAAGGCACGGATCACCAGAGGGTAAACTCCTTCTGCTCTCATCTGATTCCGTTCCATTGTGTTACTCTCCTCTTTCTCCAGTTAGTGGAACACCGTAACCAGCTACTCGTAGACCAACCCTCAAGACACCAAACGCCCCGTCAGCGCATGCCGCCGCACGTACTGCACCTCGTGCTCGTCTTCCCAGACGCCCAGCACGAAGTCGGGGCCGATCTGCCTGACGTCGAGCTCCGTCGGCATGTCCACGCTGCCGAGCCCCTCGCCGTTCGGGCCGAAGACCAGCCACCTCATCGGATGATGGCCGTCGAACCGGTAGAGTTCCGCCCACAGCCAGCCGACCTCGTCGATCAGAAGCCTGGAGAAGACGGGAATGATCTCCGGCAGCGGCATTTGCTCGTACATGGGCCTGCGACGGTCAAAGGTACTTTCCCGGTTCTCAACCGAGACACCGCTGCTCTCAATCCGAAACCTGATGAACCTGTCGAGATCCTCGGAAGAAGGCGCCACTGCCGGCTCGGCAAGACGGATGACCCGGCGCAGGCGGCCGAAGGCGTCATACTCCAGGATCTCGGGACCCTGATCCTCGCCCAGCGTCAGGTAGAACCCATCGCTGCCCAACGCCACGCCCGGTCTGATGTCGAAAGGAACGTCGAAAAGCCCCCGCATCGAACTGCCGGGCACCACGACGGCGAAGTCGTCCTGCCCTTGGAAGAAGCCCGTCCAAAACACCCGCTCGCTTCCCAGCTCGACCAGCGCGAAGTCGGAAGTCGACGGCTCGTCGGGCATGCCCGCCACCGAAGCTGTATTGAAGGCCCGTCTTTCCACCAACACCCTCTCCCCGGCAACGCCATGGACATGCGTTACACGCTGACCCGGCCACGATACCAGCAAGCGATCGCTGAACCGACCCCGCTCGTCGAAGAAACTCACCCTCGCGCCGTCGTTGGCGCGCAGCGAATCATCGCCGGTCGGGGGCAACAGATAGCAGCTCCTGCCAAACTCTCCAGGACCCTCGCCCCTTCCACCGGTCCGCTCCACGAAGACTCCATCCGCGCCGAAGAAGCGCAATTCGCAACTCGCCCGATCCAGCACGACTACCCGCCCGTCCGAGAACTGCCCAGTGCCCTGCACGGCCGAAAAGAGATACGGCTCCTCCCCGGACACCTCCCCTATCTGGTACTCCGGCACCGAATCCACCACCCAGCCGATCGGAGCTCTCGCACGGGCACCCGACGTGATCGCCACCAGCACCCCGGCGCTATCCCGCTCCATGAAGGGCACGCCCGACGGCAACCCGTCGTCGGATGGGCGCTCGCACGCCATGGTGACCACGGAGCAGGCTACAAGGACGGCATGGAACCAGGGACACGGGGGCCCGGGGAAACTCGCCAGATCCCCCGTTCCGTGCTCGATGCAGGCCGGACTAGTCAGGTTTGAACACCGAGTACGCATTCGACGCGCTTCCCTGTCTCCTCCTCCTTGCCGTCAGGCACGCAGCCCGTTTCGGTGCACTGCCAGGTATAGCAGCCCTCGCAGCCCCCGGGGATCATACCGGACGTGCACTCGCTTCCGTGCTCGCCTGTACAGCTTTCGTCTTCGCAGTCCGAAGTGGCCATCACCGGGCACGCGTCGCAATCCATGCTTGCGGCACTGCTCGCCGGGGAAGCCGTTGTCGCCATCAGCGTGATCAACAGAACCCCCAAAGCACGCATCACCAGTGGGGAAACTCCGTCGGCGGCTCGCTTCTCATTCAGTCGCATCGTGTTACTCTCCTTTTCCTGCGGTTCGTGTCCCTCAGGGGGTGATGGCCTGCCCACCGATCTCGTCCCACGATCGGTCCCGAAAACGATCGCGAATCCGGCCAGAATCCGCAATCCTGTTTGAGGCGTACGAGTTTGGCCTATCGGAGAAAGCTGATCCTCCCCGTACGTGGCCAATGCGAGCCCCACGAAGCATTGGCTCACTGCCTAGCCATGTACCGGTTCCGGTTTTCTGGACAAGGTGACGGCTTAAACATCAGGCCGCCCTTCGGCTGAACTTCTCGCGGGCGCGAGCCGGCGTCATGTACCCATGCCGCTTGAGGAGCCAGCCGTTGTTCAGTCGCATCGTGCTTCCCTTCGGTCCCAAACACGTTCGCGATTCCAGTGCCAGCCCGCCAGCCCGTTTAACGCGCACGGAATTGTCCTGTCCGAACCGGTCTCGCCTGCTGCGTCGACCGCCGCCGCCCGAAAAACCATGGCGTCAACCGGCCGGCTGCTCCGGGGTTCACCGCAGACGCTCGCGTGCCAGCGTCCAGAACATCTTCGCGCCCACGCGCAGCGACATGCCCAGGCGTCCCGATATCTTGGAGCGGCCCCGGGAGCGGGGTTCGTGAGGCGCGAGGACCTCGACGATTTCGAGACCGTGGCGCACGGCCCTCACCTGCATCTGAAGCGTCCAGCCCCAGTTGCGGTCGTCCATGGCAAGCCGCCTCAGCGCGGCGAAGCGGATCGCGCGAAAAGGGGGCAGATCCTCGAAGCGGCGCCCGAAGAGCAGCCACACGGCGGCGAGCACCACGCGATTTCCCCACCGCGCGTGCGCGTGCACGTTGCCGCGCGCCCCGCCCCGCGCCATGCGCACCCCGAGGGCGAGGTCCGCGCCCCGGGCGAGGGGGTCCAGCACGAGCGAAAGGCGCGCCGCGTCGCCGGGGTGGTCGGCGTCCAGGAACGCGACCGAGCGGGGCGGGACGGGAAGGGCGGCCAGGTGCGCGATCCCCGCGAGGCAGGCGGCCCCGTAGCCGCGGCGTGGTTCCCGCACCACCGTCGCGCCGGCCGACTCGGCAATCTCCGCCGTTCGGTCGGTCGACCCGTTGTCGGCCACCACGACGGTGTGAAGACGGTCGACGGGGAGCGCCTCGAGGACAGCCGGTAGCGCCTCCTCCTCGTCGAGGGCGGGGATCAGGACTGCGGTGCGGCGGAGCCCGGCAGCCCGGCGCACAGCCTCGTCCGGGCCTCCCGCGGTTCTATCCACGGACCGACGGGGGGCGCTTGCTGGTCACGGTCTGCATGGTCCAAGGTATATCGGGTCGTCCCTTCTCCGGGCTGATTGGCCCAGCCGTGGCTCCGGCCTATACTGGGAAGGGAGTGGCCGGACTGTCGGACCAGATGATATATGAATAGGCATATCCGAGAGGGGAATATACTGATTACTATATTTTCACCTCACGAATATATACTACAGCATATCGCATGAATCGCCCTCTGCCGCTCGCCCTCCTCGGCCTCGTCCTGGTCGCCGCCCTCGGCACCTTCGGGTGGCTGGACCAGATCGGCCTTCCCCTTCCCCGGCTCCTTCTTCCCGCGGCGGCCTTCCTCGCCTACGGCGCCGCGGGCCTCACCGCCCGGCGCACGGCTCCCCCGATCGCGCTCATCTGGACCGTCGCCATCGCGGCCCGCGTCGTTCTGCTTCCCCTCACGCCCGAACTGTCCGACGACATCTACCGCTACCTGTGGGACGGCAACCTCCTCACGCAGGGCGTCAACCCCTACGCGCACCCGCCCGGCGACAGCGCGCTCGTCGCCCTGCACACGCCCTGGCACGGCGAGATCAACCACCCGGACGTCCCGACCATCTACCCGCCGCTGGCCCAGCTACTCTTCGGCGCGGTGGCGCGGGCGGGCGGCCCGGCCATTCTCGCCGCGAAGCTCCTCTGGCTCTGCTTCGACCTTGGCTGCGGCTTCCTGCTGCAACGGATCGCGACGCGCACGGGGCGCTCGCCTGCGCCGGTCCTCGTCTGGTACCTCTGGTCGCCCCTCCTGATCGTGGAGACGGCATGGAGCGCGCACTTCGACGCGGCCGGGCTCTTCCTGATGGCGGCCCTGATCCTGGCGGCCGGCGCGGTCGGCGCGGGCGGCGCCCGACGCTGGCTCCCCGGCGCCCTCCTCGCCACCGCCACCCTGGTCAAGTTCGCTCCGGCCGCCGCCCTTCCCGTCCTGATCAGACGCCAGGGCCCGGCCGCGCTGATCGCCTTCGCCGCCGTCTGCATCGCCTTCTATCTGCTCTTCGCGGCCGTCGGCCCTGTCGGCGGATTCGGCCCGCTCGACCCCGTCGGCCCCGGCGCGCTCACCGAGGGCCTGCGCACCTACGCCCGCCACTGGTCCGCCAACGAGGGCGCCTTCGCGGTGATCGCGGCGCTCGCCGGCGATCCCGTCCGTGCCCGGGCCGTGGCGGCCGCCCTTATGCTCGCGGTCGTGGGCTACGCGACCTGGCGCCGGTTCTCGATCGAACGCGCGCTGCTGTGGATCCTCGGCGCCGGGCTTCTGCTGTCGCCCACGGTGCATCCGTGGTACGCGTTGTGGGTGTTGCCGATGGCCGCGCTGCGCGAAAGCCGGCCATTTCTCCTGCTAGGCGGCCTCGTCTTCCTCGGCTACTGGGGTCTCGCTTCCTACGAGTCCACCGGCGTCTGGCCGCAACCGCTCTGGAACCGGACGGCGATCTGGCTGCCGGTGTGGCTGATGCTGCTGTGGGGCTTCTTGCGCTCGCTGCGCCCCCGCTCGCTGCGCCCCCGCCCGGCGAACGCCCGCGCCCACCCCGAGCGACAGGTAGCCGGCCGCGAAGAGAGCGACGAAGGGCAGTGACCCCCAGTGGCCCAGGGCGATCGCGGCGGCGCCCGCAACGACCATGAAGGCGCCCGCACTCACCGCGAGGCCTCGCCCGGGGAAGCTCCCGTCGGCCGTTTCGTAGCTCGACCGGCTTGCCGAGCCCGCCTTGGGCGTCCGCTCGAAGGGATCCCGGAAGGCGCCCAGCCCCCGCAGCACCGCGCGGCTCAGCATCAGCGACAGGCCGGCTCCGAGCGCCAGCGTCGCGGTCACGCCCTTTGCGGCCGAGCGCCGAGAGCGTCCGCGCCTGCGTGCCGCAGTCCAGTAGAAGGCGATGAACGGTGCCGTCGCGCCCAGGAAGAGCGCCAGATCCAGCCACCAGAGCCTGTCGATCCCGAGTGCGCGGCGGGCCATGGCGGCCGGCACGATGATGAGGGAGAGGGTGACGGTCAGCGGGTGCGCAAGATGGCCGCAGAGGTGCAAGAGGGCCTCGAACTTGACGGTCGGGCGGAAGGGACCGCGGAGCAGACTCGGGAGCAGCTTCCGCGCGGTCTGCACGCCGCCCTGCGCCCACCTGCGCTGTTGCACCAGAAGCGCAGCCGGTGTACCCGGAAGCTCCGCCGGCACGCCGACATCGTCGCGCATGACGAACCGCCAGCCGGCCATCTGGGCGCGGTAGCTGATGTCGAGGTCCTCGGTGAGGGTGTCGTGCTCCCAGCCGCCCGCGTCGATTAGGGCCTGGCGGCGCCAAAGCCCCGCTGTGCCGTTGAAGTTGAAGAAGCGCCGGCCGCGGTAGCGCGCGCGCTGCTCCACGAGGAAGTGGCCGTCGAGCAGGAGCCCCTGGGCCCGGGTCAGCCACGACGACGTCTCGTTGAGGTGGTCCCAGCGGGCCTGCACCATCCCGACGCCCGGGTCGGCCATCGAGGGCAGCAGTCGCTCGAGGAGGTCGGGATGGGGGACGAAGTCCGCGTCGAGGACGAGAATGTACTCCCCGGTCGCCGTTTCCAGGCCCGCGGCGAGAGCGCCCGCCTTGTAGCCGGTGCGGTCCTCGCGGTGGTGCACCGTGACGTCGATGCCGCGCTGCCGCCAGCGCCGGGCGCGCCGCCGGGTGAGGAGGGTGGTCTCGTCGGTGGAGTCGTCCAGGATCTGGATCTGGAGGCGCGAACGCGGGTGCGAAAGCCGGCACGCCGCGTCGATGAGCCGCTCTGCGACGTGTTTCTCGTTGTAGATGGGGAGCTGGACGGTGACGCGGGGTGGTGACGGGGACGTGCCGCCGGGCATCGTCGCCGGACGGCCCGGTGCCCGTCGCCCCGAGAGCGCCAGAAGCAGGATCCGATGCCCGGCGAAGGGCAGCAGCAAGGCCAGCACCAGTCCATAGAGCGAAACCGCGAGGAGGCTGAGTAGGTGCGTCACCGGCCTGCCTCCGGTCGCGGACGGACGGAGTCGCTGCCGCCGGTCGCCGCCGCAGAATCCCGCTCGGGCACCCCAACCCCTGCCCGCGGCCGAATCCCGATGAATCCCAGGTGTCGTCCGGTGTCACCCCGCCGGTGCGAGAAATAGCGTCCATCACCGCAGCGCGTGCATTCATCGCTGATCGTCAGCCGCCCTTCGATGACGCCCGCCGCGAGCGCCCGTTGCCGGAGTACCGCCCGCAGGTCGATGGGCGCCGGCGCTTCCGGTGGCGCCTTGCCGAGCGCCCGGAACACTTCCGGTCCCACTTCGTAGCAGCGCCCGCAGATCGCGGGACCAAGATGTACGAAGAGATCGGGCGGCCGGCTCCCGAAGGCGCTGCGCATCGACGACAGTCCCTGTTCAGGGACTCCGGCGGCCGTCCCCCGCCACCCCGCATGCAGCAGTCCGACCGCGCGCTGCACCGGATCCGCAACAAAGACCGGCACGCAGTCGGCCAGCGTGACCGCAAGCAGAGCCCCGGGCGTGCGGGTAACGTGGCCATCGCCATCCCCCGCCACGCTTTCTCCACAGGCAAGCTCCGTGTGCATTCGCGTGCGCGCCCCGTGGACCTGACGGCTACGGACCACGGACCGCCAGCCGTCCGCCAGCAGCGCCCGGACCGCTCCATCCGCCAAGCAGTCCGGCCGCGCATCGGCCAACGCTCCGCCCGCGGCACCGCCTGCTTCTCCCACCGCTCCCGTCTCGCCGGTCCTCCGCGTCGTCCCCGCCCTCAGCCAGGGCAGGCGGACCTCCCAATCGGGCACGCGGGTCGCGACGATGGATTCAGTGATCATGCTGCGGCAGCGTCCAGCAGTCCGTGGATCAACCCGCGTGAGCCCCGAGAGCGGCGAGGCGCCGCGTTGACAAGGCGCCTTGAGAGGCGAATAGCGGCGCTATTCGTCCGAAAGGCAACGCAGAGCGGAGTCATGAGGGTACCAAATGTAAAGAGTACATGACAATTCGTAAAGCAGACACTACAGTGTGGTCAAGTCGACGAAGCGGTCCAACGCTGATGCATCGCCGCTCGAAGGCCGCGGGGGTTTGGTCCACGGGCTGCCAGCGCGTCTCCGGTTGTGGAAAGTGTCTTTCCGGACCTTACCATGCCGGGAAAAATAACTAGGTTATGTCCACCATGAGCAGCACCTACTTCGACAGCCAGAACGCGGCCTACGTACAGGCCCTCTACGAGGACTTCACGCGGAACCCGCAGGCCGTTCCGCGCGAGTGGCGAGAGTTCTTCGAGAGCGATGAACTCGCCTTGCTCGACGCGGGGCTGATCGTCGGGGACCGTCGACGCGGGGGGGATGGGGACGGGCACGCCCTGGCAGAGACGATTGAGGTGCGGGATGAGCCGGTCCGGCCTCCGGAAGCCGCACCCCGGACCCGGGCCGCCTCGCCGGCCCCCGCCACCGAAGCGCCCACCGCCCCCGCCGACTCGCGCCGCCTCCTCGACATCGTCGCCCGCGCCTCCCGTCTCCTGCAGGCGTACCGCGAGCACGGCCACCAGGCCGCCCGGGTCGATCCGCTCGGAAGCGAGCCTCCGGGTCACCCCCAGCTCGTCCCCGAGTACTTCGGCACCACCATGGAGGAGCTGGAGGAGATCCCCACTTCGGTGCTCTTCCCCGAGAAGGGCGACGATCCCTTCGCCGTCACCTTCGACCGCCTCCAGGGGACCTACAGCGGCGCCCTCGGCTACGAGTTCGAGCACCTCGAGGACCCGGTCAAGGTCGCCTGGCTCTGGGACCAGGTGGAACGCGCCACCCACTTCGCGGGATTCACCGACGAGGATCGCCTGCGCACCCTCGACCGCCTCACGCAGGTGGAGGGGCTCGAGCAGTTCCTGCACCGGACCTATCTGGGGCAGAAGCGCTTCTCGATCGAGGGGATCGACATGATGGTCCCGATGCTCGACGAAGCGATCGAGCTCGCGGCGGCGGGTGGCGCGACCGAAGTCGTGATCGGGATGGCGCACCGCGGCCGGCTCAACGTGCTCACGCACATCATGGGGGTCTCCTACGCCGAGATCCTCGCCGAATTCGAGGGGGGCGCCGCGCCTGGGAGCGCGCTATGGGTGCCCGATCCCGGCACCGGCGACGTCAAGTACCACCACGGCGCCGCCGGCGACTACCCGCTTCGTTCGGGCGGCACCATCCGCGTCACGCTGGCCCCCAACCCGAGCCACCTGGAGTTCGTCAACCCGGTCATCCTGGGAATGGCGCGGGCCCAGCAGCATGTCGACCGCAACGGCGGCACCGAGCGCGACCCGGCGCTGGTCGTTCCCATCCTGATTCATGGCGACGCGGCCTTCGCGGCCGAGGGCGTCGTGGCCGAGACGCTCAACCTCGCCCGTCTGCGCGGCTACGAGGTCGGGGGCAGCATCCACATTATCGGCAACAACCAGGTCGGCTTCACCACCGACCCCGCCGACGGCCGTTCGACACGCTACGCGAGCGACCTGGCCAAGGGCTACGACATCCCCGTCATCCACGCGAACGGGGACGCCGCCGAGGAGTGTCTCGCGGCCGTGCGGCTGGCGATGGCGTACCGGGCGCGCTTCCATGCCGACACCGTGATCGACCTGATGGGATACCGCCGCCACGGTCACAACGAGGCCGACGAGCCGAGCTACACCCAGCCCGTCCTCTACAACTGGATCGCCGATCACCCCACGCCGCGCATGCAATGGGCCGGGGAGCTCGTGGCGCGCGGACTGGTCACAGCGAAAGAGGTCGACGAGCGCGTGGCGGCCGTGGCCGATGAGCTCCGAGCGGTCAAGGACGGCCGCGTGCAGCCGGAGCCCGAGTCGGCGCCTCCGTGGACGGTGCCGAGCTACTCCGCGGTCGACCAGGACTTCGAAGAGGGGACCGGCGTCTCGCTGGAGCGGCTGGAGCGGCTGAACACCGCCCTGCTGACCGTCCCCGACGGCTTCCAGGTCAATGCCAAACTCCTCCGGCAGCTCTCGCGGCGAGGCAAGGACTTCGGTCCCGACACCGGCGTTGCGTGGGCGCACGCCGAGGCGCTCAGCCTTGGATCGCTTCTGGAGGACGGGATTCCGGTGCGCATCTCCGGCCAGGACTCGGAGCGCGGCACCTTCAGCCACCGCCACCTGGTCCTCAACGACGCGGAGTCGGGCGCCCGCCACACCCCGTTGCAACACGTCTCCGACGCGCGCTTCGAGATCTACAACTCGCCGCTGACCGAGGCCGCGGTGATCGGCTTCGAGTACGGGGTGGCCGTGGCGGCCGACCGGGACCTGGTGCTCTGGGAGGCCCAGTTCGGCGACTTCGTCAATGTGGCGCAGGTGATGATCGACCAGTTCCTCTCGGCCGGCTGGTCGAAGTGGGGACAGCGGTCGCGGCTCACCCTGCTGCTGCCGCACGGCTACGAGGGACAGGGTCCGGAGCACTCCAGCGCGCGCCTCGAACGCTTCCTGCAGCTCTGCGCCGAGGACAACATGCGGGTCGTCTACCCCACGACCCCGGCCCAGTACTTCCACCTGCTGCGCCTCCAGGCCTTCACCGAGCCGGAGCGGCCGCTGATCGTCATGTCGCCGAAGAGCCTGCTCCGGCATCCCATGGCGAAGTCGCCGGTGCAAGACCTTGTGGACGGGGGATTCCGGAAGCTGATCGACGACCCCTCAATCGAGGCGCCCGAGGACGCGGAGCGGGTGCGCCGGCTGATCCTGTGCAGCGGCAAGGTGTACTACGACCTGGCCGGGGCCGAAGAGCGGGCGCAGGCGAACGACACCGCGATCGTCCGCGTCGAGACGCTCTACCCCTTCCCGGCGGACGAAATCCGCGCGCTGGACAAGCGCTATCCCAATGTGGAGGAGGCGATCTGGACGCAGGAGGAGCCGATGAACATGGGCGCGCTGACCTACATGCTCCCCCGGCTCCGCACCGCGCTACCGCACGGGATCCGCTTGAGGCACCTGTCGCGTCCCGAGCGCGCGAGTCCGGCCGAGGGGAATCCGCACAATCACGCCGCCACGCAGCGCCAGATCGTGGACCGGGCCCTGGGGTGAGCGGCGGGAGGTCCGGCGGCCGAGGCCCCCGGTGCGTGGGCGGTCCCGCAGCGACATGCTGACGCCCGCCGACATCGAAGCGGCCCGCGAGCGCATCGCCCCGTACGTTGTGCGCACCGGCTGCCCGGAGTCGTTCCCGCTGGGCCACGCGGCGGGCTGCCACGTCCGCCTCAAGGCCGAACTGAGGCAGCACACCGGTTCGTTCAAGGACCGGGGGTCGCTCAACCGGCTCTTCCTGCTCACCGAGGCGCAGCGTGACGCCGGGGTGGTCGCCGCCAGCGCCGGCAACCACGCCCAGGCGCTCGCCCGTCACGCCGCGCGGCTGGGCATCCCCTGCACGATCGTCATGCCCGACACGGCGCCGCTGATCAAGGTGACGAACACGCGCGCGACCGGCGCCAGGGTCATTCAGTCGGGCGAGACGCTGTCGGACGGGATGGCGCTGGTCGAGCGGCTCATCGCCGAGCAGGGGCTCACGCTGGTGCACGCCTTCGACGACCTCGCGGTGATGGCCGGCCAGGGCACGATGGGGCTGGAGATCGTCGAGCAGGTGCCCGACGTGACGACCGTCGTGGTGCCGATCGGGGGCGGCGGCATGATCTCGGGGGTCGCGACCGCGGTGAAGGCGCGGCGGCCGGGCGCGCGGATCATCGGCGTCGAGGCCGAGGCTTCGCCGGGCGCGGCCGAGTCGCTGAAGGCCGGCGCGCCCACTCACGTCGAGATGTCCGACACGCTGGCCGACGGGATCGCGGTCAAGCAGGTCGGCGCGCTGACCTACCCGCATCTGGAGGCGCTGGTGGATGATGTAGTGCTGGTGAGCGAGGAGGAGATCATCCGCGCGATCTTCTTCCTGCTGGAGCGCGAGAAGCTGGTCGTGGAGGGGGCGGGGGCGGTGGGGGTGGCGGCGCTACTCGAGGGCAAGGTGCGCCTGGGTCCGTCGGACACTGCCGTGTGCGTTCTCTCCGGCGGCAATATCGACATGAACATGGTGTCGCGCATCATCGACCGGGGCCTCTGGGCCGACGGCCGCCTGGCGAGCCTTTCCGTGGTGGTCCGCGACCGTCCCGGCTATCTGAACGAGGTCACCGGCGTCGTGGCGATCGAGGGCGCCAACGTGCTCCACATCGAGCACACGCGCGCCTTCGGTGACATCGCGGTCGGCCAGGTCGCCATCGAGATGAAGATCGAGAGTCGGGGGCGGGAGCACGTCGCCAGGATCGTGGCCGAGCTGCGGGAGCTGGGGCACCGGGTGGAGGAGGTGTTGTAGGGGGGGGTGGATCCGCTGCGCTGGGATCATTCGCGGCGCGATCACATTCCACGGCCGAGTGCCCGGAGAACACGGCGACGCCGACTGATATGTAGACCCATCGCCACCAGGCACCCACAAACGAACGCCAGCAGGATTCCCATCTCTACGCTGACCAAGATCATTGCCGAGGTCGCAACCAGAACGCCAATAAGGCCAATGGACATCACGGCTGGAGCCCAACCGATTCGCCTCTGCCTCCTTGTCAATCGACCCCATTCATCAGGATTAGCTCCGGTGACACGGCGAAAGATCCTGTGTCGGTATGGGTCGCGCAGGCGAACCAGGGTGGCTAACGCCAACACGGGGAACAACAGCACGGCGAGGACATCGTCCGTTAGCTTGTGACGGTTCATCTTTCATTCTCCCCTGCCTTATTCACGAACTGAGTCCAATGAGGGAAACATGCCTGGGCACGGGTCACCGCTCACGCTGCGGAACGGAACGAGCGAGACTCTTGCAGCCACGTCATGCACCGTGATCATCCTCTTGGCGCCATCGCGGTATTCCTCGTAGTCACGATGTAGCACGACGGCGCTGTCCCCGTATACGCCGCGAAACTGGCCCAACCCGGATTTCCCCGAATTGCGCAAGATTGCATAGCACCCGGAGTCAGGGTTGATCACAGCCCCCCAGGTAAGGTTGTCCTCTGAGATGAGGACAATGTTCCCTTGGCCATCGAGAGACGGAAATGCCCGATGCCAATCCCGTTCGTCCAGGAACTCGGTCGGCAACTCCATCTGATCAATCGGCCCCGCCCTCCGAACAACTGACAACGAGCCGACCCGCCCACTCTCAGGCACCACCAAAACGAAGCCGGCACTCCTGGTGCAGGTCAAAGCGGTGCGGTAATAGGCTGACCTGTTCCGGCGATAGGCCGCCAGCTGGTTCTCGTTGGGCCGGTTCTCGTAAAGCGGACGAAGTGACCATTCTCCGACCACCTCATGGGTTCCATCTGCTCCACGCCTCACCAGATTTCCCGCTTCACCGATCACCGCCGGCCCGCCGTCCAGTTCGCAGACGTTGCGCCCAGTTGGGTCGTGGATCGTCCAGGAACTCTCCAACGTTCCATCTGAATCGAACTCGAGTACTCTCTGGAAACCCGAAACATACATGCCGCCGTCCGAAGCCGGTGTAATGCTCGTAATCCACCTAAGCTCCGCTGGTCCATCACCTTTCCGTATGCCAACCGTGCGTAGTAGGTCGCCAGTTACGAGAGAGAATGCCATCACCCCTTCTGGTTCTTCCAGATCAAGCACGTAAACAGCCTTCTCAGAATGGCCAATACCCACAAGGTATGGCGGGAGGCTGATGGCGCGAAACGGTCCGTCGATCACAGTCCGCCCGGCCTCGTGGTCTGTCTCCAGAATCTGCTGGCCCAGCGCGCGGGTCGCCCCAGACGTAGCGACTGTCGCGACGACCACCAGAACTGCTGACCGAGTCATTTTCCGTCTGCTGACATGAAGGATGCTTCAACGGCCGTGATCGGGTCATCGAACCATCTCATGCATCCGCCGTACTCGCAACGAGTCTCGGTCACGCTGTAGAACGGTCCCAAGTTAAACGTTACGTCTGCTTGTCGGGTCAGCTTGCAGACCGCCCCCACGATACAAGGACCCTCGTAGTCGCCGCAAACCTCCTCAACCAGATCTTCGTACATTTCTGGATTCAGTTGGCTCATCGATACATGGCTTGGACAGTCCAGGGGAACGAGTTCAGTCACCACTTGACCGGATTCGCGTGGAGCCATGAACGGGAGTTCGGAGACGTTGTCCTGCCTGCAACGCCCTGCGTGGCCCGGAGACTCGGGAGCGGAGAGGTGCGCTGCCATCGAATGCCCGGTGTCCATGTATGCGGTTGGGACGACTATGGGTGTGGTGGAGATGTCCGGCAGGGCCGCAGCCGTGCGCGCCGGAACGGCGTTGTACTGCGAAGCAACTTCTTCCGAGCGAGCGTTCTCGCTGCCTCGCAGTTCGTCGGCCACAGTAACCATCAGCGTCGCACTCAGTGCTCCTGCGGACAGCAGGCGAAATACTGTCGTCATTCGACGATTCATGGTGATCTCCCTGGGGCCGTGGGCCCCTGTCGGGGCAGCCGGCCGCGACGCTTATCTTGCGACCTGCCGCATGCTGAGAATGTCACGAGACACCAAGTTCGCCGTCCGCATCCTCTGGAAACAGTCCACCTTAGTCACGTTTTCTGTCACCTTCCCGCACATTGCTGTGACCGTCCGTCATGGTCGTCGTGAACAATAGGTAGCCGTCGGGCGGCGGGAATGCAACCGAACCCCCGTGGCGAGATCATCGCTAGGAGGGCACCTACCCCGCTCCCGGACGAGAGGACGCGAGCAGTCCCGCCGCGCGCGCCGCCCGCCGGATCTCTTCATGGGTGCCCGCGCCGAGCTTCGCCCTGATGCTCACGCGGTAGTTCTTGACGGTGCCCGCCGCCAGGTCAACCCTCGCGGCGATCTTCTTCGAGCTGTAGCCGCGCGCCATGAGAGGCAGTATCCGGACCTCGCTTCGATTGAGATCCTTGAGCAGCGCGCTCGCGCCGGAGTTGCGACGCGCGTGTTCAAGGGGTGTTGGGGCGCTCCACTCCGGGAAGAACTCCCGTCCCGCCGACAGCATGTCCATGGCCGTGAGCACGGTGTCGGCGGAGCGGGTGGACACGCACGCCCGGCATCCCGCACGCCGCAGCTCCTCGACAAGGCGGAACTGATCCGGGGCCGCAACCACGAGGACGCCGGGCAG
>JAJDXM010000008.1 GCA_022823225.1 Gemmatimonadota bacterium
GTGCTTCCCCTTGTACTCCCAAGCGAAGCAGCGGCGCTTCCACACGTCCGCCCAACCCTCGCCGCCCGTGTCCTTGAGCGCGCCGCGCTCGAAGCAGTAGTGGTCCCCCTTGGGGTCCGCCTCCGCCGGGGTCGGCTCGCCTAGCAGTCGGCACAGGTCGATGAAGTGCTCCTGCGCCGCGGAGCGCTCCTTCAACTCCGAGGCGTGCCATTTCGCGATGAACTCGTTCGGGGTCACCGGTTTCCCAGGTCAAGAGGCTTGGCCAGCTATCATTCAACCAACTTCACCGCCCCACCGGGGGAATGTCCAATGCTCTTCGCCCGTCTCGGACACCGAGTCCGAGTTCCGGCGCGGTCGGCGGACAACCCGGCGCAGGATGTTCATCGGTCACTACCGCGCCCGTCACATCCGTAGCGAAGACGAGGTAAGACGGCTCGCAGCCGTTCACGCCCGAATGCGACCCGCCCGGCAGGGTCATCGGAGTCCGCAGGGTAAGGCTTCGTTCAGGAACCTCGGACGGATGTGCGTCGGTATCGCCATCGCAGCGGCCAAGACACGTTGGGCCGGTCCGTCCGCCCGGTGTCTTCCCCGTAACACATTGGGGGCTGGTGGGAGTTCCGCCCTTCGAACCCCGATATACTCCGTGAATGTGATGAGGGTGGACTATGTCCCTGTGGCCGGCACCACCCCGCAGGCCACCCGCGCGCCGCCGCCGCCGAGCGGCGCGGGCGTGTCGGAGTAGTTGTCGCCGCCTGCGTGAATTATCAGCGAACGGCCGTCGAGATCGCGCACCCTCACTCGGGGAGCGACCACCGGAGTGGTCGCGGCACCGGACGAGTTGACCGACAACCTCGGCAGGGCGCCGAGATGACCGTTCCCGTAGGGACCTTCGTGACGCCCGGTATTCTGCGGGTCGTAGTGGCTGCCCGCGTCCTGTCCGGCCATCCCGCAACTGGGGTTCTCGTGCAGATGGAACCCGTGCTCGCCGGGGGTGAGGCCGGTCAGATTCGGCGTAAAGCGCGCGCCGTCGGCCGTCTGTTCCACACGGATGGAACCGATCGACACCCCGGACGCGGTCTCCGACATCTCCACCACGACCGAGTCGCCCGGCGACACCGGGTCGTCGCAACCGACGAGTCCCAGTCCCAGCACGAGCGCGCCAAGGATCGTCCCGCGGATGTTGCGGGGTGGAATCTCCCTCTGAGCAGTCACACGATCCTCCAGTCTGGCAGTGTTGATTTGGTAGAAGGCCGCGTTCACCCCGGATGGTCTCGTATCCGTGCCGCTCTGCGTCCGCAGTCTTTCGACCGCTCGAAACGTAGCGGGATCGTGCTCGTCCGGTCCAATGAAAAGTGTGCACGCGTGGAGAACCGGTCTCCAAAACCGGACGCCGGTCTGAACCGGCGTGCGAGCGGATCCCATGTTCAGTCCAGGCCGTTGGCGGACAAGCCAACTCGGTCACTCCTCCGCGCCGGGAGGGTGGACAGGTAGGGCGGTGTGTCGCCAAGCGCCGGTTCGAGACCCAGCGGATGCATGACACCCCCTGCTTGCTCATCGGCATTCCAGCGGCAATACAGGCAGGCATGACGACGTTGATCCGCCTGACGACGACCAACTTTCCGGGGGATTGGGCGAGAGGGCGGGTTCCCCGGACTTTCGGAGAACAGGACGCGCGGGCGTGGAGCTCCCGCCATTCGAGTTCGGTTTTCCCGCTTTCACGGCCCGGTCCAGCAGGGTCCAGTACAACGGCAGGAAACGCAGATCGTGCAGTCCTGTATGACTTTAGAAGATTTCCTGCCGAGATTTGGATTACCTACAATCCGCTGGGCGAACACCCACAAGGGAGCGGTCGAGGCCGTCGAGGTGATCGGCCACCTCATCGCCGTCAAGCGGGCGCTCGCGGCGCTCGCCCGCTTTGAGAGCCGGGATCGCGATGCATCTTAAGTTTCTCGCGCACGGGACCGGATCGGCGCGGGCCGCGGCGAAGTACCTCCTCGGGGAGCGGGACGCGGCCGGGAAGCCGCGCGAAGGCGTCGAGGTCCTGCGCGGGGATCCGAACGAAGTGGCCGACGTTGCCGACACGCTGGAGTTCGAGCACAGGTACACCTCCGGGGTGATCGCGTGGGCGCCGGAGGACCAACCGACCGACGAACAGATCGGCGCGGTTCTGGACGCTTTCGAGGACACGGCCTGGGCCGGACTCGAACCCGAACGCTACGCATGGGCGGCCGTGCTGCACCGCGAGCGCGGCGGCGGTGCTCACGTCCATGTCCTCGCCGCCCGGTGCGACCTGGAGACCGGACGGAGCCTGAACATCGCCCCGCCGGGCTGGGAGAAGACCTTCGGCCCCCTCCGGGACGCATTCAACCACGAACACGGCTGGGCTCGCCCGGACGACCCGGCGCGGGCCAGGGTGGAGCAGCCCGGCCACCGCGCCTACGTCGAGGCGGCGCGTTTGCGGGCCGGGCTCCGGCTCGAAGCCTCACCCCGCGACCTGATCCGGGATTACCTCATCCAGCGCGTCGAGCACGGCATGGTGCGGAATCGCGCCGATGTCGTCGACGCACTGCGCGAGGCGGGCCTCGAAGTGCCGCGCCAAGGCAAGGAATACCTCACCGCGCTGGATCCCGAGACCGGGGACCGCTGGCGTCTCAAGGGAGAACTGTATGGAGAGAACTTCGACCGCGACCGATTTGAGCGACCGGCTGCGGAGGAGGCTGGAGACCGAACGCAGGGAGATCGAGGAGTTGACCGCGAGCGAGCTGAAGCGGCTCGCCGAGAACTCGCGGCGCGTTGCGAGGAACGCGCTCGGTACAATCGAACGCGATACGGAGGAGGCG